>NZ_JBWDOG010000007.1:0-207822 GCF_056269115.1 Patulibacter ginsengiterrae
GGACCTGTCGCTCGTTGCTCGAGATCGGCTGACGACCGACAGGCCTGCCCGAAGGGGTTGGCGGGCGCACCCGCCGGTGGTAGCGTCGGGCTCCGGCCCGCGAGAGAGGGAGGACACCGATGTATCGCACCGATCAGGTCACGGCAGCGCCGCTCGCGACGCCCGCCGACCTGCGTGCCGCGCGTCAGGCCCTCCGCCGTCAGGTCGCGAGGCTGGAGCACCAGCTCGCCACCGTCCAGGTCGTCGACTTCACCCGCGGCGCCCGTGACCGGATCGTCTCCGATCCGCGCACGTCCGAACCGCCGCCGACCCCGCGGCTGCTGTCGCTGGAGCAGCTCGAGCGTCTGCGCGACGACCTCGTCGTCCGGCTGCACGAGGCGCAGGCCGTCGTCCGCGAGCGTCGCGCCCGGGAGCAGACCGGCCGCGAACGGCTGGTCGAGATGTACCGGGAGCCCGAGCGCTTCCGCTACGAGCAGCTGACCAACGCGGACCTCGGTCAGCCGGGCTGCAAGACCTACGCCGTGCGCCCGCGGATGGGCGTGATCGGGATCCTCTCCGGCTGGTGGCGGCTGACCGTCTCCTCCGGCTGCCCGTTATCTCCCGCCGCCCGTTCTTCAAGCGTGCTTCGGGTTCGGGGGCGGATCTGCTCTGCTGTAGGGGATGTCCGAGCTCCTGACCATCGGCGCCGTCGCGGAACGCAGCGGCGTCGCCACCTCCGCGCTCCGCTACTACGAGGAACGCGGGCTGATCAGCTCCGAGCGGACGGCGGCCAAGCACCGTCGCTACCGCCGGCCGGTCGTCCGCCGGATCGCGTTCATCGTCTTCGCCCAGCGGGTCGGCTTCAGCCTCGACGAGATCGCCGTCGAGCTGGACAAGCTGCCGGCCGATCGCGCGCCGACCAGCCGCGACTGGGCCAAGCTCTCCGAGCTGTGGGAGGCGCGGATCGACGAGCGGATGGCCGAGCTGGAGCGACTCAAGGTCGGCCTGACCGAGTGCATCGGCTGCGGCTGCCTCTCGCTCGACCGCTGCAAGCTGGTCAACCCCGACGATCGCCTCGGCCGGCTCGGCCCCGGCCCGCGCTACTGGGTCGGGAAGTCGCGGGCGTAGCGGCTCAGTCGCCGAGCTCGGCGGCGAAGCTCCGGAGCTTGCTCGCCGCGCCGCGCACCGGCGGACCGTGCCCGACGAGCACCAGCTGCGGCTCGAGCGCGGCCAGCCGCCGGATCGACGCGCGGTTGCGGGCCGGCTCCGGGGTGAAGACCGTCGGCGGCTCCTGGAGGCCGGGACGGGTCGTCACCAGGTTCATGCTGTTGAGCACGTCGCCGCAGATCAGGACCCCGTCGCGCTCGCGCCAGAGGCTGACGTGGCCGGCGCTGTGGCCCGGGGTGTCGAGCACGACGAAGCCCGGGCCGACCTCGTCGCCCTCGCGCAGCGCGCCCGCCTCGGGCACGGCGCTGAAGCTCGCGTAGTACGAGCTGAGCTTGCGCAGCGGCGCGGCGACCTCGAGGGTGACGTCGCCGCTGTGCAGTGCGGGCAGGTCGTCGGTCCCGGCCTGGACCGGGATCCCGAGCGCGTCGATGACCTTGCGGGTCCCGCCGGCGTGGTCGACGTGGGCGTGGGTGAGGACGTGGCGCTGGACGATCCGGCCGCGGATCTGGGAGAGCACGCGACCGCCCTGCCACGAGAAGCCGGCGTCGACGAGCACGTCGCCGACGAGGTACGCGTTGACGCTGGACCGCGGCGACAGCGGCAGGTGGAAGACGTCCTCGGCAACCTCGCGCATGCAGGCAGCCTAGACGAGAGCGAGGGGCGCCCCGCGGCGCTCGACGATTCGTCCTACCGACGGTAGGGCCCGCGCTAGGCTGGCGGTCATGAGCGACGACCAGCCCGTACTCGTCGACCGCCGCGGCGCGGTCCTCGTGATCACGATCAACCGACCGGAGCAGCGCAATGCGGTCAACAAGGCCCTCTCGGCCGGGATCGCGGCGGCGATCCGCCAGCTGGAGGACGACGACACGCTCACGATCGGGGTCCTGACCGGGGCGGGCAAGGGCTTCTGCGCCGGCATGGACCTCGGCGCGTTCGCGCGCGGCGAGCTGCCCTTCGACCCCGAGCGCGGGTTCGCCGGGATGACCCAGGTCCGGCCGAGCAAGCCGGTGATCGCCGCGGTCGAGGGCTTCGCCGTCGCCGGCGGGCTCGAGATCGCCCTCGGCGCCGACCTGCTCGTCGCCGCCCGTGACGCGAAGCTCGGGATTCCCGAGGTCAAGCGCTCGCTGGTGGCGGCCGGCGGCGCGCTCCGCCGGTTGCCCGAGCGGCTGCCGCTGGGGATCGCGATGGAGCTGGCCCTGACCGGCGACCCGATCAGCGCCGAGCGCGGCTACGAGCTGGGCCTGGTCAACCGCCTCGCCGAGCCGGGGGAGGCGCTCGCCGTCGCGCTCGAGCTGGCCGACCGGATCGCCGAGAACGGGCCGCTCGCGGTGGCTGCGTCGAAGCGGATCCTCCAGGCCCAGGGCGACTGGCAGGAGGCCGACTTCTGGGCCAAGCAGGGCGAGATCGCCGGTCCGGTGCTGATGTCGGCGGACGCGCGCGAGGGCGCCACGGCGTTCAAGCAGAAGCGCGCGCCGGTCTGGGCCGGGAAGTAGACGGGTCGTCTGAGACGTCCGTGGACACGGCGCATCTCGGCACGCAAGTGCCTCGGCAGTGCGGGTGCACAGCTCTCGGCCTCGCGTACCGACCTGCTTGGTCCACGAACCCCTCAAACCGACCCGTCCACTGGGGCGAGTTCGACGGGTCGTACCTCGTACATCGGGACGGACAGCGGGGGCCGTCGGCGGAGCATGCTTGGGACGTGACCGACAGACCCTCACGGATCGTGGCCCTCGGCGGAGGCGGGTTCTCGATGGAACCGAAGAACCCGTTGATGGACGACTACGTGCTGGAGCTGTCCGGCGCCGAGCGACCGCGGATCTGCTTCCTGCCGACCGCCTCCGGCGACGCCGATCACTACGTCGTCCGCTTCTACCGGCGGTTCGGCGGCGGGCGCAGCGAGCCGTCGCACCTGTCGCTGTTCCGCCGCGACACGACTGCCGGTGCGGTCGAGGGCGACATCGAGGCGCACCTGCTCTCCCAAGACGTGATCTACGTCGGCGGCGGGTCGCTGAAGAGCCTGCTGGGGGCCTGGCGGGCCCACGGCCTCGACCGCACCCTGTGGCGGGCGTGGCAGCGGGGCGTCGTGCTCTGCGGGCTCTCCGCGGGGTCGCTCTGCTGGTTCAGCGACGCGGTCTCCGCCTTCCACGGGCCGAGCGAGCGGGTCAAGGGCCTCGGCCTGCTGCCGCAAAGCAACTGCGTCCACTACGACGGCGAGCCGGAGCGTCGCGCGGCCTACCGCGGGATGGTCGCGACTGGGCTCCGGCCGGGCTACGGGGTCGAGGACGGCGCCGCGCTGAGCTTCGTCGGGACGGCGCTCGACGAGGTCGTGACGTCGCGCCACGGGTCGACCGCCTACGAGGTCCGGATCGGCGTCCAGGGCCAGGTGCACGAGCGTCGGATGGCGGCGCGCTACCTGGGCGCGTCGGAGCTCGAGGTGCCCGGCGCCGGCGACGGGGAGGAGGCGGGTGCGTCCGAGGAGGACGCCGCCCCAGCGCGGCCGGTGGCCGGCGTGGCCCCGGCGACCGCCCTGCCCCGCCCCGCCGGCTCGCGGGCCGTGGCCGCGTGACCGGTGGGCCGATCTTCTGCATGGGCGGCGGCGGCTTCACGATGGAGCCGGGGCGGCCGGCGCTGGACGCCTACATCCTGTCGCTGGCGCCCGTCGCCCGGCCGCGGATCCTCTTCCTGCCGACCGCCAGCGGCGACCAGCAGGAGCAGATCACCCGCTTCGGGCGCGTCTTCGGCAGCTGGCCGTGCCGGCCGCGGCAGCTGTCGCTCTTCCATCTCGACCAGCTCGAGGAGTCGCTGGAGACGCTGATCCTCGGACAGGACGTGATCTACGTCGGGGGAGGCTCGATGTACAACCTGCTCGCGCTCTGGCGGGTCCACGGCGTCAGCGACCTGCTGATCGAGGCCAACCGGCGAGGAACGGTGCTCGCGGGCCTCAGCGCGGGTGCGATGTGCTGGATGCAGGGCGGGGTCTCGAAGTCCTCCGGCCGGCCGAAGCCGACCGACGGCCTCGGCCTGATCGCGGGCTCGCTGAGCGTTCACGACCGGCAGCAGCCCGAGCGCGGGGTGGTCTACCGCGAGGCGGTCTCCTCGGGGCGCCTGCCCGACGGGTGGACCGCCGACGACTACTGCGGCCTGCTGTTCGTCGACGGGCAGCTGGAGGAGGCGGTCTGCAGCCGTCCGGACGCCGGAGCGGTGCGGATCGAGCGGGAGCCCGACGGGCGGCTGCGCGAGCGGACGCTGCCGGTGCGCCGGCTCGAGCCGGTGACCAGCGAGCTGGTCGCCGACAGGGTCGCGCGACGGACCGGCGAGCACGAGGCTCCGGTCGACGTGCGCGACGAGCTGCGGTTGGTGCGGAAGATCCGCGACCGCGCGACGGCGACGCGGCCGCGGCCGCGTCGCGCCGGCTGAGCGTCGGTCAGCGGCGGGCGCCGCGGACCAGCTCGATCGCGGCGGCGATCCGCGTGCGGACCAGCTCCGGATCGACCTTCTCGATCACGGGGGCGGCGGCCTTCTTGGCGTTGCGCGAGCGCGAGCGCGAGCCGCGACCGGCCTTCGCCGCGTCGCCCTCGTTGGTGGCCTCGGCGGCGGCCGGGGCCGCGGGAGCTGCGGTCTCGGCGCTGACCTCGGCGACCGGTGCGGGGGCGGCAGCGGGGGCCGCGGCCTTCTTGTTGCGCGAGCGGCGCGAGCGCTTCGGGGCGCCCTCGCTCGCGGGGGCGGCGGCCGGCGTCGCCTCGGCCGCGGCCTCGGGGGCCGCCTTGCCGCGGGTCCGGGTGCGCTTCTTCGGCCCGGCCTCAGCGGCGGGCGTCTCGGCGGCGGCGGGGGCCTCGGCGGCGGCGGGGACCTCGGCGGCGGCGGGGGCCTCGGCGGCGGGGGCCGGGGTCTCCTCGGTCGCGGTGCTGGCCCCGCTGCGGGTGCGGCGGCGCTTCGGTGCGGGTTCGGCGGCGGCCTCGGGAGCGGCGGCGGTCTCGGCGGCGGGGGCCTTCGCGGCGGGCTTCTTCGCGGCAGGCTTGGCCTTGCTCGCCGGGGCCTTCGCGGCGGCGGGGGCCTCCTCGGCGGGCGCGACGTCGCTGGCGGCGGCGGGCTTCTTCGCCGCCGGCTTGCGGGCGGCGGCCGGCTTCTTGGCGGCCGGTGCCTTCGCCTTCGCGGCGGGCTTCTTCGCGGCCGGCTTGGGGGCGGCGGTCCCGACGGCGCTCAGCCAGTCGTCGGCCAGCTCGACGCGCACCCGATCGCCACTGCCGGAGACGACGACCGGGACGACGGCGCCCTCGAGCGACTCGCGGGCGGACGCGGGAACGGTCACCCGCTTGGTGACCTCGCGGCCACCGGCGGCCTCGTCCAGGCGCAGACGGATCTGGCGCTCGGTCGCGCGCAGCACCGTGGCGGTGGTGTTCGTCTCAGAGGAAGCTGCGTCGGTAGCCATGGACTGCCGGATGGTACGCGCTGCGCTGCGGGGATGCCTCGTGGCGGAACGGGCCCGGCCCTACCGCTCCGCGCCGGTCAGCGTCAGCACCAGCGAACGGGGCCCGGCGTGGTCGCGGTGCTCGCAGAGGGTGATCCCCTGCCAGGTGCCCAGCGCCAGCCGTCCGCGCGTCACCGGGACGGTCAGGTCGGGTCCGAGCAACGCGGTCTTGACGTGGGCCGGCATGTCGTCGGGCCCCTCGAGCGTGTGCGTGTACGGCCCGTCCTCGGGGACGGCGTCGTCGAACCACCGGCGCAGGTCGACGCGGACGTCGGGGCTGGCGTTCTCGTTCAGCGTCAGCGCGGCCGAGGTGTGGCGGCAGAAGACGTGCAGCAGGCCGACCTCGACCGTCCCCAGCTCGGGCAGGACGGCGACCACCTCGTCGGTGACCAGGTGGAAGCCGCGCGGCCGCGGATGGAGCTCGAACGTGCGCTGGAGCCAGACCATCGGTCGATCGTCGCAGGCCGAACGGACCCTGGAGTCCCACCGACCACGTATACCTCGCGAGATGGATCGCGCTCTGCTTCGCCCGGCTCGCTGGCTCGAGCCAACCGATCTGCCCGGACCGGCGACGCTGCTGCTCGGCCTCGCCGCGGTCGCGGTCGGGATCGGCGGCTACGAGCACGCGCACCTGTTCCACCAGGGCTACCGCGAGATCCACGTGATCGGCCCGCTGTTCCTGCTCAACGCGATCACGTCGCTGGTCGTGATCCTGCTGCTGGTGGCCCGGCGCCCGGGGCTCTTCGTGGTGACCGCGCTCGGCCTCAACCTGGGGGCGATCGCGGCGATCCTCCTGACCCGGACGAGCGGTGGGTTGTTCGGCTTCCACGAGGCCGGCTACGACAGCCGCGCGACCCTGACGCTGATCAGCGAGATCGTGGCGGTCCTGCTGACCCTCGCCGGAGTCGCGGCGGCCCGGGGCCGGATCGTCGACGGCGCCGGCGCAGGGCCGCGGGCGGCGGCCGACACCCGGATCGGGATCGCGCTCGCCGCGGTCGTGACCCTGGTGCTCGGGGGCGCGATCGTCGGGATCGGGCAGGGCAGCGGGGGTGCGCCGGGCGTCACCGGAACGACGCCGCCGGGGCAGCAGGCGGCGGCGCAGCAGCGGTTGCGGGCGCTCGGTGCGGTGGCGACCGAGGGACGGGCGGTCTTCACCGGCGAGGGCGGCTGTGGCGGTTGCCACCGCTTGGCGGACGCGGGCACGAGCGGCACGATCGGGCCGGACCTCGACACGGGGCTCTCGCAGGCGGACCTGGCCGCGATCCGTCAGGACATCGTCGCGCCGAACGCCGTGATCACCAAGGGCTTCCCGCCGAACCTGATGCCGAGCGACTTCGGGACCCGCCTCACCCCCGCCCAGCTGGATGCGCTCACCCGCTACCTGTTCGCGGCGACCCACGCCCCCTGAGCGGGCGGCGGGTTGACCGAGCCGGTCGGGGTGGGCGGCAGGCGATGCGCCGGCCGCCCACCCCGAACGACTACCGGTTGCCGGGGGAGCGCTTCGGGAACTGCGAGACCGGGGCCGACACGTCGAGCGCGGTCTTGACGATCCGGTTCTGCTCGATCGTGTGGGCGGCCGGGTAGCCCTCCGACGGGGAGGCGCGCTCCGGGCGGCCGACGTAGCCGATCGCCAGGTGGTCGGGGAGGATCTGCTGGAGGCGCGGGGCCATGTGCGCACGCGGCCCCATGTTGCGCGGCTCCTCCTGGACCCAGACGACCTCGCGCAGGTTCGGGTACGCGCCGATCAGGTCGCGCAGCCCCTCCTCCGGGAACGGGTAGAGCAGCTCGACCCGGCCGATCGCGACCTGCGGGTTGTCCTGCCGCATCTCGTGCTGGCGGAGGTCGTAGAAGATCTTGCCGGTGCAGAGGATCAGGCGGGTGACGGCGTTGGCGTCGACGCCCGGCTCGCCGAGGACCGGGAAGAACCGGGTCTCCGACAGGTGCTCGATCCGGTTGCGGGCCTGGGGCAGGCGCAGCAGCGACTTCGGCGTCATCACGACCAGCGGACGCGGCTTCTCGATCAGCGCCTGGCGGCGGAGCAGGTGGAAGTACTGCGCCGGGGTGGTGACGTTGGCGACGCGGATGTTGCCCTCGGCCGCCAGCTGCAGGAACCGCTCGACGCGGGCGGAGGAGTGCTCCGGACCGGCGCCCTCGTAGCCGTGCGGGAGCAGCATCGTCAGACGCGAGGTCTGCCCCCACTTCGCCAGGCCGGAGACGATGAACTGGTCGACGATGACCTGAGCGCCGTTCATGAAGTCGCCGAACTGCGCCTCCCACAGGACCAGCGCCTCGGGCGCCTCCTGCGAGTAGCCGTACTCGAAGCCGAGACACGCGGTCTCGGACAGCGGCGAGTTGTAGAGCTCCATCGGCGCCTGAGCGCCGGGGATGTGGCGGATCGGCGCGTAGCCCGCGCCGGTCTTGGCGTCGTGCAGGACCAGGTGGCGCTGCGAGAACGTGCCGCGCTCGGAGTCCTGGCCGGTCAGACGGACCGGCACGCCCTCGTGGACGAGCGACGCGTAGGCCAGGGCCTCGGCGTGCGCCCACTCGATCCCGCCGTCGGGGCCGAGCGCCTCGCGGCGCTTCTCCATCTGCTTCTGGAGCTTGGCGTTCCAGTGGAAGTCGTCGGGGACGGTCAGCAGCGCGTCGTTGAGCTCACGCAGCTGGTCGGCCGGGACCTTCGTGACCGGCTCCTCGGAGCGGGAGCGGTCCATCAGGTAGGTGCCGGTGGCGGACGTGTCGATCGACCCGCCGGCCTCCTGCCACTCCTTGACCTTGCGCTTGACGCCCTGGTGCAGCTCGCCGAGGTGGTCGCCCATCTGCTTGCGCTGACCGTCGACCTCCTCCTGCGAGAGCACGCCCTCGGCGACCAGGCGCTCGGCGTAGAGCTCCGAGACGCGCGGGTGCTGCTTGATGATCTCGGCCATCAGCGGCTGCGTGTATGCCGGCTCGTCCGACTCGTTGTGCCCGTAGCGGCGGTAGCCGATCAGGTCGATCAGGACGTCGTGCCCGAACTTCTGACGGAACGCGAACGCCAGCCGGACCGCGTTGATGCAGGACTCGACGTCGTCGGCGTTGACGTGGATGATCGGCACGTCGAAGCCCTTGGCCAGGTCCGAGGACCAGCGGGTCGAGCGCGAATCGGTCGGGTCGGTGGTGAAGCCGACCTGGTTGTTGCAGATCAGGTGCACGGAGCCGCCGACGCGGTAGCCCTCGAGCGTCTGCAGGTTCAGCGACTCCGCGACGACGCCCTGGCCGGGGAAGGCCGCGTCGCCGTGGACGATGATCGGCAGCGCGACGTCCTCGTCCCGCGGGCCGGAGGCCTGGCCGCGGTCGGTCTGGACGGCGCGCGCGGCGCCGAGCACGACCGGGTTGACGAACTCGAGGTGCGACGGGTTGCTCTCCAGCACCACGCCGATCGTCTTGCCGTCGGGCAGCTCGTAGCGGCCGCTGGCGCCGTGGTGGTACTTGACGTCGCCGGTGCCGCCCTGGAGGTCCTGGGTGACCGTCTTGGCGGCGGCGATCGCCGAGCCGCCCTCGAACTCGGTGAAGAGCGCGTCGTAGGGCCGGCCGAGGTTGTGGGCCAGCACGTTGAGGCGGCCACGGTGGGCCATCCCGATGATGACCTCCTGGGCGCCGGCGCGGGCACCGGCGAGCTGGATCAGCTCGTCGATCACCGGGACGGTGATGTCGAGGCCCTCGATCGAGAACCGCTTCTGGCCGAGGTAGGCCTTCTGCATGAACCGCTCGAACGAGTCGACCTGGATCAGGCGGTGGAGCAGGCCCTTCTTGCTCTCGGGCGAGAGCGGCCCCTGGAACTCGCCGGACTCGATCTTCTCCCGCAGCCAGATCCGCTGGTCGTTGTCGGAGATGTGCTCGACCTCGTACGCGATCGTGCCGCAGTACGTGTCGCGGAGCTGCGGCAGGACGTCGGCGAGCGTCGGCCCCGGGTTCGGGATGTAGGTCCGCAGGATCGAGGACGGGATCTGCTCGAGGTGCTGCTGGTACAGGCCCAGCTTCTCGAGGTCGACGCCGATCTCGCGGGCGATCTCCTCGGGCGCGGCGGTCGGCGGCGCCTCGAGCGGATCGAGCTTGGCCAGCAGGTGGCCGTGGCTGCGGATCGCGCGGATCAGCGAGGTCGCGGCCTGGACGGCCTGGAGCAGGTCGAGCGACGGCAGCTCGCCCTTGCCGGCACCGGCGGCGAGAGCACCGTCCGCGCGGGGGGCGACGAGCCCCTCGAGCTTCGGCTGCGGCTTCTCGATCGCCGGGCCGAGGGTGGCGCCGAGGTCGGCGAAGGCCTGCTCGTAGAACTCGTGCTCGCCCTGGAGGTACTCCTCGACCGTCTTCAGGAACTGGCCGGACTGGGCGCCCTGGATGATCCGGTGGTCGTAGGTCGAGGTCATCGTCATGACCTTCTCGGCGCCGATCAGGTCGCCGACCTCGCCGAGCCCGACCGGGTAGGCGATCGAGCCGGTGGCGACGATCGTGCCGTTGCCGCTCATCAGCCGCGGGACCGAGGCGATCGTGCCGATGCCGCCCGGGTTGGTCAGCTGGACGTTGGCGCCCTGGAGGTCGTCGGCCGTGAGCTTGTTGTCGCGGGCGCGGGCGATCAGGTCGTTGAACGCGTCGAGGAACTCGCGGAAGCTGAGCCGGCCGGCGTCGCGGATCACCGGGACCATCAGCGTGCGCTTGCCGCGCCGCTCGACGTCGACCGCGATCCCGAGGTTGACCTGGCCGTGGTCGACGACCGCACCGTCGGGGCCGTCGGCCTCGTCGTAGGTGTAGGCCATGACCGGCATCTCCTCGGTCGCCGCACGGGCGATCGCGTAGCCGATCAGGTGGGTGAAGGAGACCTTCTCGCCGGCCGCCTTGAGCTGCTTGCGGCGGCCGTCGAGGGCGGTGATCGTGAGCGTGCGGAAGGAGGTCGCCGTCGGGGTGGTCAGGCTCTCCGCCATCCCGCGGGCGAGCGCGGCGGCGCCGCCACGGAGCGGGGTGCGGTGGACCTCGGCGCTCGAGCGACCGCCGTTGGCCTTCGCGTCGAGCACGTCCTGCTTGGTGATCCGGCCCAGGGGGCCGGTGCCGCGGACCTTGTCGAGCGCGACGCCCTCGACGCCGGCGGCGCGGGCGGCGACCGGGGTCGCCTTGGCGTCGGCGGGGATCGCGGCCGGGCCGTTGCCGGACGGGATCGACGTCGCGGGGGCGGCGGAGCCCTCCGGGGAGGCGGGGGCGGTGACCGCGGAGCCGGCGCGGACGTAGCCGATGACCTCCTGCGGGTGGATCGTGTCGCCGTCGCCGAACAGCCGCTTCTCGAGCACGCCGGTGGCGGGCGAGGGCAGCTCCATGTCGACCTTGTCGGTCGAGACGACGAGCAGGTCCTGCCCCTCGGTGACGGCGGCGCCCTCGTCGACGAGCCACTCCAGCAGCGTCGCCTCGGTGACCGAGTCGCCGGCCGACGGGGTGACCACGTCGACCAGCTCGCCGCCGACGGCGAGCACGTCGGCGGGACCGGTGCCGGTCGCGTTGCTCGCCGGGGCCGCGGGGACGGCCCCGTCGCCGGTGCCGTTCGACTCGACGTCCGCCTCGCCGCTCGGGTCGATCTCGGCGACGACCGAGCCGGACTGGACCGTCTCGCCCTCGCTCGCGTGGACCGCGACGAGCACGCCGGAGACGGGGGCGGGGATCTCGGCGTCGACCTTGTCGGTCGAGATGACGACGATCTCCTCCCCCTCGGTCACTCGGTCGCCCGGCTGCTTGAGCCATTCGAGCACCGTGCCCTCAGCGACCGATTCGCCCATCTGGGGGAGAGTGACTTGGACCGTCGTGCCTGCCGCCATGAGACATCGAACCTAGCACTTGCCCCTGCGCGCGGCGGTGGGCTACCGAAAGCGGTGAAAACCGTGCTTGTATCGAATGTTTGCGGCTCTCGAATTGCGTGATCCGGGACACACCGCCGCCGCTCCTCCGGGGCGGTGGCATCCGGTCCCACTTCCGGAGTGACCGGCAGATCCGGGGATGGCCGTCGGGGCCACGAGCCGCGGGGGTCGGCGACGGTACCCGCGGCCGCGGATCGCGGGCACCGCGCGGGTGTCGTCCGGCGTGTCTGCCGACGGGTCGGACACAGGGCCGGACAGGGCGGGCCGGTCCCGTCGGCGAGACGCTGGTTCAGGAACCTGCGAGGCGCGCCCGGCGGCGCTCCTCGACGACGAAGCCGATCGAGCCGACGAACGGCCCGACCGCGCCGATGATCGCGACGCAGGCCGCCAGCCAGAGCGGGATCACCCGGGCACGGAGGGCCACCACGCAGAGCACGCACATGATGATCCACCCCCATCCGTGCCCCCACCCCAACGCCGTCTTGAGCCCGGGGGCCGCGCCGGTGATCCAGCAGATCAGGAGACCGATGTAGATGGTGGAGTGGAGGAACGACAACCACTTCAACGTCCGGAACGAGGGGACGAGGAAGGCGGCTCGCCCGCCGCCTGCGCGCCGCTCCGGGATCCGGCCGAGGGCGGTCACTCGCTCGCCTCGATCATCCGCGCCATCGCCCGCAGGGCCGGCTCGGCGTGGTCGGGCCAGGCGCCGACGTCGGCCGGCCACCACTCGTGCTCGTCATGCTCCGGGTCACGTTCGACCTCGGCCCCGGCCGGCAGCCAGGCGACGCCGACGAACATCACCAGGTCGCTCGGCAGCAGCAGCAGGGCCTCGCCCCGGAGCCGCTCGGCGCTGACGTTCCACTCCTCGCGCAGCTCCCGCTCGAGCGTGTGCATCGGCGACTCGCCGGGGTCGACGGCACCACCGGCGCCGAGCGTCCAGCGCTCGGCCCAGGTCGCGACCCACGCCGCGCGGCGGCCGGCGAGCCATCGGCCGTCGTGGCTGCGCACCACGCACTGGCCCGTCATCGAGCGGGCGGCGCCGCCGGGAAGCAGGCGCAGGGCCCAGCGGACCGGCTGGAGCTCGAGGTGCAGGCGGCCCTGCTCGTCGACCGCGTGCGCGACCAGCCGGGTCGAGATCCCGTCGTGGCTCGGCGAGCTGCGGGCCTTGAGCGCGGCGATCGCCTCGTCGGCGGCGGCGGTCGTCTGGGGCGTGGGGGTGAACGGCTCGTCCGTCCAGGCGAACGACACGTCCTCCGGGGCCCACGGGCCACGGGCGAGGAAGGTCGGGGCCGAGGGCATCCGTGCAGCTTAGGGGAGGGTCCCGGCCGACGGCAGCTCAGTCGGTACGGGCGTTTCCGGGTCTTCGCCGGGGCCGTGCCGCCGAAGCGACTGGGCGCCGGCGTCGCCCCGAGACCCGCTACGCGGCGGTCTCGGTGACCGCCAGCTCGACGCCGAACGCCCGCCGGACGAGCGCGGCCTGTCCCTCGGCCGCCCAGCGCGCGACCGGCGCGCCGTCCGCGCCGCAGCGCATGTGGAGGGTCAGGCGGTCGCCGTCGCGGCGGCAGGCGACCGAGCGGACGGCCTGGTCGTGGCCGCGCTCCATCCCCTCGGCGAGCCGCAGCAGCGCCGAGATCCGGCCGAGCCGGGCCTCGTCGTCGGGACCGGCGAGCGCGCGGAACGGCTTCATCGTCGGCGTGCCCTTGCGGTGGTAGCGGATCGCCTGGCCGATCACGGCCGTCTCCGGCGGCGAGAAGCCCGGCAGGCCGTTGGTGACCACGAGGTAGCGGCCGTGCTTGTGGTGGTCGTCGTAGCCGACCGCCATCCCGATGTCGTGGAGGGCGGCCGCGGCCGAGACGAGCTGGCGCTCGACCGGGTCGCTGTCGTGGACGCCGCAGGCGTGGAAGCCGTCGAACAGCTCCAGCGCGAGCCGCTCGACGTGGGCGCTGTGGGCCGGATCGTCGTCGTAGCGGGCGGCGAGGTTCTGGACGGCGGCGTCACGGACGTCGGGGTAGGCCGCCAGTCCGGTGGCGCGCTGCCGCTCCTCGAGGTGCCGTTCGAGGAAGACGCCTTCGCGGAGCCCGAACTCGGTCGCCTCGATCGCGTCGAGGCCGGCGGCGTCGAGGACGGTGTCGATCGTGATCGCCGCGGCGAGGATCACGTCCCCGCGGGAGGGCTTGATCCCGGCTACGGAGCGGCGCTCGCGCGAGGGCATCGCCGCCAGCTCGTCGATCAGGCCCGCGAGGGTCGCCCGGCGGACCTGGACGCCCTGGACGCCGAGGTCGGTGGTGCCGTGGCGGTGCTGGACGGCGGCCGCGAGGTTGCGGACCGCGCCGCCGACGCCGACCAGCCGGTCGCCGATGTCCGCGACCCAGGGGGCCTCGGCCAGCTCGCGCTCGACGTGCCGGCGGAGCGCCTTGATGTCGTCGAGCTTGGCCGGGCCCTCGCCGGGCAGGAAGCGCTCGGTCGTGCGGACCGCTCCGAGCTGCCAGGAGCGGGTGTCGGTCGCGGCCCGGTTCCGCGTCCGCACGAGCTGGAGCGACCCGC
Source organism: Patulibacter ginsengiterrae (assembly GCF_056269115.1). Classification (NCBI taxonomy): domain Bacteria; kingdom Bacillati; phylum Actinomycetota; class Thermoleophilia; order Solirubrobacterales; family Patulibacteraceae; genus Patulibacter; species Patulibacter ginsengiterrae. Next base: position 14,029 of record NZ_JBWDOG010000007.1, read on the forward strand.
CGCCGATGTCGAGCACGCCGCCGTCGTCCAGGGTCGTCGAGTTGATCGCGGCCAGGTGGCCGTAGGCGGCCTCCTCGTCACGGCTCAGGACGCGGGGCTGGAGGCGGGTGCCACCGCGGGCGCCGTCGAGGATCGTGGCCTGGTTCGGGGCCTCGCGGATCGCGCTGGTGGCGACCGCGTCGATCCGGTCGGTGGTGAGGTCGTGGGAGCGGCAGAAGTGGTCGAAGAGCTGGATCGCCACCAGCGCCCGCCGCAGTGGGCGCGGCTGGAGCTCGCCGCGGGGGCCGAGCTCGGCCCCGATCCGGACCGGCTCGTAGAGCTCGGCGGTCTGCCGCCAGGCGCCGCCGGGCAGCCGTCCGGGCGCGCCGCCGTCCAGGTCGACCGCGAACACCACCATCCGGAAGGTGTTCGAGCCGAGGTCGATGACCGCCCGCCGCAACAGCAGCTGGCGGGAGGGCACGCCCATCAGTCGTCGGCGTGTTCGATGAGCTCGATCCGGTATCCGTCCGGATCGCGCACGAAGCAGAGCAGCGAGCCGCCCTTGCGGACCCGGTACGGCGGCTTCTCCGGGGTGATCCCCTGCGCGGCGAGCCCGACCAGGGCGGCGTCCATGTCGTCGACCGAGACGGCGATGTGGTTGTAGCCGGTGCCCAGCTCGTAGCCGTCGACGCCGAAGTTGTAGGTCAGCTCCAGCCGCGGACCGTCGCCCGGGAGGCCGAGGAAGACGTTGATCGCCTCGTCGCGGATCGGGAAGCGGCCCAGCTCCTCGAAGCCCAGCGCGGCGTAGAACGCGACCGACCGGTCGATGTCGCCGATCCGGTAACAGGTGTGCAGCAGGCGAGCCATTGCTCCGAGGCTAGCGCTCGCTGGAGACGACCGCCCAGGCCCCGCGCGCGATCGCGCGGCGGGTCTCGGCCGCATCGAGGTCGGGCGCGCGTCCGGGAGCGGTGTAGCGCGCGACCATCGTCGGGCGCAGCGTGCAGCCGAGCACCATCGCCGAGAGCAGGCGGACGTCGCCCGCGCCGACGCTGCCGTCGGCCTGTCCCTCGGTGACCAGCTGCTCGAGCGCGTGCAGCGGGTAGGTCGCGTCGGCGGGCAGCGCCGACATCCGCTGCGGCTGCTGGTCGACCAGGAACGCGAACACCTCCGGCTGGTCGCGGCAGAGGTCGAGGGTCGTATCGACGAACGCCTCGAGGCGCTCGCGGACGGTCCGCTCGGGATCGCCGACGAGCGTATGGAGCGTCCGGCCGTAGCGCGTCATGTGGGTCGCGAAGAGGGCTTCGGCGACCGCATCGAGCGAGGCGAAGTGGCGGTAGATCGCGGCGTCGCTGACGCCGGCCTCCTCGGCGACGTGGCGGACCCGGGTGGCGTCGAAGCCCCGGGTGGCGAAGCAGCGGAGGGCGGCGTCGAGGATCTCGCCGCGGCGGCTCGGACGGGGCATCAGCGGGCGGCGGACCGCGGGGTCGGAGGCAGGGGCGGGCGGCCGGCTGGGCCGGGAGGGTGGGACGGCGGGTCGACGGTCGACGTACGGTGTGCGCGGTACGGAATGTGCTCGATCGTCGCACGCGCACCGCGCACCACGGCGCGTGGACGGCCGAGGGGCGGCTCCGGAGCGCGAGGGCCGTGTGGGACGGGCGTCTGGCCGCGACACGACCCAAACCGTTTCGGTCGGCGGGACGACTGGCGTACGGACGCACGTCCGATTGCGCCGTTCGTTCAAGCCACGGCGACCCCTCGCTCGATGATGATGGGCCGATCGCGCCCGGCTGGAGGGACGTCCTTCGGCGGTGCGACAGCACAGGAGACAGTTCATGCGGTTGAAGACGACGTCCACCGGCCTGCGCCGGTGTTGCGCGGGACTCGGGTGTGCGGGGCTCTTGCTTGCGCTCCCCGGCGGCGCCCAGGCGGCCAAGCCGACGACGCGGCCAGCGCGGCTGGCGATCACGACGATCAGCGCCCCGCCGAGCAGCCTCAAGGCGGGCAGCGCGTTCACGGTGACCGGCAAGGTCACCAACGAGGGCGGCCGCGCCAGTCGCGCGCTGCTCGCCTTCGAGCTGCGCACCAAGGCCCACCCGAAGATCACCTACGCCCTCGGCGGCGGCACGATCGCGAGCGTCAAGCCCGGTCGGACCCGCGCGTTCCGGGTCAAGGTCCGCCTCGAGGGGACCACGGCCTCGGCCGAGATCCCGCGTGGCTTCCTGCTGGCGGGTTGCGTCCGCAGCTCCCGTGGGGCCGCCCGCTCGTGCCGCAAGAGCGCGGTGCGCTCGACGGTCGCGGTGCCGAAGCTGGTCCCGGCGCCGGTTGCCCCGCCGATCACCGCGCCGGTCCTGCCCCCGGTCGCCCCGCCGGCGACCCCGCCGGGTCCGGTCGACCGGACCGCGCCGTCGACGACCGACGACGTGCCGGCGACCCTCCAATCGTCTCCCGTCGCCGTGACGCTGACGGCGACCGACGCCGGCGGCTCCGGGGTCTTCCGGACCCACTACACGACCGGCACCGACCCGGAGGACCCGACCACCGAGAGCGCGGTCTACGACCCGGCCGACCGGCCGACGCTGACCGACGGCGAGCGGATCGAGTACTTCTCCGTCGACGTCGCCGGCAACCGCGAGGCCGTCAAGAGCTCGGTTGCGGCGCGGGTCGACGAGACCGTCTACTCGCCCGGGACCCGGACGCTGGGGGACACGCTCTTCCCGACGATCGGCAACGGCGGCTACGACGCCCAGCACTACGACCTCGATCTCGACTACACGATCTCGTCGAAGCTGCTCAAGGGCACGGCGACGATCACGGCGGTCGCGACCCAGAACCTCTCGGAGCTCAGCTTCGACCTGACCGCCTGGAACGGCGTCACCAAGGTGACCGTCGACGGCGTCCCGGCGAGCTACCGCGTCGACTACGACACGACCAAGCTGATCGTGACCCCGGCGACCGGGATCAAGGACGGGGCGACGTTCGACGTCGTCGTCACCTACGGCGGCATCCAGCAGGCCTACGTCGATCCCGACGGCTCGCAGGAGGGCTGGGTCCCGAGCACGACCTACGGGGCGATCGTCGTCAGTGAGCCGGTCGGCGCGATGGGCTGGTTCCCCAACAACAACGTGCCGTTCGACAAGGCCACCTACACGACCAAGCTGACCGTGCCCTACGGCTGGAGCGTCGTCGGGACCGGCGTCCTGAAGTCGAAGGTCGACACCGGCGTGACCGCCACGGACAAGAGCACGTTCCTCTGGGAGGAGACCGCTCCGACCGCCAGCTACCTGTACTCGATGGCCGTCGGCAAGTACGACCTGAGCTCGCCCGACCCGGCCGTCCCGGTGATGACGACGCCGACGCCGGGCAGCCTCAACCCGCCGATCCCGTTCTACACCGCGGTCGAGTCGACGTTCACCACCGGCAAGCCGACGATGCTGACCAACCTCGGCCGGACGCCGTCGATCCTCGACTACTTCGCCGACTACTACGACGTCAAGTACCCGTTCAGCTCGGCCGGCGGGGTCGTGCCGCGGGTCAGCATCGGCTACTCGCTGGAGACCCAGTCGAAGCCGATCTACGCGATCTCGACCTCGGCGACGACGACCGGGGCGGGGATCTCCACGATCGCCCACGAGAACGCGCACATGTGGTTCGGCGACATGGTCACGCTGACCCAGTGGAAGGACATCTGGCTCAACGAGGGCATGACCGAGTTCTCGTCGTGGGTCTGGCAGGCGAACGTCAACGCCGGCACGGCGCTGACCGCCCGCTACGCCAGCAACTACACGAACTCGACGAGCACGAGCTACTGGAACATCCCGCCGGCGAACCCGCCGACGGCGGCCGACATCTTCGACACCAACGCGATGTACAACCGCGGGGCGACGACGATGGAGGCGATCCGCGAGATCTTCGCCGACGACGCCAAGTTCCGGGCGATGATGAAGCGCTGGCTGACCGAGCACGCCTACGGCAACGCGACCACCGAGCAGTTCATCGCGCTGGTCCGGGAGACCGACCCGACCCGCGGCGCGCGCTGGACGGAGTTCTTCCGGCAGTGGCTCTACACCAGCTACACCGGCTCGCCGGCGACGGGCAACAAGCCGGCGATCAACGTCGCCAACTTCGACAGCTACGTGCTGCCGACGCCCTAGCGGCGGCAGCGGGGGATGCGGCGTCCCGGCGTAGCGCGGGACGCCGCCACCCGCTCGCGAGGGGCGCGGCGGGCCCGCGGCCCGGGCTCGGTCCCGAGCGGGACGACGCCGCCGAGCCGCGGACGGCCCGCGCCGATCTGCGAGCATCGAGCGATGGCCGAGCTCGTCGTGGAACGGATCGAGATCCCCAGCTTCGTGGGGAACTCCTATGTCGTCGGCTTCCCGGGAGGGCCGTGCGCCTTCATCGACGCCGGGGCCGACGCGGCGAAGATGTCGGAGGCGGCCGCCCGCCACGGGATGACCCCGGCCGCGGTCCTGCTGACGCACCACCACTACGACCACGTCTCCGAGCTCGAGGCGGTGCTCGACCGGATCGGGAAGGTCGACGTCCTGATCCACGAGTGGGAGCAGCCGCTGGCCGAGGAGTTCGTGACCGGCGTGACCGGCAACGTCGAGGCCGGCGAGCTGATCCGGATCGGCGACGACCTCGAGTTCCGGGCGCTGGCGATCCCGGGCCACACCGCCGGGATGCTCGGCTTCCACGGGCACGGCCAGGTCTTCACCGGCGACACGCTCTTCCGCGGTTCGGTCGGCGGCGTCCGCGCCCCCGGCAGCACCTCGTTCGAGGACCTCCGAGCCTCGGTCCTCGAGACCCTGCTCGAGCTGCCCGAGGAGACCGTCGTCCGGCCCGGTCACGCCGACCCCTCGACGATCGGGCACGAGGCCGCGACCAACCCGTTCGTCCGCGTCTGGACGGGCGAGGACCCCGAGGGCGACGAGCCCGTGATCGTGTCGCTGCCCGACGACCAGGGCCTGGCCGTCGACCACGAGGTCCGGCTGGTGCTCGAGGCGCGCGACTACGACGGTGGCACCAAGTGCTGGATCCGCTGGCCCGACGGCAAGGATGACCTGGTCCCGGGCTCGAAGGTCCGCCGCCCCTAGCGCCCGCCGGGCCGGATTTCCCGAGAGGGACACCGGGCCGGCTTCTGACCCAGGGTACGATTCGCGGCATGGCGAGTCGACGCGCGAAGGGCGACCAACGGGAGGACGGGATCGACGACGGTTCCGTCATGCCGACCGGGCGCGTCCGGCGGGCGGCCTCGATCGGGCGCCTGGCCGCCGGCGTGGCGATGCGGGAGGGCGCGACCCGGGTGACCAACGTCGGCCGGACCGACGAAGAGCGCAGCGCGCGGATGTCGAAGCAGCAGTTCCAGACCGCCGACCAGATCGTCGACGTGCTCGGGACGATGAAGGGCGCGGCGATGAAGGTCGGCCAGGTGCTGAGCTTCATGGACGTCGGTCTGGTGCCGCCCGAGCACCGCGAGGAGTTCCAGGCGAAGCTCGCGCGGCTGCGCGACATGGCGCCGAGCGTGGCCTTCAAGGACATGCGCAAGGTGATCGAGACCGACCTCGGGCGCAAGCTCGGCGACGTCTTCTCCGAGTTCGACGAGACCGCCGTCGGCGCCGCGTCGATCGGCCAGGTCTACAAGGCCCGGCTGCACGAGACGCCGAAGGGCTGGGCCTCGAACGTCGCCGCGGTCAAGGTCCAGTACCCGGGGATCGACGCGGCGGTCCGGGCCGACCTCCAGAACCTCGGGATCATCCTGCGGCTGGCCAAGTCGGTCGCCCCCGGCCTCGACGTCCAGGCCGTCGGCGAGGAGATCCGCGAGCGGACCGTCGAGGAGCTCGACTACGAGCTCGAGGCGGCCAACCAGCGGCAGATGGCGCGGCTCTACCGGGGCCACCCGTACGTCGTCGTCCCCGGCGTCGAGACCAGCCTCTGCGGCAAGCGCGTGATCGTCACCGAGTTCATCGAGGGCGAGGGCTTCGAGGCGTGGCAGCAGAAGGACCAGGACGAGCGCAACCGCCTGGCCGAGATCGTCTTCCGCTTCTACTACGGCGGGATCTGGCGCGACGGGCAGTTCTCCGCCGACCCGCACCCGGGCAACTCGATCCTGATGGCCGACGGCAAGGTCGCGTTCTTCGACTTCGGGCTCTTCCACAAGATCTCGCGCGAGATGGTCGAGGCCCAGGCGGAGACGATCCGGCTCTGCCTCAAGCAGGACGGCGACGCGCTGCTCCAGCACATGCTCGACATCAAGTGGATCCCGCCGACGGCCGGCCTGACCGCCGACGACGCGCTCGAGATCGCCGAGAAGCTCGTCTGGTTCGCGATCGAGGACAAGGACTCGCGGCTCGTCCCCGAGCACGTCGCGCAGATGATCTTCGAGGTCAGCGACCCGCGCTCACCGCACTGGAAGAAGACCCGGCGGGCGACGGTCCCGGCCGAGTACCTGATGTCGCTGCGGCTGGCGGGGATGGCGATCGCGGTCTGCAGCCAGCTCGACGCGAGCGTCAACTACCACCGGATCGTCCGCGAGTGGCTGCTCGACGACGGCCCGGCCAGCGAGCTCGGGCGCCAGGAGTCCGAGTGGCTGGCGGCGCGCGGGCGCTGAGCGCGCGAGCCGGTCGACTCCACGGGTCCCCCGTGGAACCAGCCGGCTAGTCGCCGCGCAGCGACGAGATCGAGAGCACCGCGACCACGGTCGCGAGGCCGGCGGCGATCGAGGAGCCGAGGAACGCCAGCTCGGGCGAGAAGAGGCTGATCAGGCCGCCGGCGCCCGCCGAGCCGAGCGCCGCGCCCGCGAAGAGCCCGCTGCTGAGCCAGGTGAAGGCCTCGGTCAGCGTGCCCTTCGGGGCGAGCTGGCCGCACAGCGAGTAGGTGATCGCGAACAGCGGCGCGACCGCCGCGCCGGCCAGGATCAGCAGCACGCCGAGCGCGATCAGCCCAGGGGCGACGGCGAGCAGGCCGTGGCCGACGGTCGCGGCGATCAGCAGCAGCACCAGCTGCCGAAGCGGGCGGGGGCCGGTCCCGTGGTGGGCGGCGAAGAGGCCGGCGGCGAGGCTGCCGACGCAGTAGGCCGCGAGCAGCAGGCCGAGGGCGGCGCTGCGGCCGCTGTGCTCGGCGGTCGCGGTGATCGCGACCTCGGCGGCGCCGAACATGAAGCCGAGCGCCAGCGACATCGCCAGCAGCGCGCGGATCGCGACCGACCGGAGCGGGCCCGCTCCGGCGGCCCGGCGGACGCCGGTGGCCGGCATCGAGCGCGCCTCCCGTGAGCGGGCGAAGATCGTGGTCGCCACGAGCAGCGCGACGCCGGCGGCGACCATCCCCAGTCGCGCGTCGTGGGCGGCGAGCACGCTGACGAACAGCAGCGGCCCGAGCATGAACGACATCTCCTGGACCGACGCCTCGACCGCGAGCGCGGCGTGGCGGGTCGTCGGGTCCGGGACGATCTGGCCGAACAGCGTTCGCAGGCAGGGCGCGACCGGCGGCTGGCAGAAGCCGCCCACGAACGCCAGCGGCAGCAGCAGCAGCGAGGGGGTGGCGCTGGGCAGGAGGCCGCCGACGATCAGCATCGTGCTGGAGACCGCGACCGTCAGCAGCAGGACGCCGGTCGGGCCGTGGCGGTCGATCGCCCGGCCGAGGACCGGCGAGCCGATCGCCATCCCGAGTCCGGCGGCGGCCGACGCGAGTCCGGCGACCGCGTAGCTGCCGCCCATCTCGCGGGTGCGGAGCAGGAACAGCAGGCCGAGCACCGTGATTGGTGAACGGGCCAGCAAGGAGAGCAGCAGCAGCCGTGCCACGCCCGGCGTCCGGAGTGCGGCGACGGCCGGACTGGTCGGAAGCGTGGTGGCGGACACCAGACGCAGATTAGTGATCAGGCCATCAGTTATGTGGCCCGGGTTCGTGGCTCGGGCGCGATCAGGGCTCGAGGATGCCGTGGATCGCGTCGTCGACGACGCCGCGCGCCTGATCGACGTCGATCAGGTCGCAGCGCAGCGACGGGGTCAAGCCGTCGAGCACCGTCACCAGCAGCAGGGCGGTCCGGTCCGGGTCGATCGTCGCGGTCACGCTGCCGTCGGCCTGGGCGGCGCGCACGTAGTCGGCGAGCCGGTCGATCCAGGCGGTCTGGCGGGTCCGCACCGAGGCGCGGATCGCGGGCGAGAAGCGCGCCTGAGCGAAGACCTGGTGCCACAGCTCACGGCCCTCGTGGCCCTCCTCGCGGGTCTCCTCGATCGTCGCCCGGTGGAGGAACTCCCGGATCCGTGCGAGCCCGCTGTCGGCGGGATCGGGCGACGAGAGGTCATCCGGAAGCGCGCCGATCCGGGCGCGACCGGCGGTGCCGTCGAGGATCCCGGCCGCCCCGTCGAGGGCCTGCACGTCGGCCCGCTCGAAGGTCTGGATCACCAGGTCGTCACGCGACTTGAAGTGCGTGCTGACCAGCGCCTGCGAGACGCCGGCCTCGTCGGCGACGTCCTGGAGGCGGAAGGCGTGGAGACCGCGGGAGGCGATCACCCGGGCGGCAGCATCGAGGATCAGGGCACGGCGCTCGCCGTGCGTGAGGCGGGTGCGGGCCGGCTCGGGCATCGGGCGAGTATCCCAGCGACGCCGGTCGCGGGGCGCACCTGCCTGCCGTCCCCGGCCGCCCGGGGCCGCTCGGGCTCGGGCCCTCGAGCGGGTCGGCGGAGGCCGCGGCCAGCAGCTCGTACGGTCGCGCGCCGCCCTCGACCAGGGTCAGCGGGTCAGCCGCTCGCCGCCACCTACGGCCTGACCGGTCCGCGCTGCCTCCTCGACCAGCGTCAGCCGATCGCCGACGCTCACGAGCCCCGGGGACACCGTCGTCAGGTAGACGCCGGCCCGGACGCGGTTGGCCCGTCCGATCCGCTTCAGGACGGTCGGGTCCGCCGCCAGCACGTCGCCCTGGGCCCGAGTCGTCATCACGCAGCGCTCAGTACGTTCGGTGACCCGCAGGACGGCCCCGCCGACCCGGACCAGCTGGTCGAGCCAGCGGTCCTCGGCGAAGTCGGGGAACCCGGTCGGAGTGTCGACGACGAGGTTCGGACGCAGCCGCAGCGGGTCGAGTGGGGCGCCGTCCGGGTCCGCGAGCGCGGCGAGAGTAGCGCTCGTCACCAGGTGCAGCGGGGCCCCGTCGTGGTGGCGGCCCCAGCGGTGCCCCCGGTCGCCGTGGTCCAGCCGCAGCGCCTCGCCGAGGTGGTCCGACAGCACCCGGTCGGCCTCCGGCGTGCCCGCGACGACGCGCCGACCGTCGGGTAGGCCGATCACCACGGTGCCGGAGCTCCCGGGGCCGGCCTCGGTCGCTCCCGTTCCCCCGACCGTCTCGGCGCGCAGGTCGAGGATCCCGTCGAAGAGCCGCCAGCGCTCGCGGTTGGTCTTCGCGCCGGCCCAGTTGCGCAGGTGATCGAGCAGGGCCCAGGCCCGGTCGCCGTCGAGCCCGGCGTCGTCGATCCAGGCGCTGGTCGGCGACTCGCCGCGCATCGACTTGACGGGATACCGGTGCAGGCCGGTGACGGTGCCGAGAACGGACGACATCTGTCGAGCGTACCCGGATGCGCAGCGGTTCCCGGTCCCCGCGCAGGCCGCGAGGCCGTGTCGATCTGCGACCATGGTCGCTTGGTCCGGGCACCACAGCGACGGCTCATCGCGCGCCGCACCTGCCCCTGCCATGCCCGTGGAGCCGCCTCGTGATCGGCATCCTCGCCGCGCACGGAGTCGCGGCGCTGCTGGCGCCACTGCTCGTCCGCCGGCTCGGCCCACGGGCCTTCCTGCTCCTGGCCCTGGTGCCGCTCGGCGCGGTCGTCTGGGCCGCCCTCCAGACCGGCGCCGTGACCCACGGCAGCACGGTCGACTCGACCCACCGGTGGGTGCCGACGCTCCAGCTGGAGCTGGCCTTCCGGCTCGATCCGCTGTCGCTGGTGCTGCTGTTCGTCGCCGCGGGCGGCGGTGCGCTGGTGCTCGCCTACTGCGCCCGCTACTTCTCCGCTCGCGAGCAGGGGCTGGGGCGGTTCGCGGGGGTCCTGGTCGCCTTCGCGGGGGCGATGATCGGGCTGGTCCTGGCCGACGACCTGCTGCTCCTGTACGTCTTCTGGGAGCTGACGACGGTCCTCTCGTTCCTGCTGATCGGGCACCACAGCGACCGCGACGGCGCCCGCCGGGCCGCGCTCGACGCGCTGATCGTGACGACCCTCGGCGGGCTCGCGATGCTGGTCGGTGCGGTCCTGATCGGGCAGGCCGCGGGGACGTACCGGATCTCCGAGATCGTGGCCCATCCGCCCGACGGGGTCGCGGTCTCGATCGGGGTCGCGCTGCTGCTCGTCGGTGCGCTCTCGAAGTCGGCCCTGGTCCCGTTCCACTTCTGGCTGCCGGCGGCGATGGCGGCCCCGACCCCGGTCAGCGCGTACCTGCACGCCGCGGCGATGGTCAAGGCCGGCGTCTACCTGGTGGCGCGGCTCGCGCCCGGGTTCGCCGAGGTCGCGCCGTGGCGGGAGATGATCCTCGTGCTCGGGCTGGTCACGATGCTGCTGGGGGCGGTCCGCGCCCTCCGGCAGACCGACCTCAAGCTGCTGCTGGCCTACGGCACGGTCAGCCAGCTCGGCCTGCTGACGGTGCTGGTCGGCCAGGGCACCCGGACCGTCGCGCTCGGGGGGCTCGCGCTGCTGATCGCCCACGCGCTCTACAAGTCGTCGCTGTTCCTCGTCGTCGGGATCATCGACCGGACGACCGGCACCCGTGACCTGCGGGTGCTCTCCGGCCTCGGCCGCTCGCGCCCCCGGCTGGCGGCGACCGGCGCGCTGGCGGCCGCCTCGATGGCCGGGATCCCGCTCTTCGCCGGCTTCGCGGCCAAGGAGACCGCCTTCGAGGGGCTGGCCCACGGCGACACGGTCGACACCCTGACCCTGATCGTGATCGTGGTCGGCGCCGCGCTGACCGCCGCCTACGCCGGACGCTTCGTGTGGGGCGCGTTCGCGGTCAAGCAGGGCGTCTCCGACCGCCGCTGCCGGGAGGCGGGGCCGGCCTCGCTGGCGTTCGACGCGGCGCCGCTGGCGCTCGCCGTCGGCGGGCTCGTGCTCGGGATCGGGATCGCGGCGATCGACCCGCTGCTCGCCCGCTACGCCGACAGCCTGCCCGGCGACGGTGCGCCGCAGCACCTGGCCGCCTGGCACGGGCTCGGCCTGCCGCTGTGGCTCTCGCTGCTCGCGCTCGCCGGGGGTGGCGGGATCCTCCTGCTCCAGCGCCGCGGGCTGCGCGCGCCCAGTTGGCGGACGACCGCGCTGGCCGAGCGCCCGAAGCACGTCCGCGACGCCCGCGAGTGCTACGTCGGCCTGGTCTCGCTGACCGAGCGGCTCGCCGTCCGGGCGGCCCGGGTGACCCAGTCCGGCTCGCTGCCGGTGTACCTGATGACGATCCTCGGCGTGCTCGTCGCGGGGATGACGACCGCGCTGGTGGTCGGGGCGCCGTGGACCGTCCGTCTCTACCTCTGGGACTCGCCCGGCGAGCCGATCCTCGCGGTCCTGATCGTCGCCGCCAGCGTCCTGACGCTCCGCGCCCGTCGCCGTCTGAAGGCCGTGATCCTGGCCGGCGCGGTCGGCTACGCGGTCGCGACCCTGTTCGCGCTGCACGGCGCGCCCGACCTGGCGCTGACCCAGTTCCTGGTCGAGACGGTGACGCTGGTCGTCGTGGTGCTCGTCCTGCGCCGGCTGCCGACGCACTTCACCGGCACGGTCTCGCAGCGGGGTCGTCGCCGGCTGCACCTGGTGATCGGGATCACCGTCGGGACGCTGATGGCGGTCCTGACCGTCGTCGCGGCCGGTGCCCGCGAGGCGATCCCGATCTCCGAGCTGATGGCCGCCGCGTCGAAGCTGGCCGGGGGCGACAACATCGTCAACGTCACGCTGGTCGACCTCCGCGCCTGGGACACGATGGGCGAGATCGCGGTGCTGGTGGTGGCCGCGACCGGCGTCACCAGCCTGCTCTTCCTGCGCCGCCGGACCCGGGCGATGCCGCGGCTGGACGACGACGAGGAGACCCCGACGGTCTGGCAGATCGGCGAGGGCAGCGTGCGGCACCCCGAGACCCCGCCGGCGGGGCTGCTGCGCGTCGTCCAGCACCCGGCCGGCGGCGTCGGCAGCGCGCGACGGGCGCAGGAGTGGCTGGTCGCCGAGAACACGCTCGCTCCCGAGCGGCGCTCGATCATGCTCGAGGTCGTCGTCCGCCTGATCTTCCACACGGTGATGGTCGTCAGCGTCTACCTGCTGATGGTCGGCCACGACCTGCCCGGCGGTGGCTTCGCCGGCGGGATCGTGGCGGGCCTCGCGCTGACGATCCGCTACCTGGCGGGCGGCCGCTACGAGCTCGGCGAGGCCGCTCCGGTCGGCGCCGGCCTGGTGATCGGGATCGGCCTGGTGATCGCCACCGGCACCGGCCTCGCCGGGGCGCTGCTCGGCGATGCGGTCCTCCAGGGCGGCTCCCACTACTTCGACATCCCGGTGCTCGGCACGCTCAAGCTCTACAGCTCGACGCTGTTCGACATCGGCGTCTACCTGGTCGTCGTCGGGGTCGTGCTCGACGTGCTCCGCAGCTTCGGCTCCGAGATCGACCGGCAGATCGACGAGGAGGCGCACCTCCCGCCGACCGTCGCCCGCGACCCGGCGGCGGCGGTCGTGCAGACCGAGGTGTCCCGGTGAGCGTCAGCCTCGTCCTCGCGATCCTCGTCGGCGTGCTCGTCGCCAGCGGCATCGTGCTGCTGCTCGAGCGGAGCCTGACCCGGGTCCTGCTCGGCGCGACCCTGCTCGGCAACGGGATCAACGTGATGATCCTGACGATGGGCGGCCGGGCCGGCCGGGCCCCGATCCTCGGGACCAACAAGCCGGAGGACATGAGCGATCCGCTGCCCCAGGTGATGATCCTGACGTCGATCGTGATCACCTTCGCGATGACCGCGTTCCTGCTCGCGCTGGCCTACCGCAGCTGGCAGCTGCAGGGCAACGACGAGGTCCAGGACGACGTCGAGGACCGCCAGGTCGCGAGCCGGCACGCCGCCGCGGAGCCGGAGGACACCGGCGCCGACGCGGAGGCCGACGCCGAGGCCGAGGCGTACGCCGACGCGGTCGAGGACGGCGACGTCGTCGCCCCCGACGCGGGTGGCGTCACCACCGGCCCGGGGAGCGATCGCTGATGTCGGTCGCCGCGCTCGTCCCGCTGCCCGTGATCCTGCCGCTGCTCGCGGCCGGCTTCAAGTTCGCGATCGGCACCCGGCTGCCGCGACTCAACCGTGCGATCAGCGTGACCACGCTCTCGGCGGTGCTGGTGATCGCGGTGGTGCTGCTGTTCGAGGCCGATCGCCACGGCCCGCAGGTCGCGGCGATGGGCGGCTGGAAGCCTCCGCTGGGGATCGTGCTCGTCGCCGACCGGCTGTCGGCGCTGATGCTGGCGATCTCCGCCGCGGTCACCCTCTGCGTCCTCATCTACTCCTACGGCCAGGGCACGGCGGACGACGAGGAAGGCCTGCCGCTGGCGGTCTTCCACCCGACCTACCTGGTGCTGGCGGCGGGGATCTCGAACGCGTTCCTGGCCGGGGACCTGTTCAACCTCTACGTCGGCTTCGAGATCCTGCTCGTCTCGAGCTACGTGCTGATCACGCTCGGCGGGACCGCCTCGCGGATCCGCTCGGGCACGACCTACGTCGTGGTCAGCCTGCTCTCCTCGCTGCTGTTCCTGGCCGCGATCGGCCTGGTCTACGGCGCGACCGGCACCCTCAACATGGCCCAGCTGTCGGGGCGGCTCGACGACCTGCCGGAGAACATCCGGCTCGTGCTCCAGCTGGCGCTGCTGCTGGCGTTCGGGATCAAGGCCGCCGTCTTCCCGATGTCGGCGTGGCTGCCGGACAGCTATCCGACCGCGCCCGCCCCGGTCACCGCGGTCTTCGCCGGCCTGCTGACCAAGGTCGGGATCTACGCGGTGATCCGGACCGAGACCCTGCTCTTCCCGGACGGGCGCGTCGCCGACGTGCTGATGGTGCTGGCGCTGCTGACGATGGTGGTCGGGATCCTCGGCGCCGTCGCCCAGACCGACGTCAAGCGGATGCTCTCGTTCACGCTCGTCAGCCACATCGGCTACATGGTCTTCGGGGTCGCGCTGGGCTCGCAGCTGGGGTTGGCCGGCGCGGTCTTCTACGCGGTCCACCACATCACGATCCAGACGACCCTCTTCCTGACCAGCGGGATGATCGAGCGACTCGCCGGCAGCACCTCGACCGAGCGCGTCGGTGGGCTGGCGAAGACCGCGCCGCTGGTCGCGGTCCTGTTCTTCCTGCCGGCGATGAACCTGGCCGGGATCCCACCGTTCTCCGGCTTCCTCGGCAAGCTCGCGCTGATCCAGGCCGGCGCCGCCGACGGCAGTTGGATCGCCTGGGTGCTCGTCTTCGGCAGCGTGGCGACCAGCCTGCTGACCCTCTACGCCGTCGGCAAGGTCTGGAGCCGCGTGTTCTGGCGGACGCCGCGGGTGGCGATGCGCGGGCCGGACGCGCCGCACGAGCACGAGGTCGTCGGCGCCACGCTCGGTGGCGGCGCGATCGCGCAGACCAGCAAGATGCCGCGGCTGATGATCGGCGCGACCGCCGCGCTGGTCGCGCTCGGGCTCGCCTTCACGGTCGTCGCGGGGCCGATGACCGCGCTCAGCGAGCGGGCCGCGGGCGAGCTCCACGACCGCTCGATCTACGTCGACGCCGTCGGCCTCGGCGTGGGCCCCGCCGCCTCCGGCCCGCCCGGGTCCGCCGGTGCCGCGATCACCGAGAGGGGGCGCTAGATGCCGACGCCCATCCGCCGCGTCCGTCGCCGGGCCCGCCACGCCGGGGCCTGGATCCTCCCGCCGCTGACCGCGATCTGGCTGGTCATCCTGTGGCTGCTGCTGTGGGGCCGGCTCTCGCTCGGTCTGGTCGCCTCGGGGCTGGTCGTCGCCGGGATCGTGATGGCGATGTTCCCGCTGCCGACGATCGCGATCCAGGGGCGCCCGCGGCTGCTGCCGTCGATCGCCTTCGGGCTGCGGTTCCTCGGTGACGTGATCCTGGCCAGCGTCCAGGTCGCGTGGCTGGCGATCCGGCCCGGTCGCGAGCCGCAGTCGGCGGTGATCGGGGTCGGCCTCCACACCCGCTCGGACCTGATGCTGACGCTGGTCGCCGAGGTCCTGTCGCTGGTCCCCGGCAGCCTCGTGGTCGAGGTCGATCGCTCGTCCTCGATCCTCTACCTGCACGTGATCGGCGTCCGCGACCTCGAGCAGGTCGAGACCGAGCGGCGGCGGGCGCTGGACACGGAGGCACGGCTGATCCGCGCGTTCGGCTCGCCCGCCGACCGCGAAGCGCTGGAACGGGGGAACGCACGGTGACCGTCGTCGTCTGGATCGCCTCGGTGATGCTCGTCGTCGCGACCTTCCTCGCCCTGACCCGGATCGTGCGCGGTCCGTCGGCGCTCGACCGGATGGTGGCGATGGACGTGCTGCTCTCCTGCCTGATCGGGGCGATCGGGCTGGAGGCGGCCTACAACCGTCACGGGACGACGCTGGCGGTGCTGGCGGTGCTCGCGCTGCTCGGCTTCGTCGGCTCGGTCGCGGTCGCGCGGTTCGCCGCGGGCGAGGCCGACGCGCCCCCGGGCGAGGGCACCGGGGGCGGGGTCGGCGGGTTGCCGGCCGAGCAGCTGGCCGGCGCCACGCCCGGGGATCCGGCCGATCGCGGGTCCGAGCCGACCGCGCCGCGGACGCCGACCGACGACGGGGAGGCCCGACCGAGATGAGCTCCGTGACCGACGTGCTCGCCGCGATCTGCCTGATCAGCGGCGCCTCGCTCTCGCTGGCGGCGGGGATCGGCGTGCTCCGCTTCCCCGACGTCCTCAGCCGGATGCACGCGGCCTCGAAGCCGCAGGTGCTCGGGCTGCTGCTGATCCTGACCGGCGTCGGGCTGCGGCTGCAGACGGGGATCGACATCACCACGCTGGTGCTGGTCGCCGTCTTCCAGCTGACGACGGCGCCCGTCGCCGCCCACATGATCGGGCGCGCCGCGTACCGGACCCGTCGCGTCCGCAAGGACCTGCTGCTGATCGACGAGCTGAGCGATCGGCTCGACGAGGCCCAGGCCGGCTCGGTCGACCCGCCCGAGCCGGACCGGCAGGCGCCGACCGCGGACCGGCAGGCGCCGCCCTCAGAGCGCGAGTCGTAGCGGCGCCTCAAGCCGCTCGCGGACCCGGCCGAGGAAGCGCGCGGCGTCGGCGCCGTAGAGGATCCGGTGGTCGCAGGTCAGGCTGAGGCTCAGCAGCGACCGCGGCGCGAACCGCTCCTGGTCGGCGTCCCAGACCGGCTGGGTCGTCATCCGGCCGACAGCGAGGATCGCCGCCTGCGGCGGGTTGAGGACGGCGACGAAGCGGTCGATCCCGAGCATGCCCAGGTTCGAGACCGTGAAGGTCCCGCCCGACAGCTCGGCCGGCGCGATGCTGCCGTCGCGGACGCGGCCGGCGAGCGCGCGGGTCTCCGCCGCGATCCGCCCCAGCGCCTTGCGGTCGGCGTCGAAGACCGTCGGCACGACCAGCGCGTCGTCGGCGGCCACCGCGACGCCGACGTTGACGCGCTCGAAGAGGCGGAAGCCGTCGTCGCCGTAGGCGCCGTTGGCCCGCGGGAACTCGCGCAGGGCCAGCGCGCAGGCGCGGACGACGAAGTCGTTGAACGACGGGATCGGGTCGTCGCCGCCGGTCCGCTTCAGCGCCTCGCGGAGCGCGACCGCCTCGGTCATGTCGACGTCGACGCCGAGCACGAACTCGGGGGCGGTGGTCTTCGCCTCGGTCATCCGCCGCGCGATCGTCCGCTGGATCCCGGTCAGCGGCTCGAGCGTGGTCGCCCCGCGGTCGGCGGTCTCGATCGCGGCCGCGGAGGCCGCCGTCGCCGTGGTCGCGGGGGACGCCGTCGCGGCGGTCGGGAGTCCGTCGGTCGGGGCGGCGTGCGCCTCGACGTCGGCCTTCAGGACCCGGCCGCGGGGGCCCGACCCGGCGACGGCGGCGAGGTCGATCTGCATCCGCCGGGCCATCCGGCGGGCGACGGGGGAGGCCCGCACCGGCGAAGGGTCGCCGCCGTCGGCGGCCGCCGTCTGCTCGCCGCGGGCCACCGGCGTGGCAATGGGGGATGCCGGCGCGGCCCCCGGGGACCCGTTCGCCGCCTCCGGCCGCGGTCCGTCGCCGATCCAGGCGATCGGGTGGCCGACGGGGTGCGTCTCGCCGGCCTCGGCCAGGATCGTCAATGTGCCGGCGTGCTCCGCCTGGCAGGTCATCGTCGCCTTGTCGGTCTCGATCTCGACCAGGTCCTCGCCGACCGCGATCTGCTCACCCGCGTTGCGCAGCCAGGCCACGATCGTGCCCTCCTCCATGGTGTCGGACAGGCGGGGCAGGGCGAGATCAGGCATGGGCGCTCCGGGGATCGACCGAGGGCATCGGGCGGCGATTCTGACCCGCCGGAGCGCCTGCCCACAACCTCCGTTCGGGCGGATCGACGGGCCGCTCGAACAACCTCCGATCGGATGGTTCGCGACCCCGTCGGCGGGGGATACGTTCGTCGCCGGCTGGTGGTCGACCCACCGGCCAGACGACCAACGGAGCGCCGCGGACCAGACCGCGGCGCCGGCAGCGAGGAGCAGGGCGACGTGAGACGAGACGTGGAGTTCACCAGCGGCGAGGACACCGTGCGCGGCTGGCTCTACACCCCCGACCAAGGCGACGGACCGTTCCCGACGATCGTCATGGCCGGCGGCTGGTGCTACGTCAAGGAGCTGGTGCAGCCCGCCTACGCGGAGATGTTCGCGGCGGCCGGGTTCGCCGCGCTGCTGTTCGACTACCGCAACTTCGGCTCGAGCGACGGCACCCGCCGGCAGCACATCGATCCCGCCTGGCAGGTCGAGGACTACAAGAACGCGATCTCCTACGCCGAGACGCTGGACGAGGTCGACAGCGATCGGATCGGCGCCTGGGGCCTCTCGTACAGCGGCGGCCACGTGCTGATCGTCGGGGCGACCGACCCGCGGGTGAAGTGCATCGCCTCGCAGATCCCGGTCGTCGACGGCTACCGCAACATGCGCCGCGTGCACGGCACGATCGGCTTCCGGGCCTTCGAGCAGCTGCTGATCGACGACCGCCGCCGCCGGTTCGCCAGCGGCGAGGACGGGTTCCTCCCGCACGCCGCCGCCGACCCGACCACCGAGGTCTCCTCGTGGCCGTTCGCGGAGACCTACGAGACCTTCAAGCAGCTCAAGGTCAGCGACGCGCCCGCCTACGAGAACCGCTCGACGATCGAGTCGGCCGAGCTGCTGATGAGCTACAGCATCGACCCGTTCCTGCCACGGCTGCTGAACACGCCGACCCTGGTCGTCGTCGCCGAGCGCGACGACCTGACCCTCTGGGACCTCGAGATCGAGGCCTACAACGCGATCCCGACGCCGACCAAGAAGCTCGTGGTCGTCGGCGACTCGACCCACATGACGCTCTACAGCGACCGCACGCTGCTGGCGCAGGCGGCGCAGGCGGCGACCGACTGGTTCCTCGAGCACCTGATGGCCCCGGTTCCGGCCGTGGCCGCCTGAGCGGATCGGTGTCGGTCTCGGCACGATCGGCGGGCGACGCCGGGCGGATCGTCGTCCGGCCCTCGCCGGAGGCCTCGCGCTACGTCGCCGAGGGCTTCTGGGACGGGGAGCTGGTCGACGCCGCCCTGCGGGCCGCTGCGCGGCTCCACCCCGAGCGGCTGGCGGTCGTCGACCGCGACCGGCGCTGGGACTACGCGACCCTCGACCGCGCCGTCGAGCACGCGGCGGCTGGCCTCCAGCGGCTCGGGGTCGCGCCGGGCGAGGTCGTCTCGTTCCAGCTCCCCAACTGGCTGGAGGCGATCGTCGTCCACCACGCGGCGTTGCGGATCGGCGCGGTCAGCAACCCGATCGTGCCGATCTACCGCGAGCGCGAGGTCGGCTTCGTGCTGCGCCAGGCGCGCTCGCGGGTGCTCGTCGTCCCGGACGTCTTCCGGCGATTCGACCACCGGGCGATGGCCGAGGGCCTGCGCGCGACGCTGCCCGACCTCGAGCACGTGCTGGTGGTCGGGGACGACGTGCCGGTCGGGGAGGGCGGGCCGAATACCCGCTCGTGGGCCGACGCGTTCGCCGACGGTGGCGCGCCGACGCCGGTCGCGCGCCGCTCCTCCGACCCGGCGCTGCTGCTCTACACCTCGGGCACCGAGGCCGACCCGAAGGGCGTCCTCCACAGCCACGACACGCTGCTGCACGAGTGCCGCAGCATGATCGGGCTCTACGCGGTCGACGACCGCGACGTCGTGCTGATGGCCTCGCCGGTGACCCACATCACCGGGCTGCTCTACGGGATGCAGCTGCCGTTCCTGGTCGGCGCACCGGTCGTGCTCCAGGACGCCTGGGACGTCGGCCGCGCGCTGCGGCTGATCGAGGACGAGCGCTGCAGCTTCACCGTCGGCGCGACCCCGTTCCTGCACGGGATCGTCCACGCCCCCGAGCTGCCCGACCACGACGTCCGCTCGATGCGGGTCTTCGTCTGCGGCGGCGCCGACATCCCGCCGGCCCTGATCCGCCTGGCCCACGAGCGCACCGCGATGACCGCGACCCGCGTCTACGGCTCGACCGAGTGCCCGACCGTCACCGGCAGCGCGCCGTCGGCCCCGCTCGAGCAGCACGCCGGGAGCGACGGCACGGCGATCGCGCCGACCGAGCTGCGGATCCTCGACGAGGACGGCGCGCCGGCCGCCCCCGGGGAGCGCGGCGAGCTGCAGGTCCGCGGCCCCGAGCTCTGCCTCGGCTACCTCGACCCGACGCTCGACGCGAAGGCGTTCACCGCCGACGGCTGGTTCCGGACCGGCGACCTCGCCGAGCGCGACGAGCACGGCCGGATGCGGATCGCCGGCCGGATCAAGGACATCATCGTGCGCGGCGGCGAGAACCTCAGCGTCAAGGAGATCGAGGACCTCCTGATCGAGCATCCCGGCGTCGACGAGGTCGCGGTCGTCGGCGCGCCCGATCCCGTCCTCGGGGAGCGTGCGTGCGCGTTCGTGGTCGGCGCCGACGGGTTGCGGCTGGAGGACCTGGTCGCGTTCCTGCGCGAGCGGCGGCTGGCCAACCAGAAGCTGCCCGAGCGGCTCGAGCTGGTCGCCGCGCTGCCCAAGACCGCCAGCGGCAAGGTCCAGAAGCACCGGCTGCGCAGCCTCCTGCGCGCCGACGACGACGGCGAGGAGCCGACCCAGCGATGAGCGAGCAGACCACGGCCGCGGGCGACGAGCAGCGGCTCGGCGACCTGCGCACGATGGCCCGGATCCGGGCCTTCGAGGAGCGCGTCTCGCGCCACTTCCGCGAGGGCCTGATCCCCGGCTTCGTGCACGTCTCGATCGGGCAGGAGGCGATCGCCGCCGGCGTCTGCGGGGCGCTCCGCGACGACGACTTCATCACCACCACCCACCGCGGCCACGGCCACTGCCTGGCGAAGGGCCTCGACCCGGACGGGATGATGGCCGAGCTGTTCGGCCGCGCCACCGGGACCTGCGGCGGCAAGGGTGGATCGATGCACATCGCCGACCCGTCGATCGGGATCCTCGGCGCCAACGGGATCGTCGCCGCCGGCCTGCCGATTGCCGTCGGCGCCGCGCTGGCGGCCAAGCGCCGTGGCACCGACGCGGTCGCCGTCGCCTTCGCCGGCGAGGGCACCGTCCACTCCGGGGCCTTCCACGAGGCGCTGACGCTGGCGGTGCTGTGGGAGGCGCCCGTGATCTTCGTGATCGAGAACAACCGCTTCGCCGAGTTCACCGACACCGAGGCGATGTGGCGCGGGGCGCCGCTGGTCGAGCGGGCGCTCGGCTACGGCCTGCACCACGCCGAGCGGATCGACGGCAACGACGTCGAGCTGGTGCGGGCGACGACCGAGCCGCTGGTCGCCGCCGCGCGTGCCGGCGCGGGCCCGGCGCTGGTCGAGGCGATGACCTACCGCGTCCACGGTCACTACGAGGGCGACGCGGTGCCCTACCGCGACGAGGCCGAGTTCGAGCGCTGGCGCGAGCGCGACCCGATCACGCGGGCGACGGCGACGCTCGAGGCCGCCGGCCACGGCCCGGCGGTCGCGACGATCCGGGCCGAGGCCGACGCCGAGATCGACCGCGCCGTCGAGCGCGGCCTCGCCGCCCCGTACCCGACCGCCGAGACCCTGCTGGAGGACGTCCATGCCTGAGGCCGCCGCAACCCCCGAGCGCCCGTCCGCCCCGCGACCGCCACGCTACATCGACGGCGTCCGGACGGCGATCGCCGCGGAGATGGAGGCCGACCCCGACGTCGTCCTGATCGGCGTTGACGTCGGCGAGGGCGGGGGTGTCTTCGGCGCCACCCGCGGCCTCCACGAGCGGTTCGGCGCCGAGCGGGTGATCGACACCCCGATCGCCGAGGCCGGCGTCCTCGGCGCGGCGGTGGGCGCGGCGATGGCAGGGCTGCGGCCGATCGCGGAGATCATGTACATGGACTTCGTCAGCGTCTGCCTCGACCCGATCGTCAACCAGGCGGCGAAGCTCCGCTACATGACCGGCGGCGGCGCGAAGATCCCGCTCGTCTTCCGGACCCAGACCGGCGGCGGGCGCAGCAGCGGCGCCCAGCACTCGCAGAGCCTCGAGGGGATGCTCGCCCACGTGCCGGGCCTGAAGGTCTTCCTGCCGTCCGACCCGCGCGACGTCCACGACCTGCTGCGGGCGGCGATCCGCGACGACGGCCCCGTGGTCTTCGTCGAGAACCGGCGGCTCTACAACCGGCGCGCCGCCGACGGTCCGTGGGAGTCGCTGCCGCCGGGGCGGGCCCGGATCGTGCGGCCCGGCGAGGACGTGACGGTGATCGCCTGGGGCCGGATGGTCGAGGAGGTCGCCCGTGCCTGCGACGACCAGCTCGCCGACGTCGGCGTGGAGCTGATCGATCTCCGGACCCTGGTCCCGCTCGACTTCGACACGCTCGAGCGGAGCGTCCGCCGGACCGGCCGGGCGCTCGTGGTCCACGAGGCGACGTCGGACTTCGGCCCCGGGGCCGAGATCGTCACCCGGCTGAGCGAGCGTCTGCTCTACGAGGTCGAGGGTCCAATCCGGCGGCTCGGCGCGGTCGCCGCCCCGACCCCGTACAGCCCGCCGCTCGAGGCGCTGGCGCTGCCCGGACCCGAGGCGATCGCGGCGGCGGTCCGCGGCCTGCTGGAGGAGTGAGTCGCCGCCCAGATCGTCCCGGCGAGCGTGGCGCTCACCAGGCGCCCAGCGTGAGCGCACCGTTTTTCCCCGCGGAACGACCTCCGTTCGGAGGTGCCGGCGACCCGCCGACCGCCCGTAGCGTCGCGCCATGAGCGAGACGACGAGCAGGGCACCGCGGTTCGAGGGGCGGGTCGCGATCGTGACCGGCGCCGGCTCCGGGATGGGGGCGGCGATGGTCCGCGGCTTCCACGCCGAGGGCGCGGAGGTGGTCGCGGTCGACGTCGACCGCGAGCGGGTCGAGGCGACCGCCGCGCCGCTCGCCGATCGGGTTCGGCCGGTCACGCTCGACGTGACCGACGCCGAGGCCGTGGCGGCGATGGTCGCCCACGTGGCCGGCCGCGGCCGGATCGACATCCTCTGCAACAACGCCGGGATCCTCGACGACTACGTCCCCGCCCACGAGGCGTCGTGGGAGCTCTGGAGCCGGACGCTGGCGGTCAACCTCAGCGGCCCGTTCCTGCTCGCCCGCGCGGTCGTGCCGACGATGCTCGCGCAGGGCTCGGGGGCGATCGTCAACACCTGCTCGATCGCCGCTTTCGTCGGCGGCGGGGGCGGGGCCGCCTACACCACCTCCAAGCACGGACTGCTCGGCCTGACCCGCCAGCTCGCGTTCGACTACGGCCGCCACGGGATCCGCGTCAACGCGATCTGCCCCGGGGCGGTCGCGACCGGGATGACGACCGAGCTGCGGACGCCCGAGCAGGCGAACGAGCACGTCGAGGCGGCGATCGCCGCGACCCCCGCCGGCCGCTGGGGCGAGCCCGACGAGGTCGCGGCAGCGGCGCTCTTCCTGGCCAGCGACGAGGCGTCGTTCATCCACGGCACGCCGGTCCTCGTCGACGGGGGCTGGACCCTCTCCTGAGCCTGGTTCGACCGACACCCGCCCGCGTCTCGCTGGCCCCCGGCGGAAACCTCCGTTCGGAGGGTGCCCCGGGGGTGGGCGGCGATCTAGCCTGACGCACGACATCAGGCCGGGACCGCCCGAACCGCCCCCGGCCGGGGGCACGCGAAGCCCCCCGAACCGTCGTCACCACACGCCATGAACGAGCTCTCCACCTCACCCGGAACGCCGCCCGACGGGCCCGTCGCGCCGTCGCGCCGCCGCTGGCCGTGGGCCGGCGGGCGCCCCGCCTGGGCGATCATCGCCCTCGCCACCGTCGCGCTCTTCGCGATCAGCCTGGTGGTCCAGCCCGACAGCGTCCGCGGCAGCGTGCTGCAGGGGATGCTGCCGTTCGCCGCGGTCCTGGCGATCGCGGCGATGGGCCAGACGCTGGTGATCCAGCAGCGCGGGATCGACCTCTCGGTCCCGGGGATCATGTCGCTGGTCGTGGTGCTCGTCACCCACGGGCCGAACGGCGACGGCAGCAAGCTCTTCGGGGCGATCGTGCTGGCGTTCGTCGTCGCGGCCGCGACCGGCCTGCTCTCGGGCCTGCTGATCACGCGGCTGGGGATCACGCCGATCGTCACCACGCTCGGCGTCAACGCGCTGCTGCTCGGCGCGATCGTCCAGATCTCGAAGGGCTCGCCGACGACCACCACCGAGGCGCTGCACGGGTTCGCCAACGGCCACGTGCTCGGGATCCCGACCACGATCGTGATCGCGGTGCTGGTGATGCTCGGCGTCTCGTTCGTGATCAAGCGGACGACGATCGGCCGCCGCTACGAGGCGGTCGGGGCGAGCGCGCCCGCCGCCCGGGCGGCCGGCATCGACCCGCTCCGCTACCAACTCGGCGCCTACGTCGGGGCGAGCCTGCTCTACTGCTGCGCCGCGATCCTGCTGGCCGGCGTCGTCACCACCCCGAGCATCACCTCGGGCGACACCTACCTGCTGCCGACGGTCGCCGCGGTCGTGCTCGGCGGGACCTCGCTGCTGGGCGGGGTCGGCAGCGTCGCGGCGACCGCGGTCGCCGCGCTGTTCCTGACCCAGCTCGACCAGTTCGTGCTCGCCACCGGCGCCAGCAGCGCGGTCCAGAACCTCGTCCAGGCCGTCGCGCTGGCGGTCGGGATCGGCGTCTACAGCGTGAACTGGCCCGCGGTCGCGGCCCGCCTCGGCGCCATCGGCGACCGCGGACGGGGCGCCACGGCGGCCGGCTCCGGCTGACCGACGACGGGGGCCGGCCGCGATCGCGGCTCCGGCCCGCACGGCGCCCGTTCGGGTGTCGCACCACACCACCGACGAGCAGCAGCCTGCGTCCCGCCTGGCGGGCCCGACGGCCGCTGCCCGCGCGATCCGTACGACCACAAGGGAGAGAGAACCACGATGGAAGCACCGTTGCGTCATTGGAGGCGGCTCGCACTGGGCGCCACCGCGATCCTGGCCACCACCGCGATCGCCGCCTGCGGCGGGGACGGCGGGTCGGACTCCGGCTCATCGACCGCCGCCGGCACGAGCGCCGCCGCGAAGGGCGACGTACCCGCCTGGTGCGGGAGCAAGGACGTCAAGGTCTCGCTCTCGGACGGCAACGGCGCCGACACCTGGCGCCGGATCACGCGCAAGATCGCCGAGCTCGAAGCCGCGAAGTGCCCGAACGTGACGGGCTTCGTCTACACCGACGGCCAGGGCAACACGCAGAAGGCGATCTCCGACATCCAGGGCCTCGTCGCCCAGGGCGTCAACGCGATGGTCGTCTTCCCGGACGCGGGCAAGGCTCTGCTGCCGGCGATGCGCAGCGCGGTCAAGGCCGGCTCGACCGTGGTCCCGTACCGCTCGCCGCCGGGCGGCAAGGAGGGCACCGACTACACCGCCTACGTCGGCACCGACTCCGACCAGTACGGCGTGCTCTGGGGCGAGTGGCTGGTCAAGCTGCTGCCCAAGGGCGGCAACGTGCTCTACCTCGGCGGCCCCGCCGGCGTGCAGCAGAGCCTCGACCGGCTCAGCGGCCTCAAGAGCGTGCTCGACAAGCACCCGAGCATCAAGCTGATCGGCCAGCAGCCGTTCAACGTCACCAACTGGGACCCGGCCAAGACCCAGCAGGTCGTGACCGCGTCGCTCGCCAAGTTCCCCAAGATCGACGCGATCGCGGCCGACTACGGCGCGGCGATGGACAGCGCGCTGCCGGTCTTCAAGCAGGCCAACCGCAAGATCCCGCCGATTGCGACCGAGGACTCCAACCAGCTCGCCTGCGACTGGAAGAAGCTCAGCAAGACCAACCCGGACTTCGCGCTCTACACCAACTCGTCGCAGAACTGGATGGTCCGGACGGCGATCCAGGCGGCGATCGCGAAGGCCGCCGACGGGACCCCGCCGGCCTCGCTGAACGTCAAGAACGCGACCGCCGAGGACTCCGTCTCCGGCAAGCCCAAGGCGCCGCAGTGCGATCCGTCGCTGCCGGGCGACGCGATCCTGTCGTCCGGCCTCGACAAGGCCAATCTGACCGCGGTGTTCAAGTAATCGCATCGAGTCGCGCGGAGGGGCGGCCTCGGCCGTCCCTCCGCACCGAGGAGACCCAGTGAGCAACCGAACCACACCGGTGGACGCGATCGCCAGCCCCGGGACCGACGCACCGTCGGCCCCGTCGCTGCGGATCAGCTCCGTCAGCAAGCGCTTCGGCGCCGTCCAGGCGATCGCCGACGTCTCGCTGGAGGTGCACCCGGGCGAGATCCACGCGCTGCTCGGCGAGAACGGCGCCGGCAAGTCGACGCTGATGAACGTCGCCTCCGGCTCGATCGCCCCCGACCAGGGGACCGTCGAGATCGGGGGCGCGGTCCTGACCGCCGGCTCGCCGATCGCCGCCCAGGCCAGCGGGCTCGCGATCGTGCGCCAGCACCCGGCGCTGATGCCGGACCTGACCGTGGCCGAGAACATGGCCGTGGCGCTGCCGGCGCTGCGACTCGGCGACCGCTCCTCCCAGGAGCAGATGCGCCGTCAGCTCGACCGCGCCCGCTGCCAGGCCGACCTCGGCGATCGCGTCGAGGACCTCTCGGTCGCCCAACGGCAGCTGCTGGAGCTGGCCAAGGCGCTCGCCCAGGACCCGACCGTGCTCGTGCTCGACGAGCCGACCGCGCCGCTCGGCCGCGACGCCGCCAACGAGCTGCTGGCGCTCGTCCGGGAGCTCGCCGCCCAGGGCACGGCGATCGTCTACATCTCCCACCGGCTGCCCGAGGTCCGCGAGATCGCCGACCGGGCGACGGTGATGCGCGACGGCACCGTCCGCGCGACCGCCGGGATGGACGAGCTGACCGACGACCAGATCCTCGAGCTGATCGTCGGCCGCAGCATCGAGGCGACCTTCCCGGACAAGCGGCCGCCGAGCCTCGGCGACGAGCCCGTGCTGAGCCTGAGCGGCTTCAGCGCCCGCGGCTTCGCCGACGTCGACCTGGAGATCGCCCCGGGCGAGATCGTCGGTCTCGCCGGGATCGCCGGCAACGGCCAGGCGGACGTCCTCCGCGCGCTCGCCGGGCTCGAGCGGAGCAGCGGCGTCGTCCGTCTCAACGGTCGCGAGATCAAGCTCGGCAGCGAGCGTCGCGCGCGGGCCGCCGGGATCTCCTACCTGCCCTCCGACCGTCACGAGGAGGGCCTGATGATGACCCTCTCCGTGCGCGAGAACGCGGCGATCTCGTCGCTCTCGCGGTTCGCCCGCGGCGGCGTGATCCGTCCCGCGGCCGAGCGGCGGGCCGTGGCCGAGCAGCGCGACGAGCTGCGGATCCGGACCGACTCGCTGGAGACGCCCGTCTCCGCCCTCTCCGGCGGCAACCAGCAGAAGGTCGTGCTGGCGCGGGCGATGCTCGCCCAGCCGAAGCTGATCATCGCCGACGAGCCGACCCAGGGCGTCGACGCCGGCGCCCGGATGGAGATCTACCGGATCCTCCGCGAGGCCTCCGCCAGCGGGATCCCGGTGCTCGTCGTCTCCTCCGACAGCATCGAGCTGGAGGGGCTCTGCGACCGGATCGTGGTCTTCTCGCGCGGGCAGATCGTCCGCGAGCTGGCCGGCGACGAGGTCACCGAGGAGGCGATGGCGCGGGCGATCGTGACCGCGACCTCCGTCCGTCGCGACGACGCCGACGAGGACCACGGGCCGAGCCCGCTGGCTGCGATCCGGCGCTTCGCCAGCAGCGACTACGGCCCGGCGGCGATCCTCGTCGGCGTGATCCTGCTGCTGGGGATCTACACCTTCAACGACAACGCCCGGGTGCTGTCGTCGTTCAACATCACCTCGATGCTGACGCTGCTGTCGGTGCTGATCTTCATCAGCTTCGGCCAGCTGCTGGTGGTGATGACCGGCGGGATCGACCTCTCGGTCGGGCCGTTGGCCGGCTTCCTGGTGGTGGTCGCGTCGTTCTTCGTCGTCGACGGCAAGAGCCCGGCGGTGATGGTCGCCGGCTTCGCGCTGATGATCGTGATCGCGGCGCTGGTCGGCGCGTTCAACGGCAGCCTCGTCCGCTTCGGCGGGTTCACGCCGATCGCCGCGACCCTCGCCACCTACATCGCCCTCCAGGGGCTCTCGCAGCTGCTGCGCCCCGAGCAGGGCGGCTACATCAGCGAGGGCGTCGCCTCGGCGATCCAGACCGACGTCGGCGGGATCCCGGTCGCGTTCCTGGTCGCGGTCGCCGTCGCGCTGGCGCTCGAGTACGGGCTCCGCCGGCGCCGCTGGGGGCTGCGTCTGCGGGCCGCCGGCTCGCGCGAGGAGGCCGCCCACGCGGTCGGCGTGCCCGTCCGGCGGACGGTGATCCTGGCCTACGTCGGGGCATCCCTGATGACGTTCCTCGGGGCGGTGCTGCTGATGGCGCAGCTGGGGATCGGCGACGCCTCGCAGGGGACCTCCTACACCCTCAACTGCATCACCGCGGTGGTGCTCGGCGGCGCCAGCCTCTTCGGCGGCCGCGGGTCGTTCGTCGGGGTCCTGCTCGGGGCCTTCCTGATCCAGCAGATCACCAACGCCACGACCTTCCTGGGCCTGACCCAGGCGTGGCAGTACTGGGCCGTGGGGCTGCTCGCCCTGCTGGCCGCGGGCCTCTACACGCAGGTCCGCCGGACGCGGCGGCGGGCGTGGTGAGGCGGGAGCCGCTCGGGCGGCTCGCCGCGGCTCGGGTCGGCCGTGCCCAGGCGGGTGGTGCCTACGCGGGCCGCGCCCACGCCGGGCGTGCCTGTACGGGCCGGGACCGTTCGGGCCGGACCGGAACGCGTCACCCCGGCGCGGCCGCCCGTGAGACCTTCGACGACGAGCGTTCGCCGATCACGGCGACGGAGAGGTGAGGAACAGCATGCGCGCAGCACGATTCCACGGCGTCCGCGACATCCGGGTCGAGGAGGTCCCGGAGCCCGAAGGCGACCTGGCGCCGACCCAGGTCCTGATCGAGCCGCAGTGGTGCGGCATCTGCGGGACCGACCTGCACGAGTACCTCGCCGGTCCGATCGTGACCCCGGCGACGCCGCACCCGCTCAACGGCTCCGAGCTGCCGCAGATCATGGGCCACGAGCTGGCCGGCGACGTGCTCGCCGTCGGCAGCGACGTCGGCGACCTGCGGGTCGGCGACCGCGTCTCGGTGATGCCGCTCGCCTACTGCGGCTCGTGCGCGTTCTGCGTCCGCGGGATGAACCACCTCTGCACGCGGATGGCCTGCTTCGGCCTCAGCGACCGCTGGGGCGGCTTCGCGACCCGCGGCGTCGTCGAGCGCTACCAGGCGTGGCGGCTGCCGGACGCCGTCTCCTACGAGCAGGGCGCGCTGATCGAGCCGGCCGCGGTCGCCGCCTACGGCGCCTCGCGCGGGCGGGTCGCCCCCGGCGACCGCGTGCTGGTGACCGGCGGCGGGCCGATCGGCGCGCTCAGCGTGCTGGCGGCCTACGCCGCCGGGGCCGGCGAGGTCTACCTGGCCGAGCCGAACGCGCGCCGCCGCGAGCGGGCCGCGAACCTCGGCGCCGCCGCGATCTACGACCCGTCCGCGGAGGACGTCGTCGCCCGGCTGCAGGAGGCGACCGACGGGCTCGGCGTCGACGTCGCGCTCGAGTGCTCGGGCAGCGAGGCGGGCCTGCAGACGGCGATCGGCGCCGTCCGGACCCGCGGCACCGTCGCCCAGGTCGGCCTCCACGTCGGCCTCTCGGCGATCGACCCGATGCGGCTGGCCGAGCGCGAGATCTCGCTCGTCGGCGTCTGGGCCTACGACGTCCACGAGTGGCCGCGGATCATGGCCCAGATCGCCAGCGGCCGGTTCCCGGTCGAGAAGGTCGTCAGCGACCGGATCGGGCTCGACGAGATCGTCAGCGGCGGCTTCGAGGTCCTGACCGACCCGGCCGGCGACCAGACCAAGATCCTGGTCGCCCCGCGCTGAGCGGCACGTCCGGAGGCCGGGAAGATGGGTGAGCCCGTCGTCCCGCCGCTCCGGACCGCCACCACCGACACCACGAACGAGGAGCAGCAGATGGGAAAGCTCGACGGGAAGACCGTCCTGATCACCGGCGCCGGCCGCGGCATCGGCCGCGCGATCGCCGGCCGCGTGGCCGGTGAGGGCGCGAACGTCGTGATCGCCGACATCGACGCCGACAGCGCCCGCCAGGCCGCCGAGGAGCTGACCGCCGGCGGCGCCAGCGCCCACGGCGTCGCGGTCGACGTCACCGACCGGGCCAGCTTCCGGGCGGCGATCGCTGCGGCGGTCGAGCGCTTCGGCCGGCTCGACGTGCTCTTCAACAACGCCGGGATCTCGAAGACCGAGCGCTTCCTCGAGACCAGCGAGGAGGACTTCGACCGGATCATGGCCGTGAACGCCCGTGGCGTCCTGATCGGGACCCAGGAGGGCGCCGAGCAGTTCAAGCGCCAGGGCGGTGGGGGCAAGGTCGTCAACACCGCCTCGATCGCCGGCAAGAGCGGCTTCCCGCTGTTCGCGGCCTACTCGGCGAGCAAGTTCGCCGTGGTCGGCCTGACCCAGGCCGCCGCCAACGCGCTCGGCGCCGACGGGATCACCGTCAACGCGTTCTGCCCCGGGGTGGTGACGACCGAGCTGTGGGAGCAGCTCGACGACGAGTTCATAGCGATCGGCGAGACCCAGGAGAAGGGCGAGGCGCTCGAGGGCTTTGGCGCCGGGATCCTCCTCGGCCGGCTCTCGACGCCGGACGACATCACCGGACTGGCCCTGTTCCTGGCCTCGAGCGACTCCGACTACCTGACGGGGCAGTCGATCAACGTCGACGGGGGCATGGTCTTCCACTAGTCCGGTCACGTCTGAGGCGGCCGTATGCCGTCGCATCTCGGCCCGCGTGGGCCTCGGCAGGCCTGGCGGCCAGCTCTCGACCCACGCGAACCGACCTGCTCGGCCTACGACCACCTCAGACGCGACCGGCCCGGGATTCTGGTTCGACGAGCAGCGGGGCAGCCTGACTCCGGTCGGCGTCGCGCGGAGCGGTTCTGGGGTCAGTTCGCTTCGGCCCGCGGACCCGGGGTCATCTTGCGTCGCTATGCGGGGCTAGATGACCCCAGTTCGCGGGCGCGGTGCAAAAGGACCCCACGTCACCGCGCCTCGCGGCCAGGGTGACGATCGCGACGAGGTTCTTCCCGCGGCGCTCATGGAACCGGTCACATCGTTGATGGGCGCGGCCCATACTGGTCAGGGAGAGCTCCGTCCCGCGGCTGGGGTGGCCCCGCCGCCGCCCCGCCCCTGCCCGTCACCGGTCCAGGGCCCCCGTTTGCGTCGACCCGCGTCGATCCGCGTCGATCCGCGTCGCCCCGCGTCGCCCCGCGTCGACGCGGGGTCGGCCGACGCCCTGCCGCCCCGCCCCGGCGTCGCTGACCAGCGCCGCGGACGGGCCCGCGCCGTCCCGCTCCGCGCAGGGACGGCGTGCGGCCGCGCCGCTCAGCGCAGGAGGACGCCGCCGTTGACGTCGAGCGAGGCGCCGGTCATGTAGCGCGACTGGTCGGAGCCGAGGAAGACGATCGCGTCGGCGATGTCCTCCGGCGGACAGGCGTGCTTCAGCGGGATCTTGGCCCACTCGATGTCGCGCATCTCCTCGGCCGTGATCCCGCGGCTCTCCGCCTCCTCGCGCAGCGCTCGCCGGTGCATCTCGGTGTCGACGTTGCCGGGCGACACGCAGTTGGCGGTGATCCCGTGCTCGGCCTCCTCCTCGGCGATCGCCTGGGTGATCGCGCGGACGGCCGACTTCGAGGCGCAGTAGCCGCCGAAGTACGCGTGGCCGCTGTAGGCGAACCACGACGCGACGTTGACGATCCGGCCACCGCCCTGCGCCCGCATCTGCGGCAGCACGGCCTGCGCCATCAGCAGCGGGCCCTTGGTGTTGACCGCGAGCACCCGGTCGAACTCCTCGACCGGCAGATCAGAGATCCGGGCCGTCTTCTGGAGCACGCCGGAGACGACCGCGAGCACGTCGATCCGGCCGAACCGCTCGATGGTCGCCGCGGCGAGCGCCCGGCACTGCTCGGGCGAGGTCACGTCGCAGCGACGGGCGGCGAGCCGCTCGGCGTTGGACTCGGGGATCTCGCTGGCGACCGTGTCGATCGCGGGGTCGACGTCAGCGAGCGAGAGCGTGGCGCCCTCACGCGCGAAGGCGCGCGCGGTGGCCAGGCCGACGCCGCGGGCGGCGCCGACGATCAGCACGACCTTGCCGTCGAAGCGGCCGGGCGGGGATGCGGACATGGGTTCCTCTCCGTTGGGGCGGGGCCCCAGCCTCTCCGCTCGAGCGGCGGCGCGCAGCGTCCGAACGGAGGTATTCCCCCGCTCGGGTGGTCACGGGGCGGCCGTGGTCTCCTCAGGGGGGCGACGACCGGCCCGCGCCCGCGCCCGCCCACGACCGCGGGTGCGGCGTCGGCGGCGTCCTCAGCCGCCGGCGGCGTCGGCGTTTCGGCCGATGATGACCACGATCGCCACGGCCGGCTGGTCCCCGATCGTCCAGAGCCGGTGCGGGGTGGTCGCCTCGAAGACGATCGAGTCCCCGACGCCGAGCTCGTAGCTCTCGAAGCCGACGGTGACGCCGAGCCGGCCCTCGATCAGGACCACGTAGTCGCGGCCGCCGTGGCGCAGCAGCGCGTCCGGGGGGCACGACGCGCCACCGACGTCGTAGCGCACGTGCATGAAGCTGACGTCGACCTCCTCGGTCGGCGTCAGCCGCTCCCAGTGGACGCCGGTCGCCAGCTCGATCGTCGGCCGGTCGCCGGCGCGGAGGACGACCCCGGCATCGGTGGTGGCCGGTCGCGCGGCCGTGGCCGGCTCGTCGCCGGAGGGCGAGAAGAGCGTGTCGAGCGAGGTGTCGAGCACGCCCACCATCGCCAGCAGCGTCCCGACCGACGGGTTCGCCCGGCCATTCTCGATCATCGAGACCATGCTCGGCGAGACGCCGACCGCCGTCGCCAGCTCACGCGCGGAGAGGCCCTTGTCGACGCGCCGCGCCCGCAGGCGGGTTCCGACCTGCTCGGTCAATCCTGCTGCCGGTGTCTCCGGCGACATCTGCGGTTCGGCGGTGGAGCGTTCGCCCATCGATTGGACCCTACAGCCGTGGGGACGATCGCCGAAGTCGGCCGGCAGGCAGGTGCGGAAGCGGGAAACGGACCACGACCGTGATTCTCGCCGGCCGGGCGGACGGCCACAACCTCCGATCGGTGACGTCGGCGAACGAACAGCGAGAATCAATCTTGCTGTCGTGGCTCCCGGGATGTACAGTCACATTGAATTCAGAGCAGGAGGGGGAGTGATGCTGGAACTCAGGAGCCCGGACCGCGCCGAGCCGACGTCGGCGGCGCAGGCCGCACCGCGGCGGGTCCGCCCGGTCACCGTGCTGGTCGTGGACGCCCACCCGGTGGTCCACCTCGGCGTCGGCCTGCTGGTCGGCGCCGACGAACGCCTGCGGATCGTCGGCGCCGCGCGCAGCGGGCAGGACGGCGTCGACGGCGCGCGGCGGCTCCGGCCCGACCTCGTGCTGGTCGACCCGTCGCTGCCCGACATGCTGCTGTCCGACGCGATCCGGCGACTGCGGGCCGTTGCCCCCGGCACCCGGATCGTGCTCTTCGCCGAGCAGATCACGCCGACGCTGCGCGAGGGTGCGCGCGGTCTCGGGGCGGACGGCGTGCTCGGCAAGGACGCCAGCGCCGAGCGCTTCTCGGAGGTCCTGGCCCGCGTCGCCGCGGGCGAGTTCGTCAGCGGCCAGGGGCTCGACGAGTCGCTGCGGCGGGCGGCGACGAAGCTCCGCGGTCCGGTGCTGACGCCGCGCGAGCACGAGATCCTGCGGCGGGTGGCGCGCGGCGAGAGCAACGCCGAGATCGCCGCCGTCGTCTTCCTCGCGCCGACGACGGTCAAGTCGTACCTGCAGAGCGCGTTGCGCAAGCTCGGGGCCCGCAACCGCGTCGAGGCGGTCTTCAAGCTCGGCGAGCTGGGGCTCCTGTGACGCGCCCGACCGGTCCGGTCCTGCGGACGGCCGAGCGGCCGGCGATCTCGCTGGCGACCGGCGTCTCCTGGGAGCGCCTGACCGTCGGCGACGACCCCGAGGTCGAGTTCCTCGAGATGGTCTACGACGTCGGCGGCACCTCCTGCCGCGAAGACACGCTGATGCGACATCGCGGGCGCGAGTACCTGGTGGTGATCGAGGGACAGCTCGGGATCGACGTCGGCGGCACGGTCCACGAGCTCGCGGTTGGCGACTCGATCGTCTTCGACGCCACCGCGCCCCACCGTCTCTGGGCCGTCGGCGAGACCCCGTTGCGGGTGATCACCGCCGTGATCGGACGCTCGGGCGTGGAGCCGGCGAACGCGTCCGACTGAGCTCGTGCTCCGGCGGCGCTCGGTCGACGTCGATCCGGCCGACGGCGCCCGTGCAGCTAGAGCGCCACGAACCGCCCGTCCTGCTGGATGACCTGGCCGTCGGCGAGCAGCCGGCCGCCGTGGCGGAGGTCGCAGATCAGGTCCCAGTGGACGGCCGAGACGTTGGTGCCGCCGGTCTCCGGGTAGGAGCGGCCGATCGCGGTGTGGACGGTGCCGCCGATCTTCTCGTCGAAGAGGATCACGCCGATCGCGCGGTCGATCCCGTAGTTGGTGCCGATCCCGACCTCGCCCAGCCGGCGGGCGCCGTCGTCGGTCTCCAGCGTCTGGCCGAGGTAGTCGGCGCCCTGCTCGGCACGGTGGTCGACGACCACGCCGTCGCGGAACGTCAGCTCGACGCCCGAGACCTCGACCCCGGCCGGGGAGGAGGGGACCGTGTAGCGGATCGTGCCCGTCGCGCTGGACTCCAGCGGCCCGGTGAAGACCTCGCCCGAGGGCATGTTGCGGCGCCCGTCGCTGTTGACCCAGGTCCGGCCGCCGACCTGCAGCGTGAGGTCGGTGCCCTCGGCCACGATCCGCAGCTCCTCGACGCCGCTGAGGCGCTCGATCAGGCGGGCCTGGAACTCCCGCAGCTCGGTCCAGGCGGCGATCGGGTCGGGGCGGTCGAGGAAGGTCGCGCGGCGGACGAAGGCGGCCAGCGCGCCCAGCTCCATCCCCGCCTGCTCGGCCAGCGCCCGGGTCGGCCAGAGGGTCGTCGCCCAGCGCCGGGCCAGGGTCAGCTCGCGGGCCTCGTGGCGGCCCCGGGCGACGCGCGCGAGCCGCTCGGGATCGACGTCGGCGAGGGCCCGGGTGTCGTGCGGGGCCTGGATCGAGAGGGTCGCGTCGGCCTGGCGGGCCTCCTCCAGCTGGAGCGGGGCGATCCCGTCGAGCTGGCGGCCGCCCGCATCGCGGTAGAAGCCCTCGGTCTGGCCGGGCAGGTCGACCCGCAGCAGCGGCCAGGCGTCGCGGGCGAGGAGCGCCCGCTGGAGCTCGACCAGCAGCGGGGCCGCGAGGTCGGTCGAGCGGACCAGAACCTGCTGGCCGGGCTCGGTCTCCAGGCAATAGCCGACGAGCAGGTCGGCGAACCGGGCGGCGTCCAGCTCGGCGGCGATCAGCGCGTGGTCGGTCGGGTCGTCGGGCACGGGGAGCCTGTTCGTCGCGGGTCGGGGTGCGGCCGCAGGGCGGCCGCGGGACTACGGGGCCTGCATCTCCGGGAACCACTCGGCGAGGTGGGCCCGGAGCGCGACGCGGATCCACGCGCGCTCGGTCTGGTCGGCCACGCGGAAGCGGGCGATCAGGGCCTTCTGGCCGGTGGTCGGCACGTCGTTGACCGTCCAGCCGACGACCAGCCGCTCGAAGAGGAACTCGACGGCGCGGTGCCAGCTGTCCTCGCGCGTCATCGCGGCCTGGCCGATCTCGCCGCCGATCGTCTCGGCGTAGACCATCCGCGTCCGCGGGGTCATCGAGCAGCGCAGCTCGAGGACCATCCGGCCGTCGTCGCTGGCGACCTCGACGGTCGGCAGCTTCTCGGCCTTCGGCGGCTTGCTGTGCTTGCGTTTCTTGGCCATCGGAGCGGGGGCGACGCGTGGTTGCGGACCCCGATCGAGTCTACGGGTAACGTGGTTGGCGACATGCTGTGCGCGTACGCCCCGTCCCCGACTTCCGTCCCGCGATGAGCTACGGCCGAGCCGCCAAGGAGCTGGGCCGCGGCGAGCGCGTGATCCCGGGCGTCTCGCGACTGCGGCTGCCGCTGCCGTGGCCCGGCGTGCCGCACGGCAACGCCTGGGCGGTCGCGGCGGGCGACGGGGTCGTGCTCTTCGACACCGGCATGCACCAGCCGGGGTCGCTGGCCCACCTCGAGCGGGCGCTGGACATGGTCCACCTGCGGCTGGAGCTGGTCCGCCAGGTGGTGCTCACGCACGCGCATGTCGACCACTGCGGGCAGACGACGCCGATCGTCCTGCGCTCGGGGGCCCAGGTCTGGTGCCATCCGAACCACGGGCACCTGACCAAGTGGCTGGCCGATCCGTCCGGCTACTGGGAGCGCCGGGTCGAGATCGGCCTCCAGTCCGGCGTGCCCGAGCCGGCGGTCCGGGCAGCCTCCGAGGCGGTCCGCACGGAGGACATCGGGATCGCCGGCGGCCTCAACGTCGACCACGACCTCGTCGACGGGGTCGAGATCGCGACCGACTTCGGGCCGTTCGTGACGATCGAGACCCCGGGCCACGCGCCGTCGCACGTCTGCCTGTTCAACGCCGAGCGGCGGATGCTGATCTCCGGCGACCACCTGCTCGGCCGGGTCTCGCTGTTCTTCGACTTCGGCTACACGCCCGATCCGGTCGGGGAGTTCCTCGCCTCGCTGGAGCGGATCGAGCAGCTCGACGCGCGCCTGGTGCTGTCCGGCCACGGCCGCACGTTCACCGACGTCGAGGGCCACATCCGCGCCAACCGCGAGCTGGTCGCCGAGCGGATCGGCCTGGCCGCCGGCTGCCTCGCCGACGGCGAGCCGAAGACCGCCGCGCAGATCGTCCCGCACGTCTTCGGTACCCCGCTGACCGCTGAGAACGGCGGCTGGCTGCTGCAGGAGACGCTCTGCTTCCTGCGGCACATGGAGGTCACCGGGCAGGTGGTCAAGGTCGCCAGCGATCCGGACGCGTTCCGGCTCGCCTGACCCGGCGGCGGGATCCGACCGCCCGTAGCGGCCGGGTCGTCACGGCGATCGACCGCGGACCGCGCTGGTCGCGCCCCTGGGACCCGCCGCCTACCATTGGTGGCGATGCGCATCGACGAGATCATCGCGACGGCGACGGAGCCGAGCTTCTCCTTCGAGTTCTTCCCTCCGAAGACGGAGGAGGCCGAGGGGCGCCTGCACGAGGCCCTCGAGACCCTGCGGGAGATGCGGCCGACGTTCGTGTCGGTGACCTACGGCGCCGGCGGCAGCGGCCGCGACCGGACGATCAAGGTCGTCAAGAACCTGCGCGAGGAGCACGACCTCGAGGCGATGGCGCACTTCACCTGCGTCGGCGGCACCAAGGACGAGATCCGCTCGATCCTGGAGCAGATGCGCGACGCGGGCATCCACAACGTGCTCGCCCTGCGCGGCGACCCGCCCGGGGGCGAGGGCAAGTTCGAGCCGATCCCCGGTGGCTTCGGCTCCTCGCCCGAGCTGACCCAGCTGATCGCCGACGAGTACGAGTTCTGCGTCGGCGGCGCCGCCTACCCCGAGCCGCACCCGGACGCCCGCCACGCGGACGACGACGTCGAGACGGCCAAGGCCAAGGTCGCCGCCGGGGCGAAGTTCCTGATCACCCAGATCTTCTTCGACAACGCCGACTACTTCGCGTTCGTGCAGCGCCTGCGCGACGAGGGCGTCGACGTCCCGGTGATCCCGGGGATCCTGCCGATCACCGCGATCGGCCAGGCCCGCGGCTTCGCCAAGAAGATCGGCGCCCGGATCCCCGAGGGCCTCTCGCGCGAGCTGGACCTGCGCGAGGACGATCCCGACGCGATCAAGGACCTCGGCGTCGCCTACGCGACGCTCCAGTGCGCCGAGCTGCTGGCCGCGGGCGCTCCGGGCATCCACTTCATCACCATGAACCGGAGCCCATCGACCCGGGCGATCCTCTCCGCCCTGCGGCTGCACCGCCCGTGGGAGCGGACCGGCGCGGAGCCGGTCGCCTCCAGCGCGACGGCCTAGCCCCGAGCGGGGGACGTGGGGCCTGCCCTGTAGGCTCGGGCAGGTCTTCGTACCCCGTCGCAGGAGCAGCATCATGGTGAACTTCAACAAGTTGATGAAGACGGCGAAGGACCTCGCCGGGAAGCACAACGAGAAGCTCGACGGCGCGATCGACAAGAGCGTTGCCGCGGTCGACAAGGCCACCAAGGGCAAGTACCAGGACAAGATCGCCGACGGCGCGGAGAAGCTCAAGGGCGCCGTCGACAAGGTCGCCGACAAGGACCCGAAGGCGCGCGCGTCCGACGCCCAGCGCGACCCGGGTGCGCCGGCCGCCGACGCCCCCGTGGTCGATCCGGACGCCCCGACCGTCGACGGGCGCGAGCGCTGAGCGCAACCGTGATCGGCCGCAGCGGCCGGCCGGAGGAGCCGCTGCCGCCGCACGTGCTCCGCCGCTCACGGCGCGCACGGCGGGTGACCGTGCGCGTCGACCCCGACCAGGGGCTGGTGGTGACGATCCCCGCCCGCGCGACCCAGGCCGACGCCGAGCGGGCGCTGCACGAGCTGCGCGGCTGGATCGCCCCACGGCTGGCCGCGCTCGACGAGCGGCGGGCACGGATCGCCGACCAGGCGCTCGACGGGCTCCCGTACCTCGGGACGACGCTGACCGTCGCCCCGGAGCCCGGGCGCCTGCGCGTGCACCGGATCGGCGACCGGTTGCTGGTGCCGGACGACCCCGCGCGCGCCGACCGGGCGCTGGAGGCGTGGTACCGGACCCGGGCCCGCGAGGAGTCGCTGCCGCGGCTGGAGGCGGCCACCGCCGCGCTCGGGGCGCGGTTCACGCGGCTGCGGATCACCGACACCCGTACCCGCTGGGGCAGCTGCTCCTCGACCGGCACGATCAGCCTCTCGTGGCGGCTGCTGCTGGCGCCCGAGGGCTGCCTCGACTACGTCGTCTGGCACGAGGCCTGCCACCTCGTCCACGCCCACCACCGGCCGTCGTTCTGGCGGCTGCTGGAGGACCACCGCCCCGAGTGGCGGACCGAGTCGGCCTGGCTGCGCCGCCACGGCACCGACCTGCGGCTGTGGCTGCCGGCCGCCGGCCCGGCCTGAGCAGCGGCGAGTCGGCCGTCGTCGAGCGCGGCGGCCAGGATCTCGGCGACCGCGTCGTCGTCGGCCGGGTGCCTAGGGTTCGACCAGGCCCCGCCGGATCGCGTAGCGGGCCAGCTCGACCCGGTTGCGCAGGCCGAGCTTGTCGAGCACGTTCGAGCGGTGGCGCTCGACGGTGTGGGGGCTGATCATCAGCATCCCGGCGATCTCGTCGGTGGTGTGGCCCTCGGCGATCAGCTTGACCACCTCCTGCTCGCGCGGGGTCAGCGGATCCTGGGGGAGCGGATCGCCGCGGCGGGCGCCCTCGAGGAAGTCGCGGACGATCGTCCGCACCGCCCGCGGGTAGAGGAACGGCTCGCCCCGCATCGCGGCCCGGCAGGCCTCGACGAGGTCGCGGTTGGCGGCGGACTTGAGCACGTAGCCGGCGGCCCCGGCCTTCAGGGCCTCGAACAGGTACTGCTCGTTCTCGTGCATCGAGAGCAGCAGGATCCGCATGTCCGGGCGTCGGAGCGTCAGCTCGCGGGCGGCCTGGATCCCGGTCCGGTGCGGCATCGAGACGTCGAGGATCGCCAGGTCGACGTCCTCGCGCAGCCCGCGCTCGACCGCCTCCAGTCCGTCGCCGGCCTCGGCGACGACCTGCAGGTCGGGCTCGGCGTCGAGCACCAGCTTGATCCCGTCGCGGACCAGGGTGTGGTCGTCGGCCAGCAGGATCCGGGTCCGTAGCGGCACGCTCATGCGGGGTCCTCCGTCGGGGGAAGGGTGATCTGGACGTCGGTTCCGCGGCCGGCGTCCGAGCGGACGTCGACCCGGGCACCGACCAGCCGCGCACGCTCGTGCATGCCGGCGAGCCCGCCGCCGGCCGGCGGACGGGTGACGAAGCCGTGGCCGTCGTCGCTGACCGTCACGATCACCGCGCCGTCGACGATCCGCAACGTGACCGTCGCGTGGGTCGCGTCGGCGTGGCGGATCGCGTTCGTCAGGGCCTCCTGGGCGACCCGGTAGAGCGTCAGCTCGGCGTCGGGCGGCAATGCCGGCACCGGCGACTCGAGCCGCCGCTCGATCGGCAGCCCGCTCTCCTCGGAGACGCGGGTCACGAGCGCGATCAGGGCGTTGACCAGGCCGAGGTCGTCGAGCGCCTCCGGCCGCAGCCGGCGGGCGATCCCGCGCACGTCGTCGAGCGCCCGCGCGACGGTCCGCGCGATCGGCTCGCGGGCGGTCTCGTCGATCCCGGCCCGCTCGATCTGGAGCGAGAGCGCGGTCAGCGTCTGGCCGAGCTCGTCGTGCAGCTCGCGGGCGATCCGGCGCCGCTCGGCGTCCTGGGTCGCGACCATCCGCCGGTCGCTCTCGAGCCGCTCGGTCCGGAAGCGGTCGAGCATCTGCTCGAACGCCTCCAGCAGCCGGGCGACATCGCGGTCGTCGGGGGCGACGAACCGACGCAGGTCCGGGTCGGGCTCGCGCGGGTCGACCTCGCGCATCGCGTCGCCGAGCCGCTCGAGCGGCCCGAGCAGCCGCTGGAGGCCGACCCCGACGGTGGCCAGGATCAGCACCAGGCCGCCGATCACGATCGCGGCCTCGCCGATCCCGATCGGGGCGCTGATCGTGACCGGGGCGACGAGCAGCAGCAGCGCGGCGGTCCCGAGCACCAGCACGTTGACCAGGAAGATCTGGTGGGCGAGGGACATCCGCATGAGCGCACGGGGCATGACCTGACCGTGCCAGACCGGGCGGGTCGGCGTCACGCCGTGTCGGCCGCCGCGATCCGCAACAGCTCGAGGCTCCGGGTCCGCCCCCCGGGGAGATGGACGTCGACCGTCGCGCCGACGGGCTGGCCGAGCAGGGCCGCCCCGACCGGCGAGGTCGCGGAGACGGCGTCTCCGCCGCCGGGGCCGGCGCCGAGCACCAGCAGGTAGGTCCGGCGGCGGCCGCCGTTGTCGATCTCGACCGCGGTGCCGACGGCGGCGACCGGGTAGCCGTCGCCCTCCGCCGGGATCACCAGCGCGCGGGCGAGGGCGTCCTCGAGCAGCACGATCCGGTCGTTGACGACCCCGGTCGGGTCGGTGGGGTCACTGGCGTCGGTGACGGCGTTCCGGGCGCTCCGCAGCTGCTGGAGCTCAGCGGCCAACGCGTCGCGCTCGGCGGCCGTCAGCGGCATCCGACCAGCAGTGGTCGAAGGCGTCGTCGAGATCATCCCTCAACGGTGACGGACGGTGGTGTCGCCCACCATGGTTGGACCCGGCCATCGCCAGGTGCGAACGGTGGTTCCGGTCGACCGTCGGCCGTGCTGGGCGGTCGCCGAGGGAGCCCGCGCGGGGGCGCCCCGCGCGGTGGGGGAGGTGCCGTTCCGGGCGCTTC
This sequence comes from Patulibacter ginsengiterrae, assembly GCF_056269115.1. Classification (NCBI taxonomy): domain Bacteria; kingdom Bacillati; phylum Actinomycetota; class Thermoleophilia; order Solirubrobacterales; family Patulibacteraceae; genus Patulibacter; species Patulibacter ginsengiterrae. The sequence goes on from NZ_JBWDOG010000007.1 coordinate 55,181, forward strand.
GAGGGCGCCTCGTGACGGGCGTCGCGGCGGGGGCCTGAGGTCGTCAGGCGACCAGCAGCGGCCGCTGGGCCGGACGGCGACGGCTGTTCTCGGTCCGGCGACCGGGACGCATCCGCCGGCTGCTCGCCAGCCGCTCGAGCCGGCCGGTGGCCTGCGGCAGGGTCGTCAGGACCTCGTTGGTCATGCCCATCCGCGAGACCGAGAGCTCGCCGCCCATCCGCCGGAAGAGGCCCTCGGAGAGCAGGTTGTCGGCGAGCATCGAGCCGGTCAGCTCGGTCACGCCGCGCTCGACGGCGAGGTCGGCGAGCGTGATCGCCAGGGCACTGCCGAGGCCGGTTCCCTGGACCCGGTCGGCGACGACGAACGCCGCCTCGGCCCGGGTCGGGTGCTGCGGGTCGCGGACCCAGCGGGCGATGCCGAGGAGGACCTCGGGGCGCTGCGGGTCGACGGCGACGACGGCGACGTGATCGACGAAGTCGACCTGCGTCAGGTACCGCTGATCCGACCGTGAGAGCGCCGGCTTGGGCGCCAGGAAGCGGTTGCGGAGCGTGTCCTCCGAGAGCGTCCGGTGGGCTCGGCACATCAGCGGACCGTCCTCCGGAGCGATCGGGCGAATCAGGACTTCAGATCCGTCGTGGAGGGGAACGAGCACAGACCAATCGTCCTCCCGGCCGGTCGCTCCGGTGGTGGGCACGGTCACACGAAACCTGGGCATGGGTCACACAGGCGGATGGTGTGAGGCGTCCGTATGCCGGCGCATCTCGGCCCGCGCGACGCTCGGCAGTGCTGGCGCACAGCTCTCGCATCACGCGCACCGACCTGCTCGGCCTACGAACACCTCACACGCATCCGCGCGTGGTCAGCCGGCGAACGAAGAAGGGCCGGCGATGCCGGCCCTTCGTCTCGTTCGCGTCGTCGGGGCGACGCGGGCGGGGTGGTTACCCGCGGTTCTCGATCGCGACGTAGTCGCGGGTCCGCTCGCCGGTGTAGATCTGGCGCGGACGAGCGATCTTCTGCTCCTTGTCCTGGACCATCTCGAGCCACTGGGCGATCCAGCCCGGGGTCCGGCCGATCGCGAACATGACCGTGAACATCTCGACCGGCAGGCCGAGCGCCTCGTAGATCAGGCCCGAGTAGAAGTCGACGTTCGGGTAGAGCTTGCGGGAGACGAAGTAGTCGTCCTCCAGCGCGATCCGCTCCAGCTCCTGGGCGACCTCGAGCAGCGGGTTGACGCCGGTGACCTCGAAGACGTCGTCGACGGCCTTCTTGATGATCGTGGCGCGCGGGTCGAAGTTCTTGTAGACCCGGTGACCGAAGCCCATCAGCTTCTTCTCGCCGGCCTTGACGCGCTCGATGTAGGCCGGGACGTTGTCGACCGTCTGGATCTCCTGGAGCATCTCCAGGACGGCCTGGTTGGCGCCGCCGTGGAGCGGGCCGTAGAGCGCGGCGATGCCGGCGGTGACCGCGGAGTACGGATCGACCTGCGACGAGCCGACGGCGCGGACCGAGGAGGTCGAGCAGTTCTGCTCGTGGTCGGCGTGCAGGATCAACAGGACGTCGAGCGCCTTGGCGATCCGGGGGTCCGCCTTGTACTTCAGCTCGGCGATCTTGAACAGCATGCCGAGGAAGTTCTCGGCGTAGTTCAGGTCGTTGTCCGGGTAGACGTACGGCATGCCCTTGGCGTGGCGGTACGCGAACGCCGCGAGCGTCGGGACCTTGGCGATCAGGCGAACGATCTGCTCGTAGCGGAGCTGCTCGTCCTGGATCTCCTTGGCCTCCGGGTAGAAGGTCGAGAGGGCGCCGACCGAGGCCAGCAGCATGCCCATCGGGTGGGCGTCGTAGCGGAAGCCCTCGACGAACGACTTGACGTTCTCGTGCACGAACGTGTGGGTCGTGATCGCGTGCGTCCACCCCTCGAGCTCGGTCGAGGTCGGCAGCTCGCCGAAGATCAGGAGGTAGGCCACCTCGAGGAACGTCGCCTTCTCGGCGAGCTGCTCGATCGGGTAGCCGCGGTACTCGAGGATGCCCTTGTCGCCGTCGATGAACGTGACCGCGGATCGACAGGATGCGGTGTTCGTATACGCCGGGTCGTACGTCATCAGACCGAAGTCGTCGTCACCGACCTTGATCTGGCGCAGGTCCATTGCGCGGACCGTTCCATCGGTGATCGGGACCTCGTACTGCTTCCCGGTCCGGTTGTCGACGACGGTCAGCGTCTCGTCCGCCGTGGCTACCGGTGTCGTGCCTTCGGACGCCTGGATCTCGCTCATGGGGCTCCTCTGTCATTCCCTGCGCGTGAGACTTGCATACTACGAGTTCGTTGCCTGTTGCTCGTTGCGACGGGGTAATTCCCGGGCTCGCCCGTCAGACCCGGACCGCTCGGGCGGGAGTCGCGTACGGCGACCGCGGACACCGCCCACCGGCTGCCCGGGGCCGGCTGCCGGCGGTCTCGGCAGCGCGCGGATTCGCGCTCTACGACGCGAATCGGAGCCGATTCCGTCCGCGGCGCGTACGGCCTCCCGCGGGTCGGGTGAGGCGGTCGATCGCCGCAATCCTTCCCGGGGTAGGGTTTTGCCATGTTGACTCGCGTGGTGCGCTCGGTAACCGGTCGATCAGCGGCGATAGGCCGCCTCGTCGTGGACGAGGCGGTCTTCATCGCCGCCTGCCGCCGCGCCGGGTTGCTGCAGGCGGACCGGCCAGCGGTGCTCCTGGCCGCGCTCAAGCAGTACCGCGCGCTCGGGCCGCTCGGCGCGGTCTTCTCGTTCCCGGTCCTGCGGACGCCCGACCGGGTCGCCGTGTTCGACGACCGCGGGCCGACGACCTTCGCCGAGCTCGACCGCCGCGCCAACGCGCTGGCCAACGGCTGGCGCGCCCGCGGCCTGCGTCCCGGCGACGGGGTCGGGCTGATGATGCGCAACCACGCCGGCTTCGTCGAGACGATGTTCGCCTGCGCGAAGACCGGCACCCGCGCGATCCTCCTCAACACCGAGTTCTCGGGTCCGCAGCTGAAGGAGGTCGCCGAGCGCGAGGGCGTGCGGCTGTTCGTCCACGACGACGAGTTCGGGCCGATCGTGGCCCAGGTCGACGCCCCGCTCGGCCGCTTCCGGGCCTGGGTCGACGCGGAGTCCGAGCGCGGCGCGGCCGACACCCTCGACGGCCTGGTCGCCGGCAGCGATCCGTCGCCGCCCCCGGCTCCCGGCCGCCACGCGTCGCTGATCATCCTGACCAGCGGCACGACCGGGACGCCGAAGGGCGCGGTCCGCGAGCAGCCGCGGTCGCTCTCGCCGTTCGGTGGGCTGCTCGAGCGGGTGCCGCTGCGGGCGAACGAGACGACGATGGTCTCGACGCCGGCCTTCCACGCGCTCGGTCTGCTGCACGTGCTGATCGCGGTCGGGCTCGGGACGACGCAGGTGATGCGCCGCCGGTTCGACGCCGCCCAGGTGACCGAGGACATCGAGCGCCACGGGGTGACCGCGCTGATCGTGGTGCCCGTGATGCTCCGCCGGGTGCTCGACGCACACGACAAGGCCGGCCGCGTCCGCGACCTCTCGTCGCTGCGGATCGTCTTCGTCGCCGGCTCACAGCTCGGCGGGACGCTGGCGACCCGGACGCAGGACACGCTCGGCGAGGTCGTCTACAACCTCTACGGCTCGACCGAGGTCGCGATCGCCACGATCGCCACCCCCGAGCACGTGCGGATGGCGCCGGACGCAGTCGGGCCGGTCGTGCGCGGGTCGCGGATCCGGATCCTCGACGACGAGGGCCGCCCGGTCCCGCAGGGGACGACCGGCCGGGTCTTCGTCGGCAACGCGATGCCGTTCGCCGGCTACACGGGGGGTGGCACCAAGGAGCTGATCGACGGCCTGATGTCGTCCGGCGACGTCGGCCACCTCGACGAGCACGGGCTGCTGACGATCGACGGTCGCGACGACGACATGATCATCTCGGGCGGGGAGAACCTCTTCCCGGGCGAGGTCGAGGAGCTGCTGGTCGGCCACGCCGAGGTCGCCGAGGTCGCCGTGATCGGCGTCGACGACGAGGAGTTCGGCCAGCGCCTGCGGGCGTTCGTGGTCCGTCGCCCGGGCTCGTCGCTCGACGTCGAGGACGTCCGCACCTACGCCCGCGAGCACCTCGCCCGGTTCAAGGTCCCGCGCGACGTGCTGTTCCTCGACGAGCTGCCGCGCAACCCGACCGGCAAGGTCCTCAAGCGCAAGCTCCAGGAGGTCGAGGGCTAGCCGGCGTCGGCCGCCGGAGTCGGCCCGTCCTCCATCAGCCGCTCGAGCACCGCCCGGGTGTGCAGCCAGTGGCGGGCGACGGCGGGCCGGTCGACGCCGGTCGTGAGGGTGATCAGGGCCAGCCCGCGCATCGTCGACAGGACGACGTTGACGACGTCGGCGGCGGCCGGGGTCGGGGCGGCGCTCGACCGCGGGACCATCACCTCGCGGGTCAGGTCGACGATCGCGTGGGTGACGGTCCGCTCGACCGCGACCAGGTGCTCGCGCAGCTCGGCGTCGGTCCGCGCCGCGACCCACAGCTCGAGCGCGGCGGCGAACATCGGGCTGTCGTGCAGCTCCCAGAGCCGGTCGAGCAGCTCGGGGACGGGGAGCGGCGCCTCGGCCGGGCGGACCAGCTCCAGCCGGGCCTCGGCGATCCGGCGGTCGGCGAGGTGCTCGATCGCCGCCGCCACCAGCCGCGCGCGGGTCGGGTAGTGGTGGACCTGAGCCCCGCGGGAGACGCCGGCACGCTCGACGATCCGGATCGTCGTCGTCCCGGCGTAGCCGTGCTCGATCAGGCAGTCGACCGTCGCGTCGAGCAGCGCGGCTCGGGTCGTCGTGCGGCGCTCCTCCTGGGTGCGGCGGCGGGGAGCCTCGGGCATGGCGTAGGACGATAGCCGCGGCCCGGTCCCGGCGAGCGTCCCGTCCCGGGCGGCCGACGCGACGCCGGCCACCCGCCTCCTGCCTCGGCTGGATCCCGGTCTCAGCCGAGGTTCATCCCGCGGCCGATGATCTCCTTCATGATCTCGTTGGTGCCGGCGAAGATCTTGGTGATCCGCGCGTCGGCGTAGACCTTGGCGATCGGGTACTCGGTCATGTAGCCGTAGCCGCCGTGCAGCTGGACGCCCTCGTCGGCGACCTTGCAGAGCAGGTCGGTGGACCAGTACTTGCCCATCGCGGCGTGCTCGATCGAGAGCTTGCCCTCGACGTGCTGGGCCAGCGACCAGTCGGCGAACAGGCGGCCGATGTGGGCCTCGGTCTTCAGCTCGGCGAGCTTGAAGCGGGTGTTCTGGAACTGCCCGATCGAACGGCCGAACGCCTTGCGCTCGCGGACGTAGTCGATCGTCATCCCGAGCGCCGCCTCGGCCCCGGCGATCGCGTTGAGGGTCAGCGTCAGCCGCTCCTGGGCGAGCTTCTGGATCAGGTACGAGAAGGCCATGCCCTCGTCCCCGATCAGGTTCTCGACCGGCACCCGGGCGTCGTTGAAGAACAGCTCGGCGGTGTCCTGGCTGTGCATCCCGAGCTTCTCGAGCTTGCGTCCGCGTTCGAAGCCGGGGGTGCCGCGCTCGATCCCCAGCAGGCTGAGCCCGCCCTCGGTCTTGACCGCGGTCACGACGAGGTCGGAGTTGATGCCGTTGGTGATGAAGGTCTTGGCGCCGTTGACGACGTAGTGGTCGCCGTCGCGGACGGCGGTGGTCGCGATCGCCTGGAGGTCGGAGCCGGTCCCGGGCTCGGTCATCGCGACGGCGAGGATGATCTCGCCGGAGACGGTCCCCGGCAGCCAGCGCTGCTTCTGCTCCTCGTTGCAGAACGAGATCAGGTAGGGCAGCACGACGTCGTTGTGGAGCATCGCCCCGGCGCCGAAGCCGACCGCGTTGGCGCGCACGGTCTCCTCGCCGAAGACCGCGTTGAAGCGGAAGTCGTCGATTCCGGCGCCGCCGTACTCCTCGGGCACGGCGAGGCCGAGGAAGCCGTTCGCGCCGGCCTTCAGGTAAGCCTCGCGGTCGACGATCCGCTGCTCCTCCCAGCGCGGCTCGTGGGGAGCGATCTCGTTCTCGAGGAAGCGACGTGCGCTCTCCCGGAAGGCCTGGTGGTCCTCGTCGAAGATCGGCCGCGGGGCGCTGCCGCCGACCATCTTCCAGGCCTCGCTGTCGCGGGAGATCGACGGGGCGGTGGCGCCCGCGGCGCCGGGGTTCAGCGTGCTGCTCATGTCCGTAGGGCTCCTTGGTGGCGGGCCGAGCTGCCGTCGGCGACGGGCTCGGCGCTCCGCCGAATCGGCAACAAAGATACCAACCTGACGGTTTTTTTCATGCGGTACGCTGGGCGGGATGCTGAGCCGAGCTGCGCGTGTCGATTCCGGAGCGGGGGCTTGAGCCCGTCGGGCTCGCTCCCGCGGGCGGCCGGGCAGGCGGGGAAGGTCGCGCAGAAGGCGGTTCGGCGGGCGGTCGGGGGTGGGGTGGTCGACGGCGGTGCGCGGCGGACCCAGGAGGAGCGGCGGGCCGAGACCCGCGGCAAGCTGCTCGACGCGACCATCCGGAGCCTGGTCGAGGTCGGCTACGTCGGCACGACGAGTCGCTACGTGGCCGAGGTCGCCGGCGTCTCGCGCGGGGCCCAGACCCACCACTTCCCGCACCGCCTCGACCTGATCGTCGAGGCCTACGAGCACCTCGCCAACGAGCGCGTGCGGGCGATGGCCGGCCAGGTCGCGCGGATGGGCGACGTCGGCTTCTCGGTCGGTGAGCTGCTCGACGTGGTCTGGACCGACTACTCCAGCGACCTCTTCCGCGCCGGCATCAAGATCTGGGTCGCGGCCGCCGACGATCCCGAGCTGCACGAGCGGCTGGTGCCGCTGGAGCGCCGGCTGCGGCGGATGATCCGGGAGACGATCGCCGAGCTCGGCGGCGAGCGGGCCCGGGACGCGGCGCTGATGGCGAAGCTCGACCTCTGCATCAGCACGGTCCGCGGGCTCGCGCTCACGCAGGCGTTCGAGCCGCGCGAGGGTGGGGCAAGGCCGGACCGCTGGCCGCTCTACCGGCCGCTGCTCGAGGCGCTCGTCGGGGAGGTCTAGTCGGCGCCCTCGGAGGTGGGCTCCTCGGGTAGGGGTGGCGCAAGGGGTCGGCGGGGTCGCGTGGTGGCAAGGGCTTGCGCGGGCGGGTTGGCCGGGGCGCGGGTCTTGTGACGCCTTCGGACTCCAGAGGGCGATCAGCGGGCCGCTTCCGGAGTCAGGAAGCGTCGGGTCCGAGGTCTGGCGTCATTTCGCGTCGGATAGCGACGCAAGATGACCCCAGGCCGCTTCGGGCGACGCTTCGTGACCCCAGGGGCCCGCGCTTGCGGGCGCGCCGCCGTCCCGCCCGCCTCGCCCCGCTGGCCCCCCCCCGGCGCGACGCCCACGCCCTAGAAAAGAACCGGCAGGTCTGTATATTAAATACAAGCCAGCTGGTCTGGTTGTTTGCGCCCCGATCGTCGGAGCGCGGAACGACAAGGAGCGGGAACGGTGTCCAAGAGCAAGGTCTACGTCGTCGGTGTCGGGATGACGAAGTTCGAGAAGCCCGGCCGTCGCGAGGGCTGGGACTACCCGCAGATGGCGAAGGAGTCGGGCACCAAGGCGCTCGAGGACGCGGGCGTCGCCTACGACGCGGTCGAGCAGGCCTACGTCGGCTACGTCTACGGCGAGTCGACCGCCGGGCAGCGGGCGGTCTACGAGCTGGGCATGACCGGGATCCCGGTCGTCAACGTCAACAACAACTGCTCGACCGGCTCGACCGCGCTGTTCCTCGCCGCCCAGGCCGTCCGCAGCGGGACGGTCGACTGCGCGCTCGCGCTCGGCTTCGAGAAGATGCAGCCCGGCTCGCTCGGGGCGACGTTCACCGACCGCGAGCAGCCGATGGCCAACCACATGAACGCGTTGGCGGAGATCTCCGAGGTCCGCTTCCCGCCGGCGCCGTGGATGTTCGGGGCCGCCGGCCGCGAGCACATGCAGGAGTACGGCTCGACCGCGGAGCAGTTCGCCCGGATCGGCGAGAAGAACCACCGCCACTCGGTCAACAACCCCTACGCGCAGTTCCAGGAGGAGTACACGCTCCAGCAGATCCTCGACGCGAAGCCGATCTACGAGCCGCTGACCAAGCTCCAGTGCTCGCCGACCTCCGACGGCTCCGGGGCGGCGATCCTCGCCAGCGAGCGGTTCGTCGACGAGCACGGGCTCGGCGGCCAGGCGGTCGAGATCGTCGGCCAGGCGATGACGACCGACTTCCGGAGCACGTTCGACGGCAGCGCGAAGAACATCGTCGGCTTCGACATGAGCCGCCAGGCCGCGCAGGCGGTCTACGCGGAGGCCGAGCTCGGCCCGGAGGACTTCCAGGTGATCGAGCTGCACGACTGCTTCTCGGCCAACGAGCTGATCACCTACGAGGCCCTCGGCCTCTGCGGCGAGGGGGAAGGCGGCAACCTGATCGACGCCGGGGCGACCACCTACGGCGGCCAGTGGGTCGTCAACCCCTCCGGCGGCCTGATCTCCAAGGGCCATCCGCTCGGGGCGACCGGGCTCGCCCAGTGCGCCGAGCTGACCTGGCAGCTGCGCGGCACCGCCGACAAGCGCCAGGTCGACGGCGTCGAGGCCGCGCTCCAGCACAACATCGGGCTCGGCGGCGCGGCCGTCGTGACCGCCTACCAGCGGGCCGAGCGCTAGCCCGACCGCGACCCGGACGGCCGCCGTCCGGTCCCCGCCTTCCCCACGCTCGACGGCACCGCCGCGGGCGTGCAGCACCCCGACACGCGACATCCACGAGGAGACCAGCATGGGCAAGATCAACGCCACCGTCGACATCCCCGCCACGCCCGACACGATCTGGGCGGCGATCTCGACCCCGAGCACCTACGAGCAGTGGCTGACCATCCACACCAAGTGGAAGGGCGACGTCCCGGAGAGCTTCTCCAAGGGCGCGCGGGCCGCCGAGGTCGTGACGATGCTCGGGATGCCGAACACGATCACCTGGACCGTCGACGAGTACGACGCGCCGTCGAGCTTCTCGATCTCCGGCGAGGGCATGGCCGGGGTCAAGGTCAGCTTCGGCTTCGCGGTCGCCTCCGACGGCAACGGCGGTTCGACGGCCACGATCGAGGCCGAGTTCGAGGGCGCGATGATCGCCGGCGCACTCGGCAAGGCGGTCGAGAAGGACGGCAAGAAGAACCTCGACGAGTCGCTGGAGAAGCTCTCGGCGCTCGTCGCCTGAGCGGCGCGGCGACGAGACGGAGACCGGAGATGTCGACCGAGACGCTGCAGTTCGACGCCGGCGGGTTGGGGACCTGGACCGACGAGTCGCGGTTCGCCGTCACCCGCGAGCGGCTGATCGCCTACGCCGAGGCCACCAACGACCCGATCCCGGCGCACCGGGCCGGGGAGGTGGCGAGCCCGGTCTTCGCGATCGTGCCGGTCTTCGAGTCGCTGCTGGAGCCGGCGCTCGAGGTCGTCCCGCTCCCGCTGCTGGGGAAGGTCCTCCACGGCGAGCAGGACTTCCGCTTCCACCGCCCGATCCGCCCGGGCGACCGGCTCGTCTCACGCGCGAAGATGATCGGCTGGGAGGGGCTGCCGAACGGGACCCGGGCGGCGGTCTACCTCGAGACGAGGGACGAGGCCGGCGAGCTGGTCAACGAGCAGTACGTGACCTTCTTCGTCCGCGGCTTCGACGCCGGATCGGTGGTCGGGGAGCTGTCGCCGGGACACCGCCTCGACGAGGGTCTGCGGGCCGGCGATCCGGCGGCCGAGGTGGTCCAGCGCGTCGACGACGACCAGACCTTCCGCTACGGGCCGGCCGCCGGCGATCCGATGCCGATCCACCTCGACGAGGAGGTCGCCCGGGACTCGGGCCTGCCCGGGATCATCGCCCACGGCCTCTGCACGATGGCCTTCACGTCGTGGGCGGTCCTGACCGAGCTGGCCGACTCCGACGTCGGACGGCTGCGGCGGCTGGCCGTCCGCTTCTCCAAGCCGGTCCTGCCCGGCCAGGAGCTGCGCACCCGCGCCTGGAACGCGGGCGGGGCCGACGAGGTCACCCGCTACGGGTTCGAGACGACGGTCGGCGACGACGCGGTGATCCGCGACGGCCTCGCCGAGATCGCCGACTGACGATCCGGCGGTCCCGCGGGGCGTCGCCTCGCGGGACGGCTGCGCCGTTCCCGCCCGCGGCCGGCACCCGCGAGCGACGGCGCCCTCCGTGACCCCTGGGCCACGGCACACCAATCGCAACAGGAGGACGGAACATGGGAGCACTCGAGGGCCGCGTCGCGGTCATCACCGGGGGAGGACGCGGGATCGGCCGTGAGCACGCGCTGCTGTTCGCCGGCGAGGGCGCGAGCGTCGTCGTCAACGACCTCGGCGGCGCCAACGACGGCAGCGGCGCGGACGCCGGGCCGGCGCAGGAGGTCGTCAACGAGATCGTCGCCGCCGGCGGCTCGGCCGTCGCCAACGTCGACGACATCGCCAGCTGGGACGGGGCGAAGGCCCTGGTCGAGCAGGCGATCGACGCGTTCGGCGGCCTCGACGTCGTGGCCAACAACGCCGGGATCCTGCGCGACGGCTTCGTCGCGAGCATGGAGGAGGCCGAGTGGGACGCGGTGATCCACGTCCACCTGAAGGGGCACTTCGCGGTCCTGCGCCACGCGGCCGCGTACTGGAAGGGCCAGGCGAAGGCGGGCGAGCAGCCCCGCGCCTCGGTGATCAACACGGCCTCGGCCTCGGGCGTGACGCTGCCCAACGCCGGGCAGGCCAACTACGGCGCGGCCAAGGCCGGGATCGCCGCGATGACGCTGGTCGCGGCCGAGGAGCTCGAGCGCTACGGGGTCCGGGTCAACGCGATCGCGCCGATCGCCCGCACGCGCCTGACGCTCGCCACGCCGGGCATGGGCGCGATCTTCGCCCAGGAGGTCGAGGAGGGCGAGGTCGACCTGTTCGCCCCGGCGAACATCTCGCCGCTGGTGGCGTACCTCGCGACCAAGGCCTGCCCGGTGACCGGCAAGGTCTTCGCGGTCCAGGGCGGCTCGATCCAGGAGCTCGCCGGCTGGCGGCCGGTCGGGGAGATCGAGACCGACGGCCGCTGGACGATCGACGACATCGCCCAGCGGCTGCCGGCGGCCCAGGCGGTCGCCGGCTGACCGCTGCGCGGCGACCCTCGGTCGCGCGCGAGCGGGACGCGGACCGGGCGACCGCGAGTCGCCCGGATCCCGCCGGCGGGCGACGGTCAGTCGGTCTGGACGCGGGCGGGACCGCCCTCGTAGCGGCTGGCGGTCGCCTCGACCTGCCCGTGGTAGTGGCTGCCCAGCTCCGGGTGGCCGTACGGGCGCTCGGCGGGCTGGTCGAGGGTCATGAACGACAGCTGGGCGATCGGCAGACCCGGCCGCAGCAGGATCGGGACCCGGGTCAGGTTGGCCAGCTCGAGGGTCAGCGTCCCCTTCCAGCCGGGATCGCAGAAGCCGGCGGTCGCGTGCACGATCAGGCCGAGCCGGCCGAGTGAGCTCTTGCCCTCGATCCGGGCTACGACGTCGTCCGGCAGCTCGACCCACTCCTCCGTCCGGCCGAGGGCGAACTCGCCGGGGTGGATCACGAACGGCTCGTCGTCCTCGACCCGGACCTCCTCGGTCAGGTTGTCCGGCGGGCAGGCCAGGTCGATCGAGGTGACGCGGTGGTTGTGGAAGACCCGGAACGACCGGCCCAGTCGAAGGTCGACCGAGGCGGGCTGGACCATCGAGTCGTCCCAGGGGGTGATCCGGATGCGGTCGTCCGCGACCAGCTGGCGGATCGCGACGTCGGACAGCGCGGGCATGGGCCGAAGCCTAGTTGGTTGTCCCCCGGAGCCGCCGCGGGCGTGCTCGCGGTGGTTCCGGCGGCCCGGGTCGGAGGGGTGACGGGCTAGCCTGCTCAGCACGGTGGGCCGGCCCGTTACGGCCGGCCCCACGGTGACCATATGCCTGAACCCACGCCACAACCGCCCTCGAGCCGCCGTCGATCGCTGCTCGTCCTGCTCGCTGCCTCGCTGCTGACGACGGGCGGGGCGGCCTCGGTGGCCTCGGCCGCGACCACCGCCCCCGGCCCGGGGGCGGTGCGGGCCGACGCGCGTGGGCTCGCGCCGAGCGACGACCCGGCCGCGGCTGGGTCGGACGCCGAGCCCGGAACGCCGCCGGCCGCGACCGACGACGAGCCGTGGCCGGTCGCCAAGCCCTCGCGCAGCGGCGGCGCGACGGTCGCCCTGATCGTCGCCGCCGGACCCGCCCGACGGCGGCTCGCGAGCGCGAGCGGGACGACCCGGGTCGGGACGCAGACCGCCTGGTCGCACCAGGCGCAGACGCTGCTCGTCCTCGACTCGGCGACCCACGCCGGGCAGCAGTGGGTCCGGCTGCTGCTCGGAGACCGGCCGAACGGAGGCAGCGGCTGGGTCCCGCGTGACCGCGTGCTGCTCTCGCGGACCCCGTACTGGGTCGACGTCGCGACCGCCAAGCGGCGGGTGACGGTCTACCGCGACGGCCGCCGGACTCACCGCTTCCGGGCGGTGGTGGGGGCGCCGTCGACGCCGACGCCGCACACGCTCGCGGCGATCTACGAGCGCAACCGCCAGCCGAATCCGCGCGCCTTCCTCGGGCCCTGGGCGCTGGCCCTGACCGCGCACTCGAACGTGCTCGAGAACTACGGCGGCGGCCCCGGGCGGGTCGCGATCCACGGCCGGGCGGGGGCGAGCTACCGGGACCCGCTGGGCAGCGCGCGGTCGCACGGCTGCGTCCGGATCGCCAACGCCCAGGTCTCGTACCTGGCGCGCGAGCTGCCGCCGGGCACGCCGGTCGACCTCCACCGCTGAGCGCGGGGCGGCCGATCCTGCGGGGTCCGGCGAGCCGATGCGGGTTGGCGTTCGCCGGGAACGCCAACCCGCATCAGTGCCGGGTCTCCCCGCTGCTGGGCTAGGCCCGCAGGGCGACCTGGGTGTCGGGCACGCGGGTCAGCTCGACGAGCCGGTCGACACGCTCCTGGACCGCGCTGGCCGGCAGCGTGTAGAGCTTCTCGGCGCCGAAGGCCTCGACGTTGTGCGAGGCGGTCGCGGTCCCGTGGATCAGCGCGGCGGCGAGCACGTCGCGGTCGACGACCAGGTCCGGCTCGGCGGCGAGACGGGCGGCGACGTAGCCGACGACGCCGCCGGCGAACGTGTCACCGGCGCCGGTCGGGTCGACGACCGCGTCGAGCGGGAAGACCGGGACCGTGAAGCCGCCGCCGTCGTTGGTGTAGACCTGCGCGCCGTAGCTGCCCTGCTTGGCGATGATGGAAGAGGGAGCCCGCCCACCCGCCTTCTCCCACGCGAAGATCGCCTGGGCGGCGGCGTAGGTCGTCGGGGCGCCGGTCAGCTGAGCCAGCTCGCTGTCGTTGAGGATCAGGCAGTCGACCTCGCCGATCACCGCGACGAGGTCCTCGCGGGCGATGTCGATCCAGAGGTCCATCGAGTCGAGCGCGACCCACTTGGCGGCCTGGCACTGGGCCCGGACGGCGCGCTGGAGGGCCGGCACGATGTTGGCGAGGAACAGGACGTCGGCGGCCTGGCTCTCGGCCGAGAGCTTCGGCTCGAAGGTCTCGAAGACGTTCAGCTCGGTGGTGATCGTGTCCCGCGAGTTGAGGTCGTCGTGGTACTTGCCCTTCCAGAAGAAGGTCTTGCCGCCGGCGACCCGCTCGACGTCGTCGGTGTTGGTGCCGCGGGTGGCGAGCAGCGCGATGTCGTCGTCGGAGTAGTCGTCGCCGACCGGGCCGACGACGCGCACGTCGGTGTAGAACGACGCCGCCTGCGCGAAGTGGAAGGCCGCGCCACCATGGATGCGGTCACGCTTGCCGGACGGAGCTTCGACTCCATCGAACGCGATGGAGCCAACGACGGTAACGGTCATTCCGGAGACCCTAGATGAATGATTCCGCGGAGTCGTGGAGGTGGGGTGCGTTCGGGGCGGTGCCGCCGACGATCAGGCCGGCTGGAGGCCGCCGTCGGCCCGCAGCTCGAGCCGGCGGGGCATCAGCTCGGCCTCCTCCGGGCGGTGGGCGATCAGCAGCGCGCCCCGCTCGGGATCGGCGTCGAGCAGCGCCTGCAGCGCGGCGACCCCGTCGGCCGGCGGCAGGTGACTGACCGGCTCGTCGAGCAGCAGCAGCCGGTGGCGGCGGGAGAGCGCGACGCGCGCGAGCCCGACCCGCTGCCGCTCACCGCCGGAGAGGTGGCCGCCGCGTTCGCCCAGCGGCGTGTCGAGGCCGTCACGGAGCCCGGCCAGCCAGGCGGCGCCGCCGACGGTCTCGATCGCGGCGATCAGCTCCGCGTCGCTCGCGTCGGGCCGGGCGAGCAGCAGGTTCGCGCGCAGATCGGCGTCGAACAGGTACGGGTCCTGGGGGACGTGGAGCACGGTCGCGCGCAGCCGGTGGACGTCGACCTCGTCGAGCGGGCGGTCGCCGATCGTCCGCTCGCCGTCGACGTCGGCGGTCGGGAGGAAGCGGACCAGCAGCTCGCCGAGGGTGCTCTTGCCGGCGCCGCTCGGGCCGACCAGCGCGACCCGATCGCCGTCGCCGATCTCGACGTCGACATCGCGCAGGATCGTCCGCGGGCCGCGCCGAACGGTGACGTTCCGCAGTCGGACGGCGGCCGAGTCGAGCGGGACGGCCGGGGCGGGATCAGTCACGGTCACCGCCGGTGCCGTGTCGAGCAGCTCGGTCACGCGACGGACGGCGTCGCCGGTGCCCTCGAGCTCGCGGGCGGCGTTCGGCAGGACGGCGATCGTCTCGCCGACGCCGAGCACCAGCAGCGCGAGCATCCCGACCAGCACCGGATCGAGGCTGCCGGAGCTGGCCGCCGGCAGCGCGACGGCGAGCACCGCCGCCGACCCGAGTCCACCGACCGCCGTCGCGGCGGCCCCGACCAGCGCGGTCGCCCGGCCCTCGCGGCGGTCGACGCGGTCGAGCGCGGCACCGGCGGCGTGGACGCGGGCGATCTGGTCCTCGGCCATCCCGGCCACGAGCAGCTCGGGGGCGGCGTCGAGCGCGGTGGCGATCTCGCGGACGACCGCGGCGCGCCGCGGTGCCCGCTGCCGCGCCGCGCCGCGGGCGGCACGGGTCGCGTAGACCGGCAGGAGCACCGCCCCGGCGAGCAGGACCCCGGCCAGGACCGCGGCGGCGACCGGCAGGACCAGCGCGGCGGCGAGCAGCGCGCCGGCCCCGATCACGGTCGCGACCGCGAGCGGCGAGAGCGAGCGCAGGTACGCGTCCTGGACGCGGTCGACGTCGGCGACCAGCCGGTCGGCGGTCTCGGTCCCGGCCAGCTGGGCGTCGTCCGACGCGCCGGTCGGCAGCAGCAGCCGCTGGTCGGCCCCGCCCGCGGCGACGGCGGCGAAGGTCGAGGCCCGCAGCCGCGCCAGGATCCCGAGCGCGGTGTCGTGGCCGACCAGGCGCTCGGCGTAGCGGGCGGCGGCGCGCAGCACGCCGAAGCCGCGGACGCCGACGATCGCGACCGTCAGCGAGAGCACCGGCGGCTGCTGGGAGGCGCGCGCGATCAGGTAGCCGGACATCGCCAGCAAGGCGGTGCCCGCGGCCCCGCCGAGCACGCCGAGCGCGGCGGCCAGCAGCAGCTGTCGCCGTTCGGACGGGGTCGCCAGCCGGAGGGCGCGGCGGATCAGCGCGATCATCGGGATATCGCCCTCGCCTGTAGGTCGATGGTCAGGTCGGCCAGCCGCCGCGGCAGCTCGTCGTGGGTGGCGATCACGGCGGTTCGCCCCTCGACCAGCCGTCCGAGCACGTCGGTCAGCTGCTCGGCGGTGATCCGGTCGAGGTTCGCCGTCGGCTCGTCGATCAGCACCAGCCGCGGGTCGCGCAGCAGCGCGCGGGCGACCGCCAGCCGCCGCCGCTCCCCGGCCGACAGCGGCAGTCCGCCGTCGCCGAGCGGCGCGTCGAGCCCGTCGGCGAGCGTCGCCGTCAGCGGCCCGAGGCCGACCTCGGCGAGCGCGGCGTGGATCGCCTCGTCGCTGGCGTCGCGCCCGAAGCGGACGTTGTCGCGCAGCGTCGCCGGCAGCAGCACCGGGTGCTGGGGGATCCACGCGATCTGCTCGTGCCAGCGGGCCAGGTCGACGTCGGCGAGCGCGACGTCACCGCAGCGGACGGTCCCGCCGTCCGGGCTCCGAAGGCCGAGCAACAGCCGCAGGAGCGTGGTCTTGCCCGAGCCGGACGGGCCGATCAGCAGCGCGGTCGCGCCGGCCAGGATCGTCACCGAGAGCTCGTCGAGGGCCGGGTTCAGGCGGTCGCCGTGGCGGACCACGAGCCGGTCGAGGCGGAGCCCCGCGGTAGCGGGGTCGGGGGTCGCGGCGTGGGCCGCGGGCGCGCTTCGCGATGCGTTGTCCACCGTGGAGGTGGAGAACACATCGCGATCGTCGCCCGCCGCGCCGTCGCCGGCTGCGCGCCCGTCCGCGGCGTCGCTGGCCGCCGCGGCCAGCTCCTGCAGCAGCGGCTCGGCGTCGGCCGAGGCGTGGAACTCGGCCCCGAGCCTGCGCAGGGGGAGGAAGACCTCGGGCGCGAGCACCAGCGCGGCGATCGCGGGCGCGAACTCCATGTGGCCACCGGCCAGCCGGATCCCGCAGGCGACCGCGACCAGGGCGGTCCCGAGCATCGCCATGAACTCGAGCACGAGGCCGGACAGGAACGCCTGGCGGAGGGTCGCCATCGTCCCCTCCCGGTAGTGCTCGCCGGCCCGCAGGACCTGCGCGGCCTGGGCCTGCTCGCGGTCCCAGGCCCGCAGCACCGGCAGGCCACGGAGCACGTCGAGCAGGTGCCCGCCGAGCAGGGTCATGCTCGCGTGGCGGTGCTCGGCGGCGGCCTGCGCGGACTGGCCGACGAGGATCAGGAAGAGGATCACGATCGGCACCGAGAAGGCCAGCAGGCCGGCGCTCAGCGGATCGACGAAGGCGACCGCGATCAGCACCAGCACCGGCGCGACGGCCGACACGACCGACGCCGGCAGATAGCGCCCGGCGTAGGTGGCGACGGCGTCGGCCCCGTGGACCCAGCTGATCGCCAGCTCGCCCGGCCGCCGGCCGCCGCTGGTGGCGGCGGCCCGCCGGAGGGCGAGGCCGACCGCCCGCTCGCGCAGCACGGCGACCGCGTGGCGGCCGGCCGCGCGACCGGAGGTCTCGCTCCAGGCGGCGAAGCCGGCCCGCAGCAGGACGGAGACGACGAGCGCGATCAGCGTCGGCGCGATCGGATCGTCGCGCTCGCTGACGCCGATCGCGATCGCGTGGGCCAGGAGCAGGGCCTGGGCGATGGTGGCGGCGGTCTCCGCGACGCCGAGCCCGACCGCGCGCCGCAGCTGGGCGCGCAGACCGGGGACGGCGTCGAGCAGTTCGCGGCGGGGCGGACCCACGCGCGCGCTAGTCCTCGGCGGCGCGCTGACGCAGCGCCTCGAGCGGGGACGACGTGGTCTCGAAGCCCTCGGGGGCCACGCGGTGACGGAAGACCCAGTAGCTCCAGGCCTGGTACATGAGGATCACCGGCAGCATGAGCAGGGCGACGAACGACATCACCTTGAGCGTGTAGGCCGACGAGGCCGCGGCGGTGATCGACAGCGTGCCGGCGGGGTCGTCGGTCGACGGCAGCACGTTCGGCCAGAGCTGGGCGAACATCAGCACGGCGACGCCGAGGATGGTCACGGTCGTCGCGCCGAAGGCGATCGCCTCGCGCTCGGTCATCACGGCCCAGCCGCAGACGACCAGGGCGCCGGCAGCGATCACGAGCGCGGCGACGGCCAGCGGCGACACCGGCGAATCGAACCCACCCGCCCCGAGCAGGCTCCAGACGCCGAAGCCGGCGGCCAGCAGCGTGGCCGGGCCCCAGACGTACATGGCGGCGCGCCGCGCGCGGTCACGGACCGGGCCGATCGCGCGCAGGCCGAGGAAGCTCGCGCCGTGCAACGCGAAGAGCGCGAGCACGGCCGCCCCACCGGTCAGCGCGTAGGGGTTGAGCAGGTCCAGCAGGTTGCCCGTGTAGTTGTTCTCGGCGTTCAGCGGGATGCCGCGCACGACGTTGGAGAGGGCGATCGCGACGGCCGCCGGAGCGACGAACGACGAGACGATCAGGACCCGGTCGCAGGTCGCGACCCAGCGTCCGCTGTCGTGCTTGCCGCGGTACTCGATCGCCAGCACACGCACGATCAGCGCGACCAGCAGCAACAGCAGCGGCAGGTACATCGCGCTGAACATCGATGCGTACCAGTTGGGGAAGGCGGCGAACATCGAGGCGCCGGCGACGATCAGCCAGACCTCGTTGGCGTCCCAGACGGGACCGAAGGTGCGAATCGCTTGCTTGCGCTCACCCGCGTCCTTGGTGACGAACGGCATCAGCATGCCCACCCCGAAGTCGAACCCCTCGAGGACGAGGTAGCCCGCCCAGAAGAAGGCGATCAGGAGGAACCAGACGGTCGGCAGATCCATGATGGTGCTCCGGGCTCAGTAGGCGAGGGAAGGGGTGGGTGCGCTGTCGGGCGCGTCCGGGTCGGGCTCCGGGTCCGGGCCCGCGATCGCCAGACGGCGGAACAGCCAGAACTCGATCGCTCCGATCAGGCAGTAGAGGGCGATGAAGACCCCGAGCGAGATCGCCACGGTCGACGTGCCCAGCTGGGAGATCGCGTCCTCGGTCTTCAGCAGGCCGGTGACGGCCCAGGGCTGGCGGCCCTGCTCGGTGAAGATCCAGCCCGCGGACTGCGCGACGAAGCCGCTGATCAGGCCTCCGAGCGCGAGGCAGCGGAACCACGGTCGTTTGGCCATCTCGACCAGGCCCCCGCGGGCTCGGCGCTCGATCAGCAGCCCGAGCGCGGCGAACGCGGCGAGGAACAGCCCGATCCCGACCATCAGCCGGAAGGTCCAGTAGGTCAGCCCGATGATCGGGTAGTACTCGGCCTTGGCCGGGTCCCGTCCGTGGTCGATCTCGTACTGCGCGTAGCGCTTCTGCTCCGCGGCCTGGATGTCGTTGATCCCCTCCACGTGACCGTTGAAGTGGTTGGTGTCCATGAAGCTGTAGAGCTTCGGGATCTCGAGCGAGAACGACAGCCGCTTCGGCTTCTTCTCGAACGGTGCGAGCGCCATCAGCGACAGCGGCGCCCCGTCGCGGCTCTCGTAGAGCGCCTCGGCGGCGGCCATCTTCATCGGCTGCTGCCTGCCCATCAGCTGCCCGAAGAAGTGGCCGACGACCACGGTCACGAGGGCGGAGACGAGCAGGCCACGCAGACCCCAGACGGCGGAGCTGCGGAAGAACGCCGTCTCGTGACCCGGCTTGCGGCCGAGGTGCCAGACCGAGATGCCGATGATCAGCGCGGAGGCGGTGACGATCGCGGCCGGAATCGTGTGGGCGTAGGCGAAGAGCGCGGTGCTGTTGGTCAGCAGCGCCCAGATCGAGGTCAGGACGGCGTTGCCGGTCTCGGGGTCGATCTCGTAGCCGACCGGGTGCTGCATCCAGGCGTTGGCGGCGAGGATGAAGTAGGCCGAGAGGTTGGTGCCGATGAAGACCAGCCAGATCGAGGTCAGGTGGAGCTTCTTGGGCAGCTTGTCCCAGCCGAAGATCCAGATCCCGAGGAAGGTCGACTCGAGGAAGAAGGCGGCCAGCCCCTCCATCGCCAGCGGGGCGCCGAAGACGTCACCGACGTAGCGGCTGTAGGCCGACCAAGCCATGCCGAACTGGAATTCCTGGACCAGGCCGGTGGCGATCCCGATCGCGAAGTTGACCAGGAGCAGCTTGCCCCAGAACTTCGTCATCCGTAGGTAGTGCTCGTCGCCTGTACGGACCCATTTCGTCTGCATCATCGCGACGTAGCCGGAGAGGCCGATCGTCAGCGGGACGAAGATGAAGTGGAAGACGGTGGTGAAGGCGAATTGCCAACGGGCGAGGTCGAGAAGATCCATCAGGGGCCACCAGCGGAACGCATCGTACCCCGGGGCCGGGTGGCCTCAGGGCAGGGCTACAGGAAGACACATCGGCCCGCCGCGGGAGGGTGAGGGAAGAGGGAGCCGCGACGGAATCGGAACCGGTCCGACCGCCGAAGAGTACGACGGGATCCAAAAGGTCGGTAGGGCGAGAAACCGTCTCACCCCATGCCTCCTCGTTATGGCTTTAGTGTGCCTGCCGACACACCCGACTCAGGTGTGGAGGGCGTCTACAAGCCGGTCGACGGCGGCCGAGGCATGCGTGGCGGATACCAGTACGACGAACCGTCGCGACAGTCGCGGGTCGGTCGCGGGGCGCAGCGGGACCCCGGCGTCGGGCGGGAGCGAGAGCCGGGAGACCAGGGCGGGGACCCCGGTGTCGGCGCTCGCCTCGAGCGCGGCGCTGGTCGAGCTGACCTCGATCCGCGGCGGCGTCAGCTCGAGCCCCATCCGGGCGACCAGCGCCTCGAGCACCTGGCGCTGGTTCGATCCGGGATCGCGGAGGATCAACGGGGTGGCGGCCAGCTCGGCGAGCGGGATCGCTTCGAGCTGCTCCCAGGGGTGGCCGGCGGGGACGGCGACGACCAGCTCGTCCTCGGCGAGGACGTAGCTGTCGATGTCCTCGCCGGGCGCCGATCCGGCGATCCCGACGTCGGCCCGGCCCGAGTCGACCAGCTCGCGCACGAGCGTCGAGTTGCACACGATCAGCTCGACCGGGTCGCCGCCCGGCTGGCGGTGGAAGGCGGTCAGCAGCGAGGGCAGCAGCGACTCGGCGACGGCGGCGCTGGCGGCCAGCCGCAGCGGACGCGGACGGCCCCGCAGCTGGAACACGGTCCGGTCGAGGTCGGCGAGCTCGTCGAGCACCCGCTGGGCCGAGTAGAGCAGCTGGCGGCCGGCGTCGGTCGGGACCACGCCGCGCGGGGAGCGGTCGAGCAGGCGCAGGCCGACGACGGTCTCCAGCTGCCGCAGCCGCTTGCTGAGGGCGGGCTGCGAGACGCCCAGCTCGCGCGCGGCCGCACCGATGCTGCCGTGGCGGGCGGCCGCGGTCAGCGCGCGCAGCTCGGCGAGGTCCGGGGACCGGATCGGCGCGGCGGGGGGCACCGGGCGGACGGTAGCGCGTGGCACCGGTGGTCACGCCTGCGGTGACCCAGCCGCTAGCCTCGCCGTCGCCATGTCCCAGACGATGCGTGCGATCCGCCAACACGAGTTCGGAGGGCCGGACGTCCTGCGCTGGGAGGAGGTCCCGCGCCCGGAGCCCGGTCCCGGAGAGGTGCGCGTGCGGGTGCGCTCGGTCGGGGTCAACTTCGCCGACACCCATACCCGCGAGAACAAGTACGTCCAGGCGGCGCAGCTGCCCTTGGTTCCCGGCCAGGAGGTCGTCGGGATCCGCGAGGACACCGGCGAGCGCGTCGTCGCCCTGACCCGCGGCGGCGGGGCCTACGCCGAGTACGCGGTCGTCCCGGAGGGGCTCTGCGTCCCGATCCCCGACGCGCTGCCCGACGAGCAGGCGCTCGGGCTGCTCGTCCAGGGCCTGACCGCCTGGCACCTGCACCGGACCTGCGGCCGGCTGGAGGGCGGCGAGGCCGTCGTCGTCCACAGCGCCGCCGGCGGCACCGGCTCGCTGGCCACCCAGCTCGCGCGGCCGATGGGGGCGGGGCGGGTGATCGCGACCGCCTCGAGCGAGGAGAAGCGCGAGCTGGCGCTGGAGCTCGGCGCCGACATCGCGATCGACTCGGGCGCGGACGACCTGACCGAGCGGCTGCTGGCCGCCAACGAGGGACGCCCGGTCGACGTCGTGATCGACATGTCCGGCGGCCCGGTCTTCGACGCCTCGCTGCGGGCGCTGGCCCCGTTCGGGCGGATCGTCGTCTGCGGGATCGCCAGCAAGCAGCAGAACGAGGTCCGCACCGGTCACCTGCTGCGGAACTCGCGCTCGGTGATCGGGTTCTGGCTGTTCCACACCCTCGACGATCCCGAGCGTCGCTTCCGGGCGCCGTTGGAGGACCTCTTCTCGCGCGCGGTTCGCGGGGAGGTCCGCGTGGTGGTCGGGGGACGTTGGCCACTGGCCGAGGCCGCCGCCGCGCACCAGGCCCTGGTCGAGCGGCGCACCAGCGGCAAGCTCGTGCTCGACGTCTGAGGTTGGGCGGCGTGGCGGGACGCGCAGCTTGGGAGGGCTGATGCGGATTGGCGTTGCCCGCGAACGGCGATCTGCATCGGCAGCACGCCGCGGGCCGGCTGATGCGGAGGAGCGTTGCCGGTGAACGGTTCTCCGCGTCGGTCGCACCCGCTGGGACCCGCCCGGCCGGGTCCCGGTCGCGGGCCGCTCGGTCTTCCGGTCGCCGCCCGTCTAGAGTCCCCACGTGATGACCGCGTTCGCCGACCTCCGCCTGTCCGAACCCGTCCTCCAGGCGCTGCGGGACATCGGGTACGAGAAGCCCAGCCCGATCCAGGCGCAGGGCATGCCGCCGATGCTCGACGGCCGTGACGTGATCGGCCAGGCTCAGACCGGTTCCGGCAAGACCGCCGCCTTCGGCGTGCCGATCGTCGAGTACGTCGACACGAGCAACCCGGACACCCAGGCGCTGGTCCTGACGCCGACCCGCGAGCTCTGCATCCAGGTCACCCAGGCGATCCGCTCGTTCGGCGTCCGCAAGGACGTCGAGGTCGTGGCGACCTTCGGCGGCGCGCCGATCCGGGAGCAGATCTCGCGCCTGCGGTCCGGCGCCCACGTCGTCGTCGGCACCGTCGGTCGCGTGCTCGACCTGATCGACCGCGGCGCGCTCCAGCTCGGCTCCTGCCGGTTCGTGGTCCTCGACGAGGCCGACGAGATGCTCGACCTCGGCTTCCTCGAGGACGTCGAGAAGATCCTCCGGCGGACCCCGAACGGACGCCAGACGGCGCTGTTCTCGGCCACGATGGCCCCGCCGATCCGCAAGCTGGCGGACAACTACCTCTACGAGCCCGAGCACGTCAAGGTCAAGTCCGACACGCTGACGGTCGACAGCGTCGAGCAGTTCTTCGTCGAGGTCGCGAGCAAGGACAAGCCCGAGAAGCTGGCCGAGGTGATCGCCGCCGAGCGGCCGCGCCAGGCGATCGTCTTCTGCCGCACGAAGATCGGCACGGACCGGCTCTACCGTCTGCTGAAGGACCGCGGCAACAACGTGCGGGCACTCCACGGCGATCTCTCGCAGGGGCAGCGCGACGGCGTGATGCTGGCCTTCAAGGGCGGCCGCGTGCCGATCCTGGTCGCGACCGACGTCGCCGCCCGTGGCCTCGACATCTCGACCGTCACCCACGTCGTCAACTACGACGTGCCGCGCTCGCCCGACACCTACGTGCACCGGATCGGCCGCACCGGCCGGGCCGGCGCCACCGGCCGCGCGATCACGTTCGTCGAGCCGAAGCAGGCCCGCGAGCGCGAGGCGATCGAAGAGCACGTCGGGATGGCGATGACCCCGTGGGCGAAGGGGGCGACGACGCCGACCGGCGACGCGCACGCCGCCGCCACGGCGGCCACGGCCGCCTCCGAGGCCGCGTCCGCGTCCGCGAAGGACGAGGCCCCGTCGGTCGACGCGACGGCCCCGGCGACGCCCGAGCCGACCGAGGAGCCGCGCAGCGAGCCGCGCCGCCAGAAGCCGCGCCGTGGGCGCAAGCCGCAGCTCAACCACGGTGCCGACGAGGCCGGGATCCGGATCGTGCTCGTGCCGGGCAGCGCCGACGGGCTCGAGGTCCGTGACCTGGTCGAGGCGATCACCGCCGCCTCCGGCCTCGACGGCGAGGCCGTCCGCGACGTGCGCGTGCTCGACCGCTTCTCGCTCGCCACGGTGCCCGCGTCCGGGGTCGACGACACGATCGCGGCGATCGAGGGCCACCGGTCCGAGGGGCGCACGCTGCGCGCCGAGGTCCTGCGCCCCGCCTGAGGTCGTCGCCGCCGGCAGGCCGTGCCTGCCCCGGGCCATCCGGCCCGGCGGGCGCCGTCCGCCCGCAGGTTGGCGCCCACCAGCGCATCGGTGTCGCTGCCCTCGGTAGCATTGGAGACGTGACGACGCCTGACGGTCAGCAGCATCAGGAGACGCCCGGGAGCGAGCCGGGCGCGACGGTTCGTGCCTGCGAGCGTTGCGGGACGGTCTGCTCGGCGGACCAGGAGTGGTGCCTGAGCTGCGGTGTCCGCATGACGGAGATGAACCAGCGCCTGCCCGGCCTGCGTGCCGCCGGCATGGTCGTCGCGCTCGCCGTCCTGCTGGCGGGCGGCGCCGCTGCCGCCTCCTACGCGGCGCTCCAGAGCGACACCCGGACGACCGCCGCGGTGCCGACCGCGCCGCCAGTCACGCCGACCACCCCGACGACGCCCGCGACCGCCGACCCGACCGCGGCGGTGCCCCCGCCGACGGCCGACACGACGATCCCGCCGGCCGTCGACACGACGCCGCCTCCGAGCATCGATCCGCCGAAGGCCTCGAAGACGCCGAAGACGACCATCCCGACGACGCCGGTCACGCCGCCGTCGACGGGGACGGGCTCGGGTTCCGGTGGCTCCGGTTCCGGCTCGGGCAGCGGCAGCGGGTCCGGCAGCGGTTCGGGCTCGGGCTCCGGCTCCGGGTCGGGCAGCGGCTCCGGGACGACGACCACCACGACCGAGAAGGCCCCGCCGACCACCGGCCCGGTCACGTTCGCCGGTGGCCAGGGCTCGCTCTACGATCCCGACGGCGTCGTGGCCGACCGGGGCGAGGAGGGCAACGCGATCGACGGCGACACCTCGAGCGCGTGGAAGGTCACGCTCAACGAGGGCGCCACCGGCGGCTTCGGGTACGTCCTGGACTTCGACGACGCGACCGCGCTGAAGTCGCTGACGATCTTCACGCCGACCGACGGTCTCGTGGTCAAGGTCCTCGGCACGACCAAGAGCACGCTGCCGCCGGACGCGCTCGACCTCGGCTGGGACACGCTCGCCGCCGAGACGACGCTGACCGGGGCGAAGAAGGGCAAGACCCTCTCGCTCAAGGAGGTCGGTGGCCGCAGCCGCAAGTACAAGCACGTGCTGGTCTGGGTGGGCACCGCTCCGGGCACGCCGGCCGCAGCCCAGATCAACGAGCTCAAGGCCACGCGCTGAGCGACGCCTGACGGACGGGAACCCGCGGCGGTGATCGCTCCGCGGGACCGGTCGACGGCGGGGAGGACCCCGCTCGACCGGGCCGGTCGTTAGGGTCGTCGACGTGGTTTCCACACCGAACCCTGGAGGAGCGCCGTGAGCACCGCCACCCTGAGCACCAGCGAGGGCGACATCGTCTTCGAGCTCTTCGATGCCGACGCGCCGAAGACCGTCGAGAACTTCAAGAAGCTGAGCAGCGATGGCTTCTACGACGGACTGATCTTTCACCGCGTGATCTCCGACTTCATGATCCAGGGCGGGTGCCCGCAGGGCACCGGCACCGGTGGTCCGGGATACACGTTCGAAGACGAGTTCAACGACCACCCCGTCGTGCGCGGCGCGCTGGCGATGGCGAACGCGGGGCCGAACACCAACGGCTCGCAGTTCTTCATCGTGACCGCCGACGCCTGCCCCTGGCTCGACGGCAAGCACACCGTCTTCGGGCAGGTCAAGGAGGGGGAGG
Source organism: Patulibacter ginsengiterrae (assembly GCF_056269115.1). NCBI lineage: Bacteria > Bacillati > Actinomycetota > Thermoleophilia > Solirubrobacterales > Patulibacteraceae > Patulibacter > Patulibacter ginsengiterrae. The sequence continues at coordinate 80,748 of NZ_JBWDOG010000007.1, forward strand.
ACGTCGTCCAGCGCGTCGGCACCACCCCGACCGGCCCGCAGGATCGCCCGGTCACCCCGATCGAGATCCGCTCGGTCACGATCAGCGAGTAGCTCGCCCGCCCGTCCGCGCTCGCCAACGGTTGGCGGCGCGACGACGGGCCGGCCGCGGGACGCTCCCGACGGGGCGCCTGCGCGACGGCATGGCTGACATGCCGTCAACCACCCGCGAGGGAAGATGACGCGAACGTCATCTTTTCCTCGACGGGGTGGGTCCGACGCGGTACGCTGCCGGGATGAGCACCCAGGAGCAGACGTCCACCGAGGCCGACGGCCCGAAGAAGGCGGCTGCCGCTGCCGCTCCCGCCGCCACCGAGCACGCCGGGCAGAAGCCCGTGATCGATCCCGCGACCGGTGAGGCGATCGCCTGGGTCGACGAGCTCGGCGCCGATGCCGCCGGTCCCGCCGCCGCGCGTGGCCGCGCCGTCCAGCCCGCATGGGAGGCGCTCGGCTTCGAGGGCCGTGGCCGGGTCATGCGCCGGGCCCAGAAGTGGGTCACGGAGAACACCGACGAGATCGTCCGCACGATCGTCTCGGAGACCGGCAAGGCGTGGGAGGACGCGCTGATCGCCGAGGTCTTCTACGCGAGCGCCGCCTTCGGCTTCTGGGCCGACGAGGCCGAGAAGCTGCTCGCCGACGAGAAGGTCAAGACCTCGAGCCCGCTGCTGAAGGGCAAGAAGGTCGTCACCCGCTACGCCCCGCTCGGGCTGGTCGGCGTGATCGCGCCCTGGAACTACCCCTTCACCAACGGCTTCGGCGACTGCATCCCGGCGCTGATGGCGGGCAACAGCGTGCTGCTGAAGCCGGCCGAGAAGACGCCGCTGACGTCGCTGCTGATGGCCCGCGGCCTGCGCGAGTGCGGCCTGCCCGACGGCGTGCTCCAGGTCCTCACCGGCCGCGGCTCGGTGCTCGGCGAGGCGATCGTCGACGAGGTCGACATGATCATGTTCACCGGCTCGACCCCGGTCGGCCGCCGGATCGGCGCCCGCGCCGGCGAGCGCCTGATCCCCTGCTCGCTGGAGCTCGGCGGCAAGGACGCGTTCATCGTCTGCGCCGACGCCGATCTCGAGCGGGCCGCCAACCACGCCCTCTACTACGGCATGTTCAACGGCGGCCAGACCTGCATCTCGGTCGAGCGCGTCTACGTCGAAGCGCCGGTCTACGACGAGTTCGTGGCCAAGGTCACCAAGAAGGCCGGCGAGCTGCGCAACCTCCGCCCGACCGGTCCTGGCACCACCGACGTCGGCGCGCTGACGATCGCCAGCCAGGTCGAGACCGTCTCCGAGCACGTCGAGGACGCCCGCAAGAAGGGCGCCCAGATCGTGGTCGGCGGCAACCCGGACCCGGCCCGCAAGGGCTGGTGGTACCCGCCGACCGTGCTGACGGGCGTCGACCACTCGATGGAGTGCATGACCGAGGAGACCTTCGGTCCGACGCTCCCGATCATGAAGGTCGCCGACACCGAGGAGGCGATCCGGATGGCCAACGACAGCCCCTACGGGCTGATGGCCTCGATCTTCACCCGTGACATCGCCAAGGGCGAGCAGATGGCCCGCCGGATCCAGGCCGGCAGCGTCCACATCAACGACGCGCTGGTCGGCTACACGGCGCTCGAGGCGCCGATGGGCGGCTGGAAGGACTCCGGCCTCGGTGCCCGTCACGGGGCGGCCGGGATCCGCAAGTACTGCGGTCAGCAGACGATCCTGACCTCGCGCTTCCACCTCCACAAGGAGCCGCAGATCTACCCCTACAACGGGCGCTCGTTCAAGCTGATCAACCGGCTGACGAAGTTCGTCTACGGGCGCGGCAAGCGCGACTGAGCGGCCTCAGCGGTCATCGGCCGGAGCGAGCGCGACCTCGCGCAGCGAGGGGTGGAGCAGCCCCTCGTGCAGCGCGGTCGCGGTCAGCCCGGCCCGGCTGGTGTGCTCGAGCTTGGCCAGCAGGTGCTCGACGTGGGTCGCGACGGTCCGCGCCGTGACCACCAGCCGGTCGGCGATCTCACGGTTGCTGGCGCCCGCGGCGACCAGCGTCAGGACGTCGATCTCGCGCGCGGTCAGGCCGTGCGGGAGCCGGTCGAGGGCCTCCTCGGCGACGACCGAGACGTCGAGCGGGCCGCCGGCGAGCGTTCCCACCCGCATCAGCTGGATCCGCCGCCAGCCGGCCGGCACCCGCCAGAGGAACCGCGGCGGCGCGGTCCCGGCGCCCGGGTCGTAGCTCGCCGCCAGCCGGTGCAGCCGCCGCTCGCCGGGCAGCACCGCCCCGGGATCGCATCCGGGCAGGTCGATGGTCGAGCCGTCGCGGAGGACGCCGATCGCGGCGGTGCACGACTCCAGCAGCACCGGTAGCCAGGCGGGAGCGCGGGCGATGTCGACGACCCGGGAGAAGGTCGCCAGCATCGAGCCGACGATCTGCCGCGCGGTGTCGCTGATCGCGGCGGTCCCGCAGGCGCTGACGTTGAGCATCCCGACGTAGCGGCCGTCGCGCGCGAACAGGCAGGTGGTCATCCCCTCGTCGAAGCCCGAGGCGCCGAGGAAGTGCACGAACGCCTCGGTCTCGCGGAAGTCGAACGGGGTGTCGTTGATCCGGTCCGGCCAGCGGCGGGCGTAGATCCGGCGGTACGCCTGCGAGTGCTGGTAGTCGTGCTCGAGGTGGCCGAGCACGCGGGCCGGATAGGCGCGGTTGGTCAGCGTGAGGTGGCGCCGGGCGACCGGGTCGAAGATCGAGAACGCCGCGGCGTCGTAGGGCAGCACCGTGGTGAGCTGATCGAGCACGTCGTCGGCCAGCGCCGCCGACGGGCGCGCCGCCCCACAGAGATCGCCGATCGCGACCACGGCCCCGAATTCCCGTGCTGAAAGGTCCATCCGCGCTCTCCCTCCCCGGATCGCTGTCGGGCGAGCGTATCCGGCCGACGTGCTGCCGAGCAGAAGATCGGCAGATCGACCGATGGTGATCGCCGGGCCTCCCGGGCAGAGTGCCCGCAGCGCTGCCGCAGGGACGGCGGCCGACCTGGAGGAGAGGGACCGTGGAACGAACCGACGCACGTCCGGAAGTCGATCGCGATGGGCGATCACGTGTAGGCCGAGCAGGACCGACGCCGAAGCTCTGGCTGTTCGGCGGGCTCTACGTGGTCGCCGCCGCGCTGGCGGTCTTCCCGCCGCTGTACATCTGGGCGGGACGGGTCGACGGGGCGGTCCTCGGGCTGCCGTTCTCGATCGCCTACCTGCTGTTCGACGCGCTGCTGGTGACCGCGGTGATCGTCGGCCTGTACCTGTTCGAGAAGCGCCGCGGGGAGCTGGACTGATGCTGATCACCTTCGGCATGCTCGGCGCGTTCTTCGCGCTGATCGTGGTCGTGCTCTACGCGACCTACCGCAAGAGCGACTCGTCGTTCACCGACTACGCGGTCGGCGGGCGCTCGTTCAGCGCGATCTACATCGCGATGTCCTACACCAACTCGTGGTGGCCCGGAACGACCTTCATCGCCTTCTTCGGCCTGACCGCGGCAAGCGGTGCGATCGGGCTCTACGCGCTGCTGTACACCCTGCTCGGCGTCTCCGCGATGTACTTCATGGCCAGCCGCGCGTGGCGCTGGGGCAAGCGCTTCGACCTCCGGACCCAGCCCGACATGCTCGGCCTGCGCTTCGGCAGCAGCCGGGTCAAGGTCCTCGCCAGCGTGATCGGCGTGGTCACGCTGTTCCCCTGGATCGTGCTCGGGATGCAGGCGATGGGCACGATCTTCCGCTGGGCGTCGCTCGGCAACCTCTCGATCACCGCCGCGCTCGTGATCGGGGTCAGCATCATCGCGATCCGCCAGATCTGGACCGTCCAGATGGGGATGCGCGGCCTGGTCATCACCGACCTGGTCCAGGGGATCGTCGCCTACGTCGGCGCCGCGATCGTCTGCATCGGCCTGCTGCTGTTCTTCTTCGACGGCTTCGGCGAGATCGGCCGGCTGCCGGAGGCGAACGTCGCCCTGCCCGGCTTCTCCAGCGAGGTCGGCGGGCTCTACTTCTTCGGGCTGATCGTGACCGGCGCCGTCGGCAGCCTCTGCTGGCCGACGAGCTACCAGCGGATCTACACCGCCAGCAGCGTCCGCGAGGTCAAGCGCGGCACCGTCATGACGATGCCGATCGCCGGCGGCTTCTTCGCCCTGCTGTCGCTGGTCGCGCTCGCCGCGACCCAGGTCCCCGAGATCGCCAGCGACCCGCAGGCAGGCTGGTTCACGCTCACCCAGCAGGCCGGCGGGACCTGGCTGCTGGCGGTCGGCGTGGTGGTCGTGTTCGCCGCCAGCATGGGCTGGATCGACGGGTGCATCCAGGTCGTCGGCACCCAGATCGCCAACGACATCGTCGCCCAGTACCGGCCGCTCGGCGACCGCCAGCGGATCATCGTCGCGAAGGCCTCGATGGTCGTGGTCCTGCTGCTGGCGTCGGTCGCGGCCTACCTGACCTTCGACTACGCCCACCTCGTCAGCCTCGCCCAGGTCGCCTACCAGGGGATCATCCAGATCGCGGTGCCGATGTTCTGCGGTCTCTTCTGGCGGCGGGGCAACGCGACCGGGGCGTTCGCCGGACTGACGGTCGGCTTCGCCGTCGCGGTCGGCCTGACGATCCCCTACGCCGAGGCCGGCGGCGCGATCCCCTGGCTCGACGGCTTCCCCAGCGGACTCGTCGCGCTCGCCGCCAACCTCGCCGTCTACGTGGCCTGCGCCTACCTGGTGCCGACCAGCGCCGCCGAGCGCCGCCGGATCGACGAGCTGTTCGACGGCGACGGCGAGGTCGCTCCCGCGTCCGCGCCCGTCCCGACCACCGTCCCGATCCCCGCCGCGGGCGCCTGAGCGGGCTCGCGGGAACCCCGAAGAGAGGACCAGGCAGATGAGCACCACCACCGACGACCGGACCAGCGCGGTCCTGGGGCGGATCGACGCCCTCCGCGACGAGCTGCTCGACACGATCTCGCGGGCTGTCCGGATCCCGAGCATCAACCCGAAGTACCCCGGCCAGGTCTACGACGACGTGGTCGGCGGCGAGGGCGAGGTCTCGCGGCTGGTCGCCGAGGTCTACGCCGGGCTCGGGGCGGAGGTCGACCTGTTCGCGATCGAGCCCGGTCGCGAGAACGCCGTCGGCACCGTCCGGGGCCGCGGCGGCGGGCGCTCGCTGATCTTCAACGGCCACGTCGACGTGGTGCCGCCGGGCGACGCCGGCAACTGGCGGAGCGGGGACCCGTTCTCCGGACGGATCGACCACGACCGGATCTGGGGCCGCGGTGCGACCGACATGAAGGCCGGCGTGCTGGCCCAGGCGTTCGCCGCCCGGGCGCTGGCCGAGGCCGGGGTCGCGCTCCGCGGCGACCTGATCCTGCAGGCGGTCGTCGGCGAGGAGGCGATGGACCACGAGTGCGGCGTGACCGCGGCGGTCCGGCGCGGCTACCGGGCCGACGCCGCGGTCGTCTCCGAGCCGAGCGCACCGCCGGCCCCGCTGGCGGTGATCCCGGTCTCGCCCGGGCTGCTGTGGTTCGCGGTCACCCTCGACGGCAAGTCGTCGCACTCGTCGATGCGCGGGACCACGATCCGGGCCGGCGGCGCCGGCAGCGCGGTCGGCGTCAACGCGATCGACAAGGCGGTCCTGATCTTCGACGCGCTGCGGCAGCTCGAGGACGAGTGGGGGCAGACGAAGCAGCATCCGCTGTTCCCGCCCGGGCACTTCACGATCCACCCCGGCGTGATCCAGGGCGGGACGCCGGGCGTGATGGTCCCGTTCTTCCTCGCCGACACGACCACGATCGAGTACTGCGTCTGGTACTCGCCGGACGACGATCCGGAGCAGGTCCGCGGCGAGATCGAGCGGCAGATCGCCCGCGCGGCCTCGCTCGATCCGTGGCTGCGGGAGCACGCGCCGCGGGTCGAGTGGAAGCTGCACTGGCCGGCGAACGTGCCCGAGGCCGAGGCGATCACCGCGGCGACCTGCGCCGCCCACGAGCGGGCCGCCGTCGGGACCCGGCTGGAGGGCCCGGCGACGGTCGCCGGGTTCGCCGCGGTCGAGGACGCCAGCTTCCTGACCGCGGGCGGGACGCCGGCGATCAGCTACGGCCCGGGCGATCTGCGCGTGGCCCACGCCGACGACGAGTACGTCCTGATCGACGAGGTGCTCTGCGCGACGCGGGCCTACGCGCTGCTGGCGATGGACTGGTGCGGGACGGCGTGAGCCCGCCCGAGACGAACCGAACGGAGAACGAGATGCTGGGTCTGGACGACAAGGTGGCCGTGGTGACCGGAGGCTCCTCCGGGATCGGCCGGGCGATCGCGCTGACGCTGGCGCGGGCGGGGGCCGACATCGTCGTCGGCGACCTCCGCGAGGACCCGCGCGAGGGCGGGGCGACCACGGTCGCCGCGGTCGAGGAGCTCGGCCGGCGGGCGGCGTTCGTCCGCTGCGACGTGGCCGACAGCGGCTCGGCGACGAGCCTGATCGACGCCGCGGTCGCGACGATGGGCGGGATCGACGTGCTCGTCAACAACGCCGGGGTCCTGGTCGAGGGCACGATCGTGGAGACCGACGACGAGGCCTGGCGGCGGCAGCTGTCGGTCAACCTCGACGGGACCTTCTTCTGCACGCGGGCGGCGATCGCGGCGATGCTCGACCAGGGGCGCGGGGGCCGGGTGGTGAACATGTCCTCGATCAGCGGCTTCCGCGGCAACCCCGGCTTCGCCGCCTACTGCGCGTCGAAGGGCGCGATCGTCAACCTCACGCGGCAGCTGGCGCTCGACTACGCCCCGCACGGGATCAACGTCAACGCGGTCGCTCCGGGCTTCGTCGAGACGGAGATGACGGCGATCTACGACGCGGAGACGAAGGCCGCGCTCGCCGCCCAGACGCCGCGCGGGCGCTGGGCGACGCCGCAGCAGATCGCCGACGCGGTCCTGTTCCTCTCCTCGTCGCTCAGCGAGCACGTCTGCGGGCTCAACCTGCTGGTCGACGGCGGCTGGACGATCGGCACGCCGGTCGAGCTGGCCGGGGCGTAGCTCCCCCACCGGCGGGGTGGGCCTGGCCGGTCGCTCCGCCGGAGCCCGGCCACCGGCCCCGCGATCGGCTGTCGAAACCGCTTCCGGCGGCCGATCGCGGGGCGGGTGGCCGGCGCTCACCGCAGCTTGACGCCGAGCAGGCGCTCGAGCTGCGGCACGGTCTCCTTCGCGCTCGTGTGGAGGATCGTGGTCAGGCCCAGCTCGGCGGCCGGCTCGAGGTTGAACGGCAGGTCGTCGACGAACACGCACGCCGTGGGCTCGAGCCCGATCCGGTCGAGCGCGATCCGGAAGATCTCCGGCGCGGGCTTGCGGATCCGGACCTCGTGGCTGAGGACCACGATGTCGAAGGCGTCGTTCAGCAGCCGTTCGTCGTAGCGCAGGCCCTCGCCCCACGAGTTCGAGATCAGGCCGGTCCGGATCCCGGCGTCGCGGGCCGCATAGACCGCGTGGACCATCGCCTCGTCCGGGCGCAGCGCCGAGAACAGGCGGGTGACGAGGCCGTCCGCGCGGCCGGCGTCGAGCCCGAGCATCGTCGCGAACGGGGTCGCGAAGCCGCGGTCGTCGATCGTGCCGCTCTCGAGGTCCTTGAGCAGTTGGCGGGCGGCCCGGTCGTGGCGGAAGAGGTCGGCGACGGCGGACTCCGCCAGGCCCTCGTCGGTGGCGAACGCGCCGAAGGCCGCGAAGACGTTGCTGGTCAGCACGCCGCCGTAGTCGATCAGCAGGCCGTGCAGCGGAGCCGGACTCATCGCGGCTCCCCGTGGGCGAGCGCCAGCGCGTGGCGGCCCATCGCGGGCACGCCCTCGTCGAGGGTCGCGAAGAACGGGTCGTCCGCCGAGCCCTCGCGGTAGCGCTTGTACGAGCCCTCGAGGAAGACGCCGGCCTTCCAGCTCGACAGCACCTGGTACCAGCGGATGTCGTCGACGGCCCGGCCCGAGCGGGTCGCGTAGCGGTCGATGATCTCGGCCTGGGTCGGGAAGCCCGGCTGCGCGGTCACCGCCGACAGCGCCGCGAGCGGGCCGGACGCGCCGCCCGGATCCGCGTAGGTCGCGGTCAGGTAGCCGACGTCGGCGAGCGGATCGCCGATCGTCGACAGCTCCCAGTCGAAGATCGCCTCGAGCCGGGGGCGCTCGCCGACCGGTGCGGCGGCGAACATCACGTTGCCGAGCCGGTAGTCGCCGTGGACGAGGGTCGACTCGCGCTGCTCCGGGCGGTGGGCGGCGAGCCAGGCGGCCGCCTCCTCGATCTCGGGCACGGGCCGCGTCTTGCTGAGATCCCAGAGCCCGCCGAACCGCCGCAGCTGGCGCTCGAGGTAGCGGTTGTCGCCCTTCCCGAACCACTCCAGGCCGGCGCGGCGCCAGTCGACGGCGTGCAGCTCGACGAGGCCGTCGATCAGCTCGTCGATCAGGGCCGCGCGGGCCTCGGGGGCGTCGAAGCGCGCGGGCAGGCTGGTCCCGACGACGTCGCCCTCGACCTGCTCCATCACGTAGAAGGGGACGCCGAGGGTGGTCTCGTCCTCGTGGATCAGGAGGACCCGGGGGATCCGGACGCCGCGGCCCTCGAGCGCCTGCAGCAGCCGGGCCTCGCGGACGACGTCGTGGGCGCTCGGCGGCAGCGGCGGGCGCGGCGGGCGCCGCAGCACCACCTGGGCACCCTCGCGGCGGACGAGGTAGGTGATGTTGCTGTGGCCGTCGCCGATCGGGTCGGCGGTCAGCGGGCCGCTGCCGATCCCGGCGGCGTCGAGCACGGCCTCCAGCGTCCGGCGCACGAGCAGCGGCGGGCGCTCCTGGGCGGCGGCCTGCTCGGGCGTGTCGACGATGCTGCGGTCAGCCATGACGGGATGGTACTGGTCGGTACCGGGTCCGTTCGGGCGGTTCTCGCGGGGATGCCGAACGCGGTCCCTAGACTGGGGTCATGAGCGGTTCCTCCCCCGTCCGTCGCAGTCGCTGGACGGTCGCCGCCGTCGCGACCGCCGGTCTCGCCGGCCTCGCGTGGTCGCTCTGGCTGGCGGTCGTCGCGCGGCTGTTCTCCGCGGTCCGCGGCCCCCGGATCGACCCTCTGGCCCGCGCTCGTCGCTGGCGCAACGCGTGGGCGGCATGAACGAGCTGCTGCTGCTGCGCCACGGCACCGCCGTGGACCACGCGCCCCACCGGGACGACCACTCGCGCGAGCTGGTCGAGAAGGGCGAGCGGCAGGCGACGGCGGCGGGGCGGGCCCTCGTCGCGCTCGGCCTCGAGCCCGACGTCGTCCTGGCCTCGCCGAAGGTCCGTGCCTGGCGGACGGCGATGCTGGCCTCGGCGGCCTTCGCGGGCGAGCCGCTCGAGCACCGCGCGATCATCGGCCTCGACCAGGAGGAGGCTCTGCTCGCGGCCCGGTTGGGTTCGCGGGTGCTGATCGTGGGCCACGAGCCGGATCTCTCGCAGGTCGTCCACGATCTGACCGGCGCTCGGATCCGGATGCGCAAGGGCGGGCTCGCGGTGATCGCCGTCGACGGCTCGCGTGGTGAGCTGCGGGCGCTGATCGGCCCCCGCGAGCTGGCCCGGATCGGCGCCTGACCGGACTCCTGCCGCAAGCCGCGCGGCGCCTGGCAGACTCCCCGCATGCCCGAGCTGCCGGAGATCGAGGCGACCGTCCGCCTGCTCGACGGGGCGCTGCGCGGCGCGACCGTCGACAGCGCGCGGTCCCCGGGCCTGGCGACGATGCAGACCTTCTCGCCGCCCCTCGACGCGCTCGCGGGGGCGACCTGCACCGGCCTCGGGCGTCGCGGCAAGCTGCTCCAGGTCCGCTTCGCGGGCGGAGGCCTCGGCGACGACGGGGCAGAGGCGACGCTGCTGCTGCACCTGATGAGCGCTGGGCGGCTCCAGCTCTGGAACGACCGCGCGAGCATGAAGGACCGCCGGACCCGCCTGGTCGTGCGGTTGAACGGCGGCGCCGACCAGGAGTCGGGCCCGCCCGCCCCGGAGCGCGAGCTGCGGTTGCGCGAGTTCGGGACCAAGCAGGCGGCCTGGGCGCGGCTGCTCCGCGCCGACGACCTCGCCGCCGACGAGACGCTGCTCACGCTCGGCCCGGAGGCCTGGCCGGATCCGCCCGACCTGGAGATCCTGCCGCCGCGGCGGACCCTGCGCGGGGCGCTCCGCGATCAGCGGGTGATCGCCGGGATCGGTCGCAGCTGGGCCGACGAGATCCTCTGGGAGGCGAAGATCGCGCCGCTGCGTCGCTGTGGCGACCTCGACGACGAGGAGCGCGCGCGACTCCGGCAGGCGATCGGCGATGTCCTCGGCGGCGCCCTCGACCTCTACCTCGAGGGCGGCACGGGGCCCAACGGCAAGTCGCGCCCGCCGCTGGCGCTTCCGTTGCCCGACAAGCTGCCGCTGCCGCTGCGGGTCCACCGCCACGTCGGCGAGCCGTGCCCGCGCTGCGGCACCCCGATCCTCGCCGTCCACTACGAGGACGACGAGATGGCCTACTGCCCGGTCTGCCAGACCGGTGGCAAGCCCTACAAGGACCGACGGATGTCGCGGCTCCTGATCGACTAGCCGTTCGACAGCTTGTCGAAGAACGCCCCGCGCGGTCGCCGCGGGCGCTAAGGTGACGCAGGCGTCATGATCGGCAGCGGGAACCAGGGAGCGGGCATGGGAGCGACGGGCAGCGAGCGGTTCGACAGCGACTGGGTGGTCGTCGGGTCGGGATTCGGCGGCAGCGTCAGCGCGCTGCGACTAAGCGAGAAGGGGCACCGCGTGCTCGTGCTCGAGCGCGGCGAGCACTTCGACCGCGACGAGGACATGCCGAAGAGCAGCTGGGACCTCCGGCGCTACTTCTACGCGCCCCGCTTCGGCCTCCGCGGGCTCTTCAAGCTGACCCCGTTCAAGGACGTCTTCGTCATGAGCGGGGCCGGCGTCGGCGGTGGCAGCCTCGTCTACGCGATGACGCTCTACGTCCCGCCGAAGGCCTTCTTCGAGGACCCGCAGTGGCGCGACCTCGCCGACTGGCGCCGTGAGCTGGGCCCGCACTACGAGACGGCGCAGCGGATGCTCGGGGTGACCGACGTCGTCGCCGACGACCCGGCCGACCAGCTGCTGAAGGAGTACGGCGACGAGATCGGCGTCGGCCACACCTACCGCAAGGCGCGGGTCGGGGCGTTCCTCGGCACCCCCGGCGAGGAGGTCGCCGATCCCTACTTCGGTGGCGAGGGGCCGACCCGCGTCGGCTGCTCCAGCATCGGCCGCTGCATGCTCGGGTGCCCGCAGGGCTCGAAGAACAGCACGACCAAGAACTACCTCCACTTCGCCAAGCGGCACGGGGCCCAGATCGAGGCCGGGCGCGAGGTCGTCTCGCTGCGGCCGCTCAACGGGACCGACGGCGCCGACGGCTGGGAGATCGCCCACGAGCGGACGGGCGCCCGCTGGCGTCGCGACCGCAAGCTGATCCGCGCCCGTGGCGTCGTGATCGCCGGCGGCGCGCTCGGCTCGAACGAGCTGCTCGCCCGCTGCAAGCTCCAGGGCGACCTGCCGAAGGTCTCCGACCAGCTCGGCTACCTGGTCCGGACCAACAGCGAGGCGATCCTCGGCGTGATGGTCCCGCCGGGCCGGGCGGAGGCGATCAGCAAGCGGGTCGCGATCACCTCGTCGATCTACCCCGATGCGCACACCCACATCGAGACGGTCACCTACGGCGCCGGCGGTGGGGCGATCCGCGGCCTCTTCACGGTCCTGACCGGCAACGGCACACGCCTGACGCGGCCGCTGAAGTGGCTCGCCCAGGTCATCCGTCATCCGCGCTGGCTGCTGGAGATCCTCTTCAGCCGCAACGGCTCCGAGCGGTTGATCGTGGTGCTGGTGATGCAGACCCTCGACAACTCGATGCGGCTCGTGGCCAAGCGCCGCCGCGACGGGCGGGTCAAGCTCAACACCGAGCAGGATCCGGAGCACCCCAACCCGACGTTCATCCCCGCCGCCAACGCCTTCACCGAGTGGCTGGCCCGCAAGACCGACGGCGTGCCGGGCTCGTCGACGACCGAGGCGCTGTTCAACGTCCCGGCGACGGCGCACATCCTCGGCGGGGTGCCGATCGGGGCCGATCCGGCCCACGGCGTGCTCGACCGCGACCACCACGTCTTCGGCTACGAGAACCTGCTCGTCTGCGACGGCGCGGCGATCCCGGCCAACGTCGGCGTCAACCCGTCGCTGACGATCACCGCGATGACCGAGCGGGCGATGGCGGCGATCCCGGCCAAGCAGGGGACGACCGCCGTGGTCCCGGTCGGCAGCGTGCCGATTGCCGGCAGGACCGCCAGTGGCGAGCCGGAGCCGATGCCCGAGAGCACCACGTCGCGGGGCGCGGTCGAGGAGCAGGCGATGCCGGCCTGAGGTGAGGCGCGATGCCGGCCTGAGGTGAGGCGGGCCAGGGACCGGTGGTGGGTCGCGATCGACCACCGGGGACCCTGACGGGCCGCCGAACCAGGCCGTCAGCGGACGGCGAGCCAGGCGGCGACGGCGACGCCGAGGATCACGACCGACGCCCGCAGCAGTCGCTCGTCGATCCGCTGGGCGACCCGTGCGCCGAGGTAGCCGCCGACGAGCGCGGGCGGGGCCGCCGCGGCGACGGCGACCCACGAGACCGGCCCGAAGAGCGCGAACACGACGAAGCCGACCGAGCAGTCGACGAACGAGAGCACGCCCTTGAAGGCGTTCAGCCGGTGCAGCCCGTCGCGGACGGTGAAGGCGAGCACGGCCATCAGGACGACGCCCATCGCCCCGCCGAAGTAGCCGCCGTAGATCCCGGCGAACCCGATCGCGACGACCGCCGCCGGGCCGACGGGGCCGGCGCTGACGTTGGTGACGTGCCCGAGTCGGCGGGCGACCCGCGGCTGGACGGCGAGCATCAGGCTGGCGACGAGCACGAGCGCCGGAACGACGACGTCGAAGGCCGCCGCCGGCGTGAGCAGGAGCAGCGCGCAGCCGACCACCGAGCCGAGCGTCCCCGAGAGCATCATCGGCAGCAGGCGACGCCAGTGGCCGCGCAGGACCGGGGCGAAGCCCACGACCCCACCGACGGTTCCGGGCCAGGCGGCGACGGTGTTGGTCACGTTCGCGGTCAGCGGCGGCAGGCCGGTCGCCAGCAGGACCGGGAAGAGCACCAGCGAGCCGCCGCCGGCGATCGCGTTGATCCCGCCGCAGGCGAAGCCGGCCGCGACGACCGCCAGGAGCTCGATCGCCGACATCGCGGCCGATTGTACGCATGGCGGTAGTTGGTGCGCTATGCGTGCAGCCGGTCCGGGGTCAGGCAAGGTCGGGGGGAGGCGGCCGGGTGGGCACGCGGTCGGGGGAGGCGGCCGGGTCGGTGCGCGGGCGAGGTCGAGGCGAGGGCGGAGCCGGACCCTCAGTCCTGATCGCCGACCGTCAGCACGATCTTGCCGCGGGTCGTGCCCGACTCGATCAGCTCGTGGGCGCGGGCCGCCTGCTCCAGCGGCAGCACGGTCGAGACGTGCGGGCGGAGGGTCCCGCGCTCGACCGATCCGGTCAGCAGCTGCAGCTCGAGGCCGTCGGGAGCGACGAAGACCGAGGGCGAGCGGATCCCGTCCGGGGCGTCGTCGGTCGCCGAGGCCGACGGCAGCGACACGATCGTGCCGCCGGGACGCACCAGCGGGAAGAGCGGGCCGCGGGCGGCACCGCCGATCCCGTCGAGCACGAAGTCGACCGGCTCGATCCCGCTCGTCCAGCCGTCGACGGTCCGGTCGACCGTCTCCAACGCTCCGAGTCCGCGGAGGAAGCTGAGGTTGGCCGGCGAGCCGACGGCGATCACGTGGGCGCCGAGGTCGGCAGCGATCTGGACCGCCAGGTGGCCGACCCCGCCGGCGGCGGCGGTGATCAGCACCCGCTGGTTGGTCTCCAGCCCTCCGGCATCGACCATCGCCTGCCAGGCGGTCAGGCCGCCCATCGCCAACGCGGCGGTGTCGACGTCGCTCAGCGACCGCGGCGAGCGACTGAGCTGGCTGACGTGGGCCACCGCGTACTCGGCGTAGGCCCCGGCGGGACGGGGGAAGCCGACGGTGCCGAAGACGCGGTCGCCGACCGCGAAGCGGGCGACGCCGAAGCCGACCGCCTCGACGGTCCCGGCCAGGTCCCAGCCCGGGATCCAGGGGAAGCCGGCGGGGGTGTCCCGGGGATCGGGGGCCTGGGGGACGGTGGCGGTGTCGCGCGTCTCGGTCAGGAAGCGGGCGGCGCCGTTGCCGCGGCGGGTCTTGGCGTCGACGGGGTTGACCCCGGCGGCGGCGACCCGGATCAGGACCTCGCCCGCGCTGGGCGACGGCCGCGGGACCTCGCGCAGCTCGAGGACGTCGGGCTCGCCCGGGGTCGGGGCGACGATGGCGCGCATCTGCGGCGTGGCGGGCATCCCCCGACGGTAGCTCGCCGGTGGGGTGGGGCGGGTGGTGCGGCGGTCTGCCTGCGGCTTGGGAGGACACAGGCCGGCGGGGAGCTTCGCGATGTGTTTGCCACCTCCACGGTGGACAACCCATCGCGAAGTGGTCGCGCGGCCGGGCGGACTGGAGCGCTGTCGATGTGCCACCCCTGCGGTGGACAACGCATCGCGAAGCGGACGAGCACCGCCGCGCCGCTGGGCCCGCCGCGTGGTCTGGGACGATGGCGGTTCCGTCCCCCGACCCCCGGAGCACCAGTGCCCCTTCCCGAGATCGGCCAGCCCGCGCCCGACTTCACCCTCCCCGCCGACGACGGCTCGACCGTCACGCTCTCGGCGCTGCGCGGCCAGTGGGTCGTCCTCTACTTCTATCCCAAGGCCTCGACGCCGGGATGCACCACGCAGGCCTGCTCGATCCGCGACAACCGCAGCGAGTACGAGCAGCGTGGGGTCCGCGTGCTCGGCCTCTCGCCGGACCCGGTCGCCAAGGTCCAGAAGTTCCACGAGAAGGAGGGCCTGACCTTCACCCTGCTCGCGGACGAGGACCACGCCGTCTGCGAGACCTACGGGACCTGGGTCGAGAAGTCGATGTACGGCAAGAAGTACTGGGGCGCCTCCCGCTCGACGCTGGTGATCGACCCGGAGGGCGTCGTCCGCGAGGTCTTCCCGAAGGTCAAGCCGGCGGAGCACGACGCGAAGGTCCTCGCGGCGCTGGACCGGCTGCAGGCCGAGTAGCCGCTGCGTCGGCGGTTCGGCCGGCCCCCCGACGCCTGCCGGCGGCCGCTGGCCCCGCCCCCGATCGCAGACGCCGACCGACGGTCCTCGTGCGCAGACCGCCGACCCGGACCCCGGACCGCCGACGCCGACCCGGACCGGCGGTCCTCCGCGCTCAGGCCCCGGGCGCCGTGCGCAGCCGGACCGACAGGCAGGTCACGCAGCCCTCGAGCTTCTCGAACTCGCTGACGTCGACGGTCACGACCTCGTAGCCGAGGTCGGCGTAGATCGCCGCGCACTCGGGGGCGGACGCGGACATCAGGATCCGGCCCTCGCCGAGGTCGACGATCTGCGAGCCGAGCGCGTCGGGGACCGCGCGGTAGTGCGGGAAGAACGAGGGGTCGCCGACGACGGGGGAGTGGCCGACGATCGTGCCGTCGGGCAGCGCGGTCAGCGCCGACTTCAGGTGCAGCGCGAGCGGGCACGGGACCGCGACGACGTTCGCCCCGCGGGGGGCCAGCAGTGCCCGCAGCTGGCGGACGCCTTCCGCGTTGGTCCGGGTCCCGCGGCCGACGTAGACCGTGCGTCCGACCTGCAGCACGTCGCCGCCCTCGAGCGTGCCCGGAGCCTCGATCGCCGCCGTCCGGTAGCCGAGCTCGCGGAGGGTCTCGGCGGTTGCCGCCTGCTCGCCGAGCCGATCCTCGGCCCCGGGTCGCGCCAGGACCGCGAGGTCGCCGTGCATCACGACCGTGTCCTCGACGAAGTGCGAGTCGGGCTGCTCCGGGGCGGCTGGCACCTCGACGACCTCCCAGCCGGCGTCGGCGAGCGCGGCGACGTAGCCGTCCCACTGCCGCAGGGCCAGCGGGACGTCGACCGGCTGACGGTCGATGTGGGTCAGCAGTCCGTCGGCGAGTCGGGGGGAGGGGCGCCGGACCAGCGCCCGTCGGATCGCGTTCATCGGGACGATCTTCCCGGATCGCCGGTCCGTCTGTCGGCCCGGTGATGGGCCGATCAGAGCCCGAAGCGGGCCCAGGTGGCGCGCTCCTCGAGCGACCGCAGCATCGCCGGCAGCGGCTGCTCTCGGCTACTCACCGCGGTGCTCATCCCGAGCGCGAGCCGTACGAGCGAGCGGTGCGCCGCGACCGGGGTGATCTTGGCGTCGGGGTAGCGCGCCTCGATCACGCCGCGGAGGCTGCCGAGGCCGTCGATCAGGCCCAGCTCCTTCGCGCGGGCCCCGGTCCAGACGTCACCGCTGAAGAGCGTCTTCTCGTCGCCGGTCAGGCGGTCGCCGCGGCGCTCCTGGACCCAGCCGGTGAACAGCCGGTGCAGCTCCTCGAGCTCGCCCTGGAGCCAGCTGACGTCCTCCGGCTGCTCGGGCAGGAACGGGTCCAGGCGGGCCTTGTTCTCGCCCGCGGTGTGGAGCCGGCGCTCGATCCCGTAGCGGCCGATCGCCTCGTGCAGGCCGAAGCCGCCGCTGACGACGCCGATCGAGCCGACGAGCGAGGTCGGGTGGGCGATGATCTCGTCGGCGGCGCAGGCCAGCCAGTACCCGCCCGAGGCCGCGATGTCCTCGCAGAAGGCGATCACCGGCACCTCGTGCTCGGCGGCCAGGCCGCGGATCCGGTCGCCGACCAACGCCGACTGGGTGGGGGCGCCGCCGGGCGAGCTGATCGAGAGCGCGACCGCCTTCAGACCGGGCAGCCCGAACGCCTTGGTCAGCGCCGACTCGAGCCCCTCGAGCGTGATCCCCGAACGGCGGCTCGGGCCCCCGGCCCCGGCCGGGGTGATCACGCCCTCCAGGCGCACGACCGCCACCTGCTCGGTGGGCAGCGGCAGTCGCTGCCGCACGGACTCCGGGAGCGGGAGGCGACCGGTGATGTCGGCGACGTTCATGCTCGGGATCGTAGTCCGGCCTGGTGCGGCATCCGCCGGCCGCGCCCCGCGGGCCGATCGCCGCGGCCATCCGGGGCGCCGCCGGCGGCCCCGGGCAGCTCGCCGTCGGGGGCCGCCGCTGCTGCCGCCGCTGGGCCTCGAAGCCGGCCCTGGCCGCTCAGGCGGTCAGGATCAGCGGGGCGCCGTCCTGGATCACGACGGTGTGCTCGACGTGGGCCGAGAGCGCGCCGTCGGCGGTGGTGATGGTCCACTCGTCGTCGAGGGTCACCAGCTGGCCACTGCCCAGGGTCAGCATCGGCTCGATCGCGATCACCAGGCCGCTGGGCAGGGTCTCGGTCAGCTCCGGCATGTCGACGTTGGGGACGGTCGGATCCTCGTGCAGCTCGCGGCCGATCCCGTGCCCGGCGAGCTCGGCGAACGGCGTCGCCCCGAGGCCGCGCGCGATCCGCTCGGTGGTCGCGCCGATCGTGCGCAGCTCGGCCCCGGCGACCGCGACCGCGAGCGCCTCGCGCAGGCAGGTGTCGGCGATCTCGAGCAGTCGCTGCGCCTCGTCGCTGATCGCACCGACCGGGACCGTGACGGCGGCGTCGGCGAGGAACCCGTCCAGCTCCGGGGTCACGTCGAGGGTCACGAGGTCGCCCTCGCGCAGCTTGCGTCCGCCGGGGATCCCGTGGACGATGTCGGCGTTGACCGAGATGCAGGTCGAGCCGGGGAAGCCGTAGGTCTCCATCGGCCCCGAGCTCGCGCCGTGCTGATGGAAGACCCGGGCGGCGATCAGGTCGAGCTCCGCGGTGGTCACCCCGGGCCGGACCGCCTCGCGCATGGCGGCGATGGTCGTCGCGACCAGCTTGCCGACGCGCTGCATGCCGGCGAGATCCTCGGGTGACTCCACGATCATGCCGACAAGCGTAGGCCCAGCGGCAGGTCCTCCGGGTCGCGGCGTCCCCCGGATCAGCCCTCGTAGGGGATTCGGGCGATCTCCCGGATCTGGCCGGCGGTGCCCCACTGGTCGCGGCCGAGTCGGGAGAGCGGGGCCAGCCGGTCGATCGCGGGCAGGCCGTCGTCGGCGATCACGTCGTCGGCGACCGCGGCGTGGACGACCCGGCCGAAGACGACCGTCGAGTTGCCGAAGCAGGTGGTCGCGTGGAGCACGCACTCGAGCGCGACGGGAGCCGCGGCGACCCGCGGCGGCCGGACCCGCAGGCTCGGCTCGCGCTCGAGCCCGACCGCGTCGAACTCGCTGATCGCCGCCGGGTAGCGCGTCCCGGTCGCGTTGACCTGCTCGAACAGCGGCTCCGGCGCCAGGTGGACGACGAACTCGCGGGTCGCCTCGACGTTGCGCAACGAGTCCTTGCGGCCGACAGAGGTGAACTGCACGATCGGCGGATCGACGCAGGCGACGGTGAAGAACGAGTGCGGCGCGAGGTTGTCGACCCCGTCGGCGGAGACGGACGAGACCCACGCGATCGGCCGCGGCACGACCACCGCGGTCAGCAGGCGGTAGAAGCGACCGGGGTCGATCTCGGCGGGGTCGAAGTCGCGGCGCACCGGCCGATTATCCGGGCACCGGCACTTCGGCCCGCGGCACCATCGTCGACGCGGCCTCGCTGTCGCGGACGCGCAGCGCCATCAGCGCGGCGAACGCCAGCAGTCCGGCGGCGACCAGGAACGCCGCCTGGTAGGCGCCGATGTCGGGGACGGGCGCGCCGCCCGTCCCGCTGGTCGTCGGCCCGAGGACCGAGATCACCGTCGCGAGCACGGCGACGCCGAGTGCCGCGCCGGTCTGCCGCATCGCGTTGAAGAGCCCCGACGCCTGGCCGGTGTCGGCGGCCGAGATGTTGGCGAACGCCGCCGAGTTCATCGGGATGAAGACGAACGACATCGAGCTGCCGAGCACGAACATCGTCGCGATCACCAGCGGGTCGGGCGTGCTCGCGTCGTAGAAGCTGAGGACGACCGCGGCGACGGCGACCATCCCGGCGCCACCGGCCATCAGCCGCCGCGGACCGACGCGCGGGTAGAGGCGGGTCACCACCTGCGAGCCGACCATCACGCCGATCGCCTCGGGGAAGGTCAGCAGCCCGCTGGTCATCGCCGAGCGGCCGAAGCCCTCCTGCTGGAGCAACGGGAAGGCGTAGAGCAGGCCGAGGAAGCCGGCGGTCGAGGGGATCACGATCAGGAACGAGACGCCGAACATCCGGTCCTTCAGCAACCGCAGGTCGAGCATCGGGAAGCGGGTCCGCAGCTCGTGCCGGACGAGGATCGCCAGCAGCGAGAGGCCGACCACGGCGCTGCCGACGATCAACGGCGAGCCCCAGCCGCGCGACGGCCCCTCGGTCAGCGCGAACATCGCCAGACCGAGCCCGAGGCCGGCGAGCAGGAACCCGGCGAGGTCGAACGGCGACGACGGCGCGGCCTCGTCGCGGGGCAGGTACCGCAGGCCGAAGCCGAGCGCGAGCACGCCGATCGGCAGGTTGAGGAGGAAGGCCCAGTGCCACGAGAGGTTGTCGACGATGACCCCGCCGAGCAACGGCCCCAGCGCCGGGGCGAGCGCGGTCGGCAGGACCAGGATCCGCGACGCCGCGACCCGCTCCTCGGGCGGGAAGACGCGGAACAGCATCGCCATCCCGACCGGCATCATCAGCCCGCCGCCGGCGCCCTGCAGCACCCGGAAGAGGACCAGCTGCCCGAGGCTCCCGGCGATCCCGCAGAGCGCGGAGGCGACGGTGAAGAGTCCGAGCGCGAAGAGGAAGATCCGCTTGGTGCCGAAGCGATCCCCGAGCCAGCCGGAGGCCGGGATGAAGACCGCGAGGCTGACGAGGTAGGCGGAGGCGACCGCGCCGGTGCTCGCGATCGAGGCGTCGAACTGGCGCCCGATCGTCGGGATCGCCGTGTTGACGATCGTCGAGTCGAGGATGTTCATGAACATCGCCGCGACGAACACGACGCTGACGACGACCTTGGGGTTCTTCAGCAGATGCGACACAGGGGGAACCGAGGAACGTAACAAGCGGGAGATGCGGGCCCGGCCACGACGGGTGACGCGGACCGGCCGGTGGTGCGCTGCGGCGCGCGGGCGCCGCGGGACGGCTACTCGTCGTCGGTCAGGCGGACGCCGAAGGCACTCGCGAAGGCCCCGGCCGAGGCGACGATGTCCGGCCACGGCATCGCCACGCCCCGCAGCTGCTCCATCGCCCGGAGGCCGTCGATCGTGCAGCCGCGCATCTCGGTGCGGGCGAAGCGCGCACCGGTCAGGTCGACCTCGCTCAGGTCGCAGGCCTCGAAGACCACGTCCTCCGCCCGCAGCTCCTGGAAGTCGCTGCCGGTGATCCGGCAGTCGACGAAGCGGACCCGGCGGAGCTCGGCCGCGCTGAACGCCGCGAGGTCGATCCGGCAGTCGCGGAAGCTGACGTCGTCGAGCGCGGCGTCGGTCCAGCGGGTCCCGGTCAGCCGTGCGCGGACGACGCTCACGCGCCGCCACGACGCGCTCTGGAAGTCGGCGTTGGCGAAGCTGCCGCCCCGCAGCTCGACGTCCTGGAGGGCGAGGCCGGGCAGCCGGGCGCCGGTCAGGTCGAGCAGCTCGCCCCGGCTGGTCTCGATGCTGACGCCGCGGGCGACGCCGTCGCCCTCGACCCGGCCGTCGAGCAGCGCGTCGACGTAGCGCGCGTCGTGTGGGAGGCCGTCCTCGGGCAACGTGACCGGCTCGAGCGTCTCGGCGACCTGGGGGTCCTCGGGAGCGCGAGGGTGGTGACGATCGGTTGCGCGCGCCATGCTTCCGATCCTCACACTTCACGGCGATGCTCGTCGCCACCACCGACCTCGGCGAATCGCTGGCGCGGGCCTGGCCGGCATTCGCGTTGGTGGCGGGGTTGCTGCTGCTCGGGGTCGTGGCCGAGCGCGAGGGCCTGTTCCGGTGGCTCGGCGAGCGGCTGGAACGGCTGCCCGGCCCGCCGCTGCTGCTGGCCGCCGCCTCGCTGGTGACGGTCGCGGCGGTCACGGCGGTCCTCAACCTCGACACCGCGGTGGTCTTCGTGACGCCGATCGTCGTCCACGCCGCGCGCCGCCGCGGGATCGACCCGGCGCCGGTCTCGTGACCGGCTCGCTCGCCTCCTACCTCTGGCGGCGGACCTGCCAGACGGCGGAGGTCCCGGTCCGCCTTCGCGGGGTCCTCACGCGCGCGCCGCTGACCGCGATCCCGGCGATCCTGATCGCGGTCCTGCTGCTGCCCGGATGAACGACGGCCGCGTCGAGTCGATCTTGGCGGGTCGTCGGAGGCCCGCCGTCGGTCGCGCCGCAACGACCTTCGTCGGCGTCGCGGCGATCACGGCTCGCGCCTGGCTGGCAGGGCGATTCCGGGCCCTGCGGCGGTCGCGCGGTGGCGCTTCCGACGGGCTCCGATCGTGCCCCGCCGGAGCCGCCGAGGGACCCGAGGATGCGCGCAGAGGCCGCGCACGTCAGAATCCACCCGTGATGCGTACAACCCGCGTGTTCCCCTTCGCCATGGCGTCGCTGGTGGCGCTTGCCGTCACGGGCTGCGGTGGCGATTCGTTCAAGAAGGACGAGCCACAGACCGCCGCGCGTGACTTCCTCTCCGAGGCTCTCTCGCAGAAGAACGGCCAGCGTGCCTGTGACTACCTGACCCGGGAGGCCCAGGCCAAGGTCGCCGGCAAGATCATCCCCGGCGCGAACTGCCGTGAGGTGATGGAGAAGTCGTCGCTCGTCAGCGACAAGGAAGAGGTCCAGGACGTCTCCGACGTCAAGGACCTCAAGTTCTCGACCGAGAAGATCGACGACAAGACGGCCAAGGTCACCGTTCGGACCGAGGGCGGGATCGAGCTGGTCCTGAGCCTGGAGAAGAACGACGGCCTCGGCAACCTCTACGAGCCGGCCACCCCGTGGCGGATCGTCGGCGGCGCCGAGCCGCTGGTGACCGGCCCCGTGGCCTGAACCCCGTGACGTCGGTCTCGCCGATGCTTCGGCCGGCCGCCGTCATCTTCGACAACGACGGGACGTTCCTCGAGACCGAGAGCGTCTGGTCGCAGGCCGAGGAGGAGCTCTTTGCCCGCCGCGGAGTGCCGTTCCTCGCGGAGTACAAGCTCGAGCTGATCGGCTCGAGCTTCGCCGCCGCCGCGATCAACCTCGAGCGGTTCCTCGGGGAGCCGGGTAACGGGGACGCGATCCTGCGCGAGCTGGCCGTGCTCGTCCACGACGCGCTCGACGGCGACGTCCCGGTGATGCCGGGGGCCGCCGAGCTGGTCGACTCGCTGCGGGCCGAGGGGATCCTGGTGGCGATGGCCACCAACGCCGCCCGCGGCTTCGCCGAGAAGGCGCTCGATCGTGCCGGTCACGCCGAGACCTTCTCGGTCTTGCTGACGGCCGAGGACGTCGTCGCGCCGAAGCCCGCGCCGGACATCTACCTGGCGACGGCGACGGCGCTCGGCGTCGATCCGGCCACCTGCCTCGCCGTCGAGGACAGCCCGACCGGGGTCCGCTCGGCCCGCGAGGCGGGGATGACCGTGGTCGGCGTCGCCACCCACCCCGGCGTCGTCCTGCACGAGGCCCACCACCAGCACGCCACGCTGGAGGATCCGGTGCTCTGGGAGCGGCTCGGTCTGCGCCTTCCCGCCGACCCGGCGTAGCGGTGGCCCCCGACCTCGTCATCTTCGACTGCGACGGGGTCCTCGTCGACAGCGAGCATGCGTCGGCGCGGGCGATGGCGGAGGCGATGGCCGAGATCGGCGTGGCGATGCCCGCCGACGAGGTCGCCTGGCGCTACCGGGCGCTCGCGCTGGAGGTCGTCGAGCTCGACCTCGAGCAGCGACGGGGCGCGCCGCTGCCGACGGGCTGGACCGAACGGTTCCGCGAGCGGCGGGCGCAGGTCTTCGCGCGGGACGGGATCCCCGCCGTCGCTGGCGCTCGCGAGGCCGTCGAAGCGGTCCGTCGGGCCGGGGTCGACTACTGCGTCGCCTCCCAGGGCCGGCTCGACAAGACCCGGCTGACGCTCGCGCTCAGCGGGCTCGAGGACCTGTTCCCCGACGCGCTCCGCTTCTCCGCCGACCAGGTGCCGCGGCCGAAGCCGGCACCGGACCTGTTCCTCCACGCGGCTCGCACGCTCGGGCACCGTCCGGGCCGCTGCGTCGTCGTCGAGGACGGCGTGCCCGGGGTGACGGCCGCGCACGTGGCCGGGATGCGGGTGCTGGGCTACGCCGCGGACGGCGATCCGGAGGCGCTGCGGAGGGTCGGCGGCGAGCCGTTCGCCGCGATGGCGGCGCTGCCGGCCCTGCTCGGGCTCGCGGCGGCGTAGGCCCCCGCGGGGGCACCGGCGGAGCCGTCTATCGACCGGGGCTGGTCGGCCAGGCCGCGCTGGGCGGCCGTGACCGGCGGGGTCCGGGGACCCGGGAGGAGCGGCCCGTCAGCGGGCCGCTCCGGCGAGATCCGCTGGTCAGCGGCTCCCGAACAGGTTCAGCATCGTGATGAAGATGTTGACGATGCCGACGAAGATCCCGGTCGCGAGCCAGACGACGTCGTCCTCGTTCGCCTGGTGGCGGAGGACGTTGAAGTAGATGACGATCGCGACGGCCGAGACGGCACCGATCGCGAGGCTGACCAGGTCGCCCGCGATCCCGCCGCTACCACCGGCGACGAACATGATCCAGCTGACCGCGACCGCGATCAGCAGCGCGATCGAGACCGGCTTCATCCACGAGGAGAGGTCCTTGGCGACCAGCGAACCACCGGTGCCGGCGGCGACGACGACCAGCGCGGTCGTGGCGGCCGCCTTGGTGACGACGTCGGGCTGGGTCGACACGTAGTAGGAGAGGACCGGGCCGAGCCCGAGACCGATCAGCAGCGCGATCACGAACAGCACGCCCATCGCGACCGGCCCATGACGGAGCGCGGGAACGAAGTTCTGGGCGAGCAGCAGCACGAACGCGCCGATCGTGCAGCCCATCGCGGTGCCCTGCGTCAGGTCACGGCCGACGGCCGACCCGGCGATCAGGAACCCGATCGCTATCGCGACGAGGAACATCGTCTGGCTGAGGACGGCGCCGTACGACGCGCGTTGCGTCTGGCCGTAGGGGAGGGAGTAACTCGTCTCCGGCATGGTTCTCGTTGTCTCGCTCGGGTTCGGTGTCGGTGGGAGCGGGGCACCAACGCCGGTTGCGCGCCCGCTCCCGGAGCGTAGAGCACCCGCGAGCGGTTGTGGCCGATCGCGCCACACGAGTGGCGAGGCGCCAGATCGGCGGGGCCGGGGCGACCCGGACGGCAGTCGGGGCCGTGGCCGAATCCGGGGCCGCGTAGGCTTGCCCGGTGCCAGCGAGCCTCCCCAGCGGAGCCACGGTGCCCGTCGCGGGGATCGCCGAGGTCTTCGACGCGATCGGCAGCTTCTTCTCGAGCATCGCCAGCGTCAACCTGCTGCCGCTCGTGATCGGGCTGCTCTGCTTCCTCACCTACCTCACGATCCGGTCCCGCGCCTACTTCAACGTCCTGCGCGCGGCCTACCCGACGGAGACGATCCGCTGGCGCAGGATCTGGGGCGCCTACATCGCCGCCTACGGCTTCAACAACGTGATCCCGGCCCGCGGCGGGGACGTGATGAAGGTCTTCCTGGTCAAGACCTCGATCCCCCGCTCGACCTACCCGGCGGTGACCGCGTCGATGATGGTCGAGGCGGTCTTCGACCTCTCGATCGCGATCCCGGTCCTGCTCTTCGCCTTCACGCAGGGGGTCTTCCCGAAGCCGCCGGACTTCGCGAGCCTGGGGGCGTTCGACCTGTCGTTCATCTTCGGCAATCCGAAGCTGACGTTCTTCCTGCTGACGGTGCTGGCGCTGCTCGGGCTGCTCGCCTTCGCGCTGCTCTCGGAGCGCGCCCGCCGGTTCTGGGCCCGGGTCCGTCAGGGTCTGACGATCCTGAGCGACCGTCGGCGGTTCTTCCGCGAGGTCTGGCTGGTCCTGTTCGCCGGCTACCTCTTCCGGCTGGCGGCGTTCTGGATGCTGCTGGACGCGTTCCACGTCGGCGGCTCGGTCCGCAACGTGCTGCTGGTGCACGGGATCAACGCGATCGCGGCGCTGATGCCGTTCACCCCGGGCGGGGCCGGGGTCCAGCAGGCGTTCATGGTCAAGGTCTTCGCCGGGAGCGCGGCCGGGGCGACCGTGGCCGCCTACTCGGTCGGCCAGCAGATCGCGATCGCCGTCGTCTGCCTGGCGGTCGGCTTCATCGCCGTCGTCAAGATCTTCGGCTTCCGGTCCTTCAAGGAGGTCATCGCCGCCGGCAAGGCAGACAGTGCGGCGGGTGGTGCGACGAACACGTAGGCGCTTCGCATCTCGGCACGCACGAGACTCGGCAGGGCTGGCGCCCAGCTCTCATCCCCCGCGCACCGACCTGCTTGGCCTACGCGGCCCTCGCACGTATCTGCGCGGCTTCGTGGTCCGGCACGTGGTCCGGCACTGCTCCGCGCGGCCTTGCCGGGAGATTCCAGGCCGCGCGGGGGTTGCCGCTTCCCGGCCGGGGCCGGGAACGGAGTCGGGCTAGCCGAGCCCCTGGCGGGCTTCGCGGACGAGCGTGACGGCCTCGGGGAAGACGACCGCCATCACCTGACGGATCTGGTTCGCCTGCGCCTCGGCGTCGCCCTGCAGGTTGACGCGACCGATCGCGGCGACGGTCATCTGGACCGCGAGCCCGATCGCGTTGTCGGCCCAGGCCAGCTTCTGCTGGCCCTGCATCTGCTCCGCGAACTCCATCATCTTGCGCTGCAGATCATCCGGATCACCAAAGAGATCGCCAAAGCCTTCCATCAGTCGATCGTAGCGCTCGGCCGTCGCGTGCAGGACCCAACCGCACCCGCGGTCCGTAGAATGCGCGTCCGTGGCTCGACTCAGTCCTCGTCAGCGCGCCTGGCGCGGCCGGTTGGAGGCCGGGCTGCGCATCGCGTCGCCCGCGCTCGATCTGGTCGTCGCGAGCGCCGAACGGATCAGCCGCGCCGGAACGCGCCTCGAGCGGGCCGTCGCCCGCCGCCGACCGACGTCCACCCCGGCGACCCGCCACCCCAACCGGAAGCCCGCATGAGCACCCAGCGCAAGGTCCGCCCGATCCCCGACGCGCTCGATCCCGAGGTGACCCTCGCGACCGAGAAGCGGTGGCTGCCGTGGATGGGCCTCCTGGCGATCGTGGCCGGCGTCCTGTCGCTGGTCGGGTACTTCCTCCAGCAGGCGATCGACAACGGCGGTCCGGACGACGTCGGGCAGGTCAAGACGATCGCCCAGTCGCTCGTCACCTACGCGTCGGACCAGCAGGGGCAGGGGATCCGCGGACACCAGGCGGAGGTCGCGTCGTACCTCGGGGACCAGGCGTTCCAGGTGGTGCTCGCGGTGGTCCTGATCGGCCTCGGCTTCATCGCCGCCGGGACCGTCCTCTCCGGGCTGCTGTGGTCCGCGTACCGCCGCCGCCCGTCGTTCCCGCGCTGGTTCATGTGGCTTCCGATCGTCGGCGGCTTCGCCTTCGGTCTCGGGACGACCATCGCGAAGATCTACGCGGTCTCGAAGTTCTCCGACTTCAACGCGCTCGACCCGGTGCTCCAGACCAACAGCACGGCAGCCGACGCGCTGGTCGCGGGGAGCGACCTCACCGCGCTCACGATCATCACCGTGCTTGGGCAGATGTTCATCGCCGTCGGGATCGGTGCTGCCGCCCTGAGCGCGATGAACGTCGGTCTCCTGACCCGCGTGATGGGCGTGATCGGGATGCTGCTGGCGCTGCTGGTGGTGCTGCCGGTCGTCGATCCGAGCTTCCTGCGGGCCTTCTGGCTGATCGCGCTCGGCTTCACGCTGCTCGGCCGTTGGCCCGGTGGCCGCCCGCCGTCGTGGGCCTCCGGGGTCCCGCAGCCGTGGCCGACGCGAGCGATGCAGATGGAGGCCGCCGAGCGCGCTCGCGCCCAGAAGGCGGCCGCCGACGAGCGTCCGGCCCCGAAGCCGAAGGCGAGCAACGGCGGGCGCAAGCGCCGCAAGTAGTGGCGCCCGGCGTGCCGTTGCGGCACGCTGGGGGGCATGCGCTTTCGAGCCATCGCCCTCGCCACCTGCGTGGCAGCCCTGTCCGCCTGCGGATCGGCCAACGGCGGCGGCACCACCACGACCACCGGATCGACCCCGTCGGCAGCGCCCGGCGCGGCGACCCCCCGCGCCGGCAGGTCGTCGGCGGTCCGGACGATCGCCCGCGGCCTCGACGTGCCGTGGTCGATCGTCTTCCTGCCCTCGGGCGATGCCTTGGTCTCCGAGCGCAGCGGCCGGATCGTGCGGATCACCCGCGGGAGTCACCGCGTTCGGGCCGTGATGCGGGTTCCCGGGGTGGTCGCGGAGGGGGAGGGCGGACTGCTCGGGCTCGCGGTCTCCCCCGACTACGCCCGCGACCAGTTGGTCTACGCGTACCTGACGACGGCGACCGACAACCGGATCGTGCGCTTCCGGCTGGGCGGGCGCCCGACGACGGTCCTCAGCGGACTCGACCGGGGGGCGATCCACAACGGCGGGCGGATCGCGTTCGGACCGGACGGCAAGCTCTACGCCGGGGTCGGCGAGGTCGGAGAGACCGAGCTGGCCCAGGACCGCGCGTCGCAGAACGGCAAGATCCTGCGGATGGAGCCCGACGGTGGCGTCCCGCAGGACAACCCGTTCGCCGGCTCGCGGGTCTGGTCGCTGGGGCACCGCAACGTCCAGGGGCTGGCCTGGGACCGGGCCGGTCGGCTGTGGGCGACCGAGTTCGGGCAGAACGAGCGGGACGAGATCAACCTGATCCGCAAGGGCGGCAACTACGGTTGGCCGATCGTGGAGGGGAAGGGCTCGACCGAGGGCGGGCGGTTCGTCAACCCACTGGTGACCTGGTCGACCTCGGAGGCGTCGCCGAGCGGCGCGGCGATCGCCGGTGGGCGCCTGTACGTGGCGGGGCTGCGCGGCGAGCGGCTCTGGGAGGTGCCGCTGAACGGCGCGCGGACGGGCCGGCCGCGGGCGTTGCTGAGCGGCCGCTTCGGCCGTCTGCGGGCGGTGACGGTCGCGCCCGACGGAGCGCTCTGGGTCTCGACGTCGAACCGCGATGGCCGTGGGGAGATCCGGTCCGGCGACGACCGGATCCTGCGGGTGCCCGTGCGTCGGTGAGCCGACGGCGGGCGGCCGCGCGCTGAGCGCCGGCTCGACGAGCGCGCCGCGGGTCGGTGGCGCGGCGGGGGTGGCGGGCGCGGCGGGCGCTCGGTCGTCCGGGGAGCCCGCCTCCTGCGGGCGTAGCCTTCGGGCATGACCGTACGGATCTACGCCGAGGTCGACTTCGCGCTGTCGTGGGTCGTCGACGAGACGATGGAGCGGGCGTCGCACGCGGTGGTCGACGACGGACGGGTCTGGCTGATCGATCCGGTCGACGACGAGCAGGCGCTGGAGCGGGCGACAGCGCTCGGCGAGCCTGCGGGCGTCGTGCAGCTGCTCGACCGCCACGGGCGGGACGGTGCCGCGATCGCGCAACGACTCGGTGTTCCGTTGCTGCCGCTGCCCGGCTCGCTGGCGGGGAGCCCGTTCGAGCTGGTGCCGCTGCTCGACCGCCGCTGGTGGCACGAGCTGGCGCTGTGGTGGCCGGCCCGACGGACGCTGATCGTGCCGGAGGCGGTCGGTACCGGGGCGTACTTCACCGTCGGCCGGGGCGCGGTCGGCGTCCACCCGATGCTGCGCCTGACCCCGCCGAACCGCCTCCGCGGGTGCGCTCCGGAGCACCTGCTCGTCGGTCACGGCCCGCCCCTGCACCGGGACGTCACCGCCGAGCTCCGCGGGGCGCTCGACCGCTCCGGCAGCGACATCCCGCACGCGCTCGTGACGCTGCCCCGGATGCTGCGCAAGGGCTGAGCGGTACGGCCCGACCGCGGCGCGCGGGCTGCGCGCGGCGGCGACCTCGGTGAGGGGGGACTGATGCGGATTTACTGTCGTATAGGCCCCAAAGCCGCATCAGCTCGGGGCGACGGCGGGGCGTCAGCTCCCGTCGACGAACTCCCAGCCGTGCTGGACGGCGGAGGCGAGCCCCGCCCGCGGGTCGATCGTCGCGTCCGGCGAATCGGCGCCGGCGTCGAGGAAGAACCGCTCGATCCCGGCCGGACTGAAGAGGACCACCCGGCGGCCGGAACCGGGGCCGACGTTGGCGCTCGAATGGACCGCGCCGCGGGGGACGTGGACGGTCTGCCCGGGGCCGAGCCGCGATCGAACGCCGTCGACCTCGACGTCGAACGTGCCGGTGACGACGTGGATCGTCTCCGCCTCGTGGCGGTGGCGGTGCGCCGGGATCGACCAGCCGGTGGGCGGCTCGTCGACGAGCAGGCAGAAGGCGCCGCTCGTGTCTTCGCCGCTGAGTTGGATCTCGATGCGGATGCCACCGGGCATCCAGACCTCGCGCGGGGTGGCGGTCATCGACCGACGATAGCCGGAGCGCGTGGGCGGATCGGTGGTCTTGGACGGGTCGGCGGCAGGCGGACTGATGCGGATTGCCGTTCCCGGGGAACGGAGACCCGCATCAGTCCCGGGGGCGCCCCGCCGCGTCGTTCCGACCGCGGGGCCGTCCCGACCGCGGCGGGGCCGTCCCGATCGCGGGGCCGTCCCGACCGCCGCGCGGTCTCGACCGCGGGGCCGTCCCGACCGCCGACCGCCCTCAGACCCGCGGCGGCAGCTTGCGTCCGGGGTTCATGATCCCCTGGGGGTCGAGCGCGTCCTTGACGGCGCGTTGGGCGGAGAGCACCGCCGGGTCGAGCCGGTTCGTCGCCTCGCGTTTGACCAGGCCGATCCCGTGCTCGCCGCTCAGCGCGCCGCCGAGTGCCTGGGCGATGTCGAGCATCCGGTGGGCCGCGTCGTTGGCCCGGGCGAGCGCGGCGGCGTCCTCGCGGTCGACCATCACGGTCGCGTGCAGGATCCCGTCGCCGGCATGGCCCCACGAGGTGACCTCGACCCCGAGCTCGCTGCCGACTCGGTCGACCGCGTCGAGCGCCTCGCCGAGGCGGTCCGCGGGCACGACGACGTCCTCGGAGAGCTTGCCGCCCCGGGCGGCGACGACCGCCAGCGAGACGCCGTCGCGCCAACGCCAGAGACCCTCGACGTCGGCCCGCGACTGCGGGGACCGGACGACCAGCGCATCGGGAGCCAGCGCCTCCGCCAGGACCTCGGCCTCGATCCGGGCGATCCGCTGCTCGCCGAGCGCCTCGACCAGGACGGCGAAGTCGGCACCGTCGGGCAGGCCACCCGGGAACGCGGCCGACGCAGCCCGCAGCGCACCGCCGTCGAGGAACTCGACCGCCGCCGGGACGACGCCGCAGGCCATCACGGACTCGAGCGCCTCGAGCCCGGCGGCCCGGTCGGCGTAGACGGCCAGCACCGGCAGCGCCAGCTCCGGCGCCGGCTGCAGGCGCAGGCTGACCTCGGTGACCACGCCGAGCGTGCCCTCCGACCCGCACAGCAGACCGAGCAGATCGAGGGTCTCGACGCTCTTGCGGGCGGCACCGCCGAGCCGCACCAGCTGGCCGTCGGGCAGCACCGCCTCGAGGCCGCTGAGCCAGGCGCGAACCGAGCCGTAGCGGAACGAGCGCGGCCCGCCGGCGTTGGTCGCGACGTTGCCGCCGATCAGGCACGACTCCGACGAGCCGGGGTTGGGGGCGAAGAACAGCCCCGCCTCCAGGCAGCGCCGCTGGACCTCGGCCGTCGTCAGGCCGGCCGGGAAGGTCCCGCGCCAAGCGCCGGGCACGAGCTCGCCGGGGCCGATCAGGCGGTCGGTCGCCACGACCAGCGACGGCGGGGCCCCGGACTCGATCCCGGGAACGGCGCCGCCCGAGTAGCCGGTGCCGCCGCCGCGGGGGACGACCGGCACCTCGTTTCGGGCGGCCCAGCGCACGACCTCGGCCGTCTGCTGGGGATCGCCCGGGCGGACGGCGGCGAGCGCGTCGCCGCGCAGGCCCCGGCTCTCGGTCGCGTCCTGCAACAGCTCGGTCTCCGCGACCGGGGCCTGGACGTGGGCCTCGCCGACGATCCGTCCGAGGTCGCGGAGCGCGGCGGCGCGGGCGGCGGTCAGCGTGGAATCAGGGGAGGGCGGAGACGGCATGCGGCAGGTCCTAGGACGGGGTGGACTGCCGGAGGGCGGCCCGGCGGATCTTGCCGCTGGCGGTCTTCGGCAGGTCGTCGACGAACTCGACGACACGGGGGTACTTGTAGGGGGCGGTCTCGCCCTTGACGTGGTCCTGGAGCGCGCCGGCCAGCGCGTCGGACGGGGGATATCCGTCGCGCAGGACGACCACCGCACGGACGATGCTGCCGCGCTCCTCGTCGGGGGCGGCGACGACGGCGGCCTCGGCCACGGCCGGGTGGGCGACGAGCGAGGACTCGACCTCGAACGGACCGATCCGGTACCCGGAGCTGATGATCACGTCGTCGGTCCGGCCCTCGAAGAAGAGGTAGCCGTCGTCGTCGGCGTGGACGCGGTCGCCGGTCCGCCACGGCTCGCCGGTCACGGCGCGGTCGAGGGGAGCCCCGGCCGTGCCGGGCCTCGCGGTGTCGGAGATCAATCCGTGCGTCGCGGGGCCGGCACCGCCCAGGTAGCGGAGGAAGAACGTGGGCACCGTCGCCGGGTCGACGACCAGCTCGCCGTCGTCGATCGTCAGTCCGACGCCGGGCAGCGGGCGGCCCATCGAGCCGGGCCGGATCTCCGCGCCCGGAGGCATCCCCGTCAGCTGGCCGGTCTCGGTCTGGCCGTAGCCGTCGCGGATCGTCAGGCCGGTCGCGGCGTCGAAGGCCCGCAGGACCTCCGGGTTCAGCGCCTCGCCCGCGGCGACCAGGCCGCGCACGTGGGGCAGCGGGCCGAGCGTCGCCCGCTTGGCGATGACGCGGTACTCGGTCGGCGCCATGCAGAGCACGGCGACCCGCTCGCGGGCGACGATCTCGAGCCGCTCGTGGGGGTCGAAGCGGCCGTCGTGGAGGAGCGCCGTCGCCCCGCGCAGCCAGGGGGCGATGAAGACGTTGCGGGCGCTCTTGCTCCAGCCGCTGGCCGCCGTGCACCAGACGACGTCGCCGGGCCCGGCGGCGAGCCAGTGCTCGGCCTGGAGCCGCTGGCCGGTCAGGTAGCGCTGCCCGTGCAGGACCGGCTTGGCGGTGCCGGAGGTGCCGCTGGTGAAGGTGATCAGGCAGCCGTCGGTCGGCGCCAGGTCGACCGCGGGAGCCGGCGGGCCGGAGGCGGCGAAGAGGCTCGGGTCGGGGACGAGCAGGACGTCCGGCGCCAGCGCGGCGGCCGTCGCGGGCAGCGCCAGCGCCTGCTCGAGCACCGCCCGGTTGCGTTCGTCGGCGACGATCACCCGCGGGCCGACGGCGTCGAGCCGCAGCCGCAGGTCCTTCGCCCGCAGCTGCTCGGTGCAGGGCAACGCGATCGCCCCGATCCGGAAGCAGGCGACCATCGTCAGCACCCATTCGGAGCGGTTGCCGATCAGGGTCATCACGACGTCGCCGCGGGCGACCCCACGCGCGGCGAGGACCCCGGCGAAGGCGTTGCTGGCGGCGGCGACCTCGCCGAAGCTCCAGCAGCGACGGCTGCCGTCGCGACCGAGCTCGATCAGCGCAGTGGCGCCGGGATCGGCCGCGTCGACGATGTCTCGGGAGAAGTTCATGGCAGAAGGGTCGGGCATCGGCCGGTTGCGGGGCCGTCCCGCGTCAGGCCGTGCAACCTGGTGGCTGCTTCTGCCGCAGGCTAGCGGATTGCACATGTGACATGTCACGTGTTATAGCTACCGGCAGGCGGGCGCTCGACCGAGCGTCCCGTCGGACGAGACCCTGCTGCGGAGGTGGTGCGCATGAACGCGCAACGCGAGTCGATCTTCACCATGGAAGCGACGCCGATCAAATTCGGCGCCGGCGCGATCAACGACGCCGGATGGGAGCTGAAGCGGCTCGGTGTGACCCGCGCCCTGCTCGTCACCGACCCCGGGGTCGCCGCGCTCGGGATCCCCGATCGCGTCCGCGCCTCGATCGAGGCCGAGGGCATCGAGGTCGTCGTCTACGACCGCTCACGGGTCGAGCCGACGCTCGAGTCCCTGCAGGAGGCGGTCGACTTCGCCCGCGAGGCCAAGGTCGACGGCTTCGTCTCGGTCGGCGGCGGCTCGTCGATGGACACCGCCAAGGTCGCGACGCTCGTGACCACGCATCCGGCTCCGATCCTCGACTACGTCAACGCCCCCGTCGGCAAGGGCGTCAAGCCCCCGAGCCCGCTGCTGCCGCACCTGGCGATCCCGACCACCTCCGGGACGGGCGCGGAGGCGACGACGGTCGCGGTCCTCGACATCCCCGAGCTCAAGGTCAAGACGGGGATCTCCCACCGGTACCTGCGTCCTGCCCAGGGGATCGTCGATCCCGAGCTGACGCGGACGCTGCCGGCGGAGGTGACCTCCTCGGCCGGGCTCGACGTCGTCTGCCACGCCGCCGAGAGCTTCATCTCGCGGCCGTTCAACGAGCGCGAGTTCCCGGCCAGCCCGGGCGATCGTCCGCCGTACCAGGGCTCCAACCCGATCGCGGACGTGTGGTCCGGGCAGGCCCTCGACTACGGCGGCAAGTACCTCCGGCGCGCGGTCGCCGACGCCGACGACACCGAGGCCCGCGGCTTCATGATGCTCGGGGCGAGCATGGCCGGCGTCGGGTTCGGCTCGGCCGGGGTCCACATCCCGCACGCCTGCGCCTACCCGATCGCCGGGCTCAAGCACGTCTACCAGCCCCCGGGCTATCCGACCGACCACCCGTTCATCCCCCACGGCCACTCGGTGATCGTGACCGCGCCGGCCGCCTTCCGGTTCACCTACGACGCGGCTCCCGAGCGCCACCACCACGTCGCCGAGCTGCTCCACCAGGGGCCGATCCCGGAGCACGGGCCGGACGTGCTCCCCAACGTCCTCCGCCGGCTGATGCGCGACGTCGGTGCGCCGACCGGGATCGCGGAGCTGGGCTACACCGAGGACGACATCCCGGCGCTCGTCGAGGGCGCGCTGAAGCAGCAGCGGCTGCTGGTGATCGCCCCCAAGACGCCGACCGCCGACGACCTCGCGCAGATCCTGCGCGACTCGCTGGAGGCGGTCTGACCGCCAACCGGCGCCCGCAGACCCGCAAGGAGATCCCCATGAGCGACGACATCCGGCTGTACATGTTCGACGGCGGCAGCCTCAAGTGCCACGTCGAGAACATCAAGATGAACCAGGGGCTGGGGGAGGAGTACGAGATCCCCGTCCCCTGGTACCTGATCACCCACCCCAAGGGCAACATCGTGATCGACGGCGGCAACGCCGCCGCCGCGCGGGAGGATCCGCTGACCCACTGGGCGGGGATCCACCAGGTCTACTGGCCGGTGATGACCGAGGACCAGCCGGTGATCCCGGCGCTGAGGAAGGCCGGCTTCGACCCGGCCGACGTCCGCTGGGTGGTCCAGAGCCACCTCCACCTCGACCACACCGGCGCGCTCTCGGTGATCGACCAGTTCCCCAACGCGCAGGTCCTCTGCACCCGCACCGAGCACGAGTACGCGCACGCACCCGACTGGTTCGCCGACGCCGGCTACATCAAGGCCGACTTCGTCAAGCCGGGGGTGCCGTGGGTGTTGCTGGAGGAGACCGACGACGGCTACGACCTCTACGGCGACGGCACGCTGAAGATGTGGCGGACGCCGGGTCACGCGCCGGGCCACCAGTCGTTCGAGGTCAACCTGCCCAGCGGGCAGACCGTCGTGCTCGCGGTCGACGCGGCCTACACCACCGACCACTGGAACGAGCAGGCGCTGCCCGGATTCGTGGCCTCGGTCGTCGACGCGGTCCGCTCGGTCCGCAAGCTCAAGCGGATCGCCGACCGCAGCGACGCGCTGGTCGTGACCGGGCACGACCCCGACGCCTGGGCCGGCTTCAAGCACGCACCGGAGTACTACGACTAGCAGCGGCTCGGCCACGCGCTGCGGAGCGTGCTCGCCGGGGTCGGCCGCCGTGGTGGCGGTCGGCCCCGCCGGGTGCTCCCGGCCTCGCCCGCCGTTCGCCGGCCTCCCGCTCCGCTCCACCACGCCTTAGCATCGCCCTACCCGTGAACGACCCGCAACTACCCGTCTTCCCCCTGCTGTCCGGCTCCGTCGACGCCCCGGTCACGCTGACCGCGCGGGTGGCCGAGGAGGTTCGCGACGCGATCGCCGACGGGCGCCTCCAGCCGAACATGCGGCTCTCGGTGCCGCAGCTGGCGGAGCAGCTCGGCGCGTCGAGGACGCCGGTGCGCGAGGCGCTGCTGTTGCTCGAGAGCCAGGGACTGGTGCGCTTCGAGCGCAACCGCGGAGTCCGGATCCTCGAGACGCCGTTGCACGACCTCGAGGAGATCTTCACCCTCCGGCTGCTGCTGGAGGTGCCCGCCACCCGCCGGGCCTGCGAGCTGCTGACCGACGCCGACATGGCGGCGCTGCGCGAGCGGCTGGAGGAGATGCGCCGCTGCGCCACCGGCGAGGACCAGGACGAGTCGGCGTTCATGGCCGCCGATCGCCAGTTCCACGACCTCCTGCTGCGGGCGGCGGGCAACCGACGGCTGGCCGACACCGTCGCCGGGATGCGCGACCTGGTCCGCTTCCTCGGCGCGTCGACCGCGGGTCGCAGCCGCACCCTGGCGATGATCCTGTCCGAGCACGAGCTGATCGTGGAGCGGCTGGAGACGCGGGATGCGGCCGGCGCGGCGGCGGCGATGCGCAAGCACCTGCTGGCGACCGCGGCGCTGCTGCTGGCCCAGGAGGGCGGGGGCTCGCCGCACCAGCTGGCCTGGGCCTCGCTCGGCGAGGGCGGATGAGCTGGGGGCGACGGGCTCGGGTCTGCGTAGGCCGTCGACTGGCGCGAGACCGGTCGAGCCGCGGCCGTGGACCCGGAAACGGGGCGGCGGGTCGTCGTCCGCCGGCCCCGATTCCGCGACGGCCCGTCTGCTCGGAGCGCCCACCACCGCGTGGGAGGATGAGGTCGCCGGTCCGCGCCCTGTCGCCCGGCGCGTGGCGCCCGGTCGGTCCACCCGCGGTCGACTCCCCCTGTACGGCGAACCGATTCACATCGAGGTAGAGCATGTCTGAGCACGTCGTTTCCGAACTGCCCCTGCGGGTCGAGCCCAAGAGCCTGATCGACGGGGAGTGGACGTCGCTGGACGGCGCCACCTTCGTCGTCACCAACAAGGCCGACGACAGCGAGCTGGTGCACGTCCCGGACGCGAAGCCCGAGGACGTCGGTGCCGTCATGGACGGGGCCTGGGAGGGCTTCCTGGAGTGGCGCGACACGCCCCCGCGCGAGCGGGCGAACGTGCTCCGCCGCGCCTACGAGCTCGTCGCCGAGCGGACCGAGGAGCTGGCGACGCTGATGTCGCTGGAGATGGGCAAGGCCCTGCCCGACAGCCGCGGCGAGGTCACCTACGCCAACGGCTTCCTGCTCGAGTACGCCGAGCGCGCGACCCGGATCGAGGGCCGCCACGCCTTCCACGAGAGCACCGGCGGCCGGATCCTCACCCAGCAGGACCCGGTCGGTCCCTGCGTCTTCGTCACGCCGTGGAACTTCCCGCTGGCGATGGGCACCCGCAAGATCGCCCCGGCGCTCGCCGCCGGCTGCTCGGTCGTGGTCAAGCCGCCGCAGCAGACGCCGCTGACGATGCTCGCGCTCGCCGGGATCCTGCTCGAGGCGGGGCTGCCGCCGAAGGTCATCTCGGTCGTCACGACGACCGACTCGCGGCACGTCACCAGCGCCCTGATCGAGCACCCCCGGACGGCCAAGCTGTCGTTCACCGGCTCGACCCCGGTCGGCCGCAGCCTCGCCGAGCAGGGCGGCAAGGCGCTGCTGCGGATGTCGATGGAGCTCGGCGGCAACGCGCCGTTCGTGGTCTTCGAGGACGCCGACCTCGACGAGGCGCTATCCGCCGCCAAGGTCGCCAAGTTCCGCAACGGCGGCCAGGCCTGCACCTCGGCAAACCGCTTCCTCGTCCACGAGTCGCTGGCGGAGGAGTTCACCGCCGGCCTGGTCGCGATCGCCGACGGGCTGGTGCTCGGCGCGGGCACGGACCCGGAGACGACGCTCGGGCCGATGATCGACGACAAGGCCGTCGAGAAGGTCCGCGAGCTGGTCCAGGACGCCGTCGATCGCGGCGCGACCGTCGCGGCGGGCGGGACCGAGAAGTCCGACGGCCGCTACTACCCCGGCACCGTCCTGACGAACCTGCCGGCCGACGCCAAGATCCTTCACGAGGAGGTCTTCGGCCCGGTCGCCCCGGTCGTCACCTTCAAGGACGAGGAGGAGGGCATCCGCCTCGCCAACGACACCGAGTACGGGCTGGTCGCCTACGCCTTCACCAACGACGCGGCCCGGCTGCTGCGGCTCTCGCGCAAGCTCGAGGCGGGCATGATCGGGATCAACACCGGTCTGGTCTCGAACCCGGCGGCGCCGTTCGGCGGGATCAAGGCCTCCGGCTTCGGTCGCGAGGGCGGCCCGGAGGGTCTCGAGGAGTACCTGTCGACGCGGTACGTGGCTATCCCCGACCCCCGGTAGCGGTTCGTCTGAGGCGGCCGTGGACGCTTCGCATCTCGGGCCGGCTGACGCTCGGCAGGGCTAGCGCCCAGCTCTCGCGCCATCCGACCCGACCTGCTTGGTCCACGACCACCTCAGACGGAACCGCGCGGTTCTGGGTTTGCATCTCGGTTCGCGTGGGGCTCGGCGGTGCTGGCGCACAGCTCTCGCCCCACGCGAACCGACCTGCTCGGCCTACGACCACCTCAGACGCAACCGCGCGGTTCTGGGTTTGCATCTCGGGTCGGCTGGCGCTCGACAGGACTGAACTTCAACCGCGCGGCGCCGGGTCGGCGACGGCTGGAGCCAGTCGGAGGGCCAGCAGCAGCTCGGTGACGCGGCCGGCGATCGGACGGTCGAGGCGCTCCTCGATCGTCCGGATCCGCGCCGCGACGGTGTTCTCGTGCACGCCCAGCCGGGCCGCCGCTCGCCGTGGGCTGGCGTGCTCCTCGAGATAGGCCGCCAGCGTGGCCGCCAGCCGCCGGGACTCGCGGTCGCCGCCGAGCAGCGGCCCGAGCTGGTCCTCGGCGAACCGCCGCGCCTGCTCCTGGTCGCCGCTCGCCAGGGCCGTCACCGCCACGTCGGCGTAGTGGGTCACGCTGCCCGGCCGGGCCAGCAACAGCTGCGCGACACGACGGGCGTGCATCGCCTCGAGGTGGGCGATCCGGAAGCCGGCAACCCCGCGCGCCGGCGTCCCGACGGCAACCAGCAGGCCGGGCCCCCCCGACGCAATCGCCCCGCCCGCGCTGGGCGCGGTGCCGGCGCCCGGCCCACGCGGATCATCGGCGGGCGCAAGCGACCCCGCGCTGGCGCCGCTGGACCCACCGTCGAGCCGGAGACGCGCGACCTGGTCGGCGGCGAAGCCGTTGCGGCTGCCGATCCAGCCGGCGAGCAGGCCGTTGCCCAGCGGCGTGCAGAGCGGGCTCCCGGCCCGCAGCGGTGCGACCAGCCGACCGAGCGCCGGCTCGAGCGCGGCCACCGGAAGCGGCTCCTCGTCGGCGCTCCAGGCGACGAACGCCAGGTGCTCGCGGTCGAGGTCGTAGTGGAGCCGCCGTCCGGCGGCGGCGGAGTCGACCGGCAGGCCGTCGAGCAGGCCCCGGACCGTCTGGGCGCGGACGGCGTCGGCGCTCCGCACCCAGCGCGCCCGCTCCTCCGCGTAGAGCCGCTGGGCGCCCGCGGTGAGGGCGTCGATGAAGGCGAACATGTAGCTCGAGCCCTGCTCCAGCGCCGTCGCCAGCGCGGTCGGATCGGCGATCGACGCCCGCAGCTCGACGACCCACGTCCGCCAGAACGCGCCGTGCGCGATCCGGTAGGTCTGGGTCAGCGCCTCGACCGGCACGCCCCGGTGCACGAGCAGGCGGACGAACGCGACCGCCATCGCGGGCGGTTCGGCGCCGGCGGGATCGAGGCCACGCTCGACCATCGTCATGAACAGCCGCGAGTTGTCGTCGACGCTGTCGCGGACCGCGGTGGTCAGCTCGGAGTCGCGGCCGAGCGCGGGCAGCTCGCGGACGATCGCGTCGGTGATCTCCTCGATCACGCGGCGGCGCCAGGCGGTCTCCGCGGCGAGCCGGGCGGCGAGGGTCGTCCAGGCGTCGGCGGCCGGGTCCCCGGGAGGCGCTGCGGCGGAAGCCGGATCCTTGGCCATGGTCAAACCATAGTCCCGAGGGCAGAGACTGTGGTCAATCCACTGTCCTGCGTTTGGCGTAGGGGAGAGGCTGGCGACCATGCCTGACGCCGCCGCGGACTACGTCATCGTCGGAGCCGGATCAGCCGGCTGCGTGCTGGCCAACCGGTTGACCGAGGACCCGAACGTCAACGTCGTCCTGCTCGAGGCCGGCGGCAAGGACGGCAGCCTCAACGTCAAGATCCCGCTCGCCTTCCCCAACCAGTTCCACACCAAGCTCGACTGGGACTTCTCCACCGACCCCGAGCCGGGCTGCGCGAACCGCCAGCTGTACGTGCCGCGCGGCAAGTCGCTCGGCGGCTCGAGCTCGATGAACGCGATGCTCTACGTCCGCGGTCGCCCGCTCGACTACGACCTCTGGGAGGCCGACGGGGCCGCCGGCTGGGGCTGGAGCGACGTCAAGCCGTACTTCCTGAAGGCCGAGGACAACAGCCGCGGCGCCTCCGAGGACCATGGCGTCGGCGGCCCGCTCCACGTCCAGGACGCGAAGGCCCCGCGGCCGCTGAACCGCAAGATCCTCGACGGCTTCCAAGAGGCCGGCGTGCCCCGGATCGCCGACTACAACGGGCCAGAGCAGGACGGGGCCTCGATGTTCCAGGTGCTCCAGAAGGACGGTCGGCGCTGGAGCGCGGCCGACGGCTACCTCAAGCCGGCGATGCAGCGCGCGAACCTGCGGGTCGTGACTCACGCCCACGTGCAGCGGCTGGAGCTGGAGGGGACCCGCGCCGTCGGCGTCCGCTACCGCGACAAGCGCGGCCGTGAGCACGTCGTCCGGGCCGGGCGCGAGGTGCTGCTGGCGGCCGGCGCGATCGCCTCGCCGCAGCTGCTGATGCTCTCCGGGATCGGGCCCGCCGCGCACCTGAAGGAGCACCGGGTCGAGGTCCGTCACGACCTTCCCGGGGTCGGGCAGAACCTCCAGGACCACCCGATGCTGACGATGATGTGGGAGGTCGCCGAGAGCAACACCCTCTACGGCGCCGACAAGCCGAAGCGGCTGCTCGAGTGGCTGCTGCGCAAGAGCGGTCCGCTGACCTCGACCGCCGCCGAGAGCGTCGCCTTCTGGCGCAGCCGGGCCGGCCTGCCCGCC
Organism: Patulibacter ginsengiterrae; assembly: GCF_056269115.1. Classification (NCBI taxonomy): domain Bacteria; kingdom Bacillati; phylum Actinomycetota; class Thermoleophilia; order Solirubrobacterales; family Patulibacteraceae; genus Patulibacter; species Patulibacter ginsengiterrae. The sequence goes on from NZ_JBWDOG010000007.1 coordinate 121,182, forward strand.
GCCGACATCCAGTTCCACAACGGTGCGCTCTACTACGAGAATCACGGCCAGGAGACCTACGACGGCGACTGCATGGCGCTGGTGCCGGTGCTGGTCGCCCCGAAGAGCCGCGGCCGGGTCTCGCTGCGCTCGGGCGATCCCGCGGCGGCGCCGTCGATCCTGACCAACAGCCTCAGCGAGCGCGAGGACGTCGACGCGATGGTCTCGGCGATGCGCTTCGCCCGCCGCGTCGCCGGGACCACGCCGCTGGCCCCGACCGTCCTCCGCGAGCTGAAGCCCGGTCCGGAGTACGAGACCGACGAGGAGCTGGAGCAGGGCCTGCGCGAGCGGGTCGAGCTGATCTACCACCCGGTCGGGACCTGCCGGATCGGGGCCCGCGGGACGGCCGGTGCCGTCGTCGACCCCGAGCTGCGGGTCCACGGGATCGGGGGCCTGCGGGTGATCGACGCCTCGGTCTTCCCGCTGATCCCCGGGGGCAACACGCACGCGCCGACGGTGATGGTCGCCGAGCGGGCGGCCGACCTGATCCGGGGCCGGGTGAGCGCGCCGACGGCCGGCGCCACGAGCACGGAAGGGGCGGCGGCATGAGCACGGTCGCGAGCGACCCCCGCACGGCGACCACCGGGACCGGCCGCGCGCCGCGGGTGGTGATCGTCGGCGCCGGGTTCAGCGGGATCGCGATGGGGATCGCGCTCAAGCGGGCCGGGATCGACGACTTCACGATCTACGACCGCTCCGACGACCTCGGTGGCGTCTGGCATCACAACACCTACCCGGGCGCGGCGTGCGACATCCCGTCGTCGCTCTACTCCTATTCGTTCGAGGTCCGCCGCGACTGGTCGCGCCCGTGCTCGCCGCACGGGGAGATCAAGGACTACCTGCGCCACTGCGTCCAGAAGTACGGGCTCAGCGACCACCTCCGGACCGGCGTCGAGATCGCCGACGCGCGCTGGGACGAGGCGACCGCGAGCTGGACCGTCCGGACCGTCGCGGGCGAGACGATCGAGGCCGACGCGGTCGTGCTCGGCTGCGGACAGCTGAGCCGCCCCGCCTGGCCGCGGATCCCCGGCCGCGAGCGGTTCGCTGGGCACAGCTTCCACTCGGCCGAGTGGGACCACGACTACGACCTGCGGGGCAAGCGCGTCGCGGTGATCGGGACCGGGGCCAGCGCGGTCCAGTTCGTCCCGCCGGTCGCGGCCGAGGTCGACCGGCTCGACGTCTACCAGCGCAGCCCGTCGCACATGCTGCCGCGCCGCAACAACGCCTACGCGCCGTGGGCGCGGGCGCTGATCGAGAAGGTCCCGCCGGTGCAGGCCGTCCGGCGGCGGTTCCTCTACGACTTCACCGAGGTCGCGACGCTCGGGCTGACCTCGGTGCCGCCGCTCGGCTGGGGCCTGAAGGCGTGGTCGAAGTGGTTCTTCCACCGCCACGTCAAGGACCCGGAGCTGCGTCGCAAGCTGACGCCGGACTACCCGATCGGCTGCAAGCGGATCCTCTTCTCCAGCGCGTACTACCCGGCGCTGGCGCGGGACAACGTCGAGCTGGTCGTCGACGACATCCGTGAGATCACCGAGCACGGGATCGTGACCGCCGACGGGACCGAGCGGGAGGTCGACGCGATCGTCTACGCGACCGGCTTCCAGGCGCAGGCGTTCGTCGCCCCGATCGACGTCCACGGGACCGACGGGGCGGGGCTCGAGCAGGCGTGGGAGGCGGGCGCCGACGCGCACCTCGGGATCGCCGTCGCGGGGTTCCCGAACATGTTCCTGCTCTACGGGCCGAACACGAACCTCAGCGTCGGCTCGATCATCGTGATGATCGAGGCCCAGGTCGGCTACGTCACCCAGGCGCTTCAGCACCTCCGCTCGGGGGTCTCCGCGATCGACGTGCGGCCGGAGGTCCAGGCGGCGTCGAGCGCTCGCGTCCAGCGGCGCTTCCAGGGGTCGGTCTGGACGCGCTGCGACAGCTGGTACCGCAACGAGCAGGGCCGGGTCGTCAACAACTGGCCGTACCGGATGCGGGTCTACGAGCGGGCGACGGCCGAGTTCCGGCCCACGGAGTACCACGAGATCCGCGTCGCGTCGCGCGAACCGGAGGCGGTCGCCGGCGCCGCGGAATGAGGCGGGGCCGGCCGGCGGCGTCGCGATTGGGCGCATTGAGGTGGGTGGGGTGCTGAGGTGGGTGGCGCCTGAGGCGGACGCGCGTTGTGAGCGGCAGGGCGCTGAGGCGGGCTGAGGCGCGCAGCATGCTGAGGTGGGCGCGCGTCGTGACGGGCAGTGCGCGGAGGCGGGCGGCGCGTGGTGACGGGCGGCACGTTCTCTTTGAGGTTGGCCACCGTAGTGGTGGCAAACCTCAAAGAGAACGCGCGGGCGGCCCCGGTCCTGGCCCGCCTCCGGTCCTGGCCCGCCTCCGGCCCGGGAGTGGCCCCGGCCCGACCCAGGGCCCAGCCTCGTCCCGCCTCACGACCCCACGACCCCGGGGTCCACGGCCTCCCGTTCCCCCGGCCCGGCCCGGCCCGCCCCGCCCGCCCGGCCCGGGAGTGGCTCCGCCCCGGCCGCCCCGCCCCGTCTGGGCCGCATCGGTTCCGACCGGCGGTAGTTCGGTTTGACATACCGGCAAGTATTCGAATACGGTGCGGTATGTGAGTCGGCCGGCGCGGCGGGCTCGGACCGAAGGAGTGACCGTATGAGCACCACCAGTCTCCCGCCCGGCCCGCGGATGCCGCGAGTCCTGCAGACCACCGGGTTCATCGCCCGCGGCCCGTCGTTCCTCAAGCAGTGCCGTGAGCGCTACGGCGACATGTTCACCCTCCGGATCAGCGGCGAGGGCAACTGGGTGATGCTGGTCGACCCGGACCACATCAAGCAGGTCTTCACCGGCTCGCCGCAGGTCTTCCACGCCGGCAAGGGCAACCAGATCCTGCTGCCGCTGCTCGGCGACCACTCGGTGCTGCTGCTCGACGAGGCCGCGCACCTGCGCCAGCGCAAGCTGCTGCTGCCGCCGTTCCACGGCAAGCGGATGGCCAGCTACGGCGAGCTGATGCAGCGGGTGGCGGAGGAGGAGATCGCCACCTGGCCGGTCGGCGAGTCGATGGAGGCCTGGCCGCGGATGCAGAACATCACCCTCGAGGTGATCATGCGCGCGGTCTTCGGGGTCGAGGACGGCGCCCGGCTGGTCGAGGTGCGCGACGCCCTGACCACCTTGCTGGACGAGGTCATGCGGCCGGCGACGATGGTCATGCTCGCCGCGATGGGCCCGCACCGGTTCCGCGAGCTGGGGCTGGTCAAGCGGCGGCTCGCCGCCGCCGACGAGGTCGTCTTCCGGCTGATCCGGGACCGCCGCAACGCCCCCGACCTGGCCGAGCGCGACGACATCCTCTCGCTGCTGATCCAGGCCCGCCACGAGGACGGCCGGGGGATGACCGACCAGGAGCTGCGCGACGAGCTGATGACGCTGCTCGTCGCCGGGCACGAGACGACCGCGACCACGCTCGGCTGGGCGCTGGAACGGCTCGTCCGGCACCCCGACAAGCTCGCGCGGCTGCGGGAGGAGGTCCTCGCCGGCGAGGACACCTACCTCGACGCGGTCGTCAAGGAGACGCTGCGGCTGCGCCCGGTCCTGTCGATCGTCGTCCGCGAGCTGCAGGAGGACGTGCAGATCGGCGACCACCTGCTGCCCAAGGGCACCCGCGTCACGCCCTGCATCCAGCTCGTCCACCGGCGCGAGGACGTCTACCCCGATCCGGACGCCTTCCGCCCCGAGCGCTGGCTCGACCAGACGCCGGGGACCTACACGTGGATCCCCTTCGGGGGCGGCGTCCGGCGCTGCCTCGGGGCGAGCTTCGCGCTGTTCGAGACCAAGAGCGTGCTCGCCTCGATCGTCGCTGGCGTCGATCTGCTGCCGGCGACGCCGCAGGGCGAGCACGTCAAGCGCCGCGCGATCACCCAGACGCCCAAGCACGGCGCGCGGGTGATCGTCCGCGCCCGCACGCCGCGGGCGCCCGCCGTCGAGGCCGAGCCGGTGGCCGTCGGAGCCGGCGGTCGATGAACGGCCGCTCGCCCACGGAACGCGCCCCCGAGCCGCCGACCCCGCCGACCCCGCCGACCCCGCCGACCCCGCCGGCGGGGTCGGCCCCGCGGACGCCGCCCGTCCTGCCGACCCCGCCCGTCCCGCCCGTCCCGCCGGTCCCGCCGACGCCCCCGGGCCCGGCGGCCCGGCGGACCCGCAAGCAGCAGCAGGAGCACACCCGCTCCTGCCTGTTGCGGTCGGCGGCGGCGCTCTTCACCCGCAAGGGGATGCAGCAGGCGTCGATCGACGAGATCGCCCACGACGCCGGGTTCACGAAGGGCGCCTTCTACGCGAACTTCAAGAACAAGGAGGAGCTGTTCCTGGCGATGCTCGACGAGCGCTTCGCCGAGCGGCTGGAGGAGATCGACCGGGTCGTCCGGCTCGACGCGTCGATCGAGGTGCAGGCCCGCCAGGCGGGGGTCGACTTCATCCGGGCGATCAGCGCCGACGCCGAGTGGTCGCGGCTGTTCTTCGAGTTCGCGGTCTACGCCTCGCGCAACGAGCCGTTCCGCGCGGAGCTGGTCACGCGCCACCGGGCCCTGCGGGCGAAGATCGCCGAGCTCTTCGAGCAGCGGGCGCGGGAGCTGGACTGGACCCCGCCGATCAGCGCCGACCAGGCGTCGCGGATGACCTTCGCGATGGCCAACGGCGTCGCCCTCGAGCAGCTGCTGGAGCCCGAGGCGGACTCGGCCGACCTCTACGGCACGATGCTGACGACCTTCTTCACCGGCCTGCGCGCCAGCGGCTGATGCGGCCGCGGCGGGCGGGGGCAGCGGGGCGACTCCGGCCCGCTGCTCGCGTGCCGCCGGCCGGGAGCGGTCGGCCGCCGGACGGCGGCTCAGCCGCGCCGCGGGGTGACGGCGAACTCGGTCATGCCGCCGACGGCACGACAAGCGACTCGTAGGTTGGTGAGGTGCCCGACGTGGTCCCTGTCCTCGACGAAGCGCAGGCCCTGCCGTGGGTTCTGGGCCGGATGCCCGACGGCCATCGGCCGATCGTGGTCGACGAGGGGGCGAGCGACGGGTCGGGTGCGATCGCCGCCGGGCTCAGGGCGCTCGTGGTCGACGAGCCCCGCCGCGGCTTCGGCGCCGCCCGCGAGCGGATCGGTCCTCCGCCGACGCGCTCCGGCGGCGAGCGGCGAGCGGCGAGCGTCCGGGGCGGTCCCCCGACGCACCGGACCGGCGACGACCTGCTGACGACCGGGGCGGACGTATGAGCCGCGCGACCTACGTGATCCTGGCGCAGGTCCCGCGGGCCGGCCACAGCAAGACCCGGCTGTGCCCGCCGTGCAGCCCCGAGCAGGCGGCGATGCTGGCGGAGGCCTCCTTGCGCGACACGATCGACGTGGTCGTGGCGACGCCGGCGCACCGCCGGGTGCTCGTCCTCGACGGTCCACCGCCGAGTTGGCTCCCGGAGGAGCTGGAGATCCTGCCGCAGCGCGGGGACGGGCTCGACGAGCGGCTGGCCGCGGCGTTCGAGGACGTCGGCACTCCCGCGGTCCTGATCGGGATGGACACCCCGCAGCTGACGACGACGATGCTGCGGGAAGCGTGGCGCGAGCTGATGGGGCCGACCACGGACGCGATCCTCGGTCACGCCCTCGACGGCGGCTACTGGACGATCGGACTATGCGTACAGGATCGCTCGCTGTTCGTCGGACTGCCGATGAGCACCGAACTGACCGGCGCGTTGCAGGAGCAGCGGCTCCGCGAGCACGGCCTGCGGGTCTCGCTGCTGCGGCCGCTGCGCGACGTCGATCGGATCGAGGACGCCCGCGTGATCGCGGCCATCGCCCCCGACGGACGTTTCGCGCGGGCGATGGCGGCGATCTCCTGAATCCGGCGCTGGCCCGCGACCTTCGTCACGGCGGCCGGCGGCGGTCTCAGCCGCGTCCGGGACCGACGCCGAGCAGCGCCGCGACGTCGTGCCAGCTCGGCGGCCCGACCAGCTCGGGTAGGTCGCCGGCGGTCGCGCGCCGGCGCCCCTCGCTCGTCGAGCAGAAGCGGGCGTCGGGGATCAGGCCGACGCGCCCGATCAGCAGCCGGTCGGCGTCCCAGCAGACCGCGATCGTCGGCTCGTCGGAGCGGGTGCCGTTGGTGTGGTCGCGGAGCGCCTCGGAGAGGACGGCCGCGCGCTCGTCGGAGAGCCGGAGCACGCGGTCGGCCCGCAGCTGGTCGAGCAGGATCGCCGCCCGCGGGCCGTGCTCGCGGTCGTAGCCGTCGTCCTCGCGCTTGGCGTCGTGGAGCAGCGCGAACAGCAGCAGCAGCTCGTGATCGGCCGCGGGCGCGGCGGCGCCTTCGCCGACCCCGGCCAGCTCGGCGGCGGTGGCCCCGACGGCCCGCCAGTGGTCCGGCCCGTGGATCGTCGAGCCGAGGTGGCTCGCCTCGCCCTCGACGGTGGCGACCAGCGCGTCCAGATCGTCCCAGGGGCAGGTCATGGCCGGGAATCCTCGCAGGCCACCGGCCGATCGCGACGGGTCGTGGCCGTCTGTCGCACAGCTCGGCGTTTCGCGATCTCGTCCACCGTCACGGTCGAGCAGGCCTCGCGCGGTGCTCCGCGCCCCGCCCGCCGCCGAACTGATGCGGATGGACCGCCTCTACGGCCGCAAGTCCGCATCAGCTCCCGCGCCGTCCCGTTGCCCGCCCCGCGTCGTCCGGTGCGCCCGCCGCCGTTCCGCCGTTCCGCCGTTCCGCCGTTCCGCCGTTCCGCCGTTCCGCCGTTCCGCCGGCCCCGCCCGCCCCGTCGCCCCGCCCCGCCGCCGCCCGCCGCCCAGCATCCGGCCCGCACCGACCGAACACGACGAACGGGTGGTTGACAGCGCGTTCCGGGTGGGAGTCGGGGAGACCGCTGGCACGATGCCCGGAAATGTCCGAGCAACCCCTGATGGTGATCGTGGGACGCGGCCCGCTGGCGGGGGGCGTCGACCGGGCGCTGGCCGCCGCCGGGCACGCGACGATGCGCCTCCACAGCCCGGCCGATCGCGACCTTCGCCGCGCGCTCGCGGGCAACGTGGCGGCGATCGTGGTCGTCTCCCGCGACGACGTCGTCGCGATGCGGACGGCGCTCCTGATCGAGTACGCCCGGCCCGGGATCCGCCTGATCGTGACCGTCTTCGACCGCACGATCGCGACCCAGATGCGGCGGGCGATCCCCAACTGCCACGTGATGTCGATGGCCGGCGTGACGGTCGGGGCGATCGTCGGCCCGTGCCTCGGCAACGCGCTGGTCGCCGTCCACCGCACGCCGGAGGTGACCGGGATCGTGGTCGGTGCCGAGGGCCCGGAGGCGAAGCCGATCGCCGATCCGGGCCCGAGCCGCGTGGCCCGGATCGGCCAGGTGCTCGCCTCCCAGCTGCGTCCCCACGACCGGACCGCGCGGATGCTGTTGGCCAGCTTCGCGGGGATCGTCGGGCTTGTGGTGATCGAGGCGCTGGTCGTCGGCCTCAGCCACCACGAGCCGATCGGGACTGCGCTCTACGCGGCGCTCAAGGTCACCACGACGGTCGGCCCGAGCCCGGCGATCGACGCCTCGCCGGGCTGGCTCCAGACCTACGGGATCTTCTCGATGGCCGCCGCCCTGGTCCTCGCCGCGGTCTTCACGGCCTCGCTGACCAGCCGGCTGCTGAGCCGTCGGATGACGGCGATCGTCGGCCGGCGGACGGTCCCGCGGCGCGACCACGTCGTGGTGGTCGGGCTCGGCCAGGTCGGCTTTCGGCTCTGCCGTGAGCTGCAGGAGCTGGGCGTCGGGGTCGTCGCCGTCGAGCGCGACCGCAACTCCCGCTACCTGCGGGTCGCCAAGCGCTACGGGATCCCGGTCGTCTTCGCCGACGGTCGCGACCGCTTCGTGTTGGAAGGGCTGTCGTTGGGGCGGGCACGGGCGCTGGCGGCGGTCACCTCCGACGAGGTCGCCAACATCACCGTCAGCGTCGCAGCGCTGGCCGTCGAGCCCGGGCTGCGGACGGTGCTGCGGGCGGGCGGGGGCGACGTGACGCTGGAGACGCAGGCGCTGTTCCCGGTCGGCGTCGCCCAGGACCTGCCCCGGATCGCGGCGGCCGCGTTCGCCGCGACCGCCGCCGGCGAGGCGGTCGTCCAGGCCTTCCTCCACGACGGGCAGACGTACGTGCAACGGGTCGACGGCACGGTCCTCGCGGTCGAGACGCCGCCCGAGCCGGGCGAGCACTGAGCGAGGGAAACGATGGCGAGGCTTGACCACGATCCGGACGCGACTAGTATGCAAGCAGTGTCGACGGGTCTGAAGATCGAGCTCTCGGACCGCGTCCGCGGAGGCACCCGTCAGCGGGTCTACACGGCGCTGCGTGACGCGCTGGTCGCCGGGCAGCTCGAGCCGGGCCGGCGACTGTCCGAGAACGAGCTCGCCGAGCGGCTCGGCGTCAGCCGCACGCCGGTCCGCGAGGCGCTGGTGCGACTACGCGACGACCGGCTGGTGGAGATCGTCCCGCAGCTCGGCACGTTCGTCTCGAAGATCTCGATCGCCGGCGTCGGCGACGCCCAGTTCGTGCGCGAGGCGCTGGAGTGCGCGGCGATCCGCCTGGCCGCGACCCGCGTGACCGCGGCGGACCTGCAGGCGCTCGAGCTGCTGATCGCGCGGCAGGACGACGCCCACCGGGCCGGCGACTTCGACCGCTTCTACACGCTCGACGACAACTTCCACGCGCTGCTCTGCGTGACCTCCGGCCACGGGATCGCCTGGTCGGTGGCCCAGCGGGCGGACGGCCATCTCAACCGCGTCCGGCGCCTCAGCCTGCCGGTCCCGGAGTACATGGGGGAGATGATCGAGGAGCACCGGGCGGTCGTCGCGGCGCTCGCCGAGCACGACCCCGACCGCGCCGAGGCGGTCCTCCACCACCACCTGCGGATGGTCCTGTCGGGCCTCCAGCCGATCCGGGCGGCGCACCCGGACTACTTCGAGGACGAGTAGGCCGGTCCCGCGGGGCCGGGCCACGAACGCCCAGCGCGGTCTGCCCGCCGCCAGCCGGCCGGTTCTGCCAGCGCGGCCCGGCCAGCAGGGCGTGCGAGGGACGAACGCCCGCCCCGCTCGCATCCGGCCCGGCCGCGCGACATGATGGCCTCCACCCGAGAGTTGGAGGAACACCGCATGTCCGACGCCCCGCTGCGGCTGGAGCGCGACGGCAACCTCGCCGTCCTCACCATCGACAGTCCCCCGCTGAACCTGTTCGACCGGGCGATGTTCGACGGCCTCCGGGCCGCCGTCGCCGAGCTTGCCGCAGACCCACCGCGCGGGCTGCTGATCCGGGCCGAGGGCCCGGTCGTCTCCGGCGGCGTCGACGTCCACGAGTTCCACGGGCTGACGGCGCAGCAGGGCGGCGACCTCTGGCGCGACCTGCTGGTCCTGATCCGGACCGTCGAGCAGCTGCCGTGCCCGACGGTCTTCGCCGCCCACGCCCTGACCCTGACGGCGGCCTTCGAGCTGGCGCTCGGCTGCGACCTGATCGTCGCCGGTCGCGGCGCCACGTTCGGCCTGGTCGAGACGGTCGTCGGGCTGACCCCGTCGATGGGCGGTCCCCAGCGGCTCGCCGCGCGCGCCGGCTCCGGCCGCGCCCGCGAGCTGGTGATGACCGGCGAGCTGTTCGACGCCGAGACGCTCGAGCGCTGGAACGTCGTCAACCGGGTCTGGGACGACGCCGAGGTCGACGATCGCGCGCGCAAGCTCGCCCAGCGGCTGGCCGACGGCCCGACCCGGGCCCACGACGCGACCAAGCAGATCGTCCAGGCCTGGGTCGACGGCGGTCTGGCCGCGGCCGACGCGATCGTCCCGGGCGTCTCCGGTGCGCTGTTCGAGAGCGAGGACCTCCAGACCGCGGTCGAGGCCTTCCTGGCCGAGGGCCCGCGGCACAAGACGGTCTACGAGGGCCGCTGAGGCGCGGGGCGGGCCGTTGAGGCGCGGGGATGCGGGGCTGATGCGGGTTGGCGTTGCCGGTGAACGGCAATCCGCATCAGCCGCCCACCGCGCCCGCCCGCCCACCGCGCCCGCCCGCGGACCGCGCCCGCTTCACCAGGTCGCGGTGTGCCGCTCCATCACGCCGTAGCCCGAATCGAGGGTCACGCCGCCGGGGAGCTGCCCGCTGAAGTGGCCGAACGGCTGCTCGTAGCTGCTGCGCAGGAGCAGCAGGTTCTCGTTGCGGCGGCGGGTCGCCTCGCTGGTGAAGCGGAGCGCGACGCCGGCGCCGTCGACCGCGGTCAGGTCGGGCGCGAACGTGACCGGCTCGACCTGCTGGGGAACGCCGTCGATCCAGAGCGTTCGCTCGCTCGCCCGCGGATCGTCGTGGATCCCGGAGACGAGGTTCCAGGCGATCGTCCGGTGCTGGTCGTCCTGGCCGATCCCGGCCGACCAGTGCCAGGCGGTGTGGCGCGGCGGGTAGCCCCCGGAGTCGTCGACCATCGCCAGGGCGTCGATCGTGTGCACGACGCCGTCGAGCTCGATCGTCCCGGCGATCGGCACCGCGCCGCGCTTCGCCGTCCAGGCGTAGCCGGAGCCGTAGGGGGTGACGGTCTCGACCCGACCGGGGTCGCGGCCATCGGGGTCCTCGGCGAACTCGAGGTCGATCTTGACGTCGCCGTCGCGGACGATCACGCGCCCGGGCGGGAGCTGGACGCCGGCGGCGCGGCGGTGGGTGCGCTCGCGGAGGCGACCGGTCTCGCGCTCCCAGGTCGCCCAGAACGTCTGGCGGAACGGGCCGACCCGGACGTCGCCGACGCAGATCGACAGCTCGGGGCCGAACACGCCGACGTAGCGCCACTGCTTGCGGACCCGGCCGGCGTGCAGCATCGGGAGGGCATCCGGCGGTAGCGCGATCCCCTGGGGACGGGTCGGTGCGTCGCGGTCCGCGGTCGCTCCGCGGTAGGGCTGGTCGAGGGGCACGAGCCGATTCTCGCCGAACGGCGGGCGTTCGGGGCGAACGTGCTCGGCCCCGGCCCGGCGCCACGCGGCACGCGGGCGCCGAGCCCGCCGGCTGTCGGGCGCCGGCTACCCCAACTGCTCGGGGCGGGCGAACTGCCCGTGGAAGCCGAACGGGATGTGGTGGGGGACCCGCGCGCGGGCGATCTCCTTCAGGTCGCGGGCGTCGAGCACGACCAGCGAGGAGGCCTCGCGCGCGGGCTCCAGGACGACGCTCAGCAGCACGCCGTCGTCCTCGGCCGTGCCGTCGGGGCGGCGGACGAAGATCGCCTCACCCGCGTAGCTGCCCGGGTCCTGCCAGGTCTCGGTGGTGCCGTTGGAGATCGTCGTCTTGGTGATCGCCGCCAGGAACCCGTCGGTCTGGCCGGGCCCGACGCCGAAGACGACGTCGTAGGGGCGGCCCTGATGGCGGCCGTTGATCCGCGGCAGCTCGAACTGCGTGTCCGTCAGCCGCTCGGGCGTGACCGTGCTCGTCCCCGGCGTCAGCGCGTAGCGCTGGAGGTGGGGGAACGGCGGCTGGACGGCCGCCCGCAGCCGGTCGAGCGAGAGCCCCTCGACGATCCCGGCGTCCTCGAACGCCAGCAGGTCGACGACGATCGTGTCGCCGTCCTCGAACGCGTTGACGTGGTGGAAGCAGAACATCGGCGGAGCGGTCCACGGGCCGAGGGTCTCACCGCTGGTGCGGTCGATCGCCCACAGCCGCGAGCCCTGCTCGGGCTTCCAGCGGAAGTTGTCGATGAACGGCCGGCCGGAGGTCGCCAGCCGCAGCATGTCGACCACGAACGGCGACTCGCTGACGATCGCGTAGCGCGGCGTCAGGCCGAACGAGTGCTGGTAGCCGGGACGGCGGACGGGGATCGTGCCGATCGTGCGCTCGCCGCCGTCGGGGTGCCGCGCGACGACGGCGTAGCGCGGACGGGCCCCGAGCACGACCCGCAGGTCGAGCATGTCGCCGCTGTCGTGGTCGTAGTGCGGGTGGGCGTTGGGCAGGGAGAGCTTCGGGCCGCGCTGCTCGACGCCGAGGCTCGCGAGCGTCTCGGGGTCGAAGATGACCGCCAGCGGCGCTTCGGTCAGGGCGAGCCAGCGGTCGCCGAGGCGGCCGACGTTGACGGCGCCGTTGTCGGTCAGGCCGGGGTCGAAGAGGCTCGCGACGCGCTGGAACGCGGTTCGGCAGGGATCGGTCGCGAACTCGCGGTAGGCGAGCTTGCCGGTCTTCTCGTAGGCGGTGCCGGCCTTGCCGCGCAGCAGCCGGTTGGCGTAGGAGACGGAACCGTCGGCGAACGAGAACCGGTGGAGCATCGCCAAGCCGTCGAACCAGTGGTTGACGGAGCTACCGTCGGCGAGGTCCCAGCGGGCGGGCCCGGTCCGCAGCAGGCTGCCGGCGAGCCAGGGGGGAAGCGTGCCGCTGACCTCGAGGTCCTCGATGACGGTCTCGAGCGGCTGGTCCCGGTAGGCGAGCGCGGCCACGCTGCGCTCGGCGTCGTGCGACGAGCTGGTCGGGGCGGCCGCGACCGGGGACGGGGCGTTGGAGCCGGCCGGCGGCGAGACCGGCGGGGCGGCCGGGGCGGCGGAGGGCGTTCCGTCGGTGAGCGATGAGGAGGAGGGCACGGGTGATCCTGACGGTGAGGGGGAGCGTCGGCGGCAGGCGGTAGCATTGACCTACTTGTCCGATCTGGATGATCTGGAAGATACCCTCCGAAAAGGACTGTTGTCAAGCATGAGCACCTCGCCCCCCAGCGGTCGTGCCTCGGGCGGCGCCCCGTCACGGCTGACCCCGGCCCAGGTCATCGTCCTGGGCCTGCTGCGGTTCTCCGGGCAGGCGACGCCGTACGACCTCAAGATCGGCGTGGCGGGGAGCGTCGGCAACTTCTGGTCGGTGCCGCACTCGCAGCTGTACGCCGCGCCGGACCGGCTCGTCGCGCTCGGCCTGGCCAGCGTCGAGCAGGAGAGCGCCGGACGGCGACGCAAGTCGTACGCGATCACCCCCGCCGGCGAGGCCGCGTTGGACGCCTGGGTCGCCGATCCGCCGACCGACCTCGGGGAGCTGCGGACGCCGGCCCTGCTGGCCGTCTTCTTCGGCGCCGACCCGGCCGTCGTCGCCCGGACGCAGCTGCCGCTCCACCGCGCCAAGCTCGCCGAGTACGAGCGGTTGGTCGCCGCCGGTGAGGCGAGCCCGGCGGGTGCACCGCGCGGCCCGCTGCTGACGCTGCGGGCCGGGGTGCTCTCCGAGCAGGCCTGGATCGGGTACTGGACGGCGATGCTGGAGGAGCCGGCCTAGGACCGCCCGCCGCGGCGCGGCCCCGCGGTTCGGCCCCGCGGCGCGGCCCCGCGGTTCGGCCCCGCGGTCCGGGCGCGCGGCGCGGGCGAGCGGTCCGGTGTCCCGCGCGGTCAGCCGTGCCCGGCGGCCGGTTCGAGCGCTACGGGAGCTGCTCGGCCCGCGCGAACTGGCCGTGGAAGCCGAACGGGATGTGCTGGGGGACGCGCGCCCGGGCGATCTCGCGCAGGTCCTTCGCGTCGAGCACGAGCAGGGACGAGCTCTCGCGCTTCGGCTCCAGGACGACGCTCAGCAGGACGCCGTCGTCCTCCGCGGTGCCGTCGGGGCGGCGGACGAAGACCGCTTCGCCGGCGTAGCTGCCGGGCTCGTCCCAGATCTGGGTCTTGCCGTCGTCGATCGTGGTCTTGGTGATCGTGGCGAGGGCGCTGTCGGCGCCGCGGGGGCCGACGCCGAAGACGACGTTGTACGGCAGGCCGGTCCGGCGGCCGTTGATCCGGGGCAGCTCGAACGGCGTCGGTGTGAGCTGCTCGGGCGTGGTCGTGGTGGTGTCGCGGCGGAGCAGGTAGCGGTGCAGCTGGGGCGGCGTCTGGGGTTGGGCGGCGGCGCTGCCGCCGGCCCGCAGGTTGGCGAGCTCGAGGGCCTCGACGATCCCGGCATCGGCGAAGGCGAGCAGGTCGACGACGATCTCGCCGTCGCGCTCGAAGGCGTTGACGTGGTGGAAGCAGAAGAAGGCCGGGGCCTTCCACGGCCCGAGGGTCTCGCCGCTGCGGCGGTCGATCGCCCACAGTCGCGAGCCCTGCTCGGGCTTCCAGCGGAAGTTCTCGATGAACGGCCGGCCGGAGGTCGCCAGCCGCAGCGGGTTGACGACGAACGGCGACTCGCTGACGATCACGTAGTTGGGGGTCAGGCCGAACGAGTGCTGGTAACCGGGTTGGCGGACGGGGATCGTGCCGAGGGTGTGCTCGCCGCCGTCCGGATGCCGGGCGACGACCTGGTAGCTGGAGCGTCGTCCGATCACGACCCGCAGGTCGAGCATGTCGCCGCTGTCGTGGTCGTAGTGCGGGTGGGCGTTGGGCAGGCTGAGCTTGGGGCTGCGGTGCTCGACGCCGAGGCTCTCGAGCGTGTTGGGGTCGAAGACGACGGCCATCGGCGTCTCGGTCATCGCCAGCCAGCGGTCGCCGAGGCGGCCGACGTTGACGGCGCCGTTGTCGGTCAGGCCGGGGTCGAAGAGGCTCGCGACGCGCTGGAAGGTGGTCCGGCAGGGATCGCTGGCGAACTCGCGGTAGGCGAGCTTGCCGGTCTTCTCGTAGGCGGTGCCGGCCTTGCCGCGCAGCAGGCGGTTGGCGTAGGAGACGGCGCCGTCGGCGAACGAGAAGCGGTGGAGCATCGCGAGGCCGTCGAACCAGTGGTTGACGGAGCTGCCGTCGGCGAGGTCCCAGCGAGCCGGGCCGGTCCGCAGCAGGCTTCCGGTGAGCCAGGCGGGAAGCTGGCCCTCGACCTCGAGCGCGTCGCAGGTCAGCTCGTTGGGCTGGTCGGCGTAGCCGAGGGCGGCGGCTGCCGCGTCGTCGCTCGGGGGCGTCGAGGGGGCGGAGGTCGGTTGGGTGGGTGCCGGCGCGGAGGGCGAGGGCGTCGATCCGGTGGGGGTGGGGCGCATGATGCTCCTGACGGGACGGGAACGTCGGTGGTGGGCGCTAGCATCGTGCTCGCTCACCGCCTAAATGATCCTACATATACGCTCCGAAGTGGACTGTTGTCAAGCGTGACCCCATCTTCCTATGTCCCGTCCCCGGCGGACGACTACCCGCAACCGCTGACGCCTGCCCAGGTGATCGTGCTCGGCCTGCTCCGGTTCCTGGGCCGCGCGACGCCGTACGAGCTCAAGGCGGCGGTGGCGATGAGCGTCGGCAACTTCTGGACGGTGCCGCACTCGCAGCTCTACGCGGAGCCGGACCGGCTGGTCGACCGGGGCCTGGCCAGCGTCGAGCAGGAGCCGGGCGGTCGTCGGCGGAAGTCGTACGCGGTGACGCCGGCCGGCGTCGCGGCGCTGGAGGGCTGGGTCGCGGAGCCCCCGACCGACACGGGGGAGCTGCGGACGCCCGCGTTGCTGGCCGTCTTCTTCGGGGCGGACCCGGCGGAGGTCGCCGCCACCCAGCTCCCGCTCCACCGGGCCAAGCTCGCGGAGTTCGAGCGGCTGATCGCGGTCGGCGAGGCGAGCGGCCCCGACGCCCCGCGCGGGCCGCTGCTGACCCTGCGCGCCGGCTACACGGTCGAGCAGGCGTGGATCGAGTACTGGACGGCGATGCTCGACGAGTCGGTCTGAGGGTCGCGGTCGAGGCCGCAGGGTCGCGCCGCCACGGGCGCGGGCTGCCAGGCGGCGGCGCACGGACGCGGTCGGCGGGTGCGCGGAGGCCGACGGGGCGTGGGGTGGGAGGATCCCGACACGATCGAGAGTCGTCGTTCACGGGCCGTTCAGCGCCGCTTGAGCGCGCGGTCCTAGGCTGGGGCGAGCGACGACGGAACCGCCGCGACGGCGCCGCAGCGTTGCCCTCTCGACCCGACCAGAGACCATGATCAAGCGTGATCTGAACCACTGTCCCGGCTGCGGGGAACGCGTGACCGCCTTCGCTGCCGGCTGCTCCTACTGCGGAGCCCGGATTGACACCGACCGCTTTCGCAAGGCGCACTCCCCGGGCAAGCAGGCGACCGCACAGCTGCGGTCCTGGATGCGCAAGGCGGGACCGCGCCGGTAGGCGCGTGGCCGGAGGCGCCGGGTGGCCCCAGGCCCGGGTCGCCGGACGTCTGGTGGCGCGGAGGTCCGAGGCAGGTGGGTCGAGCCCGGGCACGCCGGCCGCGTCGCGGGCGGGGCGGCCAGGCCGCGACGACCCCGCACGACCTCGAGGGCGGCTACCGTCCCGGAGATGCCGCGTCGTCATCCCACGCCGGGGCCGGGGCGTGGGTCCCGGCGCCGCAGCACGCCGTCGCGCCCCGATCCCGCCCGCGAGGCCGAGCGGGCGCAACGACGACGCGCGGTCTGCGCGGCCAAGGACCGTTACGCCAGCGAGAGCGAGGCCCGCGCCTTCGCCCTGATGCATCAACCCGGTCCGGGGCGCCGTGCGGTCCCGTACCGCTGCGACGTCTGCGAGGGCTGGCACCTGACCTCGCCGCCCGGGGGCTGGTGAGGGGCCGGGACAGACCGTGGCCGGCACCGGCGCGATGCCGCGGGCTGGGTGACCTGAGCGGCCGCCAGGCACGAAGCTGGAGCGGCGAGGCGGTCGGCTCAGCCGTGCTCGCCGCTGCCGGCGGCCCCGGCGAGCACGCGCTCCTCGACGATCAGCCGCTGGACCTCGGTCAGCGGCAGCTCGGCCCCGTCGGCGAGGAGCGCCGCCGCCTGGTCGAGGGTCAGGCCGGTGCCGGTCAGGATCGACCCGATCAACGGCGGGGCGCTCGACGAGCAGACGCCGTTGGGGCAGGACGGGTCGGGAACGGGGGACTGGCCCATCGATCGAGGGTAGCGTGGGCGGTCGAGCAGCCCGGTCGCCACGGGCGATCCGGGGGTCGACGGCCTCCGGCGGGCCTGCGGCGGCAGTGCGGCCCCGCGTTGCCGTCCCTTCCCGGGTGGCGGGGCCCGCCGCGACGACCCTCAGGCCGTTGCGCTCACCAGGCCGCCTTGACGTAGTCCTTGAGGAAGCAGCCGTAGAGGTCGTCGCCGGCCTCGCCGCGGACGATCGGGTCGTAGACGCGAGCGGCGCCGTCGACCAGGTCGAGCGGAGCGTGGAAGCCCTCGTCGGCCAGCCGCATCTTCTGCGGGTGCGGGCGCTCGTCGGTGATCCAGCCGGTGTCGACCGCCGTCATCAGGATCCGGTCGCTCTCCAGCATCTCCTGCGCGCTCGTCCGCGTGAGCATGTTCAGCGCGGCCTTGGCCATGTTGGTGTGGGGGTGCCCCGGACCCTTGTAGCCGCGGCCGAACTGGCCCTCCATCGCCGAGACGTTCACGACGTAGGTGCGGCGGGCGCTCGACGCGCGCATCGCGGGACGCAGCCGGCTGACGAGGATGAACGGCGCGGTCATGTTGCAGAGCTGGACCTCGAGCAGCTCCATCGGGTCGACCTCGTCGACGGTCTGGACCCAGCTGTTGGTGTGGTGCAGGTCGGGGACGAGGCCCCCGGCGTCGATCGCGTTGCCGAGCGCGATCCGCTCGGGCGAGGCCGACTTCGCGGCCAGCGCCAGCTCGGTCAGGGCGTGCGGGGTCGGCGCCCAGTGGTCGCCGCTCGACTCGGCGAGCGTCTGGGTCCGGCTTCCACCGACGTCCCCGGCACGGCCGAGGGTCAGGACGTCGGGGATCGTGCCCGACGGCAGCGCAGCGGCCTCGGCGTCGGCGAGCAGCCCGTAGGACTCGGCCGAGCGGCGGACGGTCTGGGCCGCGTTGTTGATCAGGATGTCGAGCGGACCCTGGGCGGCGACGGTGTCGGCCAGGGCGATCACCTGGGCCGGATCGCGGAGGTCGGTGCCGATGATCCGCAGCCGGTCGATCCAGTCGGCGCTGTCCTCCATCGCGCTGAAGCGGCGGACGGCATCGCGCGGGAAGCGGGTCGTGATCGTGGTGTGGGCGCCGTCGCGCAGCAGGCGCAGCGCGATGTACATCCCGATCTTGGCCCGGCCGCCGGTCAGCAGCGCCCGCTTGCCGCTGAGGTCGGTGCGCTGATCGCGGCGGGCGTGGTTGAGCCGCGCGCAGTCGGGGCAGAGCTGGTGGTAGAAGGCGTCGACCTCGACGTACCGCGTCTTGCAGATGTAACAGGCGCGCGGCTGCTTGAGGATGCCGGCGAGCGCGCCGGACGCGTTCGAGACCAGCGGCAGGCCCTGGGTCTCGTCGTCGATCCGGCCGGGAGCGCCGGTCGCCGTCTTCGCCGTGACCGCGTCGTCGTGGGCGAGCACGGTCTGGCGGATCTCGACCCGGCGTCGCTTCTTGGCCGACTTGTAGAGGCTGGCCGTGGCCCGCTGGATCGTGACCGCGTCGGGGTGCGTGGTCGGCAGCTCGTCGGCGGCGGCGAGCACCCGCAGGCAGATCTCGAGCTCGGCCGGGTCGATCGCGGAGGCGGCGGGCTCGGGCACCGGCGCGTCCGCCGTCGCGGGCGTCGGCTCTGCCCCGTCGGTCGTGCGGAGATCGTCCGCGGCCTGGTTGTCCTGCTGTACCGTCATTCCCGTCACCGCTCGTGTCGCGTCTTGGAGCCTGGCGCACCGCCGCGTCGGGACGCGCTGGTCGTGGTGCGGCAGCGTGGCGCGGCCGGTAGCGACCGTACGCCAACCAGGAACTGTACGCGGGAACGGCCGTTCGTTCGCTGCCGACCGCCCCGCCTGGGAAGCTGGACCGTCCTCTTCGCCCATGTCTGACGCCACCCTGATCGAACACGCGCGGCTCGCCCGCAAGCACTACGAGCTGCCCTCGTACCAAGCCTTCCTGCGCCGGTTGGGGGAGACGATGGAGGCCCATCTGCGGTCCCTGATCGCGGCGGCGGGGATCCCGGAGAACCAGTCCGAGGTCGAGTGGCGGATCAAGAGCCCGACGTCGTTCGAGGAGAAGGCGGCGCTTCCGGATCCGACCGATCCGTCGCGCCCGAACTACCGCTTCCCCTGCGACGAGATCAGCGACCAGCTGGCGCTGCGCGTGATCGCGTTCCTGCCGGCCCAGGTCGAGGCGGTCGAGCAGGCCCTCGCCGACGACGACGACCTGACCGTGCGGGAGGTCCGCAACAAGGGTTGGCACAACAACGACGAGCGCCAGTTCGGCTACCAGAGCGTCCACGTGCTGGTCGATCCGCGGTCCGCGCTCGGGGCGCCCGATCCGCCGAAGGACTACCGGATCCCGCGGATCGAGATCCAGCTGCGGACCCAGCTCCAGCACGTCTGGGCGGAGCTGGAGCACGCCTCGCGCTACAAGGGCGCGGCCGGCTCGCGGGTGTCGCGCAAGTTCGACCGGGCCGCGGCGCTGATCGAGATGGTCGATGAGCTGCTGCAGGAGATCGACGACGCCGCGGCGGGCGGCGGACGGCCGGAGGACACCGTCGTCGTCGCGTCCGATCTCGGCGTCGACGGCGAGCAGGTCCCGCCCCGCCCGGTCGGCAGCCGGCTGACGGCGCGGGCGATGCGGTCGTTCCTGGCCGAGGTCTTCCCCGCCGCTCCGCCGAGCCGCGGCGCGGGCAGCGAGGAGTGGATCCGGCGGCACGCGCTCGAGCTGGGGCTCGACACCGTCGAGGCCCTGCGCGAGGCCGTCCGCAGCGTCGACCTGGCGGGGATCGACCGGACCTTCCGGGAGGGCGTGACCTGGGAGCGCAACCAGGTCCGCTGCCTCGACGACGCGCTGCTCGCGTTCGCCGGGGCGCCCTACATCGACATCGCCGAGCGGCTGGTCAGCGAGGAGGACCAGGCCCAGCGGCAGAAGCGCCCGCGGGTCCTGGGCTGGCGGTTGAAGCGGATGCGCGAGGCCGGCGTCATCGACTAGCGGCGCGTGTGGTCCTGTGGCGCGGAGGGCCGGTGGCGCGTGGGCGCGGTGGCGCGGTGGCCGGTGGGCGCAGAGGCCCGGAGGCGCGGTGGCCGGTGACCCGGAGGCGCGTGGTGGGCGGGGCGTGGAGTCATCTCGCGTCGCTGGGCGGGTCGTGGGGTCATTCTGCGTCGCATAGCGACGCGAGATGACCCCGGTCTGCCCAGCCGGGGTGGAATGACCCCGCCTGGGCACGCCGCCCGACTGTCGAGGTCGGACGAATCGGGCGACGGGGGCCGCGGCGACGACGTCGGCGCGCGGCCTGTGCTCACCCGAGCTCGCGCAGCAGCCGCAGGAACCGCCCCGATCCGAGCGCCGTCGCGCCGACGGCCTCGATCCGCCCGACCAGCTCGCGATCGGAGCTGACCACGACGTCGCCGTCGCCGGCGAGCTCGGCGATCAGGTCGTCGGCGTGCCCGGCGAAGCGGGCGAGCACCCGCAACAGCTGGATCTCGATCGGGCGGCCGTCGTGGACCACGATCAGCTCGGCCGCGGGGTCGTCGAGCAGCGTCCGGCCGAGGGCGTCGGCCGTGTCCTCGATCTCGTAGGTCAGCCGGACCCGCGCGGCCTCGCGGTCCCGCCACCAGCCGTCCGGCCGGGCCCCCATCACGTTCGAGCCGTCGACGATCAGGCGGGCCATCGGGGCGAGCGTACGCGAGACCGCGGCGCCTCAGCCCGTCAGGACCGGCGTCGCGCCGCGGATCGTGGCGCGCCGGAAGCGGTGGCCGAGGACCTGGCCGGCGCCGAGCCGCAGCTCGAGGATCCCGGTCCGGTTGGTCAGCGGCGAGTGCGCCGGGAAGACGAAGTTGCCGAGGCTGTAGGCGACGATCCGGCGACCGGAGCGGACGACCGGCTGGAGCACGTGGGGATGGGCACCGATCACCGCGGTCGCCCCCGCGCTCAGGGCGATCCGGGCCAGCTCGACCTGGCGGCCGCTGGGGCGGGTGTCGCGCTCGATCCCCCAGTGGAACGTGGCGACGACGACGTCGGCGTCGCGCGCGGCCCGCCGGACGTAGCGGCGGACGGCGTCTGGCGTCGCCCACGCGGCGCCGGGCCGTGACCCGGTCGCGCGGAACTCGGGCGGCAGGATCTCGTTGAAGCCGACGAACGCGACCCTCAGCCCCAGCCGCTCGACGATCGCCGGCCGGTAGGCGGCGGTCTCGGTGCTGCCCGCGCCGATCGGAGCGACGCCGTTGGCCCGGACGTTCCGCAGCGTGTCGAGCAGCGCGTCCTGGCCGTAGTCGCCGGAGTGGTTGTTGGCCAGGTTGAGGACGTCGAAGCCGGCCTGCGCCGTCGCCGCCCGCAGGGCCGCCGGGGTGCCGCGGAACGTGTACTGCTTGGCGAACGGCCGGCCCCGCAGGCTGATCGCGCACTCGAGGTTGCCGAAGGTCAGGTCGGCGGCCCGCAGCAGCGGTCCGACGCTCCGCCACGGACCGTTGACGTTCCCGCCGGCGATCGAGCCGAGCGGGGCGGGGGCGAGGTTGATGTCGCCGACCGAGGCGAGGGTCAGCGGCCGCACGCGGGTCTTGACCAGCGGCGTCGGCCGGCCGTCGGCGCCGACCGCCCGCAGGGACTGGACGCCCTTGGTGTCGGGGAGCCGCAGCCGCGCCGTGGGGTCGGTGACGGGGGCGCCGCGGGCGACCCAGCGACCGCTGATCCGCTGCTGGATCCGTGCCGGCAGCTCGACCCCGCGGACGCGGAGGAGCAGGCGGCCACCGGGGGCGACGGCCGGCGGGGCGGTGAGCGCGCCGGCGATCGCGGGCGGGGGTGCGGCGGGCTCGGGGTTCGCGGGGGCGGGCGCAGGCGCCGCCGGAGCAGGCACGGGGGCTGTCGAGGTCGACGGAGCGGGGGCGACGACGGCGATCGGCACCGGCGGGACGGGAGGGGGCGTGGCGGGCATGGTCGACCGGGTTCGGGGACGGGACGAGCGCGGATCCTGACGGGTGCGCGCTGCCGCCGGGCTCCCGCCTCGGCTGGCGGCTGGCTCCCGCGCCGCGAGCGACGCAGGAGCCGAGCCGCCGCCGATCAGCCGGCCAACGAGGCGTCGAGCGTGATCTCGGCGACGCCGGCCAGCGCCTTGCTGACCGGGCAGCCGGCCTTCGCGGCCGCGGCCTGCTCCTGGAAGGTCGCCTCGTCGATCCCGGGGACCGTGCCGACGGTGGTCAGCGCGATCTTGGTGATCGTCGGCGCGCCGTCGACCAGCCGCAGCGTCACGACCGCGTCGGTCTTGACCGAGTCGACCGGTGTGCCGGCCTCGGCGAGGATGTTCGACAGCGCCATCGAGAAGCACGACGCGTGCGCTCCGGCGATCAGCTGCTCGGGGTTGGCGCCGGGGCCGTCCTCGAACCGCGACTTGAACGAGTAGTCGCCGCTGATGCTGTCACCGGCGGTGAACGTGCCGCTCCCGGACTTCAGGTCGCCGTTCCACTCTGCGTGGCCCTTTGCGGGCATGGGTGCCTCCTTGGTCGCTTGGCCTCGGTTCGAGCCTATAGGGCGGACCCTCGCGGCCTGCCGGGGCGTGGCGCGACGGGGCTTCGTCGCGGATCGGCGCGAGCTCGCGTCCGGTTCGGTGCAGATCGCCCCTAGATCCGGCACAGGCAGCTCGGCGAGGCTTCTGGCCATGAGCACCGTTCGCCAGGGACTGCAGATCGGCCGCGCGGTGACCCACCGGTGGTCACCGCCGCGCGGCCTGCGGCCGAACTCCCGCCGGGCTGCCGTCGTCTGGTGCTACGTTTGTCGCACGATGTCGCACGTTGGCGTTCGAGACCTCCGAAACCACACCGCCGACGTCCTGCGCCGCGTGCAGGAGGGGGAGGTGCTGACCGTCACCTCGCGCGGAGTGCCGGTGGCGATGTTGGGGCCGGTGAGCAGCGAGACGCGGCGCCCGCTGCCGCGTCACGAGCTGGTTCGACGGCTGATGCGGATCCAGGCCGATCCCGGGTTGCGCGATGATCTCCGCGAGCTCGCCGGGGAGACCACCGACGACCTCGGACCGATCCGTTGACGCCCGCCGGACGTGGCCACGCGTCGCGCGGGATCCTCGACACCAGCGTGCTGATCGCGGCCGAGTCGGGGCGAGCGATCGATGTGAACGGCCTGCCGGAGGAGTCGGTCCTGTCCGTGGTCACGGTGGCGGAGCTGCAGGCGGGTGTCCTGGTCGCGGCCGACCTCGAGGCGCGGGCGCGGCGGCTGGCCACGCTCGAGAGCGTCGCCGACGTCACGCTGCTGGGAATCGATGCCGCCGTCGCGGCCGCATGGGCGCGGCTGCGGGTGCATTTGGCCGAGGCGGGGCGGAGGGTCAATGTCAACGACCTCTGGATCGCGGCGACCGCCGTCGCCCACGAGCTTCCCGTGATCACCCAGGACGACGACTTCGCGCCGCTGGACGGGGTCGCGGGCCTGGCGGTCGTGCGGGTCTAGGGGCAGGCTGCGTGCCGACCGTCGATCCGCTGACGTGAGCCCGGGGCGTCGCCCCGGAACGGGCCGCCGGCCGCTGAGTCCGGGCGACCGGGCGCGGGCGGACGCCGTCACCGGGATGCCGTGGGGCGGTCACCCGGCATACTGGGCCGGTGTCCTCGCTCGACACCGTGACCCCGGAGCTCGACGCGATCGAGGAGCTCGCCGCGCTGCTGCGGTCCCGCGACGTCCTGGTCCTGACCGGCGCCGGGATCTCGACCGAGAGCGGGATCCCCGACTACCGCGGCCCGGACGGTCAGCGGCGGGTGACGCCGATGCAGCACCGCGAGTTCGTGGGCTCGTCGGAGGCCCGGCAGCGGTACTGGGCGCGAGCGTTCGTCGGTTGGCGGAACTTCTCCTCGGCCGGACCCAACGCCGGCCACGAGGCGGTCACGCGGTTGCAGCGGGCCGGTCACGTCGGCGCCGTGATCACCCAGAACGTCGACGGGCTCCACCAGCGGGCCGGCGCCGAACGGGTGATCGAGCTGCACGGCTCGCTGGCGCAGGTGGTCTGCCTGACCTGCGGCGACCGCAGCAGCCGCTGGGACCTCGACGACCGGATCGCGCACGAGAACCCCGGCTACGCGGCGGCCAGCGGCGAGATCCGGCCGGACGGTGACGTCTCGCTGCACGAGCTCGACGTCGCCGCGTTCGTCGCCCCGCGCTGCCTGGGCTGCGGCGAGGACACGCTCAAGCCGGACGTCGTCTTCTTCGGCGACGCGGTGCCCAAGCCGCGGGTCGAGCACTGCTTCGCCCTGACCGACGCGGCCCCGGCGCTGCTCGTGCTCGGCTCGTCTCTGGCGGTCTTCTCGGGCTACCGGTTCGTTCGGCGGGCGGCGGCCGCCGGGATCCCGGTCGGGCTCGTGACCCACGGGCCGACCCGCGCCGACGGCGACGTCAGCGTTCGGCTCGACGCGCCGCTCGGGGCGACCCTGACCGCGGTCGCCGAGCGGCTCGGAGCCTGACGGACGGCGGGAGCGCCGCCGATCGGTGGGAGGCCTACGCGGCCTGGCCGCTGAGGATCGCCACGAACCGCTCGACGGTCCGGCGCTCGGCCTCGGGCAGCTCGCCGTCGACCACGACGAGCAACGTCATCGGCCCGCGCTTCTCGGCCCAACTGCGGGCCTCGTCGCTGAACGCGGGCGCGAACCAGACCAGGGCCAGCGAGCCGGCGTGGGCGATGATCGTCCGCTCCTGCTCCTCCGGCGTCGCTTCGCTGCGGACGACGGGGATCGCGGTCAGGGCGAGGGTCCGGGCCGCGGCGTCGACGGCGGCCAGGCCACCCTCGTCGACGGTCACGGCGACCTCGCCGTCGCGGAGCATCTCGGCGGCCCAGCCCGTGGGTGAGCTCGTCAGGGTCCCGGGGGCGCAGACGAGGCGGAAGAGCGGGTCGGTCACGGGCGCCACGGTAACGGTTGCGCGGCCGGGCTGCAGCCCTGGTCGGCGAACGTCCGGCCCCGCGAGAGGGAGCCTTTCCGCTTGCGAGGATGGCGGGGTGCCCGCGACGTCGTCACGGCCGCCCGGTTCCCGTTTCGCCTTCCCGCTGGTCGCGGCGGCGTTCGCGGTCGTGATGCTGGGGACGACGATCCCAACGCCGCTCTACGGGCTCTACCGCGTGGAGTTCGGCTTCTCGGTCTTCCTCGTGACGGTGATCTTCGCCGTCTACGCGGCCGGGGTGATCACGGCGCTGCTGCTGTTCGGCGCGCTCTCGGACCAGATCGGCCGCAAGCCGGTGCTGCTCGCGGGCCTGGCGTTCTCGGCGCTCAGCGCGCTCGTCTTCCTGCTCGCGCACGACACCGCGCCGCTGTTCGTCGGCCGCGTGCTCTCCGGCCTCTCCGCCGGCATGTTCACGGGCGCGGCGACCGCGACCCTGATCGACCTCGCGCCGCCCGAGCGACGGCGGGAGGCGACCCTGGTCGCGACCGTGGTCAACATGGGCGGGCTCGGGCTCGGCCCGCTCGTGGCCGGGGCGTTGTCGGAGCTCTTCGGCGCACCGCTGCGCGTGGTCTTCGCCGTCGACCTGGCGGTGGTCCTGCTGCTGGGTCTGCTGCTGGCGCTGCTGCCCGAGCCCGGTCGTCGGGTCGAGCATCCGCGCCTGCGCCCGCAACGGCCCGCGATCCCGGCCGAGGTCCGCGGGGTCTTCGTCCCGGCCGGGATCGGCGTCTTCGCCGGCTTCGCGGTGCTCGGGCTCTTCACCTCCGTCGCGCCGTCCGTGATGACGGAGCTGATGGGCGTGTCGCACCGGGTCGCGATCGGGCTGGTGGTCTTCGGGGTCTTCGCGGCGTCGGCCGTTGGCCAGTCGGTGATGGAGCTCGTGCCGGTGAGCCTGGCGCAGCGGCTCGGGGTCGGGGTGCTCGCGGCCGGGGTGGTGGTGTTCGGCTTCGGGATCGGGACGACGACCTTCGCGCTGCTCGTCCTCGGCGGCCTGGTCGCGGGCGCGGGGCAGGGGCTGAGCTTCAGCGCCGGGATGGCGGCGGTCACCTCGGCGGCGCCGGCCGGGCGGCGCGGCGAGGTCGCCTCGAGCTACTTCGTCGTCGCCTACGTCGCGATCTCGCTGCCGGTGATCGGCGTCGGCGCGCTGGCGGCGTTGACCAGCCTGAAGACGGCAGGCGAGGTCTTCTCGGTGATCGTCGCGCTGCTGGCGTTGGTCGCCTTCGGCCTGCTGGTGCGGCGGGCCGGCCGGGATGCGGACTCCGCGTCCGGCGCCGCGTGACCGACGGTCGTCCCGCGGACGCCCACCCACGCCGCGGAGGCCGCGGGTGGGGTGGCAGACCGGCCCGACCGGACTAGGGCAGCGGCGTCACGATCGTCCAGGGCTCGACCGTCCAGCGGACGACCAGGCCGGCGGCGACGTACGGATCGTCGACCACGAACGTCTCGGCGACGCGCGGATCGTTCCCGCGGAAGGCGAGCATGCCCGTGTGGGCGGGATCGCCGACGGCGCCGGCCACCACCAGGTGGCCGTCCTCGCGCCAGCGTTCGATCGTGGCGAGGTGGGCCTCGCGGTGCGGCGTACGGCGCTCGGCCATGTCCGGCACGTACTCGTAGATCAGCAGGAAGAGCGTCTCGGGCATCGGATCCTCGTGGGGGCGGGACGGCCACGGCGGCAGTCCCGGACGCGCTCCATGATGACGGCCCGCGACGACGACCGGCCGCCCTGGGGCGGCCGGATCGGTGTCTGGCCCCGGTCCCGGGGGACGCGGAGCGGGGTGCCGTGGCTCAGTCGCTGTACTCGCGGAGGTAGCGCTCGTACGTGCGCATGTGCCCCTCCTCGTCGCGGAGGATCGAGATGACCATGTCCTGCGTGGCCCAGTCGACCCCGTCGGTGGCCTCGATGATCCGCGTGTAGTGGGCGATCGCGCCGGACTCGGCGTCGATGACGCCCTTGATCACCGAGGCGACGTCGGTCGGGTCGCCGTTCGGCTGGAGCCCGGCGTCGGTGTCGCGCGGGAAGTCGGCCGAGCCGGGGACCGTCCCGTAGAGCTCCTTGATGCGGTCGGCGAACTGCTTCGCGTGGCCGAGCTCCTCGCCGACGTCGGAGGCGAGATCGGCGGCGATCTCCTTCGCGCGGATGCCGTCGAGGTTCGACGACTGCGCGAGGTAGTTGGTGACGGTCTCGACTTCCATCCAGTACGCGGTGATGAGGAGGTCGACGATCTCCTCGCGCTTGGACGCGTTCTGGTTGGAGAGGATCCCGGCGCTGGCGTGGTGGGTGACGGTCATCTCGGCTGCTCCTTGTTCGGGGGCGTTGCGACCACTATAGCTAAGATCTACAAATAACGCATGATTTAGGATAGCCTCACGCGGTCGCGGGTGCCCTCGATCCTCTCCGATCGGCGGGGCGATCGGGGAACGAGTGACCGGCCCGCCATTGGCGTGCGGGCTGGGGTACGTATACGCCGTTGAGGCGAGGGTGGGGCGAGCCCGCGAGGGATCGCGACCGCGGAGGGATCGCGACCGCGGAGGGATCGCGACCGCGGAGGGATCGGCCGGTCGGCCGGGGCGGGCCTCAGGCGTGCGGCTGCGGGGTGACGGCCTGCTCGGCGCGCCAGGCGGCGAAGCGGCCCTCGGGGGTGCTCAGCCACACGTGGAGGTCGCGCTCGAAGCGCAGCCAGCGGCGGGCACGGAAGCCTGCCGTGGGGATGTGATCCTGGGGGAGGATGTGTTCCCGCTGCACCCCTGCAGCGTAGCAAGGGCCACCTAAGACGTAGCCCGCCCTAACTTCCGCCCTGGTCGTCGCCGACGGAGGCGGCCCCGGCGGCGACCGCGACGGCCGGTTCCGCCTCCGGCCCACCTCGGGCGCGGAGCTTGCGGACGACGGCCAGGCTGACCGGCTCGGCGACCGGTGCGCGGCCGTCGACGACCGCGTCGATCACCTCACGCTTCTGCCGCAGGATCTCCGACATGTCGTGGTCGATCGTGTCCGGCGCGAGCAGGTACCAGGCGGTCACGGCGTCGCGCTGGCCGATCCGGTGGCACCGGTCCTCGGCCTGGTCGTGCATCGCCGGCGTCCAGTCGAGCTCGAGGAAGGCGACGTTCGACGCGCGGGTCAGGGTGATGCCCTGGCCGGCGGCCCGCATCGAGCAGACGATCAGCCGATCGGCGTCGGGGGTCGGCGCGTCGGGGTCGACGGCCCGCAGACCGCCGCGGTGCTCGGGCGACGGATCGCCGGCCTGGAACCGCCGGATCGCCTCGTCGCGGGCGGTCGCGCTGTCGTTCCCGAGGATGTGGAGGGCGCCCGGGAAGCGCGCGAGGACCGCCTCCTGGATCTCCTTGTGCTGCGCGAAGACGATCAACGACTCGCCCGAGGCGAGGAAGCTCGAGATCCAGGCGATCGCCCCCGGCAGCTTGCCGCGCGCGGCAAGCCGGCGGAGGTGGTTCATCCGCACCAGCTGCTCGGCGCGGAGGGCGGCGGCGATCTTGGCGTCGAGCTCGCGGAGGTCGAGCGGCTGGGTCCGCAGCCACGCGATCACGTCCTTCTCGGCCAGCCGGTACTCGGCCGGATCGGCCAGCTCCAGCGGGACCTCGACCCGCCGCTTGGCCGGCAGCTGCGGCAGGACGTCGATCTTGAGGCGGCGGACGAAGCCCTTCGAGCGCAGGTGCCAGTGGAGCCGGTCGTGCGACTCCGGTCCGCGGAACCGCCGGGCCAGCTCGGCGCCGGAGCCGAAGTCCTTCAGGCGGTCGATCAGCCGCAGCTGCGCGGTCAGCTCGCGGGGCTGGTTGAGGACCGGGGTGCCGGTCAGGGCCAGCCGCAGCCCGTCGGGGGTGACCGCCTTCGAGAGCTTCATCGCCGCGCGGGTCCGCTTGGCCGTCGGCTCCTTGCAGAAGTGCGACTCGTCGAAGACGACCGCCTTCGGCCCGCGCTCGGCCAGCCGCTCGTGGTGGGCGGCAACGATCTCGTAGTTGAGGATCACCAGGTCGGCGTCCTCCGGGTGCGCGAAGGCGGAGACGTCGAGCGGCGTCGCCCACGGGTTCGGCCGCGGCGCCTTGGCGGTCGCCGGGTCCTCCCACTGGGTCGCCCCGCGTCCGTGCAGCACGGCGATCTTGCGGTGGGGCAGCCAGCTCGCGGCCTCGCGCTGCCAGGTCAGCTTCATCCCGGCCGGGCAGACGACGACGGCCGGGTAGGCGCCGTCGGCCTCGAGCGCGGCGAGCGCCTGGACGGTCTTGCCGAGACCCTGCTCGTCG
This sequence comes from Patulibacter ginsengiterrae, assembly GCF_056269115.1. Lineage (NCBI taxonomy): Bacteria > Bacillati > Actinomycetota > Thermoleophilia > Solirubrobacterales > Patulibacteraceae > Patulibacter > Patulibacter ginsengiterrae. The sequence continues at coordinate 150,137 of NZ_JBWDOG010000007.1, forward strand.
GCGAGGAAGGTCCGGCGGCGGCTGAGGATGTAGCGGACCCCGGCGTGCTGGAACGGCTGCAGCGTGCCGCCGAGGCGGAGCGGCTCGCCGGCCTTCGTGCGCTTCAGCGGCGAGGCCTTCTCGGCGGCGGACAGCTCGATCGTCTCGATCCGCTCCTCGTGCTGGACGCGGAGGGTGGCGAGCTGGTCCTGGGCGGCGGTGGTGACGGAGAGGTACGGGTGCCGCTCGATCAGGGCCAGCAGCGCCGGCAGCAGCGACGGGTCGGCGGGGATCGCGATCGTGGTGCCGGGATCGATCTCGGCGTCGCCGCGGCGGTAGCCACCGCTGGGCGAGGTCTCGAGCGGGATCGCCTCCGGCAGGGCGGCGAACTCGCCGTGGAGCCGGCCGCTCCAGCCGGGCATCAGCTGCATCTGCACGGCCTTGTGCTCGCCGCGACCGACGCGGAGGGTGGCCGCGGCGGGCATCCGGCCGATCCGCAGCTCGGCCGAGGCCAGCATCACGACGGTGTCGACGGTCAGGCCCTCGACCCGGTCGAGCACCGCCACGCCGTCGCGGTCGAACGGCAGCACGTGGACGATCGGCTTCGGCAGCGGGGCGAGCTCGGCGAACTGGTCGCGAACGGGGTCGGGCGCCTCGGGCTGCTCGTCGGCGGTCGCGGAAGGGTCGTCGCTCGCGGGCACAGGGACGGCGTCGGGGTCGCCCGCGCCCGCGTCGTCCGCGGCCTCGCGCTCCGAGCCGGCCTCGGTCTCGGCCGCGTCCGGGGCCTGCGGGCCGTCGGTGCTCCCGGCCCGGGGCTCCTCCGGCTGGACCTCCTCCCACCGCTGCGCGTGGTCGGTCAGCGTGTTGGGCGGGGTCCCGATCAGGCTGCTGACCGCCAGTCGCGGGCCGTCGTCGAGCTCGATCACGTGCGCCTGGCCGTGCCAGCGCGTCATCCCGCGCAGCCAGTCGGAGACGTGGACGTCGGGCATCAGGCCCGCGGTCGGGTGCTCCAGCAGCTCGCGGACGATGATCGCGGCGTGGACCGAGAGCGGCGCCCGCCAGCGCCGCCCGCCCCAGTCGAAGTAGCGGCCGGGGATCCGGCGGACGGCGTCGTTCATCCACCGCGGGACGTCCAGCACGAGCTCCGGGGCGCCGTGGCCGCGGGACTCGATCGTGAGCGGGTGATCGGCGACGGGATCGATGAGCAGACGGTAGGACACCGCCGCGTCGGCCGCCGTCCCGTGCGGGTTCGCGGGAGCCGTCGCGTCGGCTCCTACACGCTCTCGCGCTCCGGCTCGACCTCCGCCAGCGGCTGCACCCCGAGCCCGGCGAGCAGGTCCAGCAGCCGGAAGGCGAGCAGGATCTGGAACTTCGTCTCCGCGTCCCGCAGCGGCTCGTCGAGCAGCTCGCCGATCCGGGCCAGCCGGTACTTGACCGTGCTCGGATGGATGTGGCAGCGCTGGGCGACCCGCTGGTGGTGGCCGTCCTCCTCGACGAACGCCCGCAGCGTCTCCAGCAGCTCCCCGGTCCCCGCCTGGTCGTGGCGCGCGATCGGCCCGAGCACGTCCCGGACCAGCCCCGCCGCGTTCTCGGGGCGGGCGACGTCGAGCATGAACCGGAGCGGGCCGATCTGGTCGTAGGCGACGATCCGCGGCTCCGGCCGGCGCGCCGCGAGGGTCATGCAGGCGGTCGCCTCGCGCAGGCCGGCGGCGACGTCGGCCCCACAGCGGCTGACGCCGATCGTCACCCCGTGGGCGACCAGCTGCTCGTCGGCGGCGAGGCGGGCGGCGAGCGCCTCGCCGTCGGTCGTGTCCCCGATCAGCGCGATCACGTGCAGCCGGCCCCGCCAGGCGCTCAGGACCCGGACCGCCGTCTGCCGCTCGGTCCGCAACGTCGCCCGCTGGACCGCACCGCGGACCGCCCGCCGCGAGCCACTGCCCGGATCGACGAGCAGCAGCTGGTGCGGACGGGTGAGGTCGATCCCGAACCGCGCGGCCCGGGCGACGACCGACGGTGACGGCCGCCCGCCGTCGCGCAGCAGCTCGTCGAGGATCTCCCCGCGCAGCCGCCACTCGACCTGCTGCGCGGAGCGGTGACGCATCAGGGCGAGCGCGAGCACCGTCGCGCCGTGGGTCAGCGCGTTGCGTTCGAGCGCGGTGACGGGGGCCGCGCCGAGCACGGTGATCCGGCCCAGCTCGGTCCCCGCGGCCAGCAGCGGCACGATGTCGGCGACCACGTCGGGGGCGGCGATCGCCGGTGGGTCGAGCTCGGCATCGAGGCCCTCGCGGTCCTCCGCGCCCGGCTCGACGCGGTAGACGTAGGGCGCGACGATCTGCTGGTCGAGGATCAGCCCGCGGCCGATCAGCTCGCCCAGTCGGCGGACGACGCCGTCGATCCCGAGGTCGGCGACGGCGGTCGCGTCGAGCTCGCGGTGCATCTCGAAGGTCGCCTCGAGCAGCCGGGTCTTGGTGACCAGGCTGCGGAGCAGGCGGGCGTTCTCGATCGCCACCGAGGCCTGGGTGGCGAGCGTCGAGACCGTGGCGGCGTGGACGGGGGCGAAGGCGGTGGTCCGGCGGTTGGCGACGTAGAGCGCGCCGACCATCCGGTCGCCACGCAGGATCGGGGCGCAGACGACCGAGCGGACGCCCTCGCGCAGCATCGTCTCCCGCACCGGCCCCGGCGGCGCCCAACCCCGGTAGTCGGCGACGACCAGCGTCTGGCCGTGACGGAGCGCGGCCCCGCCGAGCCCCTCGCCGAGCACCACCTCCATCTCGTCGAACCCGGGGTGGCGGGCGCCGCGGGTCTCGGCCACGTGCACGCGGCTGGCGTCCTCGTCCAGCAGCGCCAGCCAGGCGAGGTCGGTCCGGAGCAGCTCCTGGGCCTTGCGGACGACCAGCGCCAGCATCCGGTCGAGGTCGATCTCCTCGGCCTGGAGCGCGCGGCCGACGTCGACCAGTGCCTCGAGCACGTCGGCGGGCAGCTCCCCGTGACCGCCGCCGGCCGCATCGGAGGAGACGTACTGGGCCTCGGCGGCTGCTCGCATCTCGGGAGTCTCGTCGGCGCCGACGGGGGACGCAACCGTTCCTGGGTGGTCTCGCCCCGGTTCGTCCCGACGGGACAGTCGGCGGCCCCGATCTTCGCCCGCACCAGCCATGGCGTCCGCGGGTCTGGCGCGGATACGTTCGCTCCATCGCCGGGGGAGACGGCGAGGCCCCACCGCCGGGACGGCGCTGGGGCGCTCGGGAAGCGGGACGAGGGAGACGATCGAATGCGGCTGGTGACGTACGAATCGCGGGGAGCGGCACGACCGGAGGCCCGGGTCGGAGCCCTGGTCGGGGACGAGCTCGTCGTCGACCTGACCCGGGCCCGGGCGGCGGAGCTGGCTCGTCGCGGCCACCCGCGAGCCCGCCGCGAGGCGGAGGCGACGGTCCCGACCGACGCACTCGAGCTGCTGCGCGGCGGCGAGCCGGCGTTGGAGGCGGCCCGCGAGGCGCTCGACCACGTCGTCGGCGAGGGCGTGTCGACGCTCGAGGGCGAGCCGGTCGCGCTGGTGGCGGACGCCGTGCGGCTGCTCTCGCCGCTGCCGCGCCCCAACAGCCTGCGCGACTTCATGGTCGTCGAGGAGCACGTGCTGCGCTCCTACGAGCGGATGGCCGACGGCGCGAAGGTGCCGGCGGAGTGGTTCAACATCCCCGTCTACTACAAGGGCAACGTCGACGAGGTCTACGGACCCGACGACATCGTTCCCTGGCCCGGCTACACCGACAAGCTCGACTACGAGCTCGAGGTCGGCGCGGTGATCGGCAAGCCCGGGCGCCGGATCGCGGCCGAGGACGCGCACGAGCACATCGTCGGCTACACGCTCTACAACGACTGGAGCGCCCGCGACATCCAGTTCCGCGAGATGAGCGTCGGGATCGGCCCGGGCTACGGCAAGGACTTCGCCAGCTCGTTCGGCCCGTGCATCGCCACCCCGGACGAGTTCGACCGCGACAACGCGCGGCTCGAGGCACGGGTCGACGGCGAGCTCTGGTCCTCCGGCGTGCTCGGGAAGATGCACTTCTCCTTCGAGCAGATCGTCGAGTGGATCTCGCAGGAGCAGACGATCCGGCCCGGCGACGTGCTCGGCAGCGGGACGATCGGCGGCGGCTGCGGGCTCGAGCTCGACCGCTGGCTGACCGAGGGCTGCACCGTCGAGCTCTCGGCCGAGGGCATCGGCGTCCTCCGCAACCGCGTCGGCCGCAAGGGCCAGGGAACCAACGACCCCGACGCCGTGGCGTCGGAGAGGAGCGAGCGATGAGCACCGGACTGCGGTTCGTGGACCTGAGCGTCCCGATCCAGAACCCGATCGACGGCGAGCTCGAGGGCGACCTCGCCCACGCGCTGGCCGCCGACATCCAGTACCAGGACCACCAGCAGTCGCTGGCGCAGGTCACGCAGATCCTCGGCTGCGCGCCGGAGGACCTGCCCGACCAACAGGGCTGGGGCAACGAGACGGTCCGGCTGGGCACCCACGCCGGCACCCACATGGACGCCCCGTGGCACTACTTCCCGACCTGCGAGGGCAAGCCGTCGAAGACGATCGACGAGGTCCCGCTCGACCAGTGCTTCGGGCCCGGCGTGGTGCTCGACCTGACCGCCTTCGGGGCCGGCGAGCGGGTCCCGGTCGAGGCCGTCCAGGCGGCGGTCGAGGCGACCGGCGCGCCGCTGAGCCCGGGCGAGATCGTGCTGCTGCGGTTCGACGCGGACAAGACCTTCGGCACGCCCGCCTACTGGACCGGGTACCCCGGTCTGACCGGTGACGCGACCCGCTGGATCGCCGACCAGGGCGTGAAGGTGATCGGCACCGACGCGGTCGGCTTCGACCGCGACTTCGGCTCGATCAAGGCCGACTTCGAGCGGACCGGCGACGCCTCGCGGCTGTGGGAGGCCCACCGCGTCGGGATGACCCACGAGTACTTCCAGATCGAGAAGCTGGCCGGCCTCGACCAGCTGCCGACGCGCGGCTTCCAGGTCGCCTGCTTCCCGATCAAGATCACCGGGGCCAGCGGCGGCTGGGTCCGTCCCGTGGCGATCCTCGGACTGTGACGGCGGCATGACCGACGGCGTCCTCACCGCGGCCAGTGGCCGCACCGTCCGGGAGCTGCTCCGCCAGGGAGCGGAGCGGCATCCCGGACGGGTCCTGATCGTGGTCGAGGACCGCGACGGGGAGACCAGCAGCCTCAGCTGGTCGCAGGTCCTCGACCGTTCGCGGGTGCTCGCGGCCGTGCTCGCCGAGGCCGGGGTCGGCCACGGCGACCGCGTCCACGTGCACCTGCCCAACCGGGTCGAGTTCCTGCTGGCGCTGTTCGCCGCGGCCGAGCTCGGGGCGAGCATCGTGCCGACCAACACCGGCGCCAGCGCCGACGAGGTCGCCTACATCCTCGACCACGCCGGGGTCGGCCCGTCGCTCGTCGACGCCGGCGGTCGGGCGGTCGTCGACGCGGCCCGCGGGATCTGCGGACGGCCCGGACCGGTGCTGGTCTGCGAGGACCTCGACCTGCTGGCGCGGCCGTCGCGGACGCGCGCCCCGGAGACCGTCGTCGGGCCCGCCGACGACCTCGCGGTGATGTACACGTCGGGCACCACCTCGCGCCCCAAGGGCGTGCGGATCACCCACGCCAACTACGTCTGGGCCGGCGAGGTCGTGGCCGGCGCCGTGCGGATCACGCCCGAGGACCGGGTCCTGACCGTGCTGCCGCTGTTCCACGCCAACGCGCAGCTCTACACCACGATGGGCGCGCTGGTCGCCGGCGCGACGATGATCCTGCTGCCGCGGTTCAGCGCCAGTCGCTTCCTCGAGCAGGCCGCGCACCACCGGGCGACCGTCGCCAGCCTCTTCGCCGCCCCGATCCGGATGCTGCTGGCCCGGTCCGAGACGCGGCCCGACGGGCCCCGCCACCGGCTGCGGGTCGTGCTCTTCGCCCAGAACCTGAGCGACGACGACCTGGCGCGGTGGGAGGCGGAGGTCGGCGCCCCGCTCGTCCAGCTCTACGGGATGACCGAGACGATCGGGCCGCCGGTGATCAACCCGCTCGGTGGCGACCGGCGTCCGCACACGATCGGCCGGGTCAGCCTCGGCTACGCCTGCCGGGTCGTGCGCGACGACGGCGAGGCCGCCCGCGAGGGCGACGTCGGCCAGCTGCTCGTCTCCGGCGTGCCCGGGGTGACGCTGATGCGCGGCTACCTCGACGACCAGCCGGCGACCGACGCGGCCCTGCCCGACGGCTGGCTGCGGACCGGCGACGTCGTGCGGCTCGAGTCCGACGGCTACCTGTCGTTCGTCGACCGCGACAAGGACATGATCAAGCGGGCGGGTGAGAACGTCGCCGCCAGTGAGGTCGAGCTGGTCGTCGCCGCCCATCCCGGGGTCGCCGAGGTCGCCGTCTTCGGCGTGCCCGACCCGATCCGCGAGCAGCAGATCGTGGCCGCGGTGGTCCCGGTCGACGGGGCAGAGCTGCGGGTCGAGGACTTGGAGGCGTGGTGCCGCGAGCGGCTCGCGACGTTCCGGGTGCCGGGCCGCTTCGTGCTCCGCCAGGCGCTGCCGCGGACCGCCGTCGGCAAGGTCCAGAAGGGCGTCATCCGTGACGAGCTCGACGAGGGGATCCCGCATGCCTGAGGCACCGCTGCTCGACGTCCAGGAGCTCTCGGTCGAGTTCCAGGGCATCCGCGCGCTCGACGACGTGACCTTCACCGTGCCCGCGGGCGGGGTGACAGCGATCATCGGACCGAACGGCGCCGGCAAGACGACGCTCTTCAACTGCGTCACCGGGCTCTACCGGGGGACGGGGCGGATCGCCCTCGAGGGCCGTGCGATCGAGGCCGAGGCCGCCTACGCTCGGGTCGCGCTCGGGATCGCCCGGACCTTCCAGACCCCGGCCCTGATCCAGGAGACCTCGGTCCTCCAGAACGTGCTGCTGGGGGCCTACCACCGGATGTCGGGCGGGACGCTCGCCACGGCGATCGGCTGGCCCGCGGTCCGGCGCGAGGAGCGACGGGTCCGGGGCGAGGCGCTGGCGCTGCTGGCCGAGCTCGACGACCAGCTGGCGCCCGACCAGGAGGTCGCCGGCCTGCCGCACCGCGAGCGCCGGATCGTCGAGGTCGCCCGGGCCCTGCTCGGCCGCCCGCGGCTGCTGCTGCTCGACGAGCCCGCCGCCGGCTCGACCCACGTCGAGGCCCGCGAGATGCTCGACCGGATCTGCGCCGTCGCCGACGCCACCGGCACGACCACCGTCGTCGTCGAGCACAACGTCCCGCTGGTGATGGGCCTCGCCCGCAAGGTCGTCGTCCTCCACCACGGCCGGCTGCTGGCGGCGGGGACGCCGGACGAGGTCCGGGCCGACGAACGGGTCGTCGAGGCCTACCTGGGGGCGGCGGCATGAGCGCGCTGCTGGAGCTGCGCGGCGTCGAGGCCTTCTACGGCCGCGTGCCCGCCCTGCACGGGATCGACCTGGAGGTCGGCGAGGCCGAGGCGGTCGCCGTGCTCGGCGCCAACGGCGCGGGCAAGACGACGCTGCTGCGGGCGATCTCGCGGACGGCCCGGACGGCCGGCACGCTGCGCTTCGGCGAGCACGACCTCGGGAGCCTCGGGACCGACGCCGTCGCCCGCGCCGGGGTCGGTCACGTGCCCGAGGGCCGCGGGACCTTCGTCGACCTGACCGTCGCCGAGAACCTGCGGCTCGGCACGCTGCTGCGGGGCCGCGAGGGACGCCGCGAGGGCGAGCGCGACACCGCCGCCGTGCTCGAGCTGTTCCCGGTCCTGCACGACATGCGCGAGCGTCGCGCCGGCAGCCTCTCCGGCGGCCAGCAGCAGATGCTCGCCGTCGCCCGGGCGCTGCTCGGCCGGCCCCGACTGCTGCTGCTCGACGAGCCGTCGCTGGGGCTCGCCCCGCTGACCACCGAGGAGATCTTCGGTCGCCTGACCGAGCTGCAGTCGGCGTGGGGCTTGTCGGTCCTGATCGCCGAGCAGAACGTGCGGCTCTCGCTGGAGCTGGCCGACCGCGCCTACGTCTTCGAGGCGGGCCGGATCATCGCGTCCGGGGCGGCCTCGGACCTCGCCAACGACCCCGCGGTGCGCCGAGCGTACCTCGGGGACTGAACGGAGCACCGACGCATGAGTGACGTCGTCCAACAGATCGTCGTCGGCCTGAGCATCGGGCTCGTCTTCGCCGGCATCGCCCTGGCCCTCAACGTGGTCTACCAGGGGACCGGCGTGCTGAACTTCGCCCAGGGCGAGATGGCGGTCTTCTCCGCGTTCGTCGCCTGGGCGCTGGTCGGCGCGGGACTGCCGTTCTGGCTGGCGCTGCCGGCCGTGCTGCTGATCTCGTTCGCGCTCGGGTTCGCCGTCGAGCGGATCTTCGTGCGGCCGGTCGAGCAGTCGTCGGAGCTGTCGATCCTGATCGTCACGCTCGCGCTGTTCCTGGCGATCAACGCCGCGACCGGCGCGATCTGGGGCCACACCCCGCAGGAGTTCGAGAGTCCGTTCGGGACGCACGTCTGGGACATCGGCGGCGTCCTGATCACCGCCCACCAGGTCGGGATGGCCGCGGTCCTGACCGTCGTGCTGGTGCTGGTCGGCCTGTTCTTCCGCCTGACCGACACCGGCCTGCGGATGCGCGCGGCGGCCCAGAACCCGGACTCGAGCCGGCTGCTCGGGATCCGCGTCGGCCAGACCCTCGCCTTCGGCTGGGGCCTGGCGGCGGTCGTCGGCGGGGTCGCCGGGGTGATGGCCGCCCCGGTCCTCGGGCTGGCGCCGGAGATGATGACCTCGACCCTGCTGCTCGGGTTCGCGGCGGCCGCGCTCGGGGGCTTCGGCAGTCGGATCGGCGCCGTCGTCGGCGGCATCGCGCTCGGGCTGCTTTCGACCCTGGCCGGCGCCTACGTGCCCGGCCTCGGCGGCGACCTCAACGTCGTCGTCCCGTTCGTCGTGATCGTGCTCGTCCTGCTGCTGCGGCCGGCCGGGCTGTTCGGCACCCCCTCCACCCTGCGCGTCTGAGGTCCACCGATGCCCGACTTCCGCTCCATCCTCCCGGCTCGGCTGGGGCCCGCCGGCGCGCTGCTGGCCGTGCTCGCCGTCGCCGCCCTGGCGTTCTTCGTCAGCGACTACTCGCTGTTCCAGCTCTCGCGGGTGCTGACGATCGCGATGGCGGTGCTCGCGATCAACCTGCTGACCGGCTTCACCGGCCAGATCTCGGTCGGGCACGGCGCCCTCTTCGGGATCGGGGCCTACGTGACCGCGATCCTGGTCGTCAAGGTCGATCTGCCGTACGGGCTGGCGCTGGTCTGCGCGACCGCCGCCTGCTTCGCCTGCGGGCTCGCGCTCGGGGTCCCGGCGCTGCGGATCCGCGGCATGTACCTGGGGCTGCTGACGCTCGGCCTGGCGGTCACGCTGCCCCCGCTGCTGAAGCGCTTCCCGGAGGTCACCGGCGGGGTCTACGGCCTGACGGTGCAGACGCCCCACGCCCCGTTCGGCCTGGTGCTGACCCCGGCCCAGTGGGTCTTCCTGCTGAGCCTGGCGGTGCTCGTCGGCGCGATGCTGCTGGTCCGCAACCTGACCCGCGGCCGGATCGGCCGCTCGCTCGACGCGCTGCGGACGAGCGAGCTGATGGCGGTCGCCAACGGGGTCCGGGTCGGGCGCACGAAGATCCTCGTGTTCGCGATCAGCGCCGCGATGGCCGGGCTCGGCGGCGGCCTCTTCCAGCTGGTGATCGGGGCGACGACGCCGGACTCGTTCGCGGTCCTGCTGTCGCTGTCGATGCTGACGGCGGCGGTCCTCGGCGGCGTCCGATCGCTGACCGGGGCCGTGCTCGGGGCGGCGTTCGTCGTCTACGTGCCCGACCAGGCCGCGTCGCTCGGCGACAGCGCCCCGCAGTTCCTCTACGCCGCCGCGCTGCTGCTGGTGATCTACGCCCTGCCCGGCGGGATCGCGAGCCTGCCGCGGCGTGGGGCCCAGCTGCTCGCCCGCATGCGGGTCGGGCCGGGGCCGGCGACGGGCAATCCGCCCGCGGTGCCCGACAGCAGTCCGTGACCGGGCGCGACGTCCGTCGCGCCCACCCATCAACGACCCGGAGGGTCTCCCATGAGCAGGACCTCAGTCACCTGGGGACGGCGGATGACGCACGTCCTCATACTCCCGATGCTGGTCGCGTCGCTGGCGCTGACCGCCTGTGGCCGCGGCGGCGACGAAGCCGCGCGCGGCGTCACCGACGACCAGATCACGATCGGCGGCACGTTCCCGTTCACCGGTCCACTCGCGACCGCCGGCGCGCTCTCGAAGGGCTTCGCGGCCTACGTCGGGGCGGTCAACGCCGCCGGCGGCGTCAACGGCCGGAAGATCGAGTACAAGCCGCTCGACGACGCCTACGACCCCTCCCGCGTGGCCTCCAACGCCCGCCGGCTGGTCCAGCAGGACAAGGTCTTCGCGTTGATCACCTCGCTCGGGCCGGCGGTCACGATCCGCCCGTTCCTCGAGGAGCAGAAGACGCCCCAGTTCAACATGGGCGGCCTCAGCGCGATGTCGGACGTGAAGCAGTTCCCGTACAGCCGGGCCTGGTGGCCGGACTCGGGGCTCGAGGCGGCGGTCGTCACCCGCTACGCGCTGACGACCGGTCCCGACGTCCGGATCGGCACGCTGATGCTGAACAACGACCTCGGCGTCGACATGACCGCCGGGATCGAGAAGGGCCTCGGCTCGCGCAAGTCGGCGCTGGTCAAGCAGACCAAGTTCGACGCGACCCAGCTCGACGTCACCTCGCAGATCAACCAGCTGCGCTCGGCCAAGGTCGACGTGCTGATCTCGAGCGCGACCGGCGCGACCGCGATCCAGATGCTCAAGTACATCAACCAGATCGGCTGGGACGTCAAGGTCTTCCTCTACTCCGGCTCGACCTCGGAGCAGGCGATCCTCAGCAAGGTCGGTCTCGATCGCTCGAAGGGCGTCTACTCGGCGCTCTGGCTGCGCGACCCGGCCGACCCGCAGTGGAAGGACGACGCGGGCGTGCAGGAGTACGAGCAGAACGTCAAGCGCTACGGCGAGGGTGCGGACCCGAAGGACCTCTACACCGCCAACGGCTACGCCGGCGCGCAGGCGTTCGTGACCGCGCTGAAGACGATGAAGGACCCGACGCAGGAGGGGCTGCTGCAGGCCTTCGACGAGCTCGAGCCGACGACGCTGCCGCTGCTGCAGCCGGGGGTCGAGCTGCGCCCGGGGCCGGGCGGCCGGCTGCTCGACCAGTACCAGATCGTCCGCTTCGACGGCCAGTCCTGGCAGCCGATCGGCAAGCCGGTCGACGCCCAGGAGGCCGGCTTCGCCCGCTGACCTCCGTGCCCCCGGCCGACGACGGTTGGCGTCGGCCGGGGGCGGGGAGGCCGGGTGGCGGATCAGGTGCCGAGAGAGGAGCAGCAGATGGACGACGAACAGCGACGCGCGCGGGGTCGGGAGATCCAGCGCCGGCTCGCCCCCGACTTCGAGGCGGTGATCGAGGCCGCGGTCGCGGGGGTCGCCCCGGACTTCGCCCGGCTGACGACCGAGTTCGCGATGGGCGACGTCTACGCCCGGCCCGGGCTCGACCTGCGCAGCCGCCAGATCGCGACGATCGCGGCGCTGGCCGCGACCGGGCGCGAGCCCCAGCTGGCGGTCCACGTGCGCTACGGCCGCAACGTCGGGCTGAGCCGCGAGGAGATCGGCGAGGTCCTGATCCAGATGGCGGTCTACGCCGGCTGGCCGGCGGCGCTGAACGCGATGCGGGTCGCGGGGGAGGTGTTCCGGGCCGAGGACGCGGAGGATCGGGACTGAACTGGTGCCCGATCGGCACGGTTCGGGCCTAGTCCCGTCACACCCCTCCGGGGCAGGATGCGGGCATGTCGCATCTCACGGTCGTCCCGTCTCCGGTTCCGGTTCCGCCCCGGGCCCCGGCTCCGCCCCATGTTCCGGTTCCGCCCCGGGCCCCGGTTCCGCCCGAGGGCCCGCCGGCACCGGTCGCCGCCCGTGCTCTCGGTGGGGGCCGACCGAATTCGCGCCACGGGGTGCTGTCGGCATGCTTGAATACCCCCATGGGCAACCTCCAGATCAAGGACGTCCCCGCGGAGCTCCACGACGAGGTCCGTCGCCGCGCCGCCGCGCGGTCGATGACGATCCGTGACTACGTGCTCGAGGTCCTGCGGGAGGACCAGCGGGCGCCGCTGCGCGAGGAGTGGCTGGACGCGCTCGCCGCGGCCGAGCCGGTCGACCTGGCCGGCGTCGACGTGGCCGATCTCGTCCGGGCGGGCCGCGACGAGCGCGCCGACGACCTCGTGCGTCGCGCGGCGGGGTGAGGGGTGGCGCTCGTCGTCGACGCGTCGGTGTTCGTGGAGCTGGCGCTGCGCGGCCCGCGCGCGGAGCGGATCGCGCGTGAGCTGCGGCCGCACGCCTTGTTCGCGCCCGAGCTGCTCGATGCCGAGGTCCTGCACGCGCTGAAGGCATTGGAGCGTGGCGGGCGGATGGACGGGGAACGGGCGGGGGAGGCCCTCGCCGCGCTCGTCCGCGCTCCGGTCCGGCGCGTGGCGCACGTGTCGCTGCTGACCGAGGCCTGGGGCCTGCGGCACGCGCTGTCGGGCTACGACGCGCTCTACGTCGCGCTGGCCCGGAGGCTCGGCTGCCCGGTCCTGACGCTCGACCGGCGGTGGGCGGCGGCCGGCGACCTCGGGGTCGCCGTGGTCACCGTCGGGTGAGCGTCGCCGGGGCGCCTCGGGCGCGGCGGGGCGAACGGGGTCCGGGTGCCGTGTCGACCGGGTCTCGCTCGCCGGTCGTGCGAGGTGCGGCCGACCGGAAGGTGGTTCCCGGTCGGCCGAGGCGGGCCGTCAGCCTGCGGCGACGTCGTCCGAGACCGTCTTGGTCGTCATCACCTGGGCCTTGTCGGAGCCGAGCACGCGCCGGACCAGGCCCGGGACGGTGAAGCGGGCGGCGGCGGCCAGGCCGTAGAGCTTCGGCGTGTAGCGCTCGGGCTTGCGGCCGAGGCCGGCCTCGACGATCGCCTCGGCCACGCCCTCCGGCGTTCCCAGGGCCAGGCGCCCGAAGCGGCTGGTCACCAGCTCGGTCTGGGGGAAGCCCTCGGTCGGGACGAAGCCCGGAAGGACGTTGCCGACGTGGACCCCGTACGGCTCCTCCTCCAGGCGTAGCGCGTCGGTCCAGAGCGCCAGCGCGGCCTTGCTGGCCGAGTAGGCGCCGGTGCCGGGCCGGCTGACGCGGGCGGCGGTGCTCGAGACGTTGACGATCGCGCTCGGCGCGGCGGCCCGCAGATCCGGCAGCAGTGCCTCGGTCAGGCGGACGACGGCGTCGAAGTTGATCGCCATCGTCTTGCGGACGTTCTCGTAGCCGCCGTTCTCCTGGCTGCCGAAGCGGGCGCGGAAGCCGGCGCCCGCGTTGTTGACCAGCAGGGTCGGGGCGCCATGCTGCTCGCGAACGTGGTCGCGGACCCGTTGGGGGGCGTCGTCGTCGGTCAGGTCGGCCGCGACCCAGGTGACGGCGGCGGCGCTTCCGCTCAACGACTCGGCCAGCTCGCGCAGGCGCTCCTCGCGACGGGCGACGAGCACCAGGCGGGCGCCGGGCTCCCGGGCGAGGCGCCGCGCGGCAGCGGTGCCGAGCCCGCTGGAGGCGCCGGTGATCACGGCGACGAGCGGGCCGGCGGGAGCGGAGGGCGGTGTGTTCATTGCTGCATCACAGCGCATCGGGCGCGGTTGCGCCAGTCGCCGGGCTATCCGTGTCGGTGGTGCAGGTGGGGGTCGCCGGCCTTCGAGCGGCTGATCTCGACCAGCTGGCGGTAGTCGACGGCGACGCCCCGGAGCAGCGCGTGGACGGCGCTCTCGACCTCGGCGTCGCTGGTCGACGCGTGGCCGAAGAGGGCGCGGTAGTGGACGAGCGAGGCCAGCAGGTCCAGCAGCAGGTCGCGGTCGACGTCCTCGCGTAGGTCGCCGCGGGCGATCGCGCGGTCGAGGGCCTGGCCGACCGCCCGGCGAGGCGGCGTGAAGAGCGCGGACATGAACGCCTCCCGGCGCTGCGGGTCGTCGCCGCAGTCGGCCAGGAGCGAGGCGAGCGCGTCCGGCGGCATCCGCTGGAAGGCCGCCGCGTAGAGCTTGATCGCGTCGCCGAGATCGCAGATCGTGCAGGCGGTGTCGGGCGCCTCGAGCTCGCCGAGCCGGTCGGCGAGCGCGTCGAGCAGCAGCTCCTGGAGGGTGCCCCAGCGACGGTAGATCGTCGGCTTGGTGGTGCCGGCACGGCGGGCGACCGCCTCGAGCGTCAGGCGGCCGTAGCCGACCTCGTCGAGCAGTGCCAGCGCGGCGCGGCGCACGGCCCGGTCGATCGCGGGGTCACGCGGGCGGCCCCCGGAGCCCTCGCCGGCTCCGCGACGGGCCCCGCGGCGTGGCTCTGCGGCGACGGGTTGCGGCGGAGGGCTCCCGGTGGCGTCGTCGCGGCCGCTCATCGGGTCAGTCTAGCCCTGTGTTACGTTCCGGGCCGGAACGTAATGTAATCGAAGGGCAAGATGACGATCACCGCAGACGAGGACGAGAAGGCCGGGCCCGCCCGCCCCGGACGCCAGGACCGGCAGGTCGCCAGCTGGGGCGACCTGCTCGGTCGCGAGAACGGGCCGGCCGCGGTCGCGCTGGCGGCGGGGGTCGGGCTGCACGCGGTCAACATCTACCTGGCGACGACGATCCTGCCCTCGGTCGTCGACGACATCGGCGGCGCCCGGCTCTACGCCTGGGCGACCACGATCTTCATGTTCGCGTCGGTGCTCGGCTCGACGATCACCGCCGCGCTGCTGGCGGCGCGGGGGCCGCGAGCGAGCTACCGCTTGGCCGCGCTCGCGCTCGGCGTCGGAACGATCGTCTGCGCGCTCGCGCCGACGATGCCGGTGCTGCTGGTCGGGCGGTTCGTGCAGGGACTCGGCGGCGGGCTGCTGTTCGCGATCTCCTACTCGATGGTCCGCGTGGTCTTCGACGAGCGGCTGTGGCCGCGGGCGATGGGCCTGGTCTCGGCGATGTGGGGGATCGCGACCCTGATCGGCCCGGCGTTCGGCGGGGCGTTCGCCGAGCTCGACCTTTGGCGCGGTGCGTTCTGGGCGCTCATCCCGCTGGTCCTGTTCTTCGGCGTCTGGGGCGCGCGGCGGCTGCCCGCGGGGCGCGGGGCGACGGAGGTGCCGCGGATCCCGTGGGCGAGCGTCGGCCTGTTGGCCGCGGCGGTGGTGGTGATCTCGGCGGCGAGCGTCTCGACCCGGCTGCTGGTCAACGTCGCCGGCGTCGCCGCCGCCGTGCTGCTGCTGCTCGCCTGGCTGCGGCGTGAGCGGGGCGCGAGCCTGCGGCTGATCCCGGCCGCCAGCTTCGGCCCCGATCCGCGGCTGCGACTCGTGTACCTGACGATGGCGCTGCTGGTGGCGGCGACGATGGTCGAGGTCTTCGTCCCCTACTTCGGCCAGCGCCTGCAGGGGCTCGGGCCGCTGGCCGCCGGCTACCTGGGGGCGGTCATGGCGCTGGGCTGGACCCTGGGCTCGATCGTGACCAGCGGCGTCGAGCGGCACCGGTCGCTGGTGGTCGCCCTGGGGCCGGCGGTCTCGCTGGCCGGGATGCTGGCGCTCGTCTTCGCGGGCCCGGTCGCGGCCGGCACCGCTCCGGCGCTGCTGGCGATCGCGGCGGCGCTGCTGCTGCTCGGCGCCGGCGTCGGGTCGGCCTGGCCGCACCTGCTGACCCGGGTCCTGCAGCTGGTCCCGGAGGAGGATCAGGCGCTGGCCGGATCCTCGGTGACCACGATCCAGCTGACGGCGACCGCGTTCGGGTCTGCGGTCGCCGGGGCGGTGGTCAACGTCGCCGGGTTCGGCGAGGCGACCGTCGGCGGGACCCAGGACGCCGCCCGCTGGCTGTTCGTCGTCTTCGCCGTCCTGCCGCTGCTGGCGATCCTCTCGATCCGGCGCGCGATGCGCGCAGCCGAGCCCGGTCAGACCGGCCAGATCTCCTCGCGCCAGGCCGCGTCCCAGAACAGCCACTCGTAGCGGCAGCCCAGCAGCCAGATCTCCTGGAACCGCTCGCGCTCGGCGGCGGTCGAGCGCGCGGCCCGGGCGTCGACGAGGTCGAGCAGCTGGTCGACCTGGGCGGAGAACTCGTCGCTCGCGTAGGTGTCGATCCAGCGCTGGTAGCGCGGGTCGGGCGAGCCCTCGGCGATCAGGCTGCGGCCGACCTCGCGGTAGATCCAGAAGCAGGCGAGGACGGCGGCGATCCCCTCGCCGGCCGATCCGGCCGCGGTCCGGGCGAGCAGGAAGTCGACGTAGGCCGTGGTCGTCGGCGTGTGCGGGGTCGCGGCGACCTCGTCCGGGCGCAGCCCGAAGTCGCTGATGAAGCCCTCGTGCAGCTCGTGCTCGACGGTGATCGTCTCGGCCGCGGCGGTCGCGAGGAAGACCGTCTCCTGCTCGTCGGTGGTGCGCCCGGCGGCGAAGGCGAGCGCCCGCGCGAAGCCCTTGAGGTAGTGCGAGTCCTGGACGACGTAGGTCCGGAAGATCGGCTCCGGCAGGCTGCCGTCGGTCAGGCCGAGCAGGAACGGGTGGGCGAGGATCCGGGCCTCGATCGGGGCCGCGGCCTGCCACAGCTCACCGGTGAAGCCGGACCGGAGGGGGGAGCGCGTCATGCCCGACACCGTAGGCGAGAACGCGCGCCCTTGACAGGTGAATCCCCGTTCACGAGACTGTGAATCACGATTCACCAGCGCCGCGCGGGGCCGTCCCGCCGGCACGCGCCGGGCGCCCGGCGACGCAACCGACGAGGACCACGCGATGACCACCACCGAATCCGCCCCGAACCGCAGCGACCGCAGCGGGCCGACGCGCCAGGTCCTCAACCAGTCCACGCCGCTCCAGCCGACCAACTTCTTCGACGACGACCTCGCGCTCCAGGAGGCGCTCGAGCGCGAGGGTGGCGGCTGGGGCGTCGACCGTGCGCGCGAGACCGGCGCCGTCGCCGGCAGCGTCGAGGCCCGCGACCACGGCCTCCGGGCCGAGCGCAACGAGCCGCGACTGGTCACCCACGACCGCTACGGCAACCGCGTCGACCAGGTCGACCTCGATCCCTCGTGGCACTGGCTGCTGCGGGGCGCGATCGAGCGCGACCTCCACGGGCTGCCGTGGCGCGAGCAGCGGCCCGGCGCCCACGTCGTGCGGGCGGCGACGTTCGGGCTCTGGTCCAACACCAACGGCGGCGTGATGTGCCCGGTCTCGATGACCTACGCCGTGGTCCCGGCGCTCCGCGACGGCGCGCCCGAGATCGCCGCCGAGTGGGAGCCGCGGCTGACCCGCCCCGACTACGAGACCGGGGCGCTCGCCGGGATGGCGATGACCGAGCGCCAGGGCGGCTCGGACGTGCGCGCCAACATCACCACCGCCACCCACGTCGGTGGCGACGAGTACGAGCTGTGGGGCCACAAGTGGTTCTGCTCCTACCCGCCCTGCGACGTCTTCCTGGTCCTCGCCCAGGCTCCCGCCGGACTCTCGTGCTTCTTCGTCGAGCGCGGCCCGGGGATGGAGTTCCAGCGGTTGAAGGAGAAGCTCGGCAGCCGCTCGCTGCCGTCGTCCGAGGTCGAGTTCCGCGGGATTCGCGGGCGGCTCGTCGGTGAGGAGGGCGGTGGGGTCAAGGCGATCATCCGGATGGTCAACCACACCCGGCTCGACTGCCTGATCGGCTCGACCAGCTCGATCCGGCGCGGGACCGTCGAGGCGATCCACCACGCCCGCGAGCGGCGTGCGTTCGGGGCGCTGCTCGTCGACCAGCCGGCGATGAGCAACGTCCTGGCCGACCTCGCGATCGAGTCCGAGGCCGCGACCGCGACGGCGCTGCGGCTGGCCCGGGCCTACGACGAGGACGACGCCCCGTTCCGCCGCTTCGCGACCGCGGTCGAGAAGTACTGGGTCTGCAAGCGGGCGGCCGGCCACGCCAACGAGGCGCTCGAGTGCTTCGGCGGCAACGGCTTCGTCGAGGAGTCGGGGATGCCGCTGCTCTACCGCGACGCCCCGCTGATGTCGATCTGGGAGGGCTCGGGCAACGTCGCCGCGCTCGACGTCCTGCGGGCGCTGGGCAAGGAGCCGGAGGGCCTGCCGGCGTTCCTGGCCGAGTGCGAGCAGGCGCAGGGGGCCGACCGGCGTTTCGACGCGCACCTCACGGCCACCCGCGAGCGGGTCTCCGGGCTCTTCGCCCAGGACGGGCGCAGCGTCGAGCAGCAGCTCGGCGAGGCCCAGTTCCAGGCCCGGCGGATCGTCGAGGACCTCGGCGTCGCGCTCCAGGCGAGCCTGCTGCTGCGCCACTCGACCCCGGCCGTCGCCGACGCCTTCTGCGCCGCCCGGCTCGGTGGCGAGGGCGGTCGCGCCTACGGCACGCTGCCGGTCGGGGTCGACGCGCGGGCGATCGTGGATCGGGCGCTGCCGGCATGATCGCGGTGGCCGTCGGGCGAACCGGGGACGGGGGCTGCCGGTGAGCGGCCTCCGGACCATGACCTACGCGGTCGCCGACCGCGTGGCCCGGATCACGCTCGACCGGCCCGAGCGCGGCAACGGGATCGTCCCGCGGCTGATCGCCGAGCTGGTCGCCTGCGTCGAGCGGGCGGACCTCGACCCCGAGGTCCACGTGATCGTGCTCGCCGGCAACGGCAAGGGCTTCTGCGGTGGCTACGACCTGGTCGCCAGCGCCGAGGGGATGGGCGACGGGACGGTCGGGGATGCGGGGGAGGGCGAGGCACCGGATCGAGCCCCGTCCGATCGGTCGGCGTCCGGGTCGTCGCAGGATCAGAGCCGGTCTCCCCGCAAGGGCGACGCCGGCGGGAGTGGCGCGGCGACGTCCGCCGACGACTTCGACCCCGGCGCGTTCGGGGCCCCGCCCCGCGAGGGGGCGCCGACCCACCCCTGGACGATGGCCGTCAACCACGACCCCGGCGGGGTCTGGGACCCGATGGTCGACTACGCGATGATGGCCCGCAACGTCCGCGGGTTCATGTCGCTGTTCCACGCGAACAAGCCGGTCGTCTGCAAGGTCCACGGCTTCTGCGTCGCCGGCGGGACCGACATGGCGCTCTGCTCGGACCTGCTGGTGATCGCCGACGACGCCAAGATTGGCTACCCGCCGGCGCGGGTCTGGGGCTCGCCGACGACCTCGCTCTGGGCCCACCGGCTCGGCGCGCAGCGGGCCAAGCGGCTGCTCTTCACCGGCGACTCGCTGTCGGGTCGCGAGGCGGTCGAGTGGGGGCTGGCGATCGAGGCCCCGGCGCCCGACCGGTTGGACGAGCGGACGGAGATCCTGGTCGAGCGGATCGCGCGGCTGCCGATCAACCAGTTGATGATGATGAAGCTGCTCGTCAACCAGGAGCTGTACGGCCAGGGGATCCAGGCGACGCAGGTGCTGGGGACCGTCTTCGACGGGATCACCCGCCACACGCGCGAGGGCTACGGCTTCCAGCAGCGGGCGGCGGAGGCCGGCTTTCGGCAGGCGGTCCGCGAGCGCGACGAGCCGTTCGGCGACGCTGGCGCCTCGACCTTCAAGGGCTGAATCGTGCGCCGCGACCCGATTTCCCCGATCGGCCGCGGTCTGCGGGTGCCCCCGGTGGCACCCGTGGTCCGCTCACGGCGGTCGAGCGACCCCGACGATCCCGTGAACCCCCTGCCCGAGACCGGCCCCGGCGCCCGCCCGATGCGGGAACGGCTGCTGCTGGCCGCCCGCGGGGTCGTCGAGGAGCACGGCTACGGCGGCGCCTCGGTGGCGGCGATCGCGGCCCGGACCGGCGTCGCCAACGGCACGCTCTACCGCCACTTCCCCTCGAAGGCGGACCTGTTCGTCGAGGTCTTCCGCGACGTCTGCGGGCGCGAGGTGACCGCGATGGAGCACGCGGCCGCGGCCGCCGACGGCCCGGTCGAGGCGGTGCTCGCCGCGCTCAGCACCTTCGCCCGTCGTGCGCTGGCCAATCGCACGCTCGCCTGGGCGCTGCTGGCGGAGCCGGTCGACCCGCTGGTCGACGAGGTCCGCCTCGAGTACCGCCGGACCTACCGGGCACTGCTGGCCGTGCCGCTGCGGCAGGCGATCGACGCGGGGGAGATCCCCGGGCAGGACGTCGACCTGACCGCGGCCGCACTCGTCGGGGCCGGGGGCGAGGCGCTGATCGGGCCGGTCTCGCCGCTGAACGGGCGGCTCGCGGACGCCGATGCCGTGGTGATCGCGCTGACCGCCTTCTGTCGTCGGGCGATCGGGGCAGCCGCCGGCGCGCCGGCCGCTGCTAGCTTGCCGCCCCATGCACCTGGGCAACCTCGCTGACGCCACGCCGTTCACCACGATGGACGGCTCGACGATCCGCGAGGTCGCCGGTCCGGTCTCGCTGCCGACGACCAACCAGTCACTCGCCGAGGCGACGGTCCCGCCCGCCTCGGCGACCACCGAGCACTTCCACCGGGTCTCGGAGGAGCTCTACTTCGTCACCCGCGGCACGGGCCGGATCCGGATCGACGGCGCGGAGCGCGCGCTGCGGGTCGGCGACTGCGTGGTGATCCCGCCGGGCGCCCACCACAAGCTCTTCAACGACTCCGCGGACGAGGAGCTGGCGGTCCTCTGCTGCTGCGCGCCGCCGTACTCCGACGCCGACACGGTGCTGCTGGAGGGCGACGCGGGGTAGACGACGGGCGGCCCTCGGGGCGTGCGGACCCGGGCTGGCGTCGCTCGCGTGGTGGTCCGGCGAAGGCCGCGAGCGGCGGTGCGCCAGCTTGCTTGTACGGCGTCCGCAGAGCGCTACGCTACGTAGCGTTTCCCGACGGAAGGCCGGTCATGGATCGGAAGTGGTGGACCCTGATCGCGGTCGCGACGGGGGTGTTCATGTTGCTGATCGACGTGACGATCGTGAACGTGGCGATCCCCGACATCGCCACCGACCTGAACGCCTCGTTCTCGAACCTCGAGTGGGTGGTCAACGCCTACACGCTGACGCTGGCCTCGTCGCTGCTCGTCTCGGGCTCGCTGGCCGACATGTTCGGTCGCCGCCGGATCTTCGTCGCCGGGCTCGTGCTGTTCTCGCTCGCCTCGCTCGGCTGCGGCCTCTCCGGGAGCCCGCTGATGCTCAACCTGCTCCGCGGGGTCCAGGGGGTCGGCGGCGGGATGATGTTCGCGACCTCGCTGGCGATCATCGCCCAGGCGTTCCACGGGCCGGACCGCGGCGTCGCCTTCGGCGTGATGGGCGCGGTGACCGGCGCGGCGGTGGCGATCGGGCCGCTGCTCGGCGGGATCCTGACCGACGCCTTCGGTTGGCAGGCGATCTTCCTCGTCAACATCCCGATCGGCGTGTTCGCCGTCGTCCTGACCCTCGACAAGGTCGCCGAGTCGCGTGACCCGCACCCGGCCGGCGTCGACTGGCTCGGCGCCGCGCTCTTCACGGCAGCGCTCTTCCTGCTGGTCTTCGGGCTCGTCGACGCCAACAAGGAAGGCTGGGGCAGCGCCCAGATCCTCGGCTGCCTGATCGGGTCGGTCGTGCTGCTGGCGGTCTTCGTCGTCGTCGAGCTGCGCAAGCAGAACCCGCTCTTCGACCTCCGTCTGCTGCGCAAGCCGACCTTCGTCGGCGCCTCGCTGGTGGCCTTCTGCATGTCGGCCTCGCTGTTCGCGATGTTCCTCTACCTGACGCTCTACCTCCAGGGTGGCGTGCTCGGCTACCGCCCGTTGGAGGCCGGCCTGCGGTTCCTGCCGATCACGGCGCTGATGCTGGTGGTCGGGCCGATCGCCGGCCGCCTGACGACCAAGGTCCCGATCCGGCTGCTGCTCGGCGGCGGGCTCGGGCTGGTCTCCGCCGGGCTGTTCCTGATGCACGGGGTCGAGCCGGGCGACAGCTGGACGGTCCTGATCGTCGGCTTCGTGGTCGCCGGCATCGGCAGTGGCTTCGTCAACCCGCCGCTGGCCTCGACCGCGATCGGCGTCGTCGAGCCGCAGCGCAGCGGGATGGCGTCGGGCATCAACTCGACGTTCCGCCAGGTCGGGATCGCGGGCGGGATCGCCGCGCTCGGGGCCGTCTTCCAGCACCGGGTTGGCGTCCTGATCGACCAGGGCGTGGCGGGCACGCCGGCCGCCGCCCACGCCGATCAGCTGGCGGCGGCGGTCACCGGCGGGCAGACCGAGCGGGCGCTGGGCGTGATCGGGACGGCGAGCGACGCCTCGCCGGCCCAGATCGAGCAGCTGCGGCTGGTCGCGCACGAGGCGTTCATCGGCGGGATGAACCCCCTGCTGATCATCACCGGGATCGTCGCGGCGGTCGGCGCGATCGGTGCGCTCGTGCTGGTCCGCAAGCAGGACTTCGTCGCCAGCGGGCCGGGCGGCCCGGCCGAGGACGAGGACGTCGGCGTGATCGCCGGCTCGGCGTGAGCGAGGTCGACGCGATCGACGGCCGGATCCTCGGCGCCGCCTACGAGCTGCTCGGGGAGCGCGGCGTGCGGGCGCTGACCGTCGAGGCGGTCGCCGCCCGCGCCGGGGTCGCGAAGACGACGATCTACCGCCGCTACCGCAACAGCGCCGACCTGGCGACGGCCGCCCTGGCCCACTCCGGCGACGAGCTGGAGGGGGTCGTCCTGCCCGACGGCCTGCGCGCCCAGCTGCGGATGTTCCTCGTCGCCTTCGCGACCAAGTTCGAGCGGGCCGGGCTCGACGTGCTCGGGACGATGCTCAGCGAGCCCGCCGACAGCGAGCTGCTCGAGCTGCACCGGGCGCGGGTCGTCGGGCCGCACCGCGAGCGGATGAGCGCGCTGGTGCGGGCGGCCCAGGAGCGGGGCGAGGTCCGCACCGACTTCGATCCGGCGCTGGCGCTGGAGCTGCTCGTCGGATCGTTCTTCGCCCGCCATGTCGGGGGCCGGCAGCTGGATCCGGAGCGGTGGGCCGACGAGGCGATCGACCTGCTGTGGCGGGGGATCGCGGTCGGGGAGCGGTAGCCCGCGGCCTCCCGCGGCACCCGCGCCGTCCGGTCGTGGTTCGGTCGCCGGGAGCACGTGCGGCGCGGGCGACCCGCCTCGTCCGCGGTCAGTCGCCGCGCTGCTCGCGCCGGGCGGCCTCGAAGCGCCGCCGGTCGCGCTTGGTCGGGCGGGCGCTGCGGTCCTCGTAGGAGGGGGCGGCGAGCCGCTGGATCCGGGCCTCGGTCGCGACCCGCTCGCGCTCGGCACGGCTCTCGGCCGTCTCCTCGTAGAGCAGCGCCGCCTCCGAGGCCGAGACCCGGCGCTTCGCGAGCCCGCGGACGGTGACGATGAAGTGGACCGGGCCGACGGTCAGCTCGACCTTGTCGCCGGGGCGGATCTCGCGGCTCGGCTTGACCTTCTGGCCGTTGACGCTGACCCGGCCGCCCTTGGCCGCGTCGGCCGCCATCGAACGGGTCTTGACCAGGCGGACGACCCAGATCCAGGCGTCCACGCGCATGCGCTCGTCGGGCTCGGCCATCGCCCGATGGTGCCAGGTCCGGGGCGCGGCGGGGATCGGTCGTTCGTCCTCGGGCGGCCGGGGCGGGCCGTCAGGGCGGGGCCGTCCCCGAGCGTGCTTGCGACTGCGTCGGCGTGGGGCGCACCGGCGGGACCGCCGCTCCGTCGTCCGTCGGGCGCTGCCGGTCGGGCTCAGGCGGCGGCCGCGGACCGCGCGCCCGGGTCCGCCGTGGTCAGCCGAGCGACGCGCCCTTGGCCTGGTTGCAGGGGGCGCAGAGGATCTGGAGGTTCTCGACGGTGTCGGCGCCCCCGAGCGCGTGCGGGATCACGTGGTCGTACTGGAGGTCGAAGCTCGCGTCGCAGTCGACGCAGCGCCCGCCATCACGCTCCCAGACCGCCTGGCGGACCTCACGCGGGATCGGCGTCCGTCCGGTCCGTCCCCCCGCCGCGCTGCGGGGGCCGCGACCGTCGGCCCTCAGGCGTGCGTCGGTCGCGGCGAGCGCGGCGTGAGCCCGCTCGAGCTTGCGCTGCTGACGTCGCTCCCGCTCGCGGATCAGGGCGAGCACGTCGGCGTCGTCGAGCTCGTCGTCCTCCCAGTACACGCGGTCCTCGAACAGCCACCAGGTCCGCGGGGCCTCGTGCAGCAGCGGCACCGGCCGCTTGTGCTGCTCGGCCTGGAGGAGCCGGAACCG
This sequence comes from Patulibacter ginsengiterrae, assembly GCF_056269115.1. Taxonomy (NCBI): domain Bacteria; kingdom Bacillati; phylum Actinomycetota; class Thermoleophilia; order Solirubrobacterales; family Patulibacteraceae; genus Patulibacter; species Patulibacter ginsengiterrae. The sequence goes on from NZ_JBWDOG010000007.1 coordinate 174,273, forward strand.
GCGGGCGCTCCAGACGGCGGTCGCGGTCGCGTGGCCGTCGACCAGGGCATAGCGGCGACCGAGCAGCGTCGTCCGCCGCTCGAACCGCACGCTCTTGACTTCACGCAGCATCGCCCGGGCACGCTAGGGCCGGGTGGGGACGGGGTGCACGGGGAATTGCGGGGGGGGGGCTCGGAGGCGCCCGCGGAGACGGTAGGGGAGTGGCCCCGCGCGCAGGCGCGGGGGCGCTCGTCCCGGCGCTCCGTCGGGACGTCCCCCTTTCAACGTTCCAGAACGGAATCTGCGTTTGCGCACTCCAACTTCCGCCGGCGGCCGTGGCCGCCGGCATGCACGCCTCGCCCGGGGGCTCGCGGGTGGCGCGGCGGCGCTGGCCGTCGGCCTGTCCCTCGCTGCCGGCTCGGCGACCGCCGCGTCGATCGGGCCGAACCTGGTCGTCAACGGCGATGCCGAGACGGCCGTCGGCGGTGAGTGGTCGACGCCGACGCCGCCCGCCCGGGCGACGCACGGGGCCGGGGGCTACCCGGCCAGCGACATCATCGGTGGCGGGACCTTCGCCGGCGGGACCGCGCTGTTCTACGGCGGCAACACCGCGTCGATGGTGACGGAGCAGACGATCGTGCTCGGGCCCGCCGACCTGTCGGCGGTCGCCGGCGGCTCGGCGACCTCGCTGCTGAGCGCGTTCATCGGCGGCTACGCCGGGCAGGGCGACCACCTCGGCCTGGAGGCGGAGTGGCGGAACGCGTCCGGGGACGCGGTCCTGACCCAGGTCCTCGACCCGGTCACCAACGTCGAGCGACGCGGCCGCAGCGGCTTCCTGCCGCGGGGCGACACCCAGCCGATCCCGGCAGCGGCGACCCAGGTGGTCATCCGCCTGACCGGTACCCGGACCAGCGGGACGGCCAACGACGGCTACATCGACAACATCGACCTGCGGCTCGTCACCGGGCTCTTCCCCCAGCTGAGCAAGGCGTTCTCGCCGCCGGCGCGACCGGTCGGTGGGATCTCCCGCCTGACGCTGACGGTCACGAGCCGGGACGCCGTCAACGACGACAACGGCTGGACGTTCACCGACGACCTGCCGGTGGGGCTCCGGATCGCGGCGACGCCGAACGCCGCCACGACCTGCGCGGGCACCGGCCCGGGGGCGGCGGCGGAGGTCAGCGCGACCGCCGGCGGCGAGACCGTCGGGGTCACCGGCGACGTCGCCGCCGGCACCGCCTGCACCGTGGCGGTCGACGTCACGAGCAGCACCACGGGCAGCTACGCCAACGGCCGCGACAACGTCGGGGCGATCCGCATCGAGCGGCCGACCGCGGACGCGACGGTGAGCTTCCACGACCCGCCGGCGGTCTCGCTCACGGGGCCGGCAGCGGCGACCGAGCTGACGGTCGGCGCGACGAGCGCGATCGACTTCGGGTGCACCGGGACGGCGACGCCGCTGACCTGCACCGCGACGGTCGAGGGACCGGGTGGGACGACGGTCACGATCGCCGACGGCGCCGATCTGCCGACGGCCGCTCCGGGCGTCTACACGGTCACCGCGAAGGTGGTCGACGCGGCCGGGCAGGAGCAGACGGTCACGCGCACCTACGAGGTGCTCGCGCCGCCGACCGCGACGATCGAGCCGGTTCCGGACCGCCTGACCATCGACCAGCCGGTTCCCGGGAGCTTCGCCTGCGATGCGCCGGCCGGCCTCGCCTCGTGCACCACGACGGTCGAGCTGCCGGACGGGTCGACCGTTCCGCTGCTCGACGGCGGTGACCTGCCGACGACCGTTCCGGGCGTCTACACGATCACCACCACCGCGGTCGACGATCTCGGCGGGACGACCAGCGTCACCCGCAGCTACGAGGTCGTCAGTCGGCCGACGACCGAGCTGGTGCCGCCGGCCCGCGACGCCGCGCTGCTGTCGTTCGTGGTCACGGACCCCGGCGCGGGGCCGGAGGCCTGCGTGATCAGCGTGCAGGTCGACGGGGTCTGGCGCGAGCTGCCGACCACGATCGTCGGCGACGCGGCGAGCGGCTTCCGTTGCGAGGCGGCGCCGGGCGCGCTGCCCGCCGGCGACCACCCCGTCCGTGCCCGCTACGCCGATGCGCTCGGACAGACGAGCGAGGGAGTCGGGCGGCTGACGGTCAGCAGCCCACGGGTCGAGCCGAGCGTGCCGCCGGTCGGGGAGCTGCTTCCGCCGACGGTGCTGCCGCTCCCGGCCCCGCGGCTGCTTCCGCCCGCGCCCGCGCCGGTTGGAGAGGGACGCCTGCGCGTCACCAAGCAGGTCGTTCGCCCGCGCCTGCGGCCCGGGCAGTCGACGGTGGTCCGGTTGACGATCGCGAACCGCGGGACGGCGACGCTGCACGACGTGCGCGTCTGCGAGCGGGTGCCGGCGGGACTGCGCTTCGTGTCGGCGACGCCGCGGGCGACGCTGTCCCGCGGGCAGCGGTGCTGGACGGTCGCGACCCTGCGGCCGGGGCAGTCACTGACGCGCTCCTACGTCGCGCGGGCGCTGAACCGGCCGGGTACGGCCGTGCTGCGCACGTCGGGCACGGCGAACGGCGCCGATTCGGTGGCGGCCTCGAGGTCGATCCGGATCCGGCAGGCGCCCTCGCGCGCCGGCGGCGTGGTGGGCTGAGCCCGAACCGCCGCATCGGCCCGGCGGGGGAAACCTCGTCGGGCCGGTCCGGGGCCCGGGTCCGTACGCACCGCGCCCTTCCCCCACACCGCCGGTCGTTCCCGAGAACCCTGACGATCGCCGGGGCGAGCAGCTGGGTCGAGCTCGACGCGATCGGGGCCGCACCGTCCTGCTCGCACGACCGCTGAGATCGTTCGAGCTGCCCCAACGCTCTGACTCTCGGCGCGGCCACGAGCGATCCCGAGTCGGGGCTCACGTGGCGTGCGGCCGCCGACGGCGTTGCCCTGCTCGCCGCCGCGCGAGCCTCGGAGTGGACGATCGTTCGACCGTATCGGGGCCTCGGCGGCTTCACCCCGTTCGCGGACCTGGGGGTGACCACCAGAACGTTTGAAGCACATCGCCCCGAGAACGCCCCAAAAACGAGTTCAGGCGCCCCGGAGGCCGAGACGCCTGAACCGCGAATCCCCTGTTGGGGACTACCCAAAGCCGCCAATCGGACTCGAACCGATGACCCCATCCTTACGAAGGACGTGCTCTACCAGCTGAGCTATGGCGGCGCGGTTGGAGAGAATAGCGAGACCGGGGCGATAACGTAAGCCCATGGGCATCGTCGCGTGGATCGTCTTGGGGTTGCTGGCCGGAGGGATCGCCCGGGCGATCGTGCCCGGAGGCGCCGGGCTCGGGTGCCTGGCCACGACGGCGGTGGGGATCCTCGGCGCGCTGATCGGCGGTGCGATCGCCTCCGCCGCCGGTGTCGGTGAGCTCGGCACCTTCTTCGACCTCGGGACCTGGGCGATCGCCGTGCTCGGCGCGGTCCTCCTCCTGCTGCTGCTCCAGGCCGTCGGCGGACGCGGCGCGCAGCCCCGCCGCCGCTGAGCCGCGGTGGGCGTGGGCCTGCCGGCGACTGATGCGGATTTGTCGCCTATACGGCGGTCAACCCGCATCAGTCCGCTAGGGGAGGGGCCTGTTGCGGATTGGCGTTGCCCGTGAACGTCAATCTGCATCAGTCGCGGCCGTCTCGCCCCCCTCGCGAGCGCCCCGCACCCCGAGGCCCCGCACCCCGCGAACGGCCCCCTGCGAACCCCGCACCACCCCCGAACGCCCCACCCGACCGGTGGGCGCACGCGCCGCGGGCCTTGCGGCACCCCCGGGGGACGGGCATAGGGTGCAGAGATGGAACAGGGAGACCGTTCGACGAGCCCCCGCTACGCGGTCGAGGACCTCGTGTCCGGGCGACCGCTGGTCCGCAGCACGAGCTTCGACGACGCCGCACGGGTCGTCCGCGAGCTCGCCGCCTGCTGGCCGGAGGTGGAGGACGAGATCGTGATCATGCCCGCCGAGTCGAGCCTCCTGCCCTCCTGACGGGCGGGCCAACGGTCAGGGGCCGACGGGCCGCCACGCCGATGGCGCGCCCCCTGCGGCGCCGAAGCAGGGCCCACCTCCGAGCGGCCCACCTCCGAGCGGCCCACCTCCGAGCGGCCCACCTCCGAGCGGCCCATCGCTCGAGCGGCCCACACCCGAGCGGCCCATCACCGCAAGTGCTGCGGGACCCGAGCGGCTACCAGCCCGCCCAGCCCGGTCCGAGCGTCACCGGGATCTCGTCGGTGTCGAGCGGCAGGCGGTACTTGTCCGGCTGCTCGTGCTGGTACTGGATGGTCGGGAAGTTCACGACGGCGACGTCGACGTTGCCCACGTTGCGCTCGGCGTGCCACACGCCCCGCGGGATCACGAGCAGCGACCGCTCGTGCTCGTGGAGGAACAGCCGCGATTCCTGGCCGTGGGTCGGCGAGTCCTCCCGCTCGTCGTAGAACGCCAGTTCCAGGGTGCCGCTGAGGAACGCGTAGCGGTCTTCGTGGAGGCGGTGGACGCCCCAGCCCTTCGCGGCTCCGGGACGGATCGTGAACATGTACGAGAAGACCATCGGGTCGGGGTTCACGCCCCAACGGGGGTCGTAGAGCTCGGTCACGGTGCCGCGCTCGTCCGCATGCGTCACCAGGGGCCGAACGACCATGCCGTGGGGAAGGGCCCGGATCGGCTGGCCCGTGGCCGGATCGACGGTCTGCGTGTCCTGTAGTCGCGGCATCGACGCACAGTAGCGTGCGTTGCGATGCCGACCTTCACCATCGCGATCCCGACCCACGACCGGCGGGAGACGGTCGTCCTCGCGGTCCAGAGCGTCCTGGGGCAGACGCGGGTGCCGGAGCAGATCGTCGTCACCTGCGACGGCTGCACCGACGGCACGGCGGACGCGCTGCGCGCCCTCGGCGACGACCGGATCATGGTCGTGGAGCTGGAGAAGGGGACCGGCTACGCCTACGGGCATCGCAACGTCGCTCTGGCCCATGCCACGGGCGACGTGATCGCGTGGCTCGCCGACGACGACCTGCTGCTGCCCGACCACGTCCAGCGGCTCGAGGAGCGGTGGGAGCTCGGCGACGTCGACGTGGTGACGACCGCGGCGGTGATCGTCGCACCCGACGATCGCCTCGAGTGGTTCGGCAGCGACTGGAGCGTGCCCTACTTCCGGAGCGGGCTCCAACGGAGCAACACGAACGTGATGGCGTCGGTCGCGGTCCGCACCGAGCTGCTGCGTGCCGTGGGCGGCTGGGACGACGCGATCGAGCGGGCCGCCGACTGGGACCTGTGGAAGCGGGCGCTCCACGCCGGCGCCCGCCCGGCGATGGTCGACGAGCCGACGGTTCTCCACTTCCGCGCCACGGGGCGAACGCAGGCGTGGCCGCTGCGCGTGCTGCAGAACGCAGCGTGGCTCGAGCGGATCGGCGACGCGGAGGAGCTGCCGTCGCTGCGCCGTGAGCTGCGGCGCACGCGCGGCGTTCGGGACGCGCTGCTGCTGGAGCAGCAGGCGTGGAACGTGGAGCACCTCGAAGCACAGGTGGAGGCCGTGCGCGCCGAGAACGTCGCGCTTCGGGGCCAGCTCGACGATCTGCACGGCCAGCTCGCCGAGCAGCGTTCCCGGTCGGAGACCGATGCCCGCCGGCTCGTCGAGGTCGCCGCGGAGGCGGAGCGTCACCGCGCGATGCTCCACACGATCTACGCCGGCGGCTGGTGGCGCCTGCGCGGCGCCGTCCGCAGGCTCGCCGTCCCGCTGCTCGCCGTCGGGCGGGGGCGCAGCGGGTCGAGGCGTACCGGCGAGTAGCAGGCCGGCAGCCTGGGGGCGAGATCACCGATTGCAGGGAAACGACCGTCTAGGCTGCCCGCATGGCCTGGAGCACGAACGACATGCCCAACCTGAGTGGCCGGCGCGCGGTCGTCACCGGCGCCAACAGCGGGCTCGGTCTGCAGACCGCCCTCGGCCTGGCTCGCGCCGGCGCCCGGGTGACCCTCGCCTGCCGCGACGCCGGGCGCGGGGCGGAGGCGGTCCGCACGATCACGGCCGAGGCTCCCGGCGCCGAGCTGGAGGTGCGCGCGCTCGACCTCGCCGACCTGGCCTCGGTCCGGGCCTTCGCGGAGGGCATCGAGGAGGACGGGCAGCCGCTCGACCTGCTGATCAACAACGCCGGTGTGATGGCGACCCCGCCGCGGCTGACCGCCGACGGCTTCGAGCTGCAGTTCGGCACCAACCACCTCGGCCACTTCGCGCTGACGGGCCTGCTGCTGGACCGGCTCAAGGCCGCGCCCGCCCCGCGGGTCGTGACCGTCAGCAGCGTGGCGCACCGGATCGGCAAGATCGACTTCGACGACCTCCAGCGGACCCGCCGCTACGGCCCCTGGTCCGCCTACGGCCAGGCGAAGCTGGCGAACCTGCTGTTCGCCCGCGAGCTCCAGCGCCGGGCCGACGCCGCCGGGCTGCCGCTGCGCAGCATCGCCGCTCACCCCGGCTACTCGTCGACGCACCTCCAGACCGCCGGCCCCAGCCTCGGCGGCGGCATCGGCGCCAAGCTCAACGCGCTCGGGGGCCAGCTCGGCAACCTCCTGATCGCGACCAAGGACTCGTTCGGTGCGCTGCCGTCGCTGTACGCCGCGACCGCTCCCGAGGTTCCCGGCGGGGCGTTCGTCGGGCCGACCCGCCTGCAGCAGACGCGCGGCCCGGTCGGCGTCGTCTCCTCCTCCCGCGCGGGCCAGGACGCCGACGTCGCCCGCCGGCTGTGGGACGTCTCGGAGGAGCTGACCGGCGTCTCGTACGGCCTGCCGGTGGCCGCCTCGCGTGCGGCTGCCTGAGGCCCACGAGCAGGCCGCGGCCGGCGCGCGACCGACGGCTGCGCGACCGGCGACCGCGCCACCGACGGCTGCGGCGACCGCGGCGACGGTGGCGGCCGGGGAGCCGCCGACCGCGAGCCAGCCGGATCCAGCACCCGCCCCTCCGGCGTCGCCGCGCTGGCTGGTCGCGCTCTGGACCTGGGCCCCGGCCGCGTTCGCGGCCCTGCTCGGCGTGCTCGGGGCCGCCTCGGCCGGTGACGGCTCGGCGGTCTGGTGGCTCTTCGCCGGCGTCACGACGACGGCGGCGATCGGCCTGCGGTTCCGGTGGCCCTGGGTCACGCTGCTGGCGTCGGCGGCGGTCGTCCTCAGCGGTCCGCTGCAGGACGAGGGCGCGATCTTCCTGCTGCTGATCGGGGTGCCGCTGCTGCCGCTGGCGGCGGTCGCGGCGACCGCACGTCCGCGCGACTCGGGCCTGGCGGCGGTCGCCGTGATCGCGCTGCTGGTGCTGGTCGAGCTCCTGATCGGCGACGTCTTCGCGACGAACCGGACCCAGTCCGTCGTCCTCGGCGTCGGGCTGCCGGCGATCACGGTCGTCGCCGCGTGGCTGATCGGCTACGCGCTGCTCGTCCGCCGGCAGTACGCCGACGCGCTCGTCGAGCGCGCGCGCCGGCTCGAGCACGAGCGCGACGTCGAAGCGGACCGGGCGGTCGCCGAGGAGCGGACCCGGATCGCCCGCGACCTCCACGACCTGGTCAGCCACAACGTCGCGGTGATGGTCGTCCAGGCGGCGGCCGCGGACGCGATCTGGGAGGCCGATCCGGGCCGCGCCCGCGAGGCGCTGCGGGCGGTCGAGGAGACCGGCCGCTCGGCGATGGGGGAGCTGCGGGTGATGCTGCAGGCGATGCGGGGACGCGACGACGAGGTCGCGGGCGCCGACCGCCAGGCCCAGCGGGGACTGGGCCGGCTGCCCGCCGTGCTGGAGCAGGTCCGCGCGGCCGGGATCGACGGCCGGCTGGTGGTCGAGGGCGACCTCGACACGATCCCGCCGCTGATCGACGTCTCGCTGCTGCGGGTCGCGCAGGAGGCGATCACCAACGTGCTGCGCCATGCGCAGGCGACCGCGGTCGAGGTCTCGGTGCTCGTCGCGGAGCAGGTGGTCGAGCTGCGCGTCAGCGACGACGGCGTCGGCCTCGAGGGCTCGCGCGACGTCGGCGATCCGCTCGACCCGACCCGGCGCGGCGGGCACGGCCTGGTCGGGATGCGCGAGCGGGTCGCGGCGCTCGGCGGCACGATCGCCGTCGATCCGGGGCCGGTCGGCGGTACGGTCGTGGCGGTGCACGTACCGCTGACCCGTCACGATGGTCGCTGATGGCGATTCGCGTGCTGCTCGTCGACGACCAGGAGCTGCTGCGCTCCGGGTTCCGGATGATCCTCGAAGCGGCCGGCGACATCGAGGTCGTCGGCGAGGCGAGCGACGGCGCCGAGGGAGCCGAGGCCGCGCGCCTGAAGCGCCCCGACGTGGTCCTGATGGACATCCGGATGGGCGAGGTCGACGGGATCGAGGCGACGCGCCGGATCGTCGCGGCCGACGCCGGCAAGGTCGTGGTGCTGACGACCTTCGACCTCGACGAGTACGTCTACGCGGCGCTGCGGGCAGGGGCGTCGGGCTTCCTGCTCAAGGACACGCGGCCGGCCGACCTCGTCGACGCGGTCCGCGTGGTGGCCGGCGGGGACGCGCTGCTGGCCCCGCGGATCACGCGCCGGCTGCTGGCCCGCTTCGGGGGCGACCTTGCGCCCGCGACGGTCACCGACGGCGCCGTCGCGGCCACCCTGACCCAGCGCGAGCGGGAGGTCCTGCGGCTGATCGCGGCGGCGCTCTCGAACCTCGAGATCGCCGAGCGCCTGGTCCTGACCGAGGCGACGGTCAAGACGCACGTCTCCAACGTGCTGCGCAAGCTCGGCGTCCGCGACCGGGTCCAGGCCGTGGTCTGGGCCTACGAGCACGGGATCGTGCGCCCGGGCGAGACGGACGCCGGCTGAGGGGCGGCCCTCCGGGCCAGGGTTCGTCCGGAGGGCCGCGACACCGCCCCGGGGCCGCCTCGCCCTGCGCTGGGCGGTCCGGATCGGGTCGGTGCTGGGTCCGTCAGTGGTCCCAGGTCTGGACGATGCTCTCGGAGGTGATCTGTCCGTCCTTCAGCCGGGCGATCGCCTGGCACTTGACGTGGGTGCCGTCGGGGTAGGCGCAGTCCAGCTCGTACGCCAGCCGGTCGTTGGTGAGGAGGGCATCGGTCACGTGGTGGGTCATGTCGCGCTCGCAGACGTCGCGCACGAAGCTCGCGATCTCCTGGCGCCCGCGCATGACCTGCGGGGAGCTGGGCGGATGCTCGTGGTCGGCGCTGGAGATCTCGGCGTCGTCGGCGAACAGGGCGATCTGCGCGTCCGCGTCACGGGCCTCGACCGCGGCGACGAACGCCGGCAGTCCGAATCCGGTCGTGGTGCTCATGTGGGTTCCTCCCCAGGGTCGTTCGTTCGTCCGAAGCATCGACGAGGCCCGTCAAGCGACCGTCACTCGCCCGTCAACCGGGGCGGGCGTACGGCCCGGGCGTACGCTCGGTGCGTGCTCCGCGTCCGGGTGCTTGGTCAGCTCGCGGCCGAGCTGGACGGCCGTCAGGTGTCGCCGCCGGTCAGCCGGCGAGCCTGGGCACTGCTCGGCTTCCTGGCGCTGCACCCGGGACCGCATCCGCGCGGTGAGGTCGCGGCACGGTTCTGGCCCGACGTGCTCGATCACAGTGCCCGCGCGAGCATGCGCAGCGCGCTGTGGGCCCTGAGGCGGGCGCTCGGGCAAGGCGGCGACGTGCTGGTCGCCACCCGCGACCAGCTCGGGCTCGATCCCGCCGCCGAGGTCTGGGTCGACGTCGCCGCCTTCGACGCGGCCGTCGCCGCCGGGCGGCCGGAGCAGGCGGTGGCGCTCTGCCGCGGGGACCTGCTGGCCGGGATCGAGGACGACTGGGCGATCGAGGCGCGGGACGCCCACGCCACCCGGCTCGGCGCGCAGCTGCGGCTGCTGTCCGACCGGGCGGCCGTCGCCGGGGATCACGAGCGGGCGATCGAGTGGGCGCGCCGGGCGCTGGCCGCCGAGTCGTTCAGCGAGGACGCGCTCCGGCTGCTGATGCGGCGGCTCGCGGACGGGGGCGATCGGGTCGGTGCGCTGGCGGCCTACGAGCGGTTCCGGGAACGGCTGTCGCACGAGCTGCGGACGTTGCCGTCGGGCCTGACGCGGCGGTTGGCCAACGAGCTGCGGACCGGCGACGGAGAGCTCGCCGACGGTCCCGGCTCGGATCCCGAGCGAACGGCGGAGACGGCCCACCGGCTCCGCCATGCCGGCGAGTCAGCGGCCGTGGCCGCGCTCGTCCGCGCCGCTGGCGACGCTCGCGCGCTGGGCGCGCTCGACGCCGCGGCGGGCTACCTGGAGGAGGCGATCGCGTTGCGGCCCGACGATCCGGAGCTGGGGTTGACCCGGGCCGAGGTCGAGGCCTGCGCGGGGCGCCACCAGCGGACGGCCGAGCTGTTCGAGCCCGTCCTCCGCCGGTTGCTGGCGAGCGGCGACCACGTGGCCGTCGCCCACGCGCACCTCCGCTACGCCGAGTGGCACTCCGGGCCGATCTGGATGCCGGGCGTCGCCCACGAGGCGACCCGGCGGGCGCTGGCCGAGCTCGAGCTGGCCGGGGCCGGTCCGGGCGATCCGGGCTGACGGCGGCCGGCTGACCGCCGGCGGCACCCCGTGGGACGTTCCCGATCGCGCCGGACCACGGCCTTCTCGGGCGTCGCTACGGCCGGGCCTCCAGGACCATGTTGAACGGGGTCTCCGTCGCCTGCCGGACCCGGCTGAAGCCGCCCTCGGTCAGGACCCCGAGCATCCGCGCGGGACCGGCCTGGGCGCCGAGCGCGAGGCCGACCTCCTGCGCGCGCGAGGCGGGGGTGCAGACGAAGGTCGAGGCGCTGTAGTAGATCCGCCCGACCGGGTTGAGGTTGTCCTCGAGGTGGTCGCCGGCCATCGGCTCGACGACCATCCAGGTGCCGTCGTCGTCGATCGTCTCGCGGACGTGGCGGGCGGCGCCGACCGGGTCGCCCATGTCGTGCAGGCAGTCGAACATCGCGACGAGGTCATAGCCCGTGCCGGGGAAGGCGGACGCCGAGGCGGCCTCGAAGCGGACGCGATCGTCGACTCCGGCCCGCTTGGCGGCCGCGGTGGCAGCCTCGATCGAGGCCTGGTGGTAGTCGAAGCCGACGAAGGTCGACTTCGGGAACGCGCGGGCCAGCAGGATCGTCGAGGCCCCGTGGCCGCAGCCGACGTCGGCGACGGAGGCGCCGGCGCGCAGCTTCTGCTCGACGCCTTCGAGCGCCGGGATCCACTCGGTCACCAGGCTGCCGAGGTACGACGCGCGGAAGAACCGCTCGGTGCCGTGGAAGAGCGCGTGGTCGTGCTCGTGCCAGCCGACGCCGTCGCCGGTCCGGAACGCGTCGACGATCCGGTCGATGTCCCGGTATAGGGCCCCGGCGATCTCGTAGCCGCCGAGGATGTTCGTCGGGCTGTCCTCGTCGACCAGGCAGGCGGCCTGCTCCGGGGTGAGGGAGAAGGTGCCGGCGGCGGGGTCGTAGGTCACGTAGCCGCCGGCGGCCTGGCCGGACAGCCATTCGCGGACGTAGCGGGGGTCGCAGCCGGCCTGGTTCGCGACCCGCTTGGCGGTCGCCGGCCCGACGTCGGCGAGCGCCCGGTAGAGGCCGAGGCGATCGCCCACGATCACGCTGGCACCGGCCGCGGTCGCGCCCATGTCGGCGACGAACTGGCCCATGAACGCCTCCAGGCGCTCAGGATCGACAGGGGTGGAGTCAGCGGTGGTAGACATAGCGGGGAGCCTGCCCCGCCGCCGTCAGCCGCCCGTCACGTCGGCGTCAAAACGGGCTGCGCGCGGGCGCTGCTCGCCCCGGGGCTCGCGGTCGGGGAGCTCGGCGCGATCGGCTCGGCCTCGGCCGGCCCGCGCCGACGGTGAGCGCCGACGAGCGGCGTTCCCGGGCCGACCTGCGACGATCCGCCGATGGGACTGGGGGATCTGCGCCGCAGCTACGACGGAACGCCGCTCGACCGGGACGACCTCGATCCCGATCCGCTGGTCCAGGCCGCGCTCTGGGTCGCCGAGGCCCGTGACGCGCTCGAGGGCGAGACCGAGGTCAACGCGATGGCGCTGGCGACGGCCGACGAGCACGGGCACCCGTCGGTCCGGATGGTCCTGCTCAAGGACCTCGACCCCCGCGGCCTCACCTTCTTCACCAACCTCGGTTCGCGCAAGGCCCACGAGCTGCGGCAGAACCCACACGCGGCGGTCTGCCTCAACTGGCTGCCGATCCACCGCCAGATCCGGTTCGTCGGGCGCTGTGAGGAGATCCACCGCGCCGAGAGCGAGGCGTACTTCGCGACCCGTCCGCTCGGCAGCCGTCACGGGGCCTGGGCCTCGCACCAGAGCTCGCCGATCGAGAACCGCGCCGCGCTCGAGGCGCGGATGGCCCGGGCCCAGGAGCAGTTCGGCGACGACGTTCCGCTGCCGCCGCACTGGGGCGGCTACCGCCTGGTCCCCGACGAGGTCGAGCTGTGGCAGGGACGACCCGACCGCCTCCACGACCGGTTCGCGTACCGCCGTCAGGACGCCGGCTGGGAGCTGGAGCGGCTCCAGCCGTAGTCCCGCCGCGCGGGAACGGTGCATCCGTTCGGTGGCCGCCGCCGTTCTAGGGGGTGAGCGGCAACCACCGAGGGAGCAGCACCGTGAGGACGTCTTCCGACCGGTCTTCCGGGTTCGCACGCCACGGATCACGTGCGTCCCTGGTTCCGGTGCGCGGCGCGATCGTCGTGGCCGAGGGCGATCCGGGGACCCAGCGACAGCATCGAGGTCCGTCCGGGGATTCCGGGACCCAGACGGCGGGTAGGGTGCGGTACACGATGGCGCCGCCCTCCGACCACTTGGTCACGCTGCCGGACGCCGCCCTGATGGAGCTCATCGCGGGGATGGACCCGGATGCGTTCGAGGCCTTCTACGACCGGCACGTGTCTTCGGCGTACGCGCTGGCGTACCGGATCGTCGGGAGCCGGCAGCCGGCCGACGACGTCTGCCAGGAGGCGTTCCTCGCGATCTGGCGCTCCGCGGGCCGCTACGACCAGAAGCTGGGCAACGCCCGCTCGTGGCTGCTCGCGGTCGTCCGCAACCGCGCGATCGACCACCTCCGGCGGGCGACGCGGACGAAGCAGCGTGAGGTCCAGGACGAGGCGCTCGCCGAACGCCATCCGGCTCCGGCGAGCGACAACACCGAGACGGCCGCGCTGCGGCAGACGGCAGCGGGCGAGACCCGGCTGCTGCTCGACGAGCTCTCGGACGACCAGCGACGGGTGATCGAGTTGTCCTTCTACTCCGGCTACTCCCACAGCGAGATCGCCGAGATGCTCGCGCTGCCGTTGGGCACCGTGAAGGCGCGAATGAACCGGGGGCTGGCGAAGATGCGAGGCGTGCTGTCGGCCGGAGGAACGTCATGACCTGCCGTGACCCGGAGCTCGGGAGCCTGCTCGGCCCCTACGTGCTCGGCTCCTGCGTGCCTGCGGAGGAGCAGGCCGTCCAGGCGCACCTGGTGGCCTGCGAGAGCTGCCGCCAGGAGTTCGAGTCGCTGGCCCCGGTCCGGGTGGCGCTGCTGGACGCTCCGCCGGCGGCCCGCCCCGGCCCGGTGATGAAGGACGCGATCATGGCCCGCGTGCGGGAGGAGGCGTCGCTGTTCGCTGCCGCCCAGCCGACCTCGTCGCCGGCCGAGGCCGACCTGCCTCCGGCTCCGCCGGAGGAGGCCCGCCGGAGCGCGTTCGCCTCCGCCTTCCGCCACCCCGCCCGGATCGCTGCGCTGGCCGCGGTGATCGTGGCCGTCGTGGTCGGGATCAGCGTGCTTGGCGACGGCGGTTCCTCGTCGCCGGACCGGACCACCGTCCAGGCGCAGGTCGTGCGCTCGGCCGCGCCCAAGGGAACGGCGGAGATGGTCATGACCGCCGGCAAGCCGGGAGCGACGCTCGAGGTCTCGGGCTTCCCCGCGGCCGGTGCCGGCCGTCAGTACCAGGTCTGGCTCCAGACCGGCACGGGCGCGCCGCGTCCGACCAAGGTCCTGTTCGACGTCGACGCGAGCGGTAACGCGAGCGCCGAGATCCCGCAGGCGCTGGACAAGGTCGACAACGTGCTGGTGACCTCCGAGCCGGCCGGGGGCTCTCCGGCCCCGACCCGCAACCCGGTCCTCCAGGCCCCGATCTAGCGTCGTGCGCCGGAGGGGCGACCGCTACGGGCGGTCGGTGTCCTGCCGGTAGGCGCGCGCCGCGAGGACGGACAGGATCACGGTCCAGGCGCCCATGACGATCCAGCCGTGGACGCCCCAGGCGTCGCCGCCGATGCCGATGTGGCCGGCCTGGACGAGCCAGTAGGAGGGCAGCTCGCGGCCGACCTCGTAGAGCAGACCGCTGTTGCCGAGCGGGAACCAGACGCCCCCGAGGAAGGCGAGCAGCGAGATCCCGCCGCCCATCGCCGGGCCGATCGAGTCGGGGGTCAGGAGGTGCCCGACGAGGATCCCCAGGGCGGCGAACGGGATCAGGCCGACGAGGAGCAGACCGGTCATCGCCAGCCAGCGGTCGGCGGGCAGCCGGACGCCGAGGCTCGTGCCCGCGAGGTAGAGCACGACGATCGTCAGCAGCGCCATCATGTAGCCGGTCGCGACCTTCGAGCGCAGGTAGGTGCTCGCCTTCAGCGGGGTGATCCGCAGCTGGCGGTTCCAGCCGACGGCCCGCTCGGCGGCGATCCGGGCTCCGGACGAGACCATCGCCATCATCGTCCCGAAGGCCGCCATGCCGACCATGTAGTAGAGCGGCGCCGAGAGACCGCTGTCCCCGAAGTTCGCCTCGTCCTGGTTGGCCCCGGCGATCAGGAAGTAGAAGATGAGCGGGAAGCCGAGGGCGAAGAACAGGAAGCGCTTGTTGCGGATCGTGCGGACGACCTCGAAGCGGGTGTAGGCGAACGAGCTCATCGGGACTCCTCGGAGATGGTCGGGCGGGTGGCGTCGGTGGCGGGGGGACGGCCGGGCGGCAGCGAGGCAGGTGCGGGCCGGGCACCGTCGGGCGGACCGGCTCCGGGACCGAGGTCGAGGTCAGGGTCGCCGGTCAGCTGGAGGAAGGCCTGCTCGAGGCCGGCGGCGTTGATCTCGATGTCACGGGCGTCCGGGTAGGCCGCGAGCAGCGCGCGGATCGTGGCGTCGGAGTCGGAGCAGGTCAGGATCACGGCGTCGCCGTGGCGGTCGGCGGCGACGACCCCGGCGAGCCCGCCGAGCGGGTCGAGGTCCACGTCGGGCAGCGTGGTGCGGATCGTGCGCGAGCCGACCATCGCCTTGACCTGGGTGGTCGGTCCGTCGGCGACGATCTGGCCGCGGGCCATCAGCACGACCCGGTCGGCGAACTCGTCCGCCTCCTCGAGGTAGTGGGTGGCGAAGACGATCGTCTTGCCGCGGGCGGCGAACGCGCGCATCGTCGTCCAGAAGGCACGGCGGCCCTCGACGTCCATCGCGACCGTCGGCTCGTCGAGGACCAGCAGGTCGGGGTTGCTGACCAGCGCGATCGCGAACCGGACCCGCTGGACCTGCCCGCCGGAGAGCTTGTGCGTCCAGTGCTGGGCGATCTCGCTCAGCCCGGTCAGGGCGAGGACCTCGTCGACGTCCAGCGGCGCGGGGTAGAGCGAGGCGACCACCGCGACCAGCTCGCGGACGTGGACGTTCCGCAAGAGCGCCCCGGTCTGGAGCATCGCGCCGACCAGGCCGGCGTCGATCGCCGCGGTCGGGGTTCGGCCGAAGACCGACGCGGTGCCCCGGTCGGGCTCGGTCAGGCCGAGCAGCATCTCGATCGTGGTCGACTTGCCGGCGCCGTTGGGGCCGAGCAGGGCGACCGTCTCCCCGGGAGCGATCGCGATGTCGACGCCGCGGACGGCGTGGACGGGGCCCTGCGGCGTCCGGAACGACTTGGTCAGGCCCGCCAGGCGGATATCTGCACTGCGCATGCAAGCCAGCCTACGCGCGGACGGGGCCGCCCGGAAGTGGCGATCGGTCCCGGATGCTAGGCCGTCGAGGCGGCCTCGCGCACCGGCAGGTCCATGATCTCGGCGACCAGCTCGTAGGAGCGGCGGCGGTCGGCGTGGTCGTGGACCATCGTCGTGATCATCAGCTCGTCGGCGTTGGTGCGGGCGAGCAGCTCCTCGATCCCGCGCCGGACGGTGTCCGGCCCGCCGACGATCTGGGACGCGGCCCGCGACTCGAGGAAGGTCTGGGCGGACGGGTCCTCGAGCGCGATCGCGGCCTCCTCCGGCGTCGGCAGCAGGCCCGGATTGCCCTGGCGCAGGCGCAGGAACTGGAGGCCGCTGGGGCCGTTCAGGTAGTGCGCGCGCTCGTCGTCCTCGGCGCAGACGATCGCCACGCCGAGCATCACGTACGGTCGGGCCAGCGCCTCGGACGGCTTGAACCCGGCGCGGTAGAGCCGGACCGCCGGCTCGGTGTTGCGGGCGCTGAAGTGGTGGGCGAACGAGAACGGCAGTCCGAGCTCGCCCGCCAGCTGGGCGCTATAGCCCGACGACCCGAGCAGCCAGATCGGCATCTCGTGGCCGTTGTTGGGGACGGCCCGGATCCGGTGCAGCGGGTGCTCGCGGGGGAGGTCGCCGCGGAGGAAGCCGCGCAGCTCGGCGAGCTGGTCGGGGAAGTCGTCCTCGGCGGCGACCGGATCGGCCGAGCGACGGAGCGCAGCGGCGGTCAGTTGGTCGGTCCCCGGGGCGCGGCCGAGGCCGAGGTCGATCCGGCCGGGGTGGAGGGCCTCGAGCATCCCGAACTGCTCGGCGACGACCAGCGGTGCGTGGTTGGGCAGCATCACGCCGCCGGAGCCGAGCCGGATCCGCTCGGTCGCCGCAGCGAGGTGCGCGATCAGGACCGGCGGCGAGGAGCTGGCGATCCCCGGCATGTTGTGGTGCTCGGCGACCCACACCCGCGAGTAGCCGAGCCGCTCGACGTGCTGCGCGAGATCGGTCGACCGGCTGAGGGCCTCGCCGGGCGTCGAGCCGGCGACGACGGGGGCGAGATCGAGGACGGACAGGGCTACATCGCTCACCTCTCGCATGCTGGCAGGCCGTCTCCGGAACCCCGGCGCGACGGGGGGTTGCGGCTCCTGGTGCTAGCGGCCGCCGAACTCCGGAGCCCGCTTGGCGACGAAGGCGGCGACGCCCTCGCGGCAGTCGTCGGTGGCGGCGAGCGCGACCATCCCCTCGTGCTCGGCCTGCAGGTGGTCGGCGAGCGAGAGCCGCGAGGACTCACGCAGCAGCGTCCGGATCCGGGCGTAGGCGCGGGTCGGCCCGGCGGCGAGCCGGGCGACGGTCCGGTCGGCCTCGGCGGCCAGCTCGTCGCGCGGCACGACCCGCGTCACCAGGCCCCACTCGAAGGCCTCGGCCGCGTTCAGCGCGCGCCCCTCGATCAGCAGCTCCTGGGCCCGGCGGAGGCCGATCAGCCGCGGCAGGAACCACGAGTTGCCGCCGTCGCCACTGAGCCCGAGCTTGTCGAAGCCGGTCGCCATCCGCAGGTCGTCGGCGGCGATCACGACGTCGGCGACCCACGCCAGACCGAGCCCGCCGCCGCCGGCCCCGCCCTGCATCGCGGCGACGACCGGCGCGTCGATCCGCGACAGCCGCTCGATGTTCTGGTTGTGGCGGCCGACCATCGGCTCGAGCAGGCCGGGGAGGTCGTCGGAGGCGGCGAACTCGCGGACGTCGCCGCCGACGGTGAACGAGCGGCCCTCGGCGCTGATCAGGACCGCGCGCAGCCCCTCGGCGGCCTCGAGCTGGTCGATCACGCCCGAGAGCGCGGTGATGAACGCCGCGTCGAGCGCGTTGTGGGCGCCGGCGCGGACGAAGCTGATCCGGGCGATCCCGTCGCGGAACGCGTAGTCGACGCGGCCGTCGGTGGCGGTGGGGGCGGGCGTGCTGGTCTCGGTCATGGGCTGCCTTCTCGGGGTTGCGGGGAGTGTAGGAAGCGCGCGCGGCGGTCGCGGCCGTCCGTCGTGAGGACCAAGACGGGAGCCATCCGGGGAGCGCGCGGAGGCCCTCGTGCGGGCGAGCACGGGCGGGAGCCTGCGTGCGGGGTACTCTGCCTGGCGATGCCGTCGCTGCGCAGCGCGATCCCGTTCGTCGAGCGGCAACCAGAGCGGGCGGCGCTGGCCGCGGCGGTCGCTCGCGCGGGCGAGGGCCGTGGGGGCTTCGTCCGGGTCGTCGGCGCTCCCGGGATCGGCAAGACGCGGCTGCTGCAGGCGGCGGCCGACGACGCCCGCGACCCGCGCCACGCCCGCCGCGCGACCGTCCGCGGCGCGGCCGGCGGCGAGTACGAGCGCGACATCACCTTCGGGGTCGTGCGGGCGCTGCTGGCGCCGCTGGTGGCCACCGTCGGCGACGAGCTGCCGCCGGCGGCCCGCGGTCTGGTCGTCCCGGTCTTCGAGGGAACCAGCTCGCCAGCCGCCCCGGCCCCGGATGCGGGGGCCGTGCTCAACGCGCTGCTCGCGCTGGTGCGGGCGGCGTCCGTCGACGCACCGCTGGTCCTGCTCGTCGACGACGTCCAGTGGGCGGACGAGGACTCGGTCCGGTTCCTGGCCTTCCTCGCCCGCCGGATCGCGGAGCTGCCGGTCCTGCTGGCGGTCGGGATCCGGGACCCCGACGCGGCCGGCGAGCAGCGTTGGCGGTCCCTGCGGGGGACGACGGCCGGCGGCAGCGAGCTGCGGCTGGGTCCGCTGACGGTCGGCGGGACGGGCGAGCTGGCGGAGGCGGCCTTCGGCGTGGCCGTCGACGAGCGGTTCGTCGCGGCCTGCCACGAGGTCGCCGGAGGCAACCCGCTGCTGGCCAGCGCGCTCCTGCGGTCGCTGACCGAGGACGGGATCGCGCCGGTCGCGACCGCCGTCGACGCGGTCCACGGCCGCCATGTCCCCGACCTGGCGGACTGGGTCGGGCAGCGGATCGAGGCGCTCGGGAGCGACGCGGTGGCGGTCGCCCGCGCGGTCGCGGTGCTCGGGGACGACGCCCCGCTCGACCGGGTCGAACGGCTCGCGAGGGTCGATCGCGGCGGCGCGATCGCCGCGGGCGACGCCCTCCGGGGCAACGGCCTGTTCGCGCCCGACCGGTCCGGGTTCGTGCACCCGCTGGTCCGGGCGGCGGTTCACGAGGGACTGCCGGCCGGGGCCCGCAGCGAGGCCCACCGGCTCGCCGCCCGGCTGGTCGCCGACGACCACGACGGGCTGGCGCGGGCCGCCGGCCACCTCCAGCAGACGGCGCCGGGCAGCGACCCGTGGGCGATCGAGCTGTTGCGTCGCGCGGGCCAGCGGGCGCTTGCGGAGGGGGCGGTCGACGCGGCGATCCGGTCCTGGCGGCGGGCGCTGGCGGAGCCCGCGATCGGGACCGAGCGGGTCGAGCTGCTGCTGTCGCTCGGGCAGGCCCTCGCCTGCACCGGCGACCCGGAGGGGGCCCGCTTGCTGCTGGTCGCCCAGGACGAGACCGACGACACCGCGACCCGTGCGCGGATCGCCCTCCAGTTCGGCCGCGCCACGATGCTCCACGGCGACGCGACGACGATCGGCGACCAGCTGTCGGCCGCGATCGTCGGCCTCGGGGAGGAGCATCCCGACGTCCGCGAGCAGCTGGAGGCCTTCCGCTGCCTGCTGGCGCACAGCACGCTCGCGCTGCGGGACGCGCTGCGCGAGGCGCTCCACGACGCCTGCCGACGGGCGGCCGCCGGAGGCGTCGAGCATCCGGCCCTGCAGGCGGCGGTCGCCCTCGAGTTCGCGCAGCAGGGTCCGGTCGAGCAGGCACTCCGGTTCGCCGATGCGGCCCTGGCGGGCACCGAACCGGCCCTCGGGCTCGGCGGTCCGCGCTCGCTGGCGGCGGTCACGCTCTCGCTCTGCGAACGGCATCGCGAAGCGCTCGTGGCCTACGACCGGACGATCGAGGCGGCGGCCCGGACCGGCTCGCGGGTCGATCTCGCGGAGGCGCTGGCCGGGCGGGCACGGGTGCGAACGGTGCTCGGCGATCTGGCCGCGGCCGAGGTCGACGTGCGGGCCGGACTGGCGACGCTGCCGGCCGACGCCCCGAGCGTCGCCGACGGGTGCACCTACGCGTCGCTGGCCACCGTCCTGCTGGAGACCGACCGGATCGACGAGGCACTCGAGGCGAGTGGCGTGGTCGATCGCCTGGCGCAGCTGCCGATCGGCTCGTCGTCGCTGGCCAAGGGCCTGGTCGCCGTCCACGCCCGGGTGCTGATGGCGGACGGCCAGCACGCTCGCGCGCTGGCGCTGCTGGAGGAGCTCGCCGTGTGGGCGCGGAACTGGGGGGTGCGGACGCCGAGCTGGCCGGGGCACGCCGAGCTGCTGCCGCTCGCGCTGCGCGATGCCGGGCGCCTCGACGAGGCGCGAGCGGCCGCCGACGCGGCGCTCGTCGCGGCCCGTGCGCTTGGTCTGCGGGAGGCGACGGCGGCGGCGCTGCGGGTGTCGGGGACCGTCACCGGCGGCGCGCTCGGGATCGAGCGCCTACGTGAGGCGGTCTGGCTGCTGATCGGCAGCCCGGCCCGGCTCGAGCAGATCCGGGTCCGGGTCGAGCTCGGCGCGCTGCTGCGCCGTGCCGGCCAGCGCCGCGCCGCCCGCGAGCCGCTGTTGGAGGCACGGGACATCGCGGCCCGTTGCGGTGCGCTGGCGCTCGACCGCCGGGCGCACGAGGAGCTGCTCGCGTCCGGGGCCCGACCCCGGCGGGCGGCGGCCAGCGGGCCCGACGCGCTGACGCCGTCGGAGCGCCGGGTCGCCGAGCTCGCCGCCGACGGCCTCGACAACCCGGCGATCGCGCGGACGCTGGTGCTCTCGCGCAAGACGATCGAGATGCACCTGTCGCACGTCTACCGCAAGCTCGACGTCGCCGGTCGCGGCGAGCTGGCGACGATCATCGGCAGATCTGGATCGTCGCCCGCAGCGACCTCGAGCGCGGCCGGCTCGTCTGCTTCACCTTCAGGCTCGCCACGGCCCGCAGCGTGACGGTGCTGCCGGGCCGGCTCTTGGCGCTGACGGTGATCCGCTGCACGAACGGCGCCTTGGTGTCGCGCTTGACCCGCTTGCTGCCGACGTAGAAGTCGGCCCGGCGGACCTTCACGACGACGTTGCCGAGACCGCTGGCGGCCCGCTTGCGACGCTTGGCCTGGAAGGCCATCCGGACGCTGATCCTGCCGCCACGGGGCACGCAGGTCCGCGGCGTGGTGAAGCTGAGCGTGCCGCCGGGGACGCTGACCTTGGTGCTCTTGGTCGGCGACGTCGCGACCGGCGCGACGGCGGGCGGGCTGGTCGGTGGCACGGCGACCGGTGGCGTGACCGCCCCGCCGCCCCCGGAGCCACCGTCGCCGCCCGGGCCCGGCGGCTGCTCGTCGACCGGGTCGAGCGCGACCGCGCGCAGCGGCGCGTCGATGCTGCCGTTGCCGTGCCAGACGACGAGACCCTGGTCGCCAGGGCCGACGGCCATCCGTGGATCGATGAAGCGCTCGCCGCGCGCGAGCGTGCCGAGCACCGAGGAGCCGTTGCCGTTGGCGTCGGTGCGGGCGTAGCGGAGCCGTTCGAGGTCGCTCCCGAGCGACTCCCAGACGGCGTGCACCCGCCCGGTGGCGTCCTCGGCGATCGTGCTGTCGGAGACGGAGTCGTCGAGCGGGGAGTCGCCCTGGATCTCGACGGCCGGCCCGAAGCGCTTGCTGGTGGTGTCGAACCGGCGCAGGCGCAGGCGCTCGTCGAGCGGCACGAAGTACGAGTAGCCGAGGTAGGTGCCGCTCGGACCGCTGGCCAGCGCCATCCCGTCGATGCTGCTCGTGTTGCCGTCGTCGGCCTCGGGCGCGGCGGCCGGCGACCAGTTGCTGCCGTCGTTGACCAGCGCCGGGGTCGGGAACCCGGGCGTCAGCTTCTTGTAGGTCGAGGAGACGATCCGATCGCCGTTGTCGGTGGCGTAGACGAGCCGTCCGTCGGGAGCGGCGACCACGCTCGGGTGGTAGTTGGGGGAGATCGGCGAGAGCGTCGCGAAGCCGGTCGGGTAGGTCCCGGCGTACTCGCGCAGCTGGATCTGGCCAGAGGCGCTGGCCGCGACAAGGCCGTAGTCGGCGATCGTCTCGAACGGGGCGGCGGTGCCGTCGCCGGTCCCGCTGTCCTTGCCGACGGGCACGCCGCTGGGGAAGGAGCTGTTCGCGTTCGTGCTGGCCGTCCAGCGGAACGAGTAGTCGGGCGCGCCGCTGAAGTCGTTGGCGCAGTTGTAGCAGGTGGCCCAGACCCGGATCGGGCCTCCGGGGAAGAAGGTCAGGGCGGTGCGGCCGGCCGCTTGCGGACCCCCGGCCCCGGGCCCCGGGAAGGCCAGCTCGAGGCTGGTCGCGCAGCCGCTGCCGCCGGCCGGGATCCGGCAGTAGCCGACCGACTTGCCGCCCCCGGACGATGCGGGACGGATGTAGGCGACGTAGGTGGTGCCGGCGGCATCCCGGAGCACCGACTGGCCGCTGCCGGCGGGGGCGATCTGGAACGGGGTCGCCGCGGTCGCGGCGGCGGGGGCGGCGAGTAGGCCGAGCGTGGCGGCGGCCAGCGTGGCGGACCGGCGCCGGCGACGCGGTGGGTCGGGAAGACGGGGGCGCATGCGGACTCCTGGGGTCGGGGCGGTGGGACCGCGGCGCCCTCCGGCACCGCGAGCCACGGCACAGGGTCCGCCGTGGGCGGGCGCGGCGCGACGGGGAGCCTCCCTGGTCTTTTCGGCCGGGCCGGCGACCGGCGGCCGGCCGGAACCGCCCGGCCCGACGGGGTACGCGTGTCCACGGGATAGCGTCGGGGGACCAGCAACCAAGGAGACGAGCATGATCCTGCTGTCCTACGACGGTTCCGACGACGCCCGCGTCGCCATCGAGCGCGCGGCCACGCTGATGCCCGGAGGGAGGGCGACGGTCGTGACGGTCTGGGAGTCGCTGCTCAACGTGATGGCGCGCAACGGCGTGCTCGGGCTGAGCGGCGGCGTCTACTCGGGCAACGACGACATCGACGAGGCGAGTCGCAAGGCCGCCGAGGAACGGGCCGACGAGGGCGCCGCCTACGCCCGCGAGCAGGGGCTCGACGCGAGCGCGCGGATCGCCTCCAACCGCGACGGGATCGCTCCGGCGATCATCGCCATCGCCCGTGAGCTCGACGCCGACGCGATCGTGCTCGGCACCCGTGGTCTGACCGGCGTCCGTTCGCTGTTGCTGGGCAGCGTCTCGCACGCGGTCCTCCAGAACGCCGACCGCGCGGTGATGGTGGTGCCGTCGGCGCCGATCGCCGACGGCCGCCGGGATGGTCACGGGGCCAAGGACTAGGGCTCCCGGGGTCCTCGACGAGCGCCTTCCGGGGCCGACCAACCGGGTGGTTGGAAGCAGGGATTGCCCCGGAGGCCGCTTGTATACTAGTGTGGCGGTCCCGGGCGGAGGGTATCCTCGGCCCGAAGCGTTCGTAGACCCCCGAAACCGTCGAGCCTATGCCTGCCGTAGACGCTGATCCCGATCCCGCCGAGACCCAGGAGTGGCTGGAAGCGCTCGATGCCGTCCTCGATCACGACGGCCGCGGGCGGGCTGAGGAGCTGCTGGAGCAGCTCGTCACTCGCGCCCGCTCGCGTGGAGTGACGGCGTCGCTGCACCCCAACACGCCATACGTCAACACGATCGCGCCGGAGAACCAGACGGCGCCCGACACCGATCAGGCGATCGAGCGCCGGGTCCGCTCGCTGGTCCGCTGGAACGCGCTGGCGACCGTGCTCCAGGCGAACAAGGAGTCGTCCGAGCTGGGCGGCCACATCGCCTCGTTCCAGTCGGCCGCGACCCTCTACGAGGTCGGCTTCAACCACTTCTGGCGCGCCGCCAGCGAGCAGCACGGCGGCGACCTGGTCTACATCCAGGGGCACTCCTCGCCGGGGATCTACTCCCGCGCCTTCCTCGAAGGCCGCCTGAGCGAAGAGCAGATGCGGAACTTCCGGCAGGAGTCGAGCGCGAAGCGCGACGGGCTCTCGTCGTACCCGCACCCCTGGCTGATGCCGGACTTCTGGCAGTTCCCGACCGTCTCGATGGGCCTCGGCCCGCTGATGGCGATCTACCAGGCCCGCTTCATGAAGTACCTCGACGGCCGCGGCATGAGCGACACCAAGGAGCGCGACGTCTGGGTCTTCTGCGGCGACGGCGAGATGGACGAGCCCGAGTCGATGGGCGCGATCGGGATGGCCGGGCGCGAGAAGCTCGACAACCTGACCTTCGTCGTCAACTGCAACCTCCAGCGGCTCGACGGCCCGGTCCGCGGCAACGGCAAGATCATCCAGGAGCTGGAGGCCGAGTTCCGCGGCGCCGGCTGGAACGTGATCAAGGTCGTCTGGGGCTCCCGCTGGGACGAGCTGCTGGCCGCCGACCGCGACGGGCACCTGCTGCGGGTGATGGAGGAGACCGTCGACGGCGAGTACCAGGCGCTCAAGTCCCGCGACGGGGCCTACGTCCGCGAGCACTTCTTCGGCAAGCACCCCGAGACCGCGAAGATGGTCGCGGACTGGACCGACGAGGAGATCTGGGCGCTCAACCGCGGCGGCCACGATCCGGCCAAGGTCTACGCGGCCTACGCCGCCGCCCGTGCCCACAAGGGCCAGCCGACGGTGATCCTCGCCAAGACGATCAAGGGCTACGGGATGGGTGCCTCCGGCGAGGGGCAGAACATCACGCACCAGCAGAAGAAGATGACGGACAAGGTCCTGCTGACCTTCCGCGAGCGGTTCGGCCTCGAGCTGACCGACGAGGAGGTCCACGGGGCGGCGTTCCACAAGCCGGCCGACGACAGCCCCGAGATCACGTTCCTGCGGGAGCGGCGCGAGGCGCTCGGCGGCAGCCTGCCGGCCCGCCGCGAGAAGTCGGCCTCGCTCGAGATCCCCGAGCTGTCCGCCTTCCAGGCCGTGCTCGACGGCAGCGGCGACCGCGAGATCTCGACCACGATGGTCTTCGTCCGGCTGCTGGCCGCGCTGCTGCGCGACCGCAACATCAAGAAGCACATCGTGCCGATCGTCCCCGACGAGTCGCGCACGTTCGGCATGGAGGGGATGTTCCGCCAGCTCGGGATCTACTCCCAGGTCGGGCAGCTGTACCAGCCGGAGGACTCCGAGCAGCTGATGTTCTACCGCGAGGACCGGCAGGGCCAGATCCTCCAGGAGGGGATCAACGAGCCCGGCGCCTTCTCCTCGTGGATCGCCGCGGCGACGTCGTACAGCAACCACGACACGCCGATGATCCCGTTCTACATCTACTACTCGATGTTCGGGTTCCAGCGGGTCGGCGACCTCGCCTGGGCGGCCGGCGACAGCCGTGCCCGCGGCTTCCTGGTCGGCGGCACCGCCGGGCGGACCACGCTCAACGGCGAGGGCCTCCAGCACGAGGACGGCCACAGCCTGATCCAGGCCTCGCTGATCCCCAACTGCGTCAGCTACGACCCGGCCTACGGCTACGAGCTGGCGGTCATCGTCCACGACGGCCTGCGGCGGATGTTCGCCGAGCAGGAGGACGTCTTCTACTACCTGACGGTGATGAACGAGAACTACGAGCAGCCGGCGCTGCCCGAGGGCTCGGAGGAGGGGATCCTGCGCGGGATGCACCGCGTCCGCACGGTCGATGCCGACGCGGGCGAGGTCCAGGTCCGCCTGCTCGGCTCCGGCACGATCCTGCGCGAGGTCCTGGCCGCGGCCGACCTGCTCGCCGAGCAGGGGATCCGGGCCGAGGTCTGGAGCGTCACCAGCTTCACCGAGCTGCGCCGCAACGGGATGGACGTCGAGCGCCACAACCGGCTCCACCCCGACGCGGAGCAGCAGGTCCCGTACGTGTCCGAGCAGCTCCCGGGCGAGGTGCCCGTGATCGCGGCGACCGACTACATCCGCCAGCTGCCGGACGGCGTCCGGCCCTGGATCACGGCGCCCTACACCGTGCTCGGCACCGACGGCTTCGGCCGCAGCGACTACCGCAAGGCGCTGCGCGCGTTCTTCGAGGTCGACCGCCACCACGTGCTGCTGGCGGCGCTCGGCGCCCTGGCCGACGAGGGGACCGTCGAGCGCAAGCTGCTCGGCGAGACGATCGAGCAGTACGAGATCACGACCGATGAGGGGGCCCCGTGGGCGCGCTGACCGAGGTGCAGGTTCCCGACATCGGGGACTTCGACGACGTACCGGTAGTCGAGATCCTCGTCGCGGTCGGGGACACCGTCGCGGTCGAGGATCCGCTCGTGGCCCTGGAGTCCGAGAAGGCGACGATGGAGGTCCCGTCGCCGGTCGCCGGTGAGATCAAGGAGATCCTGGTCGCCGTCGGGGACACCGTCTCCGAGGGCAAGGTCCTGCTGAAGATCGCCGCGGCGGGCGAGGCTCCGGCCGAGGCCCCGAAGGCGGAGGCCCCGAAGACCGAGGCGGCGGCTCCGGCGGCCGCGGCGAGCACCCCGGCGACGGCTTCGGCCGGCGTTGCGGTTCCGGCTCCGGCGGCCAGCGCGGCCCCGGCTGCGCAGGCCGGCGGAGCTGCTCCGGCGGCGGCGAACGACGGCCCGGTCTACGCCAGCCCGAGCGTGCGCCGTCTGGCCCGCGAGCTGGGCGTCGACCTGACCACCGTCACCGGCACCGGCCGCAAGGGCCGGATCGTGCCGGAGGACGTCCAGCGGGCCAAGGAGGCCCCGGCCAAGGCGCCTGTCTCCGCGGGCGAGGCGACCGGCGACGGCGGCCTCGGCCTGGCCCCCTGGCCGAAGGTCAACTTCGAGAAGTTCGGCGGGATCGAGCGCGTCCCGCTCTCGCGGATCCAGAAGCTGTCCGGGGCGAACCTGGCCCGCAACTGGGTCCGGATCCCGCACGTCACCCACAACGACGACGCCGACATCACCGAGCTGGAGGCGTTCCGCAAGCAGCTCAACGCGGAGCAGAAGGACGTCAAGGTGACGATGGTCGCCCTGCTCCTGAAGGCGATCTCGGCGACGCTCAAGCAGTTCCCGACCCTGAACTCGTCGCTCGACGGGGACGAGCTGGTGCTGCGCAAGTACCACCACCTCGGCTTCGCGACCGACACCCCCAACGGCCTGCTCGTCCCGGTCATCCGCGACGTCGACCAGAAGGGGATCTACGCGGTGGCGGCGGAGCTGACCGCGCTCTCGGGCAAGGCCCGCGCCGGCAAGCTCGGCCCGGCCGAGATGAGCGGCGGGACGTTCTCGCTCTCCAGCCTCGGCGGGATCGGCGGGACCTCGTTCACGCCGATCATCAACGCCCCCGAGGTCGCGATCCTCGGCGTCACCCGCTCGGCGATGCGGCCGGTCTGGAACGGGTCGGAGTTCGTCCCGCGCCTGATCCTGCCGCTGTCGCTGTCCTACGACCACCGCGTCGTCGACGGCGCGATGGCGGCGCGATTCACCGCCCACCTGGCCGGCGTGCTGGCCGACTTCCGGAGGATCCTGCTGTGAGCACGGTCGAGGTCAAGGTCCCGGACATCGGCGACTTCGAGGGCGTGCCGGTGGTCGAGATCCTGGTCGCCGTCGGCGACGAGGTCGCGGTCGAGGATCCGCTCGTCGCGCTCGAGTCGGAGAAGGCGACGATGGAGGTCCCCAGCCCACAGGCGGGGACCGTCGGCGCGATCAAGGTCGCCGTCGGCGACATGGTCTCGGAAGGCGCCGTCCTGCTGACGCTCGAGCTGGCGGAATCGGCCTCGGCCGACGACGCCGCGCCGAGCGGCGATGCCGAGGCACAGGCATCTGCTGGTGCTGAAGGGGCCGAGCCGGTCACCGATGCGGCCGACGGATCGTCCACGACCGCCGGAACGCCCGCAGCCGCCGCGGCGGCTGCGCCGTCGACGGCCAGCGACGAGGTCAAGGCGAAGGGCGACGTCCACGCCCAGGTCGTCGTGCTCGGTTCGGGGCCCGGCGGCTACTCGGCCGCCTTCCGGGCCGCCGACCTCGGCCTGAGCGTCGTGCTCGTCGAGCGCGATCCGGTCCTCGGCGGGGTCTGCCTGAACGTCGGCTGCATCCCCTCCAAGGCGCTGCTGCACGCGGCCAAGGTGATCGTCGACGCCGAGGGCGCCAGCGCCCACGGGATCGCGTTCGCCAAGCCGGAGATCGACCTCGACCAGCTCCGCGGCTGGAAGGACGAGGTCGTCGGCAAGCTCAGCGGCGGCGTCGGTTCGATGGCCAAGCAGCGCAAGGTCGAGGTCGTCAAGGGCGAGGGCCGGTTCGTCGGCGAGCACGAGCTCGAGGTCACCGACGGCGACGCCAGGAAGCTCGTGACCTTCGACTCGGCGATCGTCGCGACCGGCTCGCGCTCGGTCGAGCTGCCGGGCTTCCCGCACGACGACGAGCGCGTGATCGACTCGACCGGCGCGCTCGAGCTGGTCGACGTCCCCGAGCGGCTGCTCGTGGTCGGCGGCGGGATCATCGGGCTCGAGATGGCGACCGTCTACGACGCGCTTGGGAGCGCGGTGACCGTCGTCGAGCTGGCCGACCAGCTGATCCCGGGGGCCGACAAGGACCTCGTCAAGCCGCTGGCCAAGCGGATCGGCGGGCGCTACGCGGCGGTCCACCTGCAGACGAAGGTCGAGTCGGTCGAGGCGACCGACGAGGGGCTGAAGGCGACCTTCGGCGCGAGCGCGGAGGGCGGCAAGGCACCGGATCCGCAGGTCTTCGACCGGGTCCTGGTCGCCGTCGGCCGGGTGCCGAACGGCAAGGACCTCGGCCTCGAGGCGATCGGCGTGACCGTCGACGAGCGCGGCTTCGTGCCGGTCGACGAGCAGCAGCGGACGGGGCTCGCCCACGTCTACGCGATCGGTGACGTCGTCGGCCAGCCGATGCTCGCCCACAAGGCGACCCACGAGGCCCACGTCGCGGCCGAGGTGATCGCCGGGCACGACGTCACGTTCGACGTCCGCGGGATCCCGTCGGTCGCCTACACCGACCCGGAGATCGCCTGGGTCGGGCTGACCGAGACGCAGGCCAAGCAGGACGACACGGCCTACGAGGTCGCGGTCTTCCCCTGGGTCGCCTCCGGCCGGGCGCTGGCCAGCGACGCGGCGAACGGGCAGACGAAGCTGCTGCTCGATCCCGAGTCCCGGCGGGTGCTGGGGGCGGGGATCGTCGGCCTCAACGCCGGCGAGCTGATCGCCGAGCCCGGGCTCGCGCTGGAGCTGGGCGCGAACGCGGAGGACGTCGCCCTGACCGTCCACGCGCACCCGACGCTGTCGGAGTCGATCGGGCTGGCGGCGGAGATCGCCGAGGGCACGATCACCGACCTGCCGCAGAAGCGCAAGCGCAAGCCGCGCTGATCGCCGCCGCCGCGGACCCGCCCGGGTTCGCGGCGCCGCCGCTCAGCGGGCGGCGGTCCTCTTCTCGCTCCGCGCGCCCGTCTTGGCGGGCTGCTTCGCGGGCTTCCGGGAGGCACCGCCGCCGCGCGCCTTGCGGAGGCTGTCCTCGAGCGCGGCGATCAGGTCGGCCGGGGCCTTCTGCGGTGCCGGCTCGGGCTCGGGCTCGGGCAGCTCGATCTCGTGGCCCTTGCGCTTCTCCGCGATCAGCGCCAGCAGCCGCGCCCGGTGACAGTC
The DNA here is from genome assembly GCF_056269115.1 of Patulibacter ginsengiterrae. Lineage (NCBI taxonomy): Bacteria > Bacillati > Actinomycetota > Thermoleophilia > Solirubrobacterales > Patulibacteraceae > Patulibacter > Patulibacter ginsengiterrae. The sequence goes on from NZ_JBWDOG010000007.1 coordinate 203,782, forward strand.
CTCGTAGCGGGCCGGCCGGAACTCGTCGGTCATCTCCTCGATCAGGGCGACCGCGTCCTCGACCTCGCGCTTGGTCGGCTCGCCGGTCTCGCCGGTCGGGACCGCGCCGGTGTCGTGGGGGTCGCGGATCTCGGCGGCGAACCGCATCGTCGTCAGCGACAGCAGCCCGTCCTGCTCGCGGACCGCGACCAGGTACTCGCGGGCCCGCAGCACGATCCGGCCGATCGCGACCCGGCCGCTGTCCTGCATCACGTCGCGCAGCAGCCGGTAGGCGCGGGCCGGGCCCTCGCCCTTGCCGACCGGCAGCAGCCAGTAGGGATGGGCGAAGTAGATCGGGTCGATCGCCTCGAGCTCGACGAACAGGTCGATGTCGACCGTTCGCGTCTTCTCGGGCGCGGCCGAGGCCAGCTCGGCGTCGGTCAGGACGACCATCTCGCCGTCGTCCTCCTCCCAGCCGTGGGCGATCTGGTCCCACGGAACCGGCTTGCCGTCGGTCGAGGCGACCCGCCGCAGCTCGATCCGCTCGCCGCTCTCGCGCTCGACCTGGTGGAAGCGGACGTCGCGGTTGCGGACCGCGCTGACCAGCTCGACCGGCACGTTGACCAGCCCGAAGCTCAGCGACCCGGTCCACATCGAGCGCCGAGCCATCAGTCGCCGCCCTTCCCGGCCTTGGCCTCGGACCGCTCCGTGGTCCCGGCCTGCTTCCTCGCCTTCCGGGCCTTCCTCGGCTTGCCCTCGAGGCTCGCCTCCAGCGCGGCGACGAGGTCGTCGCCGGTCGCCTTCGGGCGCCGCGCCTGCTTGATCTTGCGGCCCTCGCGCTTGTCCTCGATCAGCCGCAGGACCGCCTCGCGGTAGCCGTCCTCGTAGTCGTCCGGCTCCCACTCGCCGGCGAGCATCTCGACCAGCTTGCCGGCCATGCCGACCTCGCGCTCGCTGGGCTTCTTGCGGAGCGCGGGCAGCTCGAGGTCCTTCGGGTCGACCAGCTCGTCGTCGAACCGCATCGTCTGGAGACCGAGCGCCCCCTGCAACGGCCGCACCGCCACCAGCTGCTCGCGGGTCCGGAGCACGAAGCGGCCGATCCCGACCCGCTCGCTCCGTTCGAGCGCGGCGAGCAGCACCCGGTAGGCGTGCTCGCCACCCTCCTGTGCACCGAGGTGGTACGGCTTGTCGTAGAAGACGGGGTCGATCTCGGCGGCGCGGGCGAACTGCTCGATCTCGATCACCTTCGGCCGCGGGCCGTCGGCGGCGGAGATCTCCTGCTTGGTCAGGACGACCCGCTTGCCGCCGCTGTCGTAGGCCTTCTCGATCCGGTCGTAGGCGATCTCCTCGCCCGACTCCGCGCCGACCCGGCGGTGGGCGATCCGCACCCCGTCGCTGGCGCGGACCTCGCGGAACCGCAGCGCCCGGTCCTCGGTCGCCGAGAACAGCTTGACCGGGACGACGACGCTGCCGAAGGTGAGCGTGCCGTTCCAGATCGAGCGCGCGCTCATGCCGTCAGCTCCGGCAGTCGCTGGTCGAGTTGCAGCACGCCCGCGAAGCGGTCGCCGTCGGCGGCGACGCGACCGAGCACGTCGTCGGCGGTGAAGACGAGCCGCGCGGGATCGTCGGCCTCGGCGCAGGCGGCGACCTCGTCCCAGTCGACCGGGGTCGAGACGGTCGGCCGTTCGCGGGCCCGCAGCGAGTAGACGCTGACCGTGGTCTTGTGCGGATCGTTCTGGCTCCAGTCGATCAGGACCTTGCCGGGCCGCAGCCGCTTGGCCATCCGCGAGACGACCCGCTCCGGGAAGCGCTGCTCCAGCAGCGAGGCGACCGCGTGCGCGAACGCGCCGCTGCGCTCGTAGCCGACCTCGGTGGCGAGTGGGACGTAGAGCTGGAGCCCCTTCGAGCCCGAGGTCTTGGGGAAGGCGCGGAGGTCGAGGTCTCCGAGCAGCGCGCGGATCTCGAGCGCGACCCGGCAGCACTCCACGATCGTCGCGGGGGCGCCGGGGTCGAGGTCGAAGACCAGCGCGGTCGGGGGACCGAGCGGGGGCGGGTCGGCCCGCGACAGCGACGGGTGCAGCTCCAGCGCCGCGAGGTTGGCCGCCCACAGCAGGGTCGGCAGGTCCTGGATCAGGACGTAGTCGATCGGCTCGCCGTCGTCGGTGCGGCTGGGGATCTCCACGGTCGCCACCCACGCGGGCCGGTGGCGGTTGGCGTGCTTCTCGTAGAACGCCTTGCCGTCGACGCCGTCCGGGTAGCGCTTCAACGTGACCGGCCGATCGCGGAGGTGGGGCAGGAGCAGCGGGGCGATCCGGGCGTAGTAGTCGATCACCGCCGCCTTGGTCGTGCCGGCGGCGGGGTAGAGGAGCTTGTCGAGGTTGGTCAGGCGGAGCGTCCGGCCGTCGACGTCGAGCTGGTGGTCGCCTCGCGTGGGGATCACCAGCTCGTCAGCGTCCGCGCCGCGCGGGACCTCACGCACGATGGTCGTCGGTTCGCGGTCGTCGCGGAGGCCGCGGAAGACGGCGTGGCGGAGCTGGTCGTCGCTCGTCCACTGGCCGAAGCTGACCTCGACCACCAGCTCCGGGCTCACGAAGACGGTGCTGCGCGGGGGGTCGCCGAGCGCGAACGGCGACGTCTGGCGCTCCCGTCCGCCGAGCGCCCTGCTCAGCCGCTCGAGGTCGTCGTCGCGGAACCCGCTGCCGACCCCGCCGACGTGGATGAGCCGGCCCTGGTCGTCGTGGACCCCGAGCTGGAGCGCCCCGAAGCTGCTCGCCCGCGCGCCGTTGCCCGGGGTGTAGCCGCCGACGACGAACTCCTGCCGCTGCTCGTGCTTGACCTTGACCCAGTCGCTCGACCGCTGCCCCGGCCGGTAGGGCGCGTCGAGCCGCTTGGCGACGACGCCCTCCAGCTGCTGGTCGGCCGTCGCGTGGAGCATCGCCCGGCCCTCGCCGCGGTGGAACGGTGGCGTCTGCCAGTGGTCGCCGTCGAGTTCCAGCGCCTCGAGCCGCTCGCGCCGCTGCTCGTACGGGAGCTCGACCAGGGCGTGCCCGTCGAGCCAGAGCAGGTCGAAGAGCATGTAGGTGACCGGGGTCTCCGCGGCGAGCCGGCGGGCGCTCGAGCGGCGGGCGTGGATCCGTGGCTGGAGCGCCTGGAAGCTCGGCCGTCCCGCCCCGTCGAAGGCGATGATCTCGCCGTCGAGGATCGCCGAGTGCGAGCCGAGCGCGGTGTTCAGCCCCCGCAGCTCGGGGTAGTCGTGGGTGATGTCGCGGTCGCTGCGGGAGCGGAGCTGCAGGCGCCCGGGCTGCGAGCGGGCGATCGCCCGGACCCCGTCCCACTTGACCTCGAAGCCCCAGCGGTCCTCGTTGCGGGGCAGTCGTCCCGGCGTCGCCAGCATCGGCGGGATCCGTTCCGGCGGGTCCTCGGCGTCCGGGTCGAGCGGCGGATCCATCCGGTGGATCATCCAGTCGCGGTCGTCGTCGCCGGTCTGGAACAACGCGTAGCGGCCGTTCAGCCGCTCGCCGGCGAAGACGACGATCAGCTCGTCGTCGCGCCACTTCTCGTGGGTGTAGGTGCCGTGGTCCCAGACCAGGATCTCGCCCGCGCCGTAGCTGCCCGCGGGGATCGTCCCGGTGAAGTCGAGGTAGGCGAGCGGGTGGTCCTCGACGTGGATCGCCTTGCGGTTGTGGGACGGGTCCTCGGGGATCCCGTTGGGGATCGCCCACGACGCGAGCACCCCGTCGTGCTCCAGCCGCAGGTCCCAGTGGAGGCGGCGGGCGTGGTGCTCGTGCACGACGAAGCGGCCGCCGGTCGCGTTCCCGGACCCGTCCGCGGGGGTCTGCGCGGCGTCCGGCTCGGGCGTCGCGTCGAGGTCGCGCTTGCGACGGTAGGCGTCCAGCCGCGCGGGCATCGCTCCCGGCCACTACCCGCTTCGCACCGGTCCTACCCACCGGGCCGGTCCTGCCGACCGGGTCGGTCCTGCCGACCGGGCTGGTCCTGCCGACCGGGCTGGTCCTGCCGACCGGGCTGGTCCTGCCGACCGGGCTGGTCCTGCCGACCGGGCTG
>NZ_JBWDOG010000008.1:0-195375 GCF_056269115.1 Patulibacter ginsengiterrae
GCTCGGTCCACGAACACCTCAGACGGACCCGCGGGGTTTCGGCATCGCCGCGTGGACCTCGGCAGGGCTGGCGCCCAGCTCTCGGTCCACGCGTGCCGACCTGCTCGGTCCACGAACACCTCAGACGGACCCGCGGGGTTTCGGCATCGCCGCGTGGACCTCGGCAGGGCTGGCGCCCAGCTCTCGGTCCACGAACACCTCAAATGGACCCGCGGGGCTCCTGGATCGGGGCCATCTGGCGGACGGGAGCCGCGGGGTACCCCGGCGGGCTTACACTAGGTCTGATGGCGGGCGGCGCAGCAGAGTTGTTCACGGAATGCAGCTCCTGCGGACAGCAGGTCAGCACCTTCGTGACCGAATGCCCGTACTGCGGGACCCGGCTCCGCAAGCGCGCTCCGCGCCTGGACCGCAAGGACGGCGACCTCGAGGCGCTGCTCCGGGACGGCCCGGAGGACGCCGTCGGCGATCCCGGCGACCCGCGGGACAACGTCGTCTCGCTGCGGAGCAAGGGCCGCGCCAAGCTGCGGCGGCCGACGTCGGCGGCCCAGTCGACCAAGAAGCGCGGTCGGCCTGCCGGTGGCCGTCTTCGGACGGCCGTCGCGGTCGGCGAGGGACGCCCGTGGGCGACGCTGCTGATCGTCCTGGTCTCCCTGATCGGGCTGCCGGTGACGATCATCATCGGCCAGCAGGACCTGCTGCTCAGTGGCGGCCTCAGCGACACCCCCGCCTGGCGCTACCTCGTCGCGGCGCTCTCCTACGAGCAGAGCGACATCTGGCACGCCTTCGCGGTCCTGACGACCTTCGGCGTCTTCGGTTGGCTGTGGGAGCGACGGACGGGCCCCGTGCTCGGTCCGGCGATCGTGCTCGGGACCTTCCTGATCGCCGGGGTCGGCGGCCTGGTGGCCTCGGCGGCGATCGACGGCGGCGGGATCCAGGCGGGCGCCAGCGGCGCCGCCACGGCGCTCGCCAGTGCCTGGATCGTCGCCGAGCTGCGTGCGCGCAAGCGCAAGGAGTCGATCGACGGCGACCTGCTCGGGGCTTCGGTGCTGCTGCTGGTGACCCTGGCCACCAGCACGATCGTCGTCGCCGGCGCGCCAGTCGCCGCTTGGCTCGGGGTCCTGCTCGGTGCGGGCCTCGGGCTGGCGCTCTCGGCCGCCCGCCGCTGACCGACGGACCGGGATCGACGGGCGCCGCCCGTGCGTATGCTCTCTCTGGTGTCCGAGCAACGTCCCTACACCGCGGAGCAGGTCGACGCGGCCGTCCGCGCGATCAGCGATCCGAAGCGGCTGCGCCGGGCCGAGGAGGTCGTCACCCATGCGGTCCCCGGTCTCGAGCGGATCATCGACGGAGCGCTGCACGACGGCGGCTGGTTCAGCCAGGGCCACGAGCAGGTCGTCAACGCGGCGATCGCCGAGCCGGACCTGGCGACCCGCGGTGAGCGGCTCAACGCGCTGATCTCCGACGAGTCCCGGCTGGCGATGCTCGTCGGGGTGACGGTCGGCTTCGCGCTCGCCCGCGAGCTCGCGGATCCCGGGACCGCGGCTGCCGAACAGGACCCCGAACCCGCCCCAAGCGATTCGAGCGAGGAGAACCCCGCATGACCAAGCTCACGTTCCTCGGCCAGTCGGCCGTGCTGCTCGAGGCCGACGGCCGCCACGTCCTGGTGGATCCGTTCCTCAGCGACAACCCGAAGGCGACGGTCTCGCCCGACGAGGTCCCCGCCGACATCATCCTGCTGAGCCACGGCCACGGCGACCACTACGGCGACACGGTGGCGATCGCCAAGCGGACCGGGGCGAAGGTCGTCGCGATCGTGGAGACCGCCAACGAGCTCGCCGCTCAGGGGCTCGACGTCGCGGACCCGAACCTCGGCGGCACCGTCGCGTTCGAGGGCGGCTGGGTGCGCCTGGTGCCGGCCTGGCACACGAACACGACCCCGAGCGGGACCGTGGCCGTCGCCGCCGGCCTGGTGATCAACTTCGGCGGGAAGACCGTCTACCACCTCGGCGACACCGCGCTCTTCAGCGATCTGGCCCTTCCCGGTCGCCGCGACCGGCTCGACGCGGCGCTGATCCCGATCGGCGGCCACTACACGATGGACCGCCACGACGCGATCGAGGCGGCTCGGCTGGTCGGCGCCCCGGTCGTGGTGCCGATCCACTACGACACCTTCCCGCCGATCGAGACGGACGTGCAGGCCTACAAGCGCGACGTCGAGGACGCCGGACTGGCGACGGTCGCCGTCCTCGAGCCCAACGCGTCGATCGAGATCTGAGGCCACCATGGCGTCCACGGCAATCGTCCTGATCCAAGCCGACCAGCAAGCGCTCCCCGACCTGGGGCAGCGGCTGGCCGACGTCGAAGGCGTCGCCGAGGCCTACTCCGTGACCGGTGAATGGGACTTCGTGGCGATGGTCCGGCTGCGCAATCCGGAGGAGCTGGCGCGGGTCGTCACGACCGAGATCTCCCGCGTGGTCGGCATCCGCCGGACGCAGACGCTGATGGCGTTCGAGGCCTTCAGCCAGCACGACCTCGACGCGCTCTTCGACGTCGGGGCCTGAGCCCGGGCCGCGCGGGAACGGCCGCCGCCCGCGCGGGTGACCGAGCCCGCGGCGAGCGGCGACCGGTACCCTCGCCTGCGTGCCGATTGCGCGCCCCGAGTACGGTCCTTCGCTGCCGGAGATCGCCGGCCCCCGCCTGCGCCGGGTGCCACCCCGCATCCGCTGGACGGTCGTCGGGGTGCTCGTGCTGCTGCTCGCGGCGGTCGCGGCCTACCTGCTGCTGCGGGGACGGCCGCTCGAGCAGGTCGTGGTCCGGGGGCCGTTGACCTTCAACACCCGCTTCGACGATCGCGTCAAGCGCGTGCCGGCCGGTCCCGGTGAGCTGCTGCGGCTGGAGAACGTGCCCGCCCCGGGACGCGCACCCGAGCAGCTGGTCTTCCGCGACGCCGGGCCGGCCCCGACCCGACCGGAGCCGGCCGGGGCCCCGGTCGCGCAGCTCGCGCTGCGGATGGCCCCGATCGTCGCCGACCTGCGCCGCGAGCTCGGGCCGGACAAGTTCCAGCTCCGCGGGCAGGGTCGCGTCAAGATCGGCCGCGACTACGCCGGGTGGCTCGTCCGGTACCAGTTCTACCGCGGCGATCAGCTCTGGTACGGCGTACGGCTGCTGCTGCTGCCTGACGTCCCGAAGCCCGACACCCGGGTGCTCGACATGTCGCTGCAGAGCCAGCAGTCGGACGTGGTGCCGAACGTCGCGACGGCGGGTTCGAACGGGCCGATGCGGACGCCCTTCTACGGCGTCGCGTTCGGGACCGAGGCGCCCTAGCCGCGGGCGGGTCGTCGGCGGCCGGCCGGGAGGCCGGCCCGTGTGGATCGGATCGTCAGGCGCCGCCGCGGGGGTGGGCGCCGAATCGGGCGTCGGAGCATCGCGGCCGCCGGGTGCGGACTAGCGCGAGGAGGACTTCTTCGTCGACTTCTTGGCCGGCTTCTTCTTCGCCGGCTTCTTGCTGCTGAGCGGCTGGGTCGGCAGCTGGCCGGACGCGCCGGGCGTCGGCTTCGGTGCCGGCGGTGCGGGCGTGGTGGAGCTGGTCGACGGGCCCGGCTCGGTGGTCGTCGGCGGCGCGGTGGCTGCCGGCGGGGCGGTCTCCGTCGTCGTCGGCGGCACGGTGGTCGTCGTCGACGGCAGCGTCGTGGTCTGCTCGCCGCTGTCGACCGGGGGCGTCGTCGGGACGGCGGGCGCGGTCGTCGTCGGCACGCTCGGGGCGGTCGGGGCGGTCGTGACCGGCGGCGGGACCGGATCCGTGGTCGGCGTCGGGGGAGCCGTCGTCGTCTCGGTCGGCGTCGGGGCGGTGGTGGTCGTCGGCGCCGTGGTCGTCGTCGCCCGGGCGTCGCCGGTCGTCGTCTCGGTCGGCGTCGCCGTGGCCGTGGCCGCGGGGGAGAGGCCACCGCTGCCTTCGGGACCGGGCGCGGGCTTGACCGGCGTCACGGCCGGGGTCGAGACGTGGACGGTCGGCGGAGCGACCGGTGCCGCGGCGCGGACGACGTTCGGCACGTCGATGAGCTTGGCGGAGGTGCTGTAGCGGGTCCGGGCCTGATCGACCTCGACCGCACCGGCGGTGACGATCGCGGCGGCGGCGAGGCCGGCTGCGGTCTTCGAGGCGATCGCGGTGACGCCGGTGGTCAGCATGCCCCCGGTCAGCGTGCCGGCGGCGACGCTGCCGGCTGCCGCCCCGCCGGACGCGCCGAGGCCGGCGGTCGCGTGCGCGAGCAGCTTCTTGAGCAGCACCAGCGGGCCGATCGGCATGATCGCCTGGAGGGTCTTGTTGTTCGCCTTGAGGTGGGTCTGGAACGCGGCACAGCGCTCGCATTCCTTCAGGTGCCGCCGGACGGGCGGGCTGGCCCGGGCGAGCGACTCGGCGACCACGCCGAGCTCGTCGCGGACCTCCTCGCAGGTCAGGTTGCGAGCCTCGGAGGCCTCGGCGAGGGCGACGCGGGCGCGCACCAGCAGCGACTTGACGCTGGGCACCGTGGTGTCCATCGCCTCGGCGATCTGGTCGTAGGCGAGGGCGTCGATCTCGCGCAGGAGCAGCGCGGTCCGCTGCGTCTCGGGCAACGACTTGACGTCGCCGAGCAGCTCGCGGAACTCCTCACGGCGGTGGGCAGTGTCGGCCGCGGACGTGCCGTTGTCCGCGATCCGGTCGTCCATCGTGTCGACGCCGATCGGCTGGATCTTGCGCAGGTGGTTCAGGCACCGGTTGCGGGCGATCCGGTAGAGCCAGGGACGGACGTTGATCGCGCGGTCGTCGCCGTTGATCGCGTTGAAGGCGTTGGCGAAGACCTCCTGGAGGACGTCCTCCGCGTCCTCCTTGCTGCCGAGCATGTGACGGCAGAAGGAGAGCAGCCGCGACTGGTACCGCTGGACCAGGACCTCGTAGGCCGCCTGGTTGCCGCGCCGCGTGAGCGTCACCAGCCGCTCGTCGCCCTGGAGACGCAGGAGCGCCGTGGGGCCACGGTGGACGGGAGCGGTATCGAGAGCGGAGACTTCCACGACGGACGGTGCAGGGCTTGGGGCAGGGCCACGCATCGCGAGATCCCGTTCCACAAGTAGGAACACCGGGAACGGAGAAAGGTTGCGGTGGCGGTGCCCGGGTTGGCTTCCGGGGCCACCGGCCGCCGGCGCGCGGGCGCTGTACTCCTCCTCTACGGTAGCGCGTGATGTCGGAGGAGACGAGGATCGCGGTCCGGCTGCAACCTCGCGGCCGCCAGGACGAGATCGTCGGTTGGCGCGACGACCGGCTGTTGCTGCGGGTCACGGCCCCGCCGGTCGACGGCCGCGCCAACGTGGCGCTCTGCCGGTTGCTGGCCAAGCGGCTGGGGGTCGCCCGCGGCGCGGTGAGCGTGGTCCAGGGACAGACCAGCCGCGACAAGCTGATCGCCGTGTCCGGCCTCGACGCGGGGGCGGTCGCGTCGGCGTTGCCGCCGCGGGCGACGGGACCGTAGGCACGGGGCCGAGGGGCCTTCGGGCCTCCGCCTGGGAGGATGTCGGGGTGCTTCGGCGCCCGCTACACGCGCTCTATCGGCGCCTCGGTCCTCGCTATCCGACCCTCGCCGTCCTGCTGGTCCTGGCCCAGGGTCACATCGTCGTACTCGCGGCGATCCTGATCCTGTCGCGGTTCATCACGCTCTCCGCGGGCGACTGGCTGATCATCATCGGGACCTCGCAGGCGCTGACGCTGGTCGAGACGTTCTTCGTCACCAGCACCGCCAGTCGTCAGCTGCAGCCGGTCCGGGACTGGCACGACAGCGAGACGACCGCGGACGGGGCGACGGCGGCCTGGCGGGCCCTGACCCGCCTGCCGCTGCGGCTGGTCGGCTTCGCGGCGGCGATGCGGACGCTGGTCTCGTCGGTGGTGATGATCACGGTGATCTCGCTGGTCGCCGACCTCAGCGCGTTCCCCAGCGGCGTCGCGCTGGCGTTGGCGGCGACGGTGGTGCTGAGCGCCGGCGTCCTGATCCGCTACCTGGAGCTGGAGCTGGTCCTCCGCCCGGTCGTCGAGGCGGTCGCGCCGGGGCTCTCGGACGACGCAGAGCTGGACCCGTCGCTCTCGCTGCGCTGGCGGCTGCTGATCGCGGTGCCCCTGATCACGCTCGTCTCGGGCGGGGTCGTGGCCAGCTTCAGCACCGGCGCCGACGGGCTGTCGGACTTCGGCTTCGGGATGGCGATCGCGCTGCTGACCAGCGCGACGATCGCGCTCGGGCTCTCGGCGCTGCTGGCCCGCAGCTTCATCGCCCCGCTGCGCGAGCTGCAGGACACCACCGACGCGGTCACCGCCGGCGACATGAAGCGGCGGGCGGCCGTGCTCGGCGGCGACGAGATCGGCCAGCTGGCTCGCTCGATCAACGTCGGGCTCCAGGGCCTGCGCGAGCGCGACCGGCTCCACGAGACGCTCGGGACCTACGTCGACCCGGCCGTCGCCACCCGCCTGCTCGACGAGGGGCCGCAGCTCCAGGGCGACGAGCGCGAGGTGACCGTGGCGTTCGTCGACATCCGCGGCTTCACCGCGTTCGCCGAGCGGGCCTCGGCGGCGGACGTCTTCGCGCTGCTGAACGACTTCTACGGCGTGGTGGTGCCGGTCGTCGAGCGCTACGGTGGCCACGCCAACGCCTTCCAGGGCGACGGCCTGCTGGTCGTCTTCGGCGCGCCGACGGAGCTGCCCGACCACGCCGACGCCGCGGTCACCGCCGCGATCGAGATCGCCCGGGTCGTCCGGCAGCACTTCGGCGGCGACCTCCAGCTGGGGATCGGGATCAACAGCGGACCGGTCGTGGCGGGGACGATCGGCGGCGGCGGACGGGCGGCCTTCACCGTGATCGGCGACGCGGTCAACACCGCCAGCCGGGTCGAGGCGATCACCCGCCGGACCGGTGACGTGGTGCTGTTCACCGAGGAGACTCGGCGACGGCTCGAGCGCGACCACGGGACGATCTCGGCCCGCCCTCCGGCGCCGGTCCGCGGCAAGCGCGACCCGGTCCGTCTGCACGCGCCGCTGCTCGCCGGCCGCGTCGACGATCCCGAGGGGCAGCTGGAGGACCGGCTGGTGCGGCTGCTGGTGCGCGCGAAGGACGCCGCCGGTGCGGCCGCGGGAGCCCCGGACGCGGGCCCCGCGGGCGCGGCCGGCGGCGGGGCGACGGAAACGACTGACACGCTTCCCGACCCGCGGTAGGGTCGGCCCATGACGAGCGAGCAGACGCCGGCCGATCCTCCCGAGTCCTTCCACGGAGGCCGCCTGATCGCGCGGCGGCTGCTGGCCAACGGGGTCGACACGCTGTTCACGCTCTCGGGCGGTCACCTGTTCTCGATCTACGACGGCTGCCGCTCGGAGGGCATCCGGCTGGTCGACACCCGCCACGAGCAGACCGCCGCCTTCGCCGCCGAGGGCTGGGCGAAGGTCACCCGGACGCCGGGCGTGGCCGCGCTGACCGCCGGACCCGGGATCACGAACGGGATGAGCGCGTTGGGCTCGGCCCAGGAGAACCAGTCGCCGCTGGTCGTGCTCGGCGGCCGCGCTCCGGCTCTGCGCTGGGGGATGGGGTCGTTGCAGGAGCTGGACCACGTCCCGTTCGTGCGGCCGCTGACGCGGTTCGCCGCGACCGCCAACGCCCCGGCCGAGATCCCCGGCCTCGTCGACGACGCGCTTCGTGCCGCGACCGCCGCACCATCGGGGGCCGCGTTCGTCGACTTCCCGATGGACCACGTCTTCACCGAGGCGCCCGATCCCGCCGGGCCGGCCGTGCTGCCGGCGCCGGGTGCCGGACCGGCGGCCGACGGTGCCGCGCTCGACCGTGCGGTGGCGCTGCTCCAGGAGGCGGAGCGGCCGGTGATCATGGTCGGCACCAACGTCTGGTGGGGGCACGGCGAGCAGGCGCTGCTGGAGCTGGCCGAGGCGCTGCGGATCCCGGTCTACATGAACGGGATGGCCCGCGGGGTGGTTCCGGCAGACCACGAGCTGGCCTTCTCGCGGACCCGGGGGCAGGCGCTCGGCGGGGCCGACGTAGCGCTCGTCGTCGGGGTGCCGATGGACTTCCGGCTCGGCTTCGGCCAGGCGTTCGGGGATGACACCGAGCTGATCGTGATCGACCGGGTCGAGCCCCAGCGCGATCATCCGCGGCCGGTCGCGGCGGAGCTCTACGGTGGCCTGCCCGCGATCCTCGACGCGCTGCGGAGCGGGGCCACCGGTCACGGGGCCGCGGGCGACCCGCGGCGGAACGCGGCCTGGGTCGACGGGCTGCGCGCGACCGAGGACGAGCGGCGCGCGGGCGAGCAGGCCGAGCTGGCGGACGACCGCTCGCCGCTGCATCCGCTGCGGATCTACGGCGAGCTCGCCCAGATGCTCGACCGCGACGCGATCGTGATCGTCGACGGCGGTGACTTCGGGTCGTTCGCCGGACGCGCGATCGACAGCTACGTGCCGGGCGCGTGGCTCGATCCGGGGCCGTTCGGCTGTCTCGGCTCGGGACCCGGCTACGCGCTGGCGGCGAAGCTGGCCCATCCCGGACGGCAGGTCGTGCTGCTCCAGGGCGACGGCGCGTTCGGCTTCTCCGGGATGGAGTTCGACACGCTCGCCCGCCACGGCGTCGCCGTCGTCTCGGTCGTCGGCAACAACGGGATCTGGGCGCTGGAGAAGCACCCGATGGAGTTCCTCTACGGCTACTCGGTGGTCGCCGACCTGCGACCCGGGACCCGGTACGACCAGGTCGTGACCGCGCTCGGTGGCCACGGCGAGCTGGTCGAGCGGCCCGACCAGCTGCGTCCGGCGCTCGAACGGTCGTTCGCCGCCGGCGGCCCGGCGCTGGTCAACGTGCTGACCGATCCGGCGGTCGCCTACCCGCGGAAGGCGAACCTGGCCTAGAGCCGTCTCAGAGTGATCGGCCGCCTGGGAGGGCCGTTAGCCATCGCCGGAACGGGGTGGGCAGCGGGGTCAGGTTGCGTCGCCCGCCCGGATCGGGGTCAGCTCGCGTCGGTATGCGACGCATGCTGACTCCCGTCCTCGAGGCGCGACGCGAACGGACCCCGGACCCCGTCGGTCGCAGGTCAGCGTCGGTCGCAGGTCAGAGCTCGCCGGTCGCGGCGGCGATCACGGCGCCGCGCAGGATGTCGTGCTCGGAGACCTCGCAGACCTGGACGTCGAACAGCCGCAGCGCGACCGACAGCAGGATGCAGCCGGCGACGATCGTCGGGGCGCGCTGCGGTTGGAGGCCGCGCACGCCGGCCCGCTCGTGCTCCTCCATCAGGGCGAGCCGCGCGGTCAGCTCCTCGATCTCGGCCAGGGTCAGCTGGTAGCCGTGGACGCGGTCGATGTCGTAGGCGTCGAGCTCCTGGGCGATCGCCGCGCACGAGGTGGCGGTGCCGGCGACGGCGATCACGCTGCCGATCCCGGCCCGCACCGCGGGCGGCACCGCGGCGGCGAACGTGGCGCGGACGTCGTCGGCGAGCGCGGTCAGCTCCTCGTGGAGGGGCGGATCGTGGTGCAGGTGGCGCTCGCTCTGGCGGACCACGCCGGCCTGGACCGAGACGCTGAAGTCGACCTGCTCGCCGTGCCCGATCACGAACTCGGTGCTGCCGCCGCCGACGTCGACGACGGCCACGGGGCGATCGCCCGGCGTCCGGCCGCTGGTCGCGCCGAGGAAGGTCAGGGCGGCCTCCTGCTCGCCGGGGATCGTGCGCGCCTCGATGCCGAACTCGTCGCGGACGCGGGCGGTGAACGCCGGGCCGTCCTCGGCGTCGCGGACGGCGCTCGTCAACACGCCGACGGTGCGCTCGACCGCGTAGCGATCGAGCAGCGAGCGCACGATCGCCAGCTCGTCGGCGACCCGCGTGATCGCCTCCGGGTCGAGCCGGCCGGTCCGTTCGACGCCGTGACCGAGGCGGGTCACGGTCGAGCGCCGGTACAGCTCGGTCAGGCGGCCGTCGTCCCCGAGCTCGGCGATCAGCAGGCGGGTCGAGTTGCTGCCCAGGTCGACGGCGGCGAGGCGCATGCCTCGCAGGCTATCCCGCGGTGGGCGTGGGGACCCGCCGGCGCGAGCCACCGCTGGGCTGGGCCGGGCCGGGCCGGGTTGGGCCCGAGGGGCGGGGCAGACGACGGACGGCGTGCGGGACGGAGCCGACGCGGAGTCGATTGGAGACGGACGGGGCGCGCCGACGGCGCGAGCGCGGTCCGCGATCCGGGATTCCGGAGACGTCGATGGTCCGGCACGCCCCCCTAGTGGGGGGATTGCGGCGGCAAGAGGTTCCGTCGCAAAGCCGACCGGCGGTAGGATACGCCGCCGTACACGTCCGCCAACGGACCCTCGACCGGCCCCTCCTGAATGTCCAAATCGATCCCCAAGACCGCCCAGAATGCCCGCAAGGCGGTTGAGAAGGCCGGGAAGGCCGCGACCCGCGCGGCGGCCCGTCAGGCGACACGCACCAAGCGGCCCCGGGCGGCCCACCTCGGACCCGAGGTGCGTCGGCCGATGATCCTGGACGCCGCCTTCGGCGTGTTCCTGGAGCGTGGCTACGAGGGCGCGTCGATGGAGGAGATCGCCCGCCGAGCCGGCGTCTCCAAGCCCGTGGTGTACAGCAGCTTCGCCGGCAAGGAGGCGCTCTTCGGCGAGCTGCTGCGACGCGAGGAGGAGCGGATCCTGGCGGCGATGGCCTCGTCGGTCCCGGAGTCGCTCGACACGGACGACATCGAGCCGGTGATCGCGGATGCGCTCACGGCCTTCCTCGAGGCGGTCGTCGCCTCGCCCGAGTCGTTCCAGGTCGTCTTCCTCGGTGCCGGTGGCGCCGACGCCGCGATCACCCGCCGGATCCAGCGGGGGCGCGAGAACCAGATCAACGTGATCGCCAAGCTCGCCCAGGGCTGGCTCGAGAGCCAGGGCGTCCCGGACGCCGAGAGCAACGGGCGCCTTCACGGCTACCTGTTCGTGGGGATGGCCGAGAACGCTGCCCGCGCGCTGGTCGCCGAGCCCGACCGCTGGACGCCGCGGCAGCTGGGCGATCAGATCGGCCGGCTCTTCATGCGTGGCCGCGGGGGAATCGAGCAGCCCACCAAGAGCGGCGACTAGCGACGCCGCCGGCCGTACGCCGGGGCTCCGCAGCGAACGCCCCACCGCGGTCGGGTTGGGGGCGACGGAGGTTGGTGGTTGGTGGTGGTTGGGTGGGTGTCGCGGGGGTGTGGGAGCATCCGCGGTATGGCCACGCTCTACACCTGTTCCGCAACCGACCGCAATCCGGCGATTCATCCGTGTGGGAAGGCCGCGAAGGCCTTGCGGACCGCCGGCCACGAGTTCGAGATCGAGAAGGTCGGCGGGTTCAAGGCGCTGCCCTGGACCCGCCGCGGGAAGCGCGACGGGATCCGCGAGCTGACGGGCCAGGAGGACGTGCCCGTCTACGTCGGCGACGACGGCACGGTGGTCGCGGGTACGAAGGCGATCGTCGGCTGGGCCGCGCAGCACCCGTACCCACGCCCCGCCGACGCCACGGCCTAGGCGGGCCCGGCCCTCAGTAGCTGAAGACCGTCCCCGCCTCGTCCCCGAGCCACGCCAGCATCGGCGTCGCGCCGGCCAGGCGGGCGTTGGGGACGAAGGCGTCGGCATCGAGCTTGCGGGCGGTCACGCAGATCGGGCAGACCAGCAGCGTGCCCCCGCCCTCGGCGAACTGTCCGAACAGCCGCTCGAGTGGCGGGCAGCCGTCGCAGGCCACGGCTTCGGCGTGGCCTGGCACCGCCAGCCGCACGGCTTCCTTGGTGAGGAACATCGCGACCTCGCGGCCCCGTTCGAGTGCGGCGCCGGCCACGAGGAAGGCGACCGTCACCCGCTCGGCGTCCTCCAGGCCCGTCGCCAGATTGATGAGCACCTTGTTGGCCATGTCCACTCCCAGTCACTGTTGCTTACATTGTGCGCACGGGGCAGCATGGCGGGCGCGGCCTCGGGGCGCAAGCCCGCGGGGCCGGTGGGGCGGGCCGATCGTCGGCGCGGCCGATCGCGTCGGTCCGTCGACGGCTGGTCAGCGGTAGTCGGCGTACTGGCCGTTGCCGCCCGCCTGGAGGACCTCCGCGTCGTAGCGCCAGAAGTCGGGCCGGGAGCCGTCGACGTCACGGAAGCCGTAGGCCGCCGCGAGTCGGCCGACGTCGAGCGACTGCTGGTTCCAGCGGCCGCGCTCGGGATCGGCGGCGAGCGCGGCGACGGCGCGGCCGACGAAGCGCGGGGACTCGGAGAGCGCGAAGTCGGCGGGCGCGGGGCCCGTGGGGGCGAGGGCGTCGCGCCAGTTCGGCTCGGAGACGCCGAAGCCGTCGAGCATCATCTCCGACCGCAGCCAGCCCGGGGTCAGCGCCACGGCGGTCGCGCCGTAGGGGGCGAGCTCGTGGCCCTGGGAGAACGCGAGCCGGTTGACGGCCGCCTTGGCCAGGTCGTAGAAGACGGAGATCCGGTAGCGCGAGGCGTTGTACTCGCTGGTGCCGTCGGTGACCTCGACGAGCAGGCCGCCCGGCCCGTCGATCAGGAGCGGCAGCAGGTGGTGGGAGGTGACCAGGTGGGTCTCGATCGCCAGCCGCAGGATCCGCAGCCCGTCCTCGAGGTCGTGCTCCCAGATCGGCGTGTTCCACCGGGCGGGGCCGCCCTTGAGGGTCTCGGCACCCCAGATGTCGTTGACGAGCACGTCGATCCGGCCGTGCTCGTCGCGGATCCGCTCGGCCAGGTGCCCGACCTGCTCCGGATCGAGGTGGTCGACGGCCAGCGGGATCCCGGTCCCGCCCAGCGCGCTGACCAGCTCCGCGGTCCGTTCGATCGTCTCGGGTCGGTCGTAGTCGGAGACGGTCGTCCCCGAGCGGCTGCTGCGGCCGGTGCAGACGACCGTCGCCCCGGCCTCGCCGAGCGCCGTGGCGATCCCGCGGCCGGCCCCGCGGGTCGCGCCGGCGACCACGGCGACCCGACCGCGCAGCGCTTCCCGGTCGGGCGTCCACGTCACGGCCCGACTCTCTCAGCCGCCCGCGACGCCGTCGTGGCGCGGCTCACGCGGGCGACGGGAGCACGTCGAACGGCCCCACGACGGCCGCGAGGGACGGGCGTCGGGCGCCGCGCCGGCTCGGCCTTCCGGGCCGATCACCCTGGCTGGGTGATGCCCGCCCGCCCCGTCTGACCCGATCCTCGGCGAAGCCGTCCGCCGTCCGTACGAGGAGCCGAAGACCGTGAGCGAGAACCCGCAGCCGAACGTCCTGGTGATCTGGGGCGACGACATCGGCATCAGCAACCTCAGTTGCTACAGCGATGGCCTGATGGGCTACCGCACGCCGAACATCGACCGGATCGCCGAGGAGGGCGTGCGCTTCACCGACTCCTACGGCGAGCAGAGCTGCACCGCCGGGCGCGCGGCGTTCATCACCGGGCAGAGCGTCTTCCGCACCGGCCTCAGCAAGGTCGGCGTGCCGGGGGCCGACATCGGGCTGAGCGCCGAGGACCCGACGATCGCCGAGCTGCTCAAGCCGCTGGGGTACGCGACCGGGCAGTTCGGCAAGAACCACCTCGGCGACCTGAACAAGTACCTGCCGACGGTCCACGGCTTCGACGAGTTCTACGGCAACCTCTACCACCTCAACGCGGAGGAGGAGCCCGAGCTGCCCGACTACGCCCAGGAGAAGGACTTCCCCCGTCTCCACGCGCTGGCGTTGCCGCGGGGCGTGATCCACTCGTGGGCGGCCGACGAGGACGACGACACCGAGGAACCCCGCTTCGGTCGCGTCGGACGCCAGCGGATCGAGGACACCGGCCCGCTGACGAAGAAGCGGATGGAGACGATCGACGACGAGACGATCGGCGTCGCCGCCGACTTCATCCGCCGCCAGCACGAGGCCGAGACGCCGTTTTTCGTCTGGATGAACACCACCCACATGCACCTGCGGACCCATCCGAAGCCGGAGAGCGTGGGCCAGGCCGGACGCTGGCAGTCGCCGTACCACGACACGATGATCGACCACGACGGGCACGTCGGGCGGCTGCTGGACCTGCTCGACGAGCTGGGGATCGCCGATGACACGCTGGTGATCTACAGCACCGACAACGGGCCCCACGCCAACACCTGGCCCGACGCCGGCACGACCCCGTTCCGCAGCGAGAAGAACACCAATTGGGAGGGCGCCTTCCGGGTCCCGGAGCTGATCCGCTGGCCCGGCCGGATCCCTGCCGGCGAGGTCTCCAACGAGATCGTCCAGCACCACGACTGGCTGCCGACGATCCTCGCCGCGGCGGGCGAGCCCGAGATCGTCGACAAGCTCAAGCAGGGCCACACGATCGGCGACAAGACCTACAAGGTCCACATCGACGGCTACGACCTGCTGCCCTACCTGACCGGCGAGGTCGACAAGAGCCCCAGGCTGGGGTTCGTCTACTTCTCCGACGACGGCGACGTGCTCGGGCTGCGGTTCGACAACTGGAAGGTCGTCTTCATGGAGCAGCGGGTCCAGGGGACGCTGCAGCTGTGGGCGGAGCCGTTCGTGGCGCTGCGGCTGCCGAAGCTGTTCAACCTCCGGACCGATCCCTATGAGCGGGCGGACATCACCTCGAACACCTACTGGGACTGGTTCATCGACCACGACTACATCACCTTCTACGCGACCGCGATCACGACCGCGATCCTGGAGACCTACAAGGAGTTCCCGCCGCGCCAGGAGGCGGCCAGCTTCACGATCGACCACGCGGTCGCGAAGCTCAACGCCTGGCTGACCTCGGGCCACTAGTGCGGACCGCGCGCGGCACGGGGACGACCCGGAACGGCGAGCCGCCGGCGATCGGCGCGATGGCGTGGATCCCCGGCGGCACGTTCCGGATGGGCTCCGACGACCACTATCCGGAGGAGGGACCGGCCCACCGGGTCGCCGTCGACGGCTTCTGGATCGAGCGCCACCCGGTCACCAACGACCAGTTCGCCGGATTCGTCGGCGCGACCGGCTACGCGACCGTCGCCGAGCGGCCGCTCGATCCGGCCGACTTCCCCGGCGCTCCGGCGGAGAACCTGGTCCCCGGGTCACTCGTCTTCACGCCGACGCCGGGGCCGGTCGACCTGCGTCACATCAACCAGTGGTGGACCTGGACGCCCGGAGCCTGCTGGCGCACCCCGGAGGGGCCGGCCTCCTCGCTGGCCGCACGCAGCGACCATCCGGTCGTCCACGTCGCGGACGAGGACGCCCGCGCCTACGCGACCTGGGCGGGCCGCGAGCTGCCGACGGAGGCGCAGTGGGAGCGGGCGGCCCGCGGCGGTCTCGAGGGCGCCGCCTACGCCTGGGGCGACGCACCCGAGCGAGCGGGCGAGCGGCGGGCGAACTTCTGGCACGGCGACTTCCCGTGGCGACCCGCTCCCGGCTACGGCACGACCACCGCCGTCGGCCGCCATCCCGCCAACGGCTACGGCCTGTTCGACGCGGTCGGCAACGTCTGGGAGTGGACGGCCGACTGGTACGGCGACCGTCATCCCGACGACGCCGAGCACGCCTGCTGCGTGCCGCGGAACCCGCACGGGGGCGAGGCGAGCGCGAGCCTCGATCCCGCTCAGCCCCAGTTCGCGATCCCCCGCAAGGTGATCAAGGGCGGGTCGTTCCTCTGCGCCGACAGCTACTGCCGCCGCTACCGGCCGGCGGCGCGGCGACCGCAGATGGTCGATACCGGCACCAGCCACATCGGCTTCCGCTGCGCCCGGGCCGCCGACGAGGACGGCCCCGGTCACGCCTGAGGCCCGCCCGTCGTCGACGTCAACCGGCGGCGGCGCCGTCGCGGCCGTACTGCCGGACCACCTCGTCGATCGGCAGCGGCCGGCCCAGCAGCGGGCCCTGGGCGAGGTCGACGTGGAGGTCGACGAGCAGCGCTCGGGTCGATTCGTCCTCGACGCCCTCGGCGATGGTGTCGAGGCCGAAGCCCCGGGCGAGCTCGACGATCGCGCGGACGACGCTGTGGCTGCGGTCGTCCTCGCGCAGCTCGGCGACGAACGAGACGTCGATCTTGACCGCGCTCCAGGGCAGCTCCAGCAGGTGGGTGATGCCCGCGTAGCCGGCCCCGAAGTCGTCGAGCGCGGCCCGGCAGCCGAGCTCGGCGACCCGGCGGACGAACGCGCGGGCGACGGCCTCGTCGGAGCGGAGCGCGGCTTCGGTGATCCCGAACGTCAGCAGCGCGGGGTCGACCTCGCTCGCGGTCGCGTCGTCGTCGGCGGGTTCGGGGGCCGTGGCCGCCTCCGGGGTCGGGAGGTCGGCCGTCGCCCCGGTCGCCCCCGTCGGTGCCGGGACGCCCTCGCCCGAGGTCGTGAACGCCTGCCCGCCGGTCCCGGCGTCCGCGTCGCCCTCGTCGGGGTGCAGCAGCGACTCGACGTAGGGCAGGAGCGTCGGGTCGGTCACGGACTCGGCGGACAGCTGGACCTCGACGGCGACGCCGCGCTGGGCGATCCGGACGGCACGGGCGAGCAGCCAGCGGTCGATCCGCCGGATCAGCCCGTGCTCGCGGGCGATCGGGAGGAACTGCCCGGCCGAGATCAGGCCGCCGCCTCGGGCGGCGATTCGCGGCAGCAGCTCGTGCCGGACGACCGCCCCGGACCGTAGGTCGACGATCGCCTGGGCCTGGAGCACGAAGCGATCCTCGGCGAGCGCGTCGCGGATCTTGCGCAGGATCCGGGCCGTCGTGCGCGCGTGGTGGAGCAGCGACTGCTCGTGCTGCTGGGCGCTGACGTCGCGGAAGACCACCACCGACCCGGAGGCGCCGTCGCCGGAGTCGTAGGGCGCGGCGGTGTAGGAGACGGTCAGCGCGGTGCCGTCGCGGCGCAGGAACTCCTCGGCGGGCACCCGCAACTGCCGTCCTGCCCGCCCCGTCGCCGGCGGGTGACGCACGGCCGAGATCGCCTCGTGCATGCTCTTGCCGCGCAGCTCGTCGGCGGTCCACCCGAGCATCCGCGTGGCTGCCGGATTGACGTCGGTCACCAGCCCGAACGCGTCGAGCGTGACCAGGCCCTCATCCATCGCCGAGGCCACCACCCGCAGGCAGTCGCGGGCCGAGAGCAGCGCGCGCTGGGCCTGGACCTTGGCGCTGACGTCGACCGACACGCTGACGATCCCGATCGGCTTGCCGCCCCCGTTGCGGATCAGGCCATGCCGGACCAACGCCTCGAACGGTCGACCCTTGCGCGGCCGCATCCGCAGCTCCCCGGACCAGTGGCCCTCGCGCAGGACCGCCTTGATGCTGGCCCGGAACAGCTCGGCCTCGCGCAGCTCGACGGTCAGCTCGCCGAGCGGCCGGCCGAGCGCCTCCTCCTCCTTCCAGCCGTAGAGCGTCTCGGCCCCGGCCTTCCAGCGGGTCACCACCCCGTCGAGCGACGACAGCACGACCGCTGAGTCGACCTCGTCCAGCAGGCTGCGGGTGATCCGCTCCTCGACCTCGACCTGCCGCCGGGCGGTGATCTCGCGGTGGCGGATCACCACCCGCGGTGGGCCGTCGCCGCGGTAGCGGACGGCACGGGCCTCGAACCAGCGCCGTTCGCCCTCGCTCTCGCCATCGTCGATCGAGTACTCGGTCAGGAAGCTCTCGATCCGGCCGCTGAGGATCTCCCGTATGCCCCAGGCCGCCTCGATCGCGTCCTCGCACTCGTCGGCTGCCCGGTCGCAGACGCCGAGGTAGCTGGTGCCGGGCCCGGTCGTGTCGGCGGCGTCGTGCTCGATCGCGACCTGCCGCCAGGTCTCGTTGACGGCGAGGATCGTCCCGCTCTCGCCGACGACGGCAATCGGATCGTCGAGCGAGTCGATCGTGACCTGCTGGAGGTCGGGCGGCGCTATGCGGTCACCGGTCTCGGCCACGATCGTGACCATCGCGCGGGGGACGGCGAAGGCGTTGGCGTCGATCTCGCCGCGGCGCAACGCGAGCGCCACGCCGTGCGGCCGGTTGCGGGCCTCGAGCTTGGTGAGGGCGTGCGAGACGTGCGACTCGACGGTCGCGGGGGAGAGGAAGAGGTCGGCGGCGATCGCCTGGCCGGTCCGGCCGAGCGCGACCTGCGTCAGGACCTGGCGCTCGCGGTCGGTCAGGAGCTGCTCGCTGGGCGGCTCCGGCGCGCGGCCCGTCGCGGGGAAGTCGAGGGCCAGCAGGTGGACGCCTTCGGAGACGTTGGGAACGCAGCGGATGTCGACCACCAGCCGGCCGCCGTCCGGCATCTGCAGGGCGAGCGTGATCGGCTGGCGCTCGTCGAGCGGCATATCGGGCCCGTCCTCGTCGGGGGCGGAGCCCTCGATCGGAGCGAGCGCCTCCGTCAGCTGCGCGCGCTCGCTCTCGGGGACGAGGTCGTCGAGGGTGAGGGAGGTGACCTCCGGGCGCGAGAGTCGCAGCAGCAGGCAGGCGACCCGGTTGGCGTCGACGATCCGGCGGGTGCCGTCGACCAGCAGCATCGGCCGGGCGCTGCGTCGAAACTGCTGCTGACGGTCCATCGCGTTCCCCGATCGGGCCCCGGGGCAGGGACGCGTGATCAGTGACTCGGGCAGCCACGGGCCGCTGGGGCCGTCCGCTACTCCCGAAAAAACAGGATCCTCACAGCTCGTGCCGCCGAAAAAGGGGGAGATTCCTGACTCCGCGGCGAACCCTCTCCGAACATTTGGTTGACACCGGCAGGCGGTACTGCCTGCTGGGCGCATACCGAAGGAGCAGGAATGCAGGAGACGACGAGTAACGGGACCTCCGAGAGCAATCACCGCGGGGCGTCGCACCGGGTCTGGCGGTCCGCGCTGGCCGCCGGCGTCGTGGCCGGCGCGCTGGTCGCGCTCCCGGCCGCCGGCGCCTCCGCCGCGGTGGCCCCGAAGACCGCCGACATGAACGCCGGCAGCTTCGCCGGCTTCGACCAGACCAACGCGACGACCGGCACGCTCTCGATCGACCGCAGCCGCAGCTACGAGGGTGGGGCGGCCGCGCACGCCCGCTACGACGGCGGTGGCGCGAACGGCTTCGCCCGCGGGATCTTCAACGTCGGCTGGGCGACCGGCGACGACGTCTACTACGGCGGGGCGTTCTACCTCCCGGCGGGGTTCAAGGCCGGCATGAAGTCGGAGACCGACCTCATGCGGTACGACAACTACGGCTCGGCCTCGACCACCGACTACGGCGGCATCGGGCTGTTGAAGGCCGACAACAAGGCCCACCTGTACCGGATGGGCGAGTACGTCAGCGGCTCGTCGGGCGGCGGGTCCAGCAACGACATGAACGTGGCGCCGGCGTTCGACGTGCCCGAGGGCCGCTGGTTCTGGCTGGAGGTCCACCAGAAGCTGAGCCCGAGCGACGGGACCGCCGTCAACGAGGTCTGGATCGACGACAAGCTGGTCTCGTCCTCGAGCAAGGCCAACAGCTACGGGCGTGGCGTGACGCGGTTGCGCTACGGCCTGGTCGCGATCGGCGCAGGCGCGCAGAGCACCCCGCTCGACCTCTGGTTCGACCGGGCGATGGTCCGCTCGTCGCGGATCGGCGCTTCCGGGGGCGGCGTGGCCGACCCCGGGCCCGGCACGGGCGGCGGCTCGACGGGCGGTGGCTCGACGGGTGGCGGTTCGACCGGTGGCGGCTCGACGGGTGGCGGCTCGACGGGTGGCGGTTCGACCGGTGGCGGCTCGACGGGTGGCGGTTCGACCTCGGGTGGCGGCTCCACCTCGGGCGGCGGCTCGACCTCGGGCGGCTCCGGCTCGACGAAGCCGGGTCGCGGCGACGGTGGCTCGCGGAAGGACCGTGGGAAGAAGCGCGGAACGACCGCGACGACCCGCACGGCCGAGCGGGTGCGGGTCAAGCAGGCCCAGATCCGCAACGGCCGGCTCTCGCTGAAGGTCGCAGCCAGCGGCCGGATCGCGCGGACCGACTACCGGATCGTCCGCCACTCCGGCTACAAGCGCTACGCGAAGCCGATCCGCCTCTCGGCGAGCCAGCGCCGTCACGCGAACGTCGTCGTCCGCGTGACGCTGAAGGACAAGTCCCACGCCTCGCTGCGGCTGAACGTCCGCCACGGGCACGTCAGCGCGCGCTGAGCAGCGGGCCCGTCGGTGACGGGTGCGCTGAGCAGCGGGCCCGTCGGTGACGGGTCAGCCGAGCCGGTCGAGGTCGAGGCCAACGACGCGTCCGCCCGGGCGGATCGCGTCGGCCGAGACCGAGACCCGGAGCCGTCCGTGCTCCACGACCCGGGCCCGGACGCCGGCGACGTACCCGGCGACCTCGCGGACGTCGACCTCGATCACGTGGTCGACGTCCGCCCGGTCGTCCCGACGCTCGCCGTCGAACGTGATCGGCTCCCGGAACACGACCTCGAGCGCCCGCCGCAGCGCGTCGGTGGCCAGCAGCAGGTCGGGGTTCCCCGGGTCGACCGGAGCCTGGCCGAGGGCCTGGTCGCCGATCGCGGCCCGCAGGGCGCGGATCTCCGGCTCGAGCCGTTCCAGCGCCTCGACGTCGAGCGCACGGCCGTCGTCGGCCGTCTCGGACGGGTCGTCGCGGCGGGCGCGCCAGCGGGTCAGCGCCTCGCCGGCCTGGGCGTAGAGGAACTGGATCCCGTTGGCGAGCGCCACGGCGCTGATCGCGGCGAGGCTGAGGTCATCCACGGAGGGCTCGTTTCGTCGGAACGGTGGGCGGGAGCGGGCGGTTCACAGGCCGATCCCCCGGAGACGGGAGCGCAGCACCGGCATCACGGACAGGTGTCGCGACGGATCGCCGGGCGTGGTGCCGAGCGCATGGACGATCAGCTTCGTCGCCGCGTCGAGCGTCGCCGGTCCTCCGCTGCGGGTGACGGCGGCGTGGACCACCATCATGTTCGCCGTGTCGACCGCGTAGACCAGGCGCCGTTCGTCGTCCGGGCCGGAGGCCTCCAGCGCCTGCCGGTAGGCGTTGAGCGCGGAGGCGAGATCGTCGGCCTGGGCGAGCGGATCGTCGTGGCGCTCGGCGCGGTCGCTGTAGGCGTCCCCGAGCAGGTTCATGGCCTGGGGCCAGAACCCGGACCGGTGGTCGCGGGGCCGCTCGACGATCTCGGTCTGGAGACGGATCAGCTCCTCGATCTCGTCGTCGGAGCGGTGCTCGAGCGCGAGCAGCGCGTTGGCGGTGCCGAAGACCGCGATCTCGCGCGCCTCCTCGTCGGTCGAGAGGAGGGCGGGGCGGCGCTGCTCGAGCGCCAGCCGCAGGTCCTGGTCCCGGAGCTCGCCGGACCGCCGTAGGGCGCGCTCGAAGTACGCGTTGCCGAGGATCAGCGCCGAGGTCTGCCGGTCGTGGGCCGAGGTCTCGCTCTCGTGCACGTCGATCAGTTCGACGAGCTGCAGGAGCTCTGCCAGCTCGGGGTCGCTCCGCTCGTCCATCTCGACGAGCACGTTGACCATGTCCTTGGCGAAGCCGACGAACGGTCCGTCCCCGGCGGGGACGGCAAGCACGGCCCGCCGGTAGTGGAAGAGCGCCGCGGCGGTGTCGTCGGTGCCGGCGTCCGGAACACGCCGGGCCCGCTCGCGGTGCGCCGAGCCGAGCTGGTTGGAGGCGATGCCCCACCGCATGCCCGGGAACGAGCGGCGCTCGAGGGCGGCGCCGCGGAGCACGATCAGCTCGTCGAGCTCGTCCTCGGACCGGTGCGGGAGAGCGGCCAGGGCCTCGGCGGCGTCGGTCGCGAACATCAGGTACCGCCGATCGTCGGAGTCGATGCTCTCGAGCGCCTGGCGGTAGCAGGCGAGGGCCTGCCGGAGGTCGCCCGTCGCCGCGTCTCCGTCGCGCCGGGCGGCACGCCCGCGGTAGGCGTCGCCGAGCAGGTTCAGCGACTTGGCCCACCCAGGGTCGGCGTTCTCGCGGCGCCGATCGACGATCTCGGTCTGGCAGGCGACCAGCTCGTCGACGTCGGCGTCGGTGGGCTCGGACAGCCGCCGGAGGGCGTCGGCCAGGCCGGCGAGCACCTGGAGGCGACGGCGGTCGTCGGACGCCGCCATCCGCAGCGCGTTCCGATAGTGCTCGATCTCGGCGAATCGGTCCTCCCGGCCCGGGTCGGGGCCGGCGTCGGGGGCCGCGTCGGTGTCCGCCTCCGGGTCGTGGCCGCGCCGCTTGGCGCGTTCGCCGTGCCCGTCGGCCAACAGGATCGAGGCCCCGAGCGGGTCGACCATCGCGCCGTCCGCGAGCGTCGCGAGCCGTTCGAGGAGGGTGTCGAGGTGCTCGGTCGAGACCTCCTCCAGCGCGTCCGACGCCTGCTCGGCGGCATCGGGGCCGAGACCGCCCGCCAGCTGGAGCACGGCGTCCGGGGTCAGGGTCGCGACGAGCTTGCCGTCGCTGCGGCTGAGGTGGAACGCACCGTCGAGGGTCGCGCTCCAGAGGCTGCGGAGCACGAGCTGCTGGTAGCCCGGCAGGTGCTCGTGGAGCCAGCGCAACGCCTCGGGGCCGTGGTTGGGGAGCTCCTGGAACGCGGCCAGCTCGGCCTCGGTGAGCTGGGCGGCGAGGACCTGGCCGACGAACAGGTGGCTGGCCGGGGAGCGGGCGAGGGCAAGCAGCCCGGTGCGGAGCGGAAAGCGCGTCCCCGGGAAGCTCAAGGTCGGAGCGACCAGCCCCGCTTGGCGGATCGCGTCGAAGCCGGCGTCCGTCCGCTGGGCCCAGTCACGGTTCTCGAGGACCGAGGCGAGCGCCTGCTCGTGCTCGTGGAAGGTGGGGCTGAACGGGTCCATCACGAGCACGGCGCACCAGTGCTCGACGACGCGGGAGGCGGCGTTCCCGTCTGGATCGGCCCACCGCGTGTCGTGGCCGAAGGCGGTGAACCCCCGCGCGACGGCCAGATGGGCGGACTCCTCCGACGCTCCGGGCACGTTGCCCGCCAGCAGCCAGCGCGCGAAGTCGGGGTGGAACAGCCGGACCCCCGGGGCACTCCGCTGGAGGAACGGCTCGCAGGTGCGGACGACGTCCTCGATCTGCGCGGGGCCGAGGCCGGTGATCCAGCGCAGCTCGGTGGCGGTCAGGTAGTCGTCGAAGGCGCAGGCGACCGCGGCCAGGATCGAGCGGGCCGCCGTCTCCCAGGCGTCGCCCAGGCGCCGCCGCATCTGGCGGACCCCGTCGCGGTAGAGCCCGTCGAGCCCGGACGCGAGCTCGATCGTCGCCGGCAGCGCGCCGTGCTCGTCGATCTCGGCGCGCAGCGTCCGGGCGTTCGTCGTCGCCCAGAGCCAGTTGTCGGCCGCACCGTCGAGGATCGTCCGGACCGCCCGTCGGTGCTCCGCGTCGGGGAGGTCGGCGAAGAGCCGTTCGAGGTGGCGCCGGAGGTCCTCGTCCGTGGCGGGGGCGTCACGGACGAGGTCGAAGCTCGTCGTCGCCCGCTCGTCGAAGCCGAGCGGCAGCTCGCGGCGGGACGCGCAGAGCAGGCGGAGCCCGGTTCCCTCGGCAGCGCGGAGGATCGCGCCCATCGTGGCGAGGAACTCGTCCGCGCCGTCGTCCTGGGCCTGGTCGAGCGCGTCGACGACGACCACCAGGCGGCGTGCGGCGGGGACGGCCCGGACCAGCCGTTCGGCGATCGGCAGGATCCCGCTCGCGGTCGCGAGCTGGAGCACAGCACCGATCGCGTTGCCCCCGCTCTGGATCTCGCCGACGTCGAGGTGGACGTCGAGCGAGACGCCCGGCGGGAGCGCGGCCTCCGGTCCTCGGGGCACCTGGATCCCGGCCTGCTCGAGGCCCTCGATCAGCGAGCCGAGCAGGGAGAGGCTGTCGAACGAGGCCGTGCTGCCCGGCTCGCGGACGATCGAGGTGACGATCGCCGCCGGTCGGTCGGCCACGACCTGGAGCAACGTGCTCGACTTGCCGGAGCCGGGATCCCCGCGGACGACCAGCATCGGCGGGCCGGTGGGGGCGTCGATCCAAGCCTCGATCCGCTGCCGCACCCACGAACGCGGGGCGAGCGCATCGCCGGGTTCGTGAGGTGGACGCCCGCTGCTGCTCAACGTCGGAGCAGCATACGGGACCTCGTCCGGGGCGACAACGGCGTATACAGGCGGGAGGGCGGTGCCCTTCCCGCCGCCCTCCGCGGCTAGCGCCGCTCGATCGCGCCGTCGCCGACCCGCGTCAGCCGCCAGGGCGTCTCGGCGTCGTCGGTCAGGCTGAGGGTCCAGTGGGCGGTGCGCTTGCTGCGCTGCTCGCGCGAGCCGGCGATCAGGGCCTGGGTGTCGCGGTTCTCGCGGTACCAGGCGCCGGCGTAGTGAACGGCGACGCTCATCGTGGGCGGGACGGCCTGGCCGTCGATCGCCTCGATCCGGACCTCGGAGACCTGCGGACCGCGGACCACCGTCCGCACGGAGTGGTCGGGCGAGCCCTCGTAGAGCAGCCGCTCGGTCGCCTCGGGGGTCGCGATCCGCTCGAGCGGGGCGTCGGGGCCGTCGATCGCGATCGTCCAGGCCTCGACCGCCTGGCGGGCGGCGATCTCGAGCACGTCGGGGCTGAAGCGATCGTCGACCAGCGAGAGGTCGAGGGCCGCGGCGCGGGCGTCGTCGTCGAACGAGGTCGAGGCCAGCGCGGCCGTGTCGCTGCCGGTCGCGTCGTCGGCGGCGAGGCCCGTACGGGCCTGCTCGGCCAGCCGCGGATCGTGCTCGGGTGCGGCGATGATCTGGCCGCTGAGGTGGTGGCGCCCCTCGGCCTCCTCCTCGATCGAGACCAGCACCCAACGGTCACCGCGCTTGGCGAGCGTCCAGTACTGCTGGACCACGAGCGACGGGCTGGTCCGCCCGTCGATGAAGCCCCGCTCGCCGTAGGCGTTCTCGACCCAGCTCTCCATGTTGGCGGTGATGAAGAGGACCACGCGGTCGTCGCTGTCGTCGGCGCGGTTGACGATCGAGACCAGGTCGACCTTCGGCTCGCCGATCACCCGTGCGTGGCTGGTGAGGCCCCGCGAGCGGAAGTCGTTCAGGCGCCGCTCCCATTCGCCGAACAGCTCGGGGCCGAGCATCCGCGAGAGCGCAGAGGTGTCCTGGTCGTTCCAGGCGTCCTGGACGGCGACGAACATCCCACGGCCGTTGGCGACGAGGGTGTCGGGATCGAAGGCCGCGTCGTCGTCGGTCGCCTCGATCGCGGCCCGGCGGACCGTCTCGTTGCGGGCAGCCGCCTCGCGCGAGGCCCGCTGGCGGCGGCTCCAGGCGTTGTAGCGGTTGATCAGGAACGGCAGGACCACCGCCGCGACGACCACCAGCAGGATCACCAGCAGGACGCCACCGCCGCCGCCGATCGGGAGGAAGTAGAAGCCGCCGCCCCCACCGGTCCGGCGTCCACCGCCGAAGCCGCCGCCGCTGCTCCCGCCCCCGAAGCGCGAGGAGCCGCGTCCGGCCAGCGCAAGCACGGGAGAGACGACATCGAGCGCAGCGAGGCGAAGGAGCACAGTCCATCAATCAGATCACACTGGGGCCGTGAATGGGCCGGGACCTGGCGTCTTGCCGCTCTTCGGGGCGGCGGTCGGCGAGGCGGCGGCTGACGGACCCGGGCGCCTACGCGCACGCGCCCGAGGCGGGACGGGAAAAATCGCCAGACGCGCTATCGTGCTTCCTACGCCGCGGGGTGGAGCAGTCAGGTAGCTCGTCGGGCTCATAATCCGAAGGTCGCAGGTTCGAATCCTGTCCCCGCTATTGAAACGAAGGGCCCGCATTTGCGGGCCCTTCGTCGTTTCCGGGGTCGGCGGCCCCGGATCTCGCTCCTCGATCGTGCGCTCCCAGATGGACGCTGGCGCGGTGGACCTGCTCGTCGTCGTGCGCGCCGACGCGCCAGCTTCGCGCTTGCACACTGTGGCGTATGTATGTAGCGTACGCGGACGTCAAATTCGGCGGGATTCCCCCGGCTCGTCGGCCGTCACGAAGGGCTACACGCATGCTCGTAACGACTCGGCAGCTCTCCGATCGTCCGCGCTCGGGGTGTTCCAGGACCAAGCAGGCCACCTTGATCGCGCTGGTCTCCGCCGGCCTGCTGGGGCTCCCGGCCGCAGCGAGCGGGGCGGGTACGGCATCGGTCGAGAGCGGAAAGCTGGTGTTCGTCGACGCTCCGGGTTCCGCGGCCCAGGTTCGGGTGGCTCGGGGCGCGACCCCGAGCCAGGTGATCCTGCGCAACAGCGCCGTTGGTGGCGTGAGCGAGGGCGCGGGATGCACCGCGGCGGCAGCCGGGAGCGAGGAACCGTTGCCGGGCACGTCGGCCCAGCGCCTGGTGTGCGAGGGCGTGACCTCGATCGAGATGCAGCTCGGCGACGAGAACGACGAGGTCGGGCGCTCCCCGTCACCCGGAAGCGCGGTTGACCTCTACCTGCGGATTGACGTCTACGGTGGGGCGGGCGAGGACCACCTGGTCGGCGGCATCTGGAACGAGTGGCTCTACGGCGAGGGGGGCGAGGACAGCCTGGCTGGAGGGGGCGGGGACGACACGCTCGACGGTGGGGACGACGACGATGATCTGGCCGGCGACGCCGGAGACGACGTGCTGCTCAGCGGGCCAGGCGATGACGCGCTGAACGGCGGTGCGGGCTACGACAACCTGGAATGGGGTGGCTCTCCGGTGGACAACGGCAGCGACCGCCTCGACGGTGGTGACGACATCGACTCCGTGAGTTACGGCGCGCGTGGTCTCGCTGACATCAAGATCTACCAGAACGGCTTTGCCGACGACGGCGCGATCAACGAATTCGACAACGTCGGTTCGGACGTCGAGGAGTTCTACACGGCGGGGGGCAACGACAGGATCGCTGGAACGGGCGTCCACAGCGACCTCGGCTACGTGATCAGGACCTACGGCGGGGACGACGTGATCACGGCCCCGGCCGGGAGAGGCTCGGTCTTCGCGGGCGCCGGCGACGACCGCGTCACCGGTGGGGGCAGCGACGATCGGATCTACGGCGAGGCCGGCGACGACACCCTCGACGGCGGCAGCGGCGACGACTGGGTGTACGGCGACTACGGGCACGACACGATCAGCGGGTCGGCCGGTCGGGACGAGCTCCACGGCGACGACGGCCGCGACGAGATCGACGGTGGTGATGGCATCGACACGGTCAACGGTGAGGCGGGAGCAGACATCCTCGACGGCGGTAGCGCCCCGGACTTCGTCTTCGGCGGCGCCGGTCCCGACGACCTCCGGATCCGCGACGAGGAGAACGACGCGGCAGACTGCGGGGCGGGCACGGACACGGTGATCGCGGACGTCCTCCCGCTCGACACGATCGACGCCGA
Source organism: Patulibacter ginsengiterrae (assembly GCF_056269115.1). Classification (NCBI taxonomy): domain Bacteria; kingdom Bacillati; phylum Actinomycetota; class Thermoleophilia; order Solirubrobacterales; family Patulibacteraceae; genus Patulibacter; species Patulibacter ginsengiterrae. Next base: position 27,206 of record NZ_JBWDOG010000008.1, read on the forward strand.
CTGCGAGTTGCAGACGCGCGGTTCCGGCATCGGGGCCCCGGGGCCCCAGGGGGATCCCGGACCGGCAGGCGCGCCGGGCAGCCCCGGTGCTCCGGGAGTTCAGGGCGCGCCGGGAGTTCAGGGCGCGCCGGGGGCTCAGGGTGAGACGGGCGCCCGAGGAGGCGACGGCGATCCCGGGGCCAGCGGAGTGCCCGGCCCGATCGGTCCTGTCGGTCCCCTCGGTCCCCTCGGTCCGGTCGGCCCCAACGGCCCCGGCGGCGCGGCCGGCGCCAAGGGCGAGCCGGGCCTCGACGGCTACACCGCCGTGGTGACGCTGCGGACCAGCGGCGCCAGGAAGCGGATCGCGTCGCTGCGGATCACGCGGAGCGGCAAGGCCGTGAAGCGGGCCAACGTGACGATCCGGGTCGGGGGCAGGACGTACCGCAAGAGGACGAACGCGAAGGGCGTCGTGTCCTTCAGGGTCGCCAAGCGCGGGACGGTGACGGTCACGAGCGTCAAGCCGTAGCGCTCGCCGTCCCTCGGACCCGCCACAGCGGCGAACCCGGGGGACGGCGCTGTGCGCTACCGGCGGGGCGCCTCCCGGTTGCCCCAGCCGATGCACCGGCACGAGCCCGGGGGCGTGTAGGTCGTGAAGTTCCCGTAGGTCATCTGCGGCCTGTTGCCCGCGCCCGGGTCGCCGGTGTAGGAGGTGTAGAGCCACTGCCGGAAGAACTCGTCCCAGCGAGCGGAGCGGTCGGGGGCGGTCGACGGGTCGGCCCGCTTGACCGCGGCGATGAACTCGGTGGTCGTGACGTTGCCGTCGGCGTGGTCCACCAGCCAGTCGTGGAGCAGGGCCTTGAACGTCGGCTCGCCGAGGATCTCGCGCAGGCTGGCCACCACCATCGAGCCGCGGGTGTACATCGCGTCGCCGTCGAAGATCTGGGCGGCGGTCGGCGGGTCGGCGGTCGGGGTGGTCCAGAAGCCGTCGTAGGAGCCGTTGTACTCGGCGTCGAGCACCTGTTTCGTGGTGTCCCCGTCGTTGAGCTGCTCCTCCAGCAGGTTGTCGGAGAAGGTCGCGAAGCCCTCGTTGAGCCAGATCTCCTTCCAGCGCTTGAGCGTCACCAGGTCGCCCCACCACATGTGGGCGTTCTCGTGAACCGACGACGCGCTCGAGACGTGCGGGGTCGTCTGCGCGGTCGGGTAGGTCGGCTTCGACTGGGTCTCGAGGATGTAGCCGAGCCCCGCGTCGACGCGCGGCATGATCCCGCCCGCGGTGCTGAACGGGTACGGCACGCCGTAGTAGGAGGCGAAGAAGTCGAGCGTCCGCGGGATGTCGGTGGTCGCGTAGTCGATGATCGCCTGGCGGTTGGTGAACGCGAGATCGACCCCGAGGTACAGCGGCTGCCGCGGATCCAGCAGGTTCGGCGCGAAGCTCCCGAACTTGGCGACCGAGACCGTGGCCAGGTACGGGGACATCGGCGACGGCTCGCGCCAGTGGTACTTCTGCCGGCCGGCGCCGGCCGCGGTCGTCGCGACCAGGTCGCCGTTGGACATCGCCGAGAACGGATCGTCGGTGGTGACCGCGATGTCGAAGGTGGCCTTGTCGTCGGGGATGTTGTTGACCGGGAACCAGCCCTGCGAGCCGATCGGCTCGCCGAGCGCCACCGCGCCGCGGGTCTCGCTGGTGATCCAGCCCTCGTAGGCGCCGTCCGGATCGACGACGACCTGCGGCGGACCGCCGTACTTGACGACGACCGAGATCCGCTTGCCGGCGAGGATCGGGGTTGCCGGCGTGACGATCAGCTTGCTGTGGTCGAGGTCGACCTCGTGCCGCGCGGGAACGCCGTCGACGGCGACCGAGGCGACGCTGAGCCCCTGGAAGTCGAAGCTGAGGTCCTTCAGGTTCTCGGTCGTGACGGCCGTGATCGTGGCCGTGCCCTTCAGGTACGGCGCGCCCGGCGGGGCCTTGTAGTCGAGGTCGAGGTCGTAGTGGAGGGCGTCGTAGCCGCCGTTGCCGATCGTCGGGAACAGCTCGTCGCCGAGGGTGCGGGCGCCGGAGACGTAGTCGGTGGGCGCGGGCTGCACGACCGGCGGCGCCAGCGGGGCGGGGGCCGGGGCGACCGGAGCGGGCGGCTTGGGCGTCGCCGGGCGCTTGGCGGCGAGCACGACGCGGCCGGAGGCCTTGCGGCAGGAGACGGTCCGCGAGCCGCGCTTGGTGCGGACGCAGGCCTGGAGCAGGAAGCCCTTGGCGAAGGGCTTCTCCTGCGCCTGCGGCTTGACCTTGACCGAGAACGAGACGGTCCGGCCCGGGCGCACGGTCTTGAGGTGCACGCCCTTGAGCGTGTAGACGGTCTTGGGGTTGGCCTTGGCGCGGAGATCGAGCGCGATCAGGGCCGGGCCGGGGCGGCCGCCGGTGTTCTTGACCTTGCCGCGGACGGTGAAGCCGGCGCCGGGGGCGAGCGACTTCGGTGGGCTGCTGAGCGAGGTCACGACCAGCTTGGCCGGTCGCGGGGCGGGCTTGGCGGCGGTCGCCGCGGATGCGGCGGCGAGCGAGATCACGCACGCGGCGCCGAGGGCGTACCGGAATCTCCGGTAGCGAGTGCTTGCCTGGGTCATGAGGCGGGGACCTTCCTCGTTGCCCCCGGACGTACACCGTCCGGAGATGGGGCAAGCAAGTATCTCGGCGCCGGCGGCGCCGCGCCAGGCCAGATCGTCCAGGGCCCCGTTCGGCGCCGTCCACGCGGCGCCGAGCGGGCCCGACCGGGAGGGCCGCCGCGGAGGCGGCGACCCTCGACCGAGCGGTCGACCTACGGGGTCGGGAGCGGGTAGCTCGCGAAGTTGGCGTAGGTCATCGTCGGCCGCTTGCGCAGCGCCGCGGTGGTCTGCGCCGGAACGTCGACGTACGACGTGTAGAGCCACTGGCGGAAGAACTCGTCCCAGCGGGCCGCGCGGTCAGGCTCGGTCGAGGGGTCGGCCTGCTTGACCGCGGCGATGAACTGCGGCGTCGTCACGTTGCCGTCGCGGTTGTCGACGAGCCAGTCGTGCAGCAGCTTCTTGAACGTCGTCTCGCCGAGGATCTCGCGGAGGCTGGCGACGACCATCGAGCCGCGGGTGTACATCGCGTTGTTGTTGAAGATGTCCCCGGCCCCGGGCGGGGCGGCCGTTGGCACCTCCCAGAACGTCGCGTAGCGCGAGCCGTCCAAGGTGCTGCCCGAGTACTGCCCGTCGAGCTTGGCCTTGGTCGTCTGGCCGCCGTTGAGCTGCTCGGTCAGGAGGTTGGCCGAGAAGGTCGCGAAGCCCTCGTTGAGCCAGATGTCCTTCCAGCGCTTGAGCGTGACGAGGTCGCCCCACCACATGTGGGCGTTCTCGTGGGTCGAGGAGCCGGTCGTCTGTCCGGCGTTCGGGTTGGTCGTCGGGTAGGTCGGCTTGGACTGCGTCTCGAGGATGTAGCCGAAGCCCTGGTCGACCCGCGGCACGATCGCGCCGGCGGTGCTGAAGGGGTACGGGACGTCGTAGTACGCGGCGTAGAAGTCGAGCGTCTTCGGGACGTTGATCGTCGCGTAGTCGATGATCGCCTGGTGGTTCGTCAGCGACTGGTCGACCGCGAGGTAGAGCGGCCGCTTCGGGTCCAGCAGGTTCGGCGTGACGGTGCCGAAGTTGGAGACGGAGACCGTCGCCAGGTACGGCGTCATCAGCGACGACTCGCGCCAGTGGTACTTCTTGCGACCCTCGCCGGCGGCGGTGGTCGAGATCAGGTCGCCGTTGGAGACCGCCGAGAACGGGTCGTCGGTGGTGACCGAGATGTCGAAGGTGGCCTTGTCGTCGGGGATGTTGTTGACCGGGAACCAGCCCTGTGAGCCGACCGGCTCACCGAGCGCCACGGCACCCCAGGTCTTGCTGGTGATCCAGCCCTCGAGGTCGCCGTCGGGGTCGACGACGATCTGCGGGACGCCGCCGTACTTGACGACGACGGTGATCTCCTTGTCGGCGAGGACCGGGGTCGCCGGGGTGATGATCAGCTTGTTGTCGTCGAGATCGCTCTCGTGCCGCGCCAGCTCGCCGTTGACGGTCACCGAGGCGACGTTGAGGCCCTGGAAGTCGAGGCTGAAGTCCTTCAGGTTCTCGGTCGTGACCGCGGTGATCGTGGCCGTGCCCTTGAGGAAGGGCTCGGCCGGCGGGGCCTTGTAGTCGAGGTCGAGGTCGTAGTGGAGGACGTCGTAGCCGCCGTTGCCGATCGTCGTGTACAGCTCGTCGCCGAGCGTGCGGGCGCCGGAGACGTACTCCACGGGGGTCGGCGGCGTGACCGGGGTCGTCGTCGTGGGCGTCGGTGCCACCGGCGCGACCGGCGGGGCCGGGGTCGTCGGCCGCTTCGCGGCGAGCACGACGCGGCCGCTGGCCTTGCGGCAGGAGACGACGCTCGAGCCGCGCTTGGTGCGAACGCAGGCCTGGAGCAGGAAGCCCTTGGCGAACGGCTTCTCCTGGGCCTGCGGCTTGACCTTGACCGAGAACGAGACGGTCCGGCCGGGCCGCACGGACTTCACGTGCGCGCCCTTGAGCGTGTAGACGGTCTTCGGGTTGGCCTTGGCCCGGAGGTCGAGGGCGATCAGGGCCGGCGCGGCGCGGCCGCCGGTGTTCTTGACCTTGCCGCGGACGGTGAAGCCGGCGCCGGGGGCGAGCGACTTCGGTGGGCTGCTGAGCGAGGTCACGACCAGCTTGGCCGGTCGGGGGGTGGGCTTGACCGCGGTGGCGGCCGGCGCGGACGCCAGCGAGACCACGCACGCTGCGCCGATGGCGTACCGGAATCTCCGGTACCGAGTGCTTCCCTGCGTCATGCGGCTGGGACCTTCCTCGTTGCTCCCGGACGCCTGTCGTCCGGGATTGGGGGTTGCTCAGTATCTCCACGAGGAGGGCGTTGCGCTAGGCCCGAACGTCCAGCGATCCCGCAGACCCAGTTCCACCGGGCGTTTGAGGACCAAAACGACTTGGGTCCGGACGTCCCTCGACCGCCTGTTGCGCCCCGGGTGGCGCGCGGGGCGGCACTTCGGGCGCGTGCCGGAGGTGTCGAGATCGGGGTCGGCGACCGGCGGCGGAGGCGCCGGACCGCGGCCACTTTCCGCACGGTGTTCGGATACTTGTCGAGTGTTGGCGGCGAATCGGGTCGCGGCGAGTAGCGTGGGGCAGCGATGCACGGCCCCATCGACTCGCGACGCGGCCCGTTCGGCGCGTCGGGTCTGCTCGAGCGCGGCGACGAGCTGGCGGCGATCGCGGCGTCGCTCGAGGATGCCGTCGACGGCGACGGGGCGCTGATCGTTGTCGAGGGACCGGCCGGGATCGGCAAGACCGAGCTGCTCGGGGCGGTTCGTCGCCGCGCGAGCACCGACGGCATGCTCGTGCTGAGCGCGCGCGGAGCCGAGCTGGAGCAGGAGCTGCCCTTCGGCGTCGTCGGCCAGCTGCTCCAACCGCACCTGCGCTCGCTCGACGCGGCGTCCCGCGCCCGCTTGCTGTCCGGTCATGCCGCCCGTGCGGGGCGGCTGCTCGGCGGCGCCCCGTCCGACGACCCGTTCGGCGACGACCCGCTGCCGGAGATGCTCCATGCGCTCCACTGGCTCTGCTCCGAGCTGGCGAGCGAGCGCCCGCTGCTGCTGGTCGTCGACGACGGCCACTGGGCCGACGCGGCCTCGCTCCGCTGGCTGCACTACCTCGCGGGGCGGATCACCGGCCTGCGGGCGGTCCTGCTCGTGGGGCTCCGGCCCGACGAGGGCGGGGACGCGGCCGCCCTGGCCCACGGGCTCGGGCGGGCGGTCGGGGCGCGGCGGGTCCCGCTGGCCTGCCTCAGCGTCGACGGGGTCGCGTCGGTCGTCCGCGGGCGCCTCGGCCGGGCGATCGCCGGCGACGTCTGCCGCGCCTGCCACGCCGCCACCCAGGGCAACCCGTTCCTGCTCTCGGAGCTGCTCGGCAGCCTCGAGCGGGAGCAGGGGCCGTGGACCGCCGACGGCGTCGCCTCGGCCCACGCGAGCGGCGTCTCGCGATCGGTCCTGGCCCGGGTCCGGCGGCTGCCGCCCGCGGCCGAGGCGATCACCCGGGCGCTGGCGGTGCTCGGGGACGGTCGCTCGATCGACCTGGTCGCGGAGCTCGCCGAGGTCGGGCCGGGTGGGGCCCGCCGGGCCGCCGCCGAGCTGGCGGCGGCCGGGATCCTCGCGCCCGAGCCCGGTCTCCGGTTCGTCCATCCGCTGGTCCGGGCGTCGATCGCGGCGGACCTCGCCCCGGGCGAGGCGGGGCACGTCCACGCTCGGGCCGCCCGGCTCCTGCACGCCCGGGGCGCCGAGCCCGACGTCGTCGCGGTCCACCTGCTCGCGGCCGATCCGGCGGGGGACCCGTGGGTCGTGCAGGTGCTCCGCCGCGCGGCGGCCCAGGCGGTCGCGACCGGTGCGGCGGAGAACGCGGTGACCCAGCTACGGCGCGCGCTCGCCGAGCCCCCGCCCGCCGATCAGCGGGCGGGCGTGCTGCTCGAGCTGGGGCGGGCGGCGGCCGCCCAGCTGGAGCCCCGCGCGGAGGAGCACCTGGCGGCCGCCCTCGACGCGGCGCCGACGACCCACGCGCTGGCGGTCGCCGCGCTCGACCTCGGCCGGACGCTGGTCCTGCGGGAACGTCCGGCGCCAGCGCTCGCCGCGCTCGACCGCGGGGCCGCCGCGGCACTCGAGTCCGGCGATCGCGAGCTCTGGCTGCGGATCGAGGCAGAGGCCCTGACGGCGGCCAACACCAGCCTCGAGCGGGCGCGGATCGCGCCGGAGCGGGCCGCGCGCCTGATCGCCGAGGTGATCGGGGGCGCGACCCTCGGCGAACGGCTGGTCCTGGCCGGGATCGCCTGGGACCGGGCGCTGGGCGTCTCCGGCACGGCCGGCGACGTGGCCGCGCTCGCCGAGCGGGCGCTCGCGGGCGGGGTGACGCTGACCGTCGAGACGGCCGACTCGCCGGCCACCGTCAGTGCCGCCGCGGCGCTGACGATGGCCGACCGGATGGAGGACGCCGAGCGCTACCTGAGCGAGGCGATCGAGGACGCCCGTCGGCGCCAGGCCGTCGGCGGCCTCGCGATGGCCTCCTGCTGGCGCTCGTGGGCGGCCTACCGGCGTGGTGACCTCGCACGCGCCGAGGAAGACGCGTTGCTCTCGATCCGGCTCGCCTCCCGCAGCGGACGTGGGCTCGGCAGTGCCGTCTCGCTGTCGGTGCTCGTGGAGTGCCTGGTGGCGCGCGGGGAGGCGGACGAGGGACGGGCAGCGCTGAACCAGTGGCTCGACCACGAGACGATGAGCGAGACGACGCTCTACGGCCCGCTGCTGGCGAGCCGGGCGCGGCTGCACGCGCTCGCAGGCGACCTCGCGGCCTCCCGCGCGGACTTCCGGGCCTGCGGCGAGCGCCACGAGGCGCTCGGGCTCCGCAACCCCGGCGCTGCCGCCTGGCGTGGCGGCCTGGCCCGGATCGAGCAGTTCGGCGGTCGCCCGGAGGAGGCCCAGCGGCTGGTGGGCGAGGAGCTGGCGATCGCCCGGGCCTTCGGGGCGCCACGGGGACTGGGGATCGCTCTCCGGACGGCCGGCGGCGTCGCGTCGGGGCCTGACGAACGGCGCCGGATGCTGAAGGAGGCGGTCGCCGTGCTGGGGCCGTCGGAGGCGCGGCTGGAGCACGCACGGGCGCTGCACGCGCTCGGGGTCGAGCTGACCGCGCAGGGCGATCCGGAGGCCGCGCGCCCGCTGCTGCGGGAGGCCCTCGACGGCACCGTCCGGTGCGGGGCGACCGCCTACGTGCAGGCGACCCGGGCCGCGCTGGTCGCGGCCGGGGGCCGGCCGCGACGACTGCTGGTCAGCGGGATCGGCGCGCTCACGCCGAGCGAGCTGCGGGTCGCCCGGCTGGCGGCGGAGGGGCGGAGCAACCGCGAGATCGCGGAGGCCGGGTTCCTCGCGCTCCGGACGGTCGAGCTGCACCTCACGCGCAGCTACCGGAAGCTGGGGATCGAGTCGCGCCGCGAGCTGGCGGGGCGGCTCGGCCCGGTGGGTGCCGGCGAGGTCTCGGCGTAGCGCGAGCCACGGTCTCCGGAGGGGCCCGGGCTCGGTCGGGGGACGTGACGATCCGGCACTAGGGTGGCACTGGCACCGGCGCGCCTGCCACCTAGGTTCGGGGTATGCGTTTCGTCTTCGCCCGCCCCGCTCCAGCAACGGCCGAACCCCGTATCGATGATCGCGATCGGGAGCGAGGAGCGCGTCGCGCGGTGTCCCGCTACCTGCCGATGGTGGCGGTCACGGCGGCCGGGCTGGTCGCGCTCCCGACGGTGGCGTCGGCAGCGGACCACTACGTCGACGGGGCGGACGGGGTCGACAACACGACCTGCGCGCTGGTGCCCTGCAAGACCGTCGCCTACGCGGTCGGTCAGGCGCCCCCCGGGGACCGGATCCTGGTCGGACCGGGCGTGTACCACGAGAACGTCGTGCTGACCTCCGGCAAGACGCTGATGGCGGCCGGCGCGCGGCCGACGATCGACGGTGGGCTGGGCAACGCGGTCACCGTCAAGGGCTCGGGGGTGGTCGTCGAGGGGCTGCGCCTGTGGGGCACCAGCGGGCTCTCCGTGTTGGGCCTCGCCGCGGAGGCGGAGATCCGCGGCAACGTGTTCGACGATGCGAGCGCCAGCCCGAACAGCAAGCTGCGGATCACGGACGGGTCCGCGAAGGTCAGCGACAACATCTTCCAGGCGTCGTCGGATCCGGTGGGATTCGACACCGGCATCGGCTCGAAGACGGGCAAGGCGGTCGACGTCCACGACAACGACTTCGACGGCTTCCCGGCATCGATCAGGCTGGAGACCGAGGACTCCGGGGTTCCGGCGGTGGTGCGGGCGAACACGATCAGCGGTGCTCACGGCACCCCGGCCAAGGCCGGCTGGGGGATCGCCGTCCGGGGCAGTGCGACGATCGCCGACAACGTGATCGGCGGCGCGCCGGGCGCCGCCGATCCGGCCGACGGCATCGGGCTCTCGGACGGCCTCGCTCCGGCGACGGTGGTGACGCGCCACAACCGGATCTTCGGCATGTCCCGTGCCGGGATCGACGTCGGGTTCCAGATCGGGGGGACGACCGTCCGGGTGAACGGGGACGTCGTCACCGGCAACCAGATCGGCCTCCGTCTGATCCGCGGCAACCCGGTCGTCACGGGCGCGACGGTCTACGGCAACACGTTCCGCGAGATCTACGTCGGGAGCGGGGACACGGTGCTGACGCTCCGCTCCAGCCTGCTCGGGGCGCAGGGGATCCAGGGGCAGGGGGCGCCCTGCGCGATCAGCCACTCGCGTGGTCCGACGACGACCGGCGACTCCTGCGAGACGTTCCAGACGAGCGCGCCGCCGCGGTTCGTCGGGCCGTACGACTACGAGCTCGCGAGCGACTCGCCGCTGATCGACGCGGGCGATCCGGAGGCTCCGGCGGCCGGTGAGCTGGACGCCGTCGGTAGCCCGCGGGCGGTTCGCGGACGCCTGGCGGACCCGTGCTCCGGCCCGCGGCGCGACATCGGTGCCTACGAGTTCGTGCCGGCGCCCGCGCTGGTGCCGGACTGCCCGAAGCCGGCCGGACCTCCCGTCGGGTCGGGGGGTCCGCCCGCACCGGCCCCGCCGAGCGCCCCGAAGCCCAAGGGCGCGATCAGCGTGATCGACGACTCCGGCGCACCGATCACCGTCGCGGTCGACGGGGCGGCCAAGGGGACGCTGGGCGCAGGTGCGGTCGGCCCCGCCCGCGCGTTGGCGGCCGGCCCGCATACGGTCCGGATCGCTCGCAAGCGGACCAAGGGCAAGCCGCTGACCCGGCGGATCGTGGTCCAGCCGGGCCAGCTCGGCGTCGTGACGGTGACCACCAGCCGTGGCCGACTCGTCGCCCGCGTGACCATGATCGCGGCGGGCGCCCGGCGGATCGTGTCGCTGGTGCCCGGCACGCAGCGGCTGCGGATCGGGACGGCGCGCGCCCGCTCGCTGGCCCGCGGGCGGTTCCTGGCGCTGCCCGCGAAGGCGAGCAGCGCACGGGTTGCCGGGCGCCGGCTGGCCCTTCCGAAGGCCGGACAGCTGATCGTCCTCGTCCGCAAGCACGGACGCGTGGCGACGATCGTTCGCGGCAGCTGACCCGACGGCGAGCCGTCGAGCCCGCGCCGGGCCGCGGTCCCCGGTGGTCGCGAACCGACCACCGGGGGACACGCGAGCCGACGCGGTGCGGGTCGCTAGGGGGCCGTGAGCCGCAGCGGCAGCGTCGCCGTCACGCGGCGGCCGTGGCGATCGCGGCCGATCAGCGTCAGCCGGTAGCGACCGTCGCCGATCGTGCCGGTGCCGACGAGCACCGCTTCGCGCTTCCCGGCGGGGACGGTCCCCTGGGCGGCGGTCGCGCCGCGCGCGGTGGCCAAGCGGACACGGGTGGCCCCGCGCGAGCGCTTGCTCGCCGTGAGCACGCAGCGGGTGGTGACCTTCGTCTTGCCGCGGACCTTGCGGGACTTCGAGCTGCAGCTGATCCGCGTCGCCCCGAGCGAGGCGGCGGCGCCGGCCGGGCCAGCGGGACCGGTCTCCCCACGGACGCCGGGGGCGCCCGTCTCGCCCTTGCCGCCCTGCGGCCCGGCGCTGCCCTGAGCGCCGGCGACGCCCTGCGGTCCGGTGCTCCCGGACGGCCCGACCAGGCCCTGCGTGCCGGGAAGGCCCGGGAGCCCCTGCGGCCCGTTGGTGCCCGGGGTCCCGGGGGCGCCGGTCTCCCCGGTATCGCCCTTCGGGCCGGTCGGCGCGACCGTCGCGACCGCGCTCAGGGCGACCGCCTGGCTCCCGGAGACCTCGTTGTCGGCGATCGTCAGCGTCGCCTGCTGCGGGCCGACCGCGGTCGGCGTCAGCCGGATCCCGATCCGGCAGCTGCGGCCGGGCGCGACCGCACGGCCACTGCAGCGATCGTCCTCGATCGCGTAGGCGGCGGCCTGCGGGCCCCCGAGCTGCGCGCCGGTGACCCACAGCGATTCGCGACCGGTGTTCTCGATCGTCGCCGAGACCAGCGGGCTGCGGGCACCGACCGGCTGGTCGCCGAAGTCGGCCCCGGCGGCGTCGGCGGTCGTCGGCGGGGTGTAGAGCATCGTCGTGTCGAGTCGCGTGGAGCAGTCGCAGCCGCCCGCGAGCAGGACCTTGCCGTTGCCGAGCAGGGTCGCCGAGTGGCTCAGCAGGGTGTTGCCGACCAGCCCGGCGTTGGAGAAGCGGCCGCTCGTCGGGTCGTACAGCTCGGCCTCGTCCTCCCAACCGGTCAGGAGGACCGAGCCGCCCGTCAGCCGGACCGTCCGCACGTCGGCGCGGGGAAGCGCGAGGCTGCCGGTCGGGCTCCAGGTGCCGTCGGCCGGGTCGTAGAGCTCGGCGGAGGCGGTGTTCGGGTTGTACACGCCGCCGGCGACGAGGATCCGGCCGTCCGGCAGCGGGGCGAGCGGGGCGGCGGCGCGGGCGGTGCCCATCGCGGCGACCGCGGTCCAGCTGTTCGTGGCGGGGTCGTACTCGTCGGCGGCGTTGGTCTCGGTGAAGCCGGTCCGGTATCCGCCGGAGACCAGGACCTTGCCGTTGCTCAGCAGCGTGGCGCCGGCCAGCATCCGCTTCGCGCTCATGTCGTTGGCGGTCCGCGTCCAGCTGTTGGCGACCGGGTCGTAGACCTCGGCCGTCGCGCTTCGCGCCTGTCCGGGCGACGAGCCGCCGGAGACGAGCAGCTTCCCGTTGCTCAGCAACGTCGCGGTGTGGCCGCGGCGGGCCTGGGTCATGTCCGCCGCCGGCGTCCACTGATCCTCGGTCGGGTCGTAGAGCACGACCGACGCCAGTGGATCGCCGTCCGCGCTGTCGCCGCCGACGACCAGCAGCTTGCCGTTGCGGAGCAGCGTCGCGGTGTGGACGGCGCGCGGCGCGGGCAGGCTGGCGGCGGGCGCCCAGGCGTTGGTGGTCGGGTCGTAGCGCTCGGTGCTGGCCAGCGTGCCCTGATCGGCGCCACTGCCGCCGACCACGAGCAGGTCGCCGTCGGGCAGCAGGGTCGCGCTGTGGACCGAACGCGCGGAGGTCATCGGGGCCGCCGGGACGAACCCGGTCGCGGCCTCGGCGACCCCGGCGGGCAGCAGGGCGAGCAGCAGCGGGATCGCCACCAGGGGCAGCAGGCGCCGCCGGGGGCGGGGGCGGTTCGGTGATCGACTGGCCAACATCTGTCGTCCTCTCGTGGGGCGACACCGGGCGTTCGTACCGCGGGCCCGGCGTCTCGGGCTGGAGTCTGGTCGAGGAGCGGGGCAGGATCGCGGTCGTCGGGGAAAGACTGTGGGCGGGGCGGCGAACGGGTGCGGTTGGGTCGGCGGCCGGGGGCTTGTTACACGACTGTCACGACCCTGTTGCGGAGCGGTCGAACGGCGGGGCTAGCGTCGTCGCCTCTGCACCGATCGACCGAAGGAGACCCGCAGATGGTCAGTCCGAAGAAGAAGCTCGTCGTCGGGGGCATCGTCGCCCTTATCGCCGCCGTCCCGACCGTGGCGTTCGCCACCACGAGCCCGGAGTCGTCCGGCCAGCCCGTGGTGGTGGCGCCGACGGCGTCCAGCCCCACGGTGCCCGCGGCGGCGGTGGGCCCGGCGTCGTCCAGCGACAGCCCCAAGCTGACGGGCGACAGCCCCAAGCTGACGGACGCCCCGTCCAGCGCTCCGGTGCCGGCGGCGGAGACGCGCCCGGCGCAGTCGAGCCCCCGGGTGCTGGAGGCAGGTCGGCCGAGCGCATCGGCGGCAAGCACCGGCAACGCGGCGGAGCCCTCGGTCACGCCGTGAGGACCACGCGCCGGATCGCCGTCGGCCGGCGGCGATAATCGAGGCATGGCCCATGTGCTCCTGATCGAGGACGACGACGCGATCCGCGAGGGGTTGCGCATGGGCCTGCGTCGCCTGGGCCATGAGGTCAGCGAGGCCGCGACCGGCGCGGCCGGACTTGTCCTGCAGCGGGAGACCGAGCCGGAGATCGTCGTCCTCGACCTGATGCTGCCGGACCTCGACGGCTTCGATGTCTGCGGCCGGATCCGTGCCGCCAGTGCTGTCCCGGTCGTGATGCTGACCGCGCGCGACGGCGATCTCGACATCGTCACCGGCCTCGACGCCGGGGCAGACGACTACATCGTCAAGCCGGTCCACCCCCAGGTGTTGGAGGCACGGATCCGGGCGGTCCTGCGGCGGGGGACCGCGACCGACGAGGCGGGCGGAGCGGAGGACCCGATCGTCCTCGGGGAGCTGGTCATCGACCGCCGGACGCTGACCGTCGAGCGGAGTGGCGCCCCGGTCGCCCTGACCCCGACGGAGCTGCGGCTGCTGCTGGAGCTGTCGCAGACGGTTGGGCAGGTGCTCAGCCGGCAGCAGCTGCTGGAGGCCGTCTGGGGACATGACTACCTCGGCGACTCGCGGCTCGTGGACGCCTGCGTGCGGCGGCTGCGGGCCAAGGTCGAAGACGATCCGGCCGCTCCGCGGTACGTCCAGACGGTGCGCGGCTTCGGCTATCGCTTCGGGCCTCTGTGACCGGTGGTCGGTCGGGTGCGCTGCGCAGCCTGCGGGTCCGGCTCGTCGTGGTCTTCGCGATCGTGGCCGTCGGCAGCGCGCTGGCGACGGCGGTCGTCGCCTACCGGTCGGCGAGCGACTTCATGCTCTCGCGGACCCAGGACGCGGTCGTCCGCGACGTCCGCGAGCGGGTTCGCGTCTACTCCCCCTCGCTGGCCTACCCGCCGTCGCGGGCGGCGCTGGAGCGGTTCGCACAGGACGTGACCCCGGCTGTCCGGGCGGCCTCGGTGACCGTCGTCCACGGTGAGGAGGAGGTCGTGCGGCGCGTCTCGAGGGCGTCCGAGCCGGTACCGGCGGACGTGCGGCGGGCGGTCTCTGCGGGCGGCGGCTCGGTCGTCGTGCGGCGGGTCGCCGGCGCGGACGGGGTCCCGTTCCTGGTCGTCGGGATGCCGGTCCGCTTCGCGGAGGGCGCCGGCAGGCCCTCGGGGGTGCAGGTCTTCGCGGTCGTCTCGTTGCAGCCCGAAGCGGACGACGCTCGGGCCTTGGCTCGCTCGCTCGCCGGGGGGATCGCGATCGTCGCCGTGCTGGCGGCGGTGCTCGCGCTGATCGCGGCGCGGGGTGTGCTCGGCCCGATCCGGCGGCTGGGCGCGGCGGTCCGCCGGATCGCCGACGGTCGACTCGACGCGCGACTGGAGGTCACCGGCGGCGACGAGTTGGCCGAGCTGTCACGGACGTTCAACACGATGGCCGCGGCGCTGGAGGCGAACGTCGGCGAGCTCCAACGTCTCGAGGCGTCGGCGCGTCGGTTCGTCGCCGATGTGTCGCACGAGCTGCGGACCCCGATGAGCGCGATGCTGGCGGCGGTCGACTCGCTCGACGGCGACGACAGCGCGGCGGCGGCCCGGCTGCTCGGCGCCGAGACCACGCGGCTGGCGGCGCTCGTCAACGACCTGATCGAGATCTCTCGCTTCGACGCGGGGGCGGCGGTGCTGCGGAGGGAGCGCGTCGACGTCGGCAGCGCGATCGAACGGACGCTGCGGGCCCGGGGCTGGCAGGAGGTGGTCGAGCTGGACCTTCCGGACGAGCTTCACGTGCTGCTCGACCCCCGCCGGCTCGACGTGGTCGTGGCGAACCTGGTCGGCAACGCGCTCCAGCATGGGCGACCGCCCGTTCGGGTGCGGTTGCGGGACGCGGGCACGGAGATCGTGGTGACCGTCAGCGACGCCGGGGACGGGATCCCCTCGGCGGAACTGGACCGGGTCTTCGAGCGGTTCACCCGGGGCGATCCGTCGCGTGGCCGGGCGAGCGGCGGCAGCGGACTTGGGTTGGCGATCGCGACCGAGAACGCGCGCCTGCACGGTGGCACGGTCGAGGTTCGATCGCCGGCCGGGGGCGGGGCGATCTTCCGCGTGCTGCTGCCGCGGGGCGGATCGGAGGGCGAGGCATGAGGTCCGTTGCCCCGGTGGCGCTGATGGTGGTCGTGGTCCTGGTCGTCGGTGTCCTGGTGGTCCTGGGGGCGGGACCGGGGGTCGCACCGACCGAGGTCATGGCCATCGGCGAGGCACCGCGGGGGATCGCCCGGCGTAGCGGGCAGGGCATCTACCTCGTGTCCGCGGGGCGGGTCCGGCTGGTGGTGCGCCCGGGGCGGGACGTCAGCGCTGCGCGGGCCGTTCGGACGCTGCTGGCCGGGCCGACGGCGGCCGAACGGGCGCACCGTCTGACGACCCGGCTGCCGGAGCTGGGGACCGGGCGGGTCGGCGTCGACCGGGCCAGCTCGGGGGTGGCACGCGTTCGACTGCCGGGCCGCCCGGGGCGGCTCTCGTCGCTCGCGGTCCGCCAGATCGCCTGCACGGTCGGGCGTGCCACGTTGGCCGCCGGTCTGCCGGTCGGACCCCGGGTCGAGTCGACGCCTTCGGTCGCCGCCGTGCGCTTCCAGGGCGGGGACGAGGCGAGCGTCCTGATCTTCGACGCGCGGGGCCGACGCCTCGGCGCCGGGAGCTGTCCCGAGTTGGCGAAGGCCGCCACCACGACCCCTGCGCTCCGCGTGTCGCCATCGCCGTCGACGGCGCCATCGCGATCGCCATAAAGATCACCGAAGGCGCGCCGCACGGCCCCGGAAAAGCGCTATACTCCCATGTCCAAACGCCGCGGGGTGGAGCAGTCAGGTAGCTCGTCGGGCTCATAATCCGAAGGTCGCAGGTTCGAATCCTGTCCCCGCTACCTCGCAAGCAGCAGCACGAAGGCCCTCCTCACGGAGGGTCTTCTTGCGTTCCGGGCCGGGCGAACAGCGTCGACGGACGAACGTCGGACGCCGACGATAGGTGTCGGGCGGAAGCGGCGGCGACCTGTAAGCCTGCGCTGATGCGAGTAGCTCGTGGCGTGACGTTGGTGGCCACCGCGATCGGGGTCTCCGCCACGATCGGCGCCGGTGTCGCGGGGGCTGCGACGCCCGCGAAGGGGTCGCCAGCGGCCAGCCCGGCGAAGGGCGTCGCCCGCGTCTACGTCAGCCTGCCGCGGCAGGGGAAGGGCGCTCCGTCGGCGGCGCTGATCGCCCGCGGGCTGCGGTCGGCGCTGGCGGACCACGGCGCGACCGCCGGGGGCCGCCGGATCCGCCTGGTGTGGATGGACGACGCCCGGGGGCCACGCTGGACGCCGAAGCGGGTCGTCGCGAACGCGCGCCGCGCCGCCGCGGACCCGTCCGCGATCGCCTACGTCGGCGAGGGCAACTCGGAGGCGACGGCGCTCGCGATGCCGATCGCCAACCGCGCGGGGCTGGTGCACCTCTCGCCGGTCAGCACGGCCGTCGACCTGACCGCGGCGTCGACCGCGGCGCGCTACCAGCCGACCGGCGTCCAGACGTTCTTCCGGCCGTTCCCGAGCGACGCGCGCCAGGCGACCGCGCTCGTCTCCTACGTCCGGCGCTCCGGCGCCCGGCGCGTGGTGATCGTCGACGACGGCAGCCTCTACGGCAACGGGCTCACCGCGGCCTTCGCCGACCGCGCCGCGCACCGCGGCGTCGAGGTCCTCGGCCGCCACGTGGCCGATCCCGACGGCCGCGGGACCGCGGCGCTGGTCCGGCGCGTGGTCTCCCGGCGTCCGCAGGCGGTCGTCTACGGCGGGGCCCCGTCGAGCGACGCGGCGAAGGTCCTGCGCGCGCTGCACGCGGCGTCGCCGGAGCTGCTGCTGTTCGGGGGCGATGCGCTCGCCCACGACGGGTTCGCGCAGGGGCTCGGCGCCGCCCAGACGATGGTCCGGCTGACCTCGCCGGCGGCGCACGTCGACCCGCGCCAGCGCCGCGGACGCGGGCTCGGCCCGCGGCCGGACGTGTTCTCGGTCTTCGCGCACAACGGGATGACCGCCCTGCTCGACGCGGTCGACCGCGCGGGCAGGACCGGGGCGGTCACGCGCGAGAGCGTGCGGACGGCGGTCTTCGACGGGGCGATCCAGCGGGGCCTCTCCGGCAACTGGAAGATCGTCGCCAACGGCGACAGCCTCTATGGCGTCTACGACGCCCTGCGGCTGGTTCGCGGCCGCGTGTTGACGCCGGTCGAGCAGGCGACGAACGCCCAGGTCCGTCGCGCGCGAGCCCGGCGAGCCACGCCGCGCACGGTGACCGGTGCCGCTCCTGAGGCCTTCGGCGCCGGCGGAGCCGGGGGCGCCCTGATCGGCTCGATGGACCTCGAGACCGCCCTGTTGCTGGTCCAGCAGGAGCGGACGAAGCTGCTCGACCAGCAGGTCGCGCAGCAGATCCAGCAAGTCCAGCAGCGGAACGAGCAGATCGCTCGGCTGAATCAGGTCCTGGCTGAGCTCGCCGCGCTCGAGGCCCGCTTCCCGGCGGCCGCGAACGCCGCGAGCCGGCTCGAGACGGTCTGGTCCGCCGCGGAGCTGGCCGCGGTGCGGACGCGGCTCGACGCCGTCGTGCTGGCCGCCGGGATCGAGCTTGGCCTGGACGGGGAGACGGGGGCCTGGAGCCGGGCGCAGATCGCGGCCGGGATCACGAAGCTGAAGGGCCAGATCGACGCGTTCGGCTACAGCCAGCAGCTCGACATGCTCCGCCTCCAGTCGCTCACGAACAAGCGCAACGAGGCGTTCGACGTGATGGCGAGCTTCATCAAGAGGATGCAGGAGAGCCGCGGCAGCATCGTCGGCAACCTCCGTTGAGGGGAGCGGTCGGCAACGGCCCGGGGCAACCTGGGATCCTGGCCGCGTGAACGCCGCAGTGATCTGGATCACCGGGGTCCCGGCAGCGGGCAAGACGACCCTCGCCGACTGGCTCTGCACCGGGCTCCGGGAGGACGGCGCGTCGGTGGTGGTGCTCGACGGTGACGAGCTGCGGTCGGGGGTCAACCGTGACCTCGGCTTCTCGGCCGCCGATCGGGCCGAGGCCGCCCGGCGGGCGGCGGCGGTCGCCGCGCTGATCGCCGTGCAGGGCACGACCGCGGTGGTCAGCATGGTCTCGCCTGTCCGGGCGGACCGAGCCGCGGCCCGGGAGACCGTCCGGGCTGCCGCCGTGCCGTGGTTGGAGGTGCACGTCGACACGCCGCTGGCGACCTGCCGTGCGCGGGACCCCAAGGGGCTCTACGCACGGGCCGCGGCGGGCGAGTTGCGGGGCCTGACCGGCTGGGACGAGCCGTATGAGGCTCCGGAGGCCGGAGAGGCGCTGCGGGTCGACGGGACCGCGTCGGCCCCGGGGGACCTGGTGCTCGAAGCGCTGCGGTCGTTGCTGGACGACGTCGCCGGTCCGGTCGCCTGACGCGAGTCCGCCTGTGGCCGGCGGTGGCAGGGCGCCACCGTCTCCGGCGTGGCGTCCGCCGCCGGGCGGACGCCGTCCCGTCCCGACGTCCCGTCCCGACGGCCGGGACGCCGGAATACGTGCGCTAGCCGGAGCTCCGGGTCGAGGCGGAGGGCCGCATGCAGGTGTGGTAGACGCGAACGTCGCGCAGCACCCGCCCGTCGGCCAGCTGCAGCTCGATCCGGACCCGCAGCGTGCCGGTCGGGCGTCCGCGCAGATCGACCTGCGCGACGTGCTGGCCCTTGCGGATGCGGACCTTCAGGGCCTTGCCGCGGAGCGTCGCCTTCGCGCGGACGATCCGCGTGCGCGGTGACAGCTTGATCCGAACCGACGGCCGGATCGTGAACGAGCGCCGGCTGAGGCAGCGGTTCGGCTTCGGTGACAGCTTGGCGATCGTCTCGCCGGCGGTCACGACGACCGGGAAGCTGGTCCGCGACTGCTTGCCGCGTGCGTCGGTCGCGACGCAGACGACGGTGGTGGTGCCGACCGGGAACGCGGACCCGGAGGGCGGGGTGCAGACGACCGGGATCGGGGCCCCGGTGACGTCGGCGGCGGTCGGCACGACGTAGTTGACCCGGGCGGTGGTGGCACCGGCCGCGGCGACCGCGATCGGCGGAGCGGTCAGCAGGGGCGCGAAGGCCGGCGGGCTGGTGACGGCGACGACGACGTCGAAGCGGCCGGTCGCCGTGCGGCCGCCGGCGCTGGTCGCGGTGCAGGTGACGGTGGTCGTGCCGATCGGGAAGCGGCTGCCGCTGGCGGGCAGGCACGAGGTCGCGACCGGACCGCGGCCGGGGGACTCGGCCGTCGCCGTGAACGCGCCGATCGCGCCGTCGGGGCCGGTCGCCTCGAGCGTCTGGTCGCCGGGCAACGTGAGGACCGGCTCGGCGACGTCGAAGTTGGCGAGCTGGCGCAGCTCGGCATCGGTCATGCAGTCGGTCAGCGGGCGCGCCGCGAGCTCGACCGAGCGCGAGCGGGCGAGCGCCTTGTTCGCCTCGACCACGCCGAAGTTGGCGATGATCTTGGTCTCGCCCGGGGCGAGGGTCAACTCGTAGCTCCAGTACGGGTTGTCGTCGCCGTCGACGAAGTGGAGCTCGCGCAGCGGTGCGTCCGTGAGGGAGCTCCCGCGCAGGACGTGGCCGAGCCGCGGGTCGCTGCTGGTCGTTCCGGAGAAGTTCTGGAAGCTGGTGATCCAGTGGTCATCGGTCCCACCGGCCGTGTCACCGCTCGCGCTGCCGGTGACCCGGGTGTTGCTGTCCGAGCCGAGGTTGTTGGCCACGTAGAGCGTGACCGTCAGTGGCGACGAGCCGGTGTTCTCGATGACGTTCAGCGTCCGCTCGATCGGCGCGTCGGTCGGCACGTAGACGCGGCGCGAGAGCTGGAGGTCGCCGATCGTCTGGACCGGCAGCCGGACCTCGCGACCGTCGCAGGTCGCGGGCAGCGGGGCCCCGTTCTTGTTGTAGAAGGTGAAGTTCGGGTCGCCGGTCTGGGGCGGCCCGGACGGTGCGCCAGGGCCGACGTGGACGGCGAGGGCGCCGTAGCCGTCGAAGGCGTCGTTGAGGGTCGACGCCGTGACCCCGCCGCTGGCGGTGCTGACGTCGTTGCGCGGGGCGGTCATGCTCGCCTCGGACTGGGCGCCGCTCGCGCTGCTGGTGGTGCTGAAGGTGATGCCGGTGTTGACGAAGAACTGGACGCCGCCGCCGATCAGCGGGCTGTCGCCGGTCCCCCGGAGCATGCTGCGGCCGGCGCCGAACCCGTCGCCGCGGGGGCTGACCTTCTTGCCCGCGCGCTTGCGAACCGGACCCGGCTCGGACGTGGTCGGGGCAGCCCGGAAGCCGTCGCCACGGACCTGGGAGCTGGGAACGAGCTTGCCGGCCGGGGCGTCGGCGAGCGCCGGCGCGGTCGCGACGAGCGGCAGGGCGACGGCGGCGGTCACCGCAGCGGCGGCGCGCCGGCGGTTGGTTGGGCTGGGGGCAGGGGATCCTGCCGAGGCGCGCGATGGGCGCTGCACGGGGCTCCGTTCGTGGATGTGATCGGCACGGGGGAGCCCGTGCGAACCAGGGACCCTATGCGCCGCTCGCGGGCGCGCCTAGGAAATCGTTGCGGAGTGGACGATCAGACGATCGAGAGCTGCTCGGTCAGCCCGCCCGGCGCCGCGCCGAGGCCCGGCAGGACCGTGTCGGCCAGGACGTCGAGCGCGATCACCTCGCCCGACGCCCCCAGCAGCTGGAGCTCCTCGACGATCGTGCCGCGGACGAGGTCGACCACCACGACCCCGTGGCGGAGCCCGGCGCGCTCGCCGATCGGGGTACCCGCGTAGAACGACTCCCCCGGCAGCTGCGAGCAGCCGAGCACCGCGTGGTCGCCGACGAGCGCGAGACCGCGGGCGAGGCCGGGGACCTGGGCCACGACCTCGCGGGAGCCGTCGGACGGGTCGATCGCGAGCAGCTCGCCGGTGCCGCCGGCCGCGACCAGCAGCCGGTCGCGCCAGATTCGCGGGGAGTGGGGCAGCGAGAGGCCGGCGGCCACGATCTCGCCCGAGCGGGCGTCGACGACGACGCCGGCGTCGTGCGGGGCGCTGCGCCAGCCGTCGGGGACGTCGGTCGTCGCCGCGCTGGTCACGTACGCCAGCTCGCCGTCCTCGAGCGCCAAGCCGGTCAGGTGGCAGCGGTCGCCGCCGCCGAGCGCGGACACGAACGGCGGACGCCAGACCGCCGTGAAGCTGAGCCGCGGCGACAGCGTGCCGACGCAGTTGCAGACGGCGCTGGTGAACAACGGCCGGCCGCCGCTGCCGATCGCGACGTCGTAGCTGCCGAGGAACCCGGTCGTGTGGGCCGACTGCGGCAGGAACAGGCGGTCGTGGCCGTCGCCGCCGTCGCCGTCGGGCTGGTCGGCGAGCGCGTCGTCGAGTCGCCACAGCTGCCAGTTGGACGCCAGCTGGAGGGTCCGGCCGGCGGCGGCGATCCCGGCGACGGCGTCGAAGCGGTGCTCGGAGAACCGGACCGCGCCGTCGGGGCCGCGGCCCACGAACATCAGCCGGTTGCCGGTCGTGAGCGCGAGCGCGACGTGCTGCTCGGCGAGCCAGGCGCCGAACCCGTCGCTGGCCACGAGGTTGATCGCGGAGACCTCGTAGAGGCCGTGCGGGCGCGCGCCGTGGGTCAGCACGCTGTCGGTTCCGGTGCTCACAGGACTCCCGGCATCGCGTCGAAGCGGATCGTCTCGGCGATGTCGTTGCCGAGCAGGCCGATCGCCTGCGGACGCCGCACCCCGGGGAGCGCGATCACCTCGAACAGCTCGCGGACGGGGCCGTCGATCGTCATCCAGGCGACGGTCTCGCCGCTGCGGATGTCGATCACGAAGAGGCCGAGGCACGCCTCCTCATCGGCCGCCTCGAGCCGGTCGTCGAGCTCGAGCCCCGAGTAGAGGTCGCCGTAGCGGGGCCGCGAGGTGCCGACGACCGCGTAGTCGCCGACGAAACAGAGCCCGCGCACGAAGCCGGGGGCAAAGGCGACCGGCTCGAAGGCGCCGCTGTCGAGGTCGATCGTGCCCAGCTCGCCGGTCCCGGCGTTGGCGATCCAGAGCCGGTCGCGGTACCAGCGCGGCGAGTGCGGCATCGAGAGCCCGGTCGCGATGATCTCGTTGCTCGGGACGTCGAGCACGACCCCGCCGCTGCGGCGGTGCGCGCGCCAGCCGTCGACCTCGGCCGACGGGCCGACCGCCGTCACGTAGCGGGCACGGCCGTCGCGGATCGCCAGTCCGTTGAGGTGGCAGCGGTCGTTGGGGAACGGGCCCGGCAGGAAGTGCGGCCACCAGACCGGCGAGAAGCTGGCGTCGTCACGGGGCTCGGCGAGGCAACCGAAGCGGGTGTTGACGAGCAGGACCCGTCCGTCCTCCTCGACCCCGAGGTCGTGCGTGTTCAGGTACCCGGTCGCCGAGCAGTGGCGGGGGACGAACCGGCGGTCGTAGCCGTCGGCGGTCCGCTCGCCGGGCGCGAGGTCGTCCTCGAGCCGCCAGAGGTGGTACCGGGTCGCGACGTAGAGCGTGCGGGTGTCGACGTGGGCGAGGCCCATGCACTTGTTGAAGGTGCGCTCGAAGACGGAGACCTGGCCCTCGTCGTCGAGGCCGACCATGAAGAGCTTGGCGGGCGGGGTCGCGAAGACGAGGCTCGTGCCCTGCTCGGCCAGCCAGGCCTCGAAGCCGTCCGAGATCGTGATGTCGACGGCGTCGTCGAGGGCGTCGGTGGCGGGCATGGCGTGGCCCGGCAGCCTGCCAGATCGGGCCCGACCGGGGTGGCGCGGCGCTCGGTCGGCGGCCACCCGGCGGACCGTGGCCGTCAGCGGGCGTCGGGGTGACCGTCGCCGTCGCTCGGCGTGCTGGCTCCCGTGGCCGCGACGTCGCCGCGACGTCGGATCGCGACCTGCCGCCGGGCCCGTTCGACGGCGGCGGCCAATGACTCGACGTCGTAGACCCCGTGGTGGCGGCGGCCGTTGACGAAGAACGAGGGGGTGCCCGAGACGCCGCTGGCGTCGGCGCTGGCGACGTCCTCGCCGACCCGGGCGGTGAAGTGGCGGTGGCGCAGCCGCTGCTCGAAGCGCTCGACGTCGAGGCCGAGCGCCTCCGCGTAGCTGAGCAGGTCGCGCGGGGTCAGCTCGTCCTGGTGGGCGAACAGCAGGTCGTGCATCTCCCAGAACCGGCCCTGCTCGGCGGCCGCCTCCGCGGCCTCGGCGGCCAGCTGCGCGCGGGGGTGGACGTCGCTCAGCGGCAGGTGCCGGAAGACGTAGCGGAGGCCGTCGCCGCGGCAGCGGTCGAGCAGCTCGCGGATCGTCGGCTCGGCCTGGCCGCAGTAGGGGCACTCGAAGTCGGCGTACTCGACCAGGGTGACGGTCGAGTCGGGGTTGCCGCGGACGTGGTCGCGGGTGGGATCGACGTCGGCGGAGAGGTCGATCAGCTGCTCGGCGACCCGCCCGAGCTGGCGCGAGCGGAGGTCCTGCGGGAGCATCCGGGTGATCCGGAAGACCGTCCAGGCGACGAGCGGCGAGATCAGCGCGGCGGCGAGGATCCCGAGCTTGGCCTCGTCCAGCAGCGGGCCGCTGAAGGCGAGGCTCGCGATCAGCAGCGAGACCGTGAAGCCCATCCCGGCCGCGGCCCCCGCCCCGGCCAGGACCGGCCAGGTGATCGCCGGGCGCGAGCCGCCGAGCATCCGCCGCGTGCCCAGCCACGACGCCAGCAGGATCCCGACCGGCTTGCCGACCACGAAGGCGAGGAGGATCCCGATCGTGACCGGCGAGCTGGCGGCCTCGCGCAGGACTGTTCCGTCGATCGGGATTCCCGCGTTGGCGAGCGCGAACAGCGGCACGATCACGTAGGTCGTCCACGGGTGGAGCAGGAACTGCAGCCGCTCGTTCGGTGAGATCGCCGCCGCGAGGCTGCGCTGCGCGGTGTAGGCCAGCTCCGGCGTCGGCTGCTCCCGGAACGAGCGGGCCAGCTCGGTCGCCCGTTCGAGGTCGCCGCGCGCGGGCGGGTAGGCGCTGGTGACGAGCCCGATCGCGAGGCCGGCGATCACCGGGTCGACGCCGGACTCGAACATCGCCAGCCAGATGCCGACGCCGACCACGATCGCGGCCGGCGTCCGCCAGCGGGTCACGTAGCGCAGCGAGATCAGGACCACGAACAGGACCAGCGCGATCAGGAGCGCCACCACCGAGACCCCGGACGAGTAGGCCAGCGCGATCACCAGCAGCGCGACGAGGTCGTCGACCACGACCAGCGTCAGCAGGAAGACCCGGACCCGGACGGCGCCGCTGGGGGTCACGATCGCCAGCGCTCCGAGCGCGAGCGCGGTGTCGGTCGACATCGCCGCGCCCCACCCGGCGGCACCGGCGCCGCCGGCGTTGAACGCGAGGTAGATCGCCACCGCCAGCGACATCCCGCCGAGCGCGGCGAGGACCGGGATCGCCAGCCGCGTCCGCTCGCGCAGCTCGCCCTGGTCGAGCTCGCGCTTGGCCTCGAGCCCGACGACGAGGAAGAAGATCGCCATCAGGCCCTGGTTGACCCAGCCGCGGGCGTCGTTGGAGAGCACGTGGTCGCCGACGCTGATCGCGATCTCGGTCCGCCAGAACGCCTCGTAGGAGCTCGGCCACGGCGAGTTCGCCCAGACCAGCGCGAGCACCGCCGCGGCGACCAGCACGACCGCGCCGCCGGTCTCGGCCCGGAGGAACGCCCGGACCGGCGACGCGAGGTTGCGGGCCCAGGCGGTGCGGTCGGCGTCGGAGCCGTTGCGGCGGGCCATCGCGCTCCAGTATCGCGCCGTCGGGGGAGCGGGTCGAACCGTTCGCACGCGCGATCGGCGACGATGGGGGCCGATGACCGACGACCTCGTCCAACGCTTCCGTCGCGCGCGCCGGGATCCGACCGTCGCGATCCTGGAGGGCTTCCACGCGCTCAAGCACGGGCTGCGGTTCGGGGCCGAGCTGCTCGACGTCGTCGCCACCGACCTCGACGAGCTGGACGCACTGGTGCGGTCGCTGGCGCTCGACCTCGACGGGGCGATCCGCCCACTGGCGACCGAGATCGAGTCGGACGTGCTGGCGGACCTCGGTCCGCGGGCTCCGCGGACCGGTGTGATGGCGCTGGCGCGGCGCCCTGCCGTCGACGTCGCGGCGGTCCTGGACGATCCGGCGCCGGCGCCGATCGTCCTGCTCGAGGACCCCCGCAACCTCGGCAACCTCGGGGCCTGCGTGCGGGTCGCCGCGGCGGCCGGGGCGGCGGCGGTGCTGAGCACGGGGGAGACCGATCCGTGGCATCCGGACGCCGTCCGGGGCGCGGCGGGACTCCAGTTCGCGCTGCCGGTCGCGCGGGTGGAAGAGCCCGCGCTGGAGCGGCTGGCCGCGGGCGGCCGGGCGCTGATCGCGGTCGATCCGGAGGGCGAGGAGCTGGGTGACGAGCGGTTGCCCGAGCGGGCGGTGCTGGCCTTCGGGACCGAGCGCCACGGGCTCTCGGACGAGCTGCTGGCCCGCGCCGAGCGACGGGTCCGGATCCCGATGCGGGCGGGCGTCTCCAGCCTCAACCTCGCGACCTCGGTGGCGGCGCTGCTCTACTCGTCGCGCTGAGCGGGTTGGGCGGCCAGCCGCGGGCGCACGGGGACGGCCGGGTCCGAGTCGCCCGGCCGCGTTCAGCCCGCGAGCCGGGCCCGCAGCCGGAGGGCCGTCTCCAGCTCGGCGCGCCGTCGGGTCACGGCCGTTCCGATCGTCTCCTCGACCGTCCGCAGGCGGTTGACGACCGTCTGCTCGTGGACGCCGAGCGTGCGCGCGGTCGCGGCGGCGTTGTGGCCGGCGGCGAAGTACGCCTCGAGCGTGCCCCGCAGCGCGGTCGACCGACGATCGCTGCCGTTGAGGCCGGCCAGCTCGGCGTCGACGAAGCGCCGGGCCGCGGCCTCGTCGGCCCCGGCAAGGGCCTCGAGCGCGATCGACGCGTAGGTCGTGACCGGCTCGCTCCGGCGGCGGGCGGCGCGGTGGGCGAGGCGGGCGTCCTCGTGCGCGCGGCGGAAGCCCTCGATCCCGGGATGCGAGCCGCTGACGGCAGCGCGCACCCCCGCGGGCGGGCTCCAGCGTGCGAGGCCGGCGGCCCGCGGCGGGTCGAGCGGTCGGTCGCCGCTCAGCCACGCCCACCACGTCTCCTCGACCTGCGGGAGCAGCAGCAGGCGACGGTCGAGCTGCTGGGCGAGTCCGGTGATCGCGTCGCCGGCGGCGGAGCCCCAGGCGATCACCGCGACGTGATGGCCGCTGAGCTCGTGATCGAGCTGGTCGGAGCTGACGGTCGCCCCTCCCAGCAGGGCGTTGACGAACTGGACCCGGCGCTGGGCGCTGCCCCGGAGCGCGCGGTCGCGCTCCTGGGTGTGGGCGGCGCCGATCAGGTCCGAGAGCCGGCCGGCGTAGGCCGAGAAGAAGGCCGATCCGGCCCGGACCAGGGCCAACCGCTCGCGGGCCGGGAGGCCGAGCATCTCGACCTCCTCGATCCAGGCGTCCAGCAGCATCGCGGCTCCGAGCCGGTAGGTGGCCAGCAGCGGGGCGAGTGGGGCCCCGACGGTTGCCGCGAGGTTGGCCAGGTCGAGGTCCCAGACCGGGCAGATCGTCGGCAGCGGGGCCGCCGTGCGAAGCGTCTCGAGCTGGTCGCGGAGGCTGCCGTAGGCGATCGCCCGCTGACGGTCCTCGAGGTCGGGGCGCTCGATCGTCCACTCGGGCAGCTCGAGCGCGACCGCGACGAGCTGGCGGCTCGTGAACTCGTCGAGCCGGCGGGCGAGGGCCCGCGCCGTCCCCGCACCGTGCGCCAGCGCATGCACGGTTTGCGCGGCTTCCGAGCGGATCGGGCCGGGTTGAGGCGGGTACTGATTCACGGAATCCCCGAACGAGCGTACGGGAGAGCCACGCGATCCGCGATCGGAATCGAACGTCTGTCCTGACAGCCTGTCGGGAGCATGCCCTCTCCCTGCCCGCGGACGTCCCGCCGCCGAACCGCCCGGACCCTGCGCCTGTTGGTCGCCGCCTGCCTCGCCCTCGGCTTCGCGCTACCGACGTCGGCGCTGGCGCTCGGCCCACCGACGATCGTCGAGGGGCCGGACGACGCCTCGACCACGGCGTCGACCTCGGTGCGCTTCGCGGTCCGCGGCGAGCAGGGGACGAGCCTCTGGTGCCGGATCGACCTGGAGGACGCGGCCCCCTGCGGTCCGACGGCCTGGTCCTCGGGGCTGAGCCTCGGCCGCCACCGCTTCGAGGTCTTCCAGCGGAGCGCCGACGACGTCGATTCGGATCCGGCCGTCCGCGAGTGGACGGTCGTCGCGGCGACCGACCCCGGTCGTCCCGGACCGCCCTACGGGAGCGGTGTCCGCCTCGACGGCGATCTGGCCTGCGACGGCGGCCTCTTCGACATCATCGTCACGAAGCGCGACCGCTACGTCCGCTGCCTGACCGCCGCCGAGCTGCCCTGGCGGCGAATCACCCCGGCCGTGACCGTCGGCGCGACCGCGGCGACGATCACGATCACCCGGCCCGACGGTGCGTCCCCGGCGCTGGTCGGCTTCGCGACCGCGCCCGACACGGCGATCGCGGGCCGCGACTACGGGGAGACCCACGGCGACCTCTACTTCACCGTCGGGCAGACCACGCGCACGATCAGCGTCCCGATCGTGCGCGACCCGGCGGTCGCCGACGGCCGCCGGTTCCGGGTCGTGCTCTCCGACGGCGCGGGCCTCGGCCTGCAGCTCACGGACGCGACGGTCACGATCCCGAGCAACCTGCCCGCGGCCAGCACGGCGCCGACGCAGACGGGCCGGGCGCGGGTCGGCGAGACGCTGACCGGCGGCGACGGCAGCTGGACCGGCGCCCCGGACGCGTTCAGGCGCGGGTGGCAGCGCTGCGACGCCGACGGCGACGGCTGCGCGACGATCGACGGCGCGGCCGACGCGAGCTACGTCCCGACCGCCGCCGACGTCGGCCACCGGCTCCGCTTCGCGGTCACCGCGACCAACGCTGCCGGGCCGACCACGGCCGCCTCGACCCCGACCGCGGTCGTCCGCGCCACGCTGGCCGCCCCGGCGATCACCGTCACCCCGCCGAGCGTGACCGCCACGCGTACGGCGGACTTCGGCTTCACCGGCGAGTCGGGCGCGAGCTTCGAGTGCCGGATCGACGACCAGGTCTTCGCGACCTGCACCAGCCCGACGAGGTTCAGCGGGCTGCGCTCGATCGGCCACCACTTCGACGTCCGCCAGCGCGGCGACGACGGTCTGCTCTCGCCGGTCGCCAGCTACGACTGGACCGTCCTGCCGGGCCCCGATCCGGTGTACCCGGACGGGCCGCCCTACTCCGACGGCGCGCCGCCGGACGGGAACCGGCTCTGCATGGGCGGACCGTTCGACCCGGTCCCGCACGACGGCGACAGCTACATCCGCTGCTGGGACGACGGCGGGAGCAACGGCGACTGGCGGGTCTTCACCAGCGCGGTCGACGTCGCGGCGAGCAGCGCGACGATCACGGTCCGCCGCCAGTCCGGCGCCGGCCCGGCGCTCGTCGGCTTCGCGACCGTCGCGGGCACGGCGACCGAGGGCCGCGACTTCACCGCGACCAGCGGCGAGCTGTACTTCGCCGCCGGGCGGACGGAGCGGACGATCGCCGTCCCGCTGCGGCGTGACCCGACGGCGACCGCCGACCGCCGGTTCACGGTCGCGCTGAGCGACCCCGTCGCGATCGGGTTGCGACTGCCCGGCGCCGCCGTCGACCTGCCGGGCAACCCGCCGGTGGTCGTCACGCCGCCGACCGTCGGCGGCGTCGCCCGCTCGGGTGGGGAGCTGACGGCCGCTGCTGGCACGTGGGGCCTCGACCCGGGCGCGCTCGCGTCCTCGTGGCTGCGCTGCGACGAGCACGGCGACGGCTGCGCGACGATCGGCGAGGCGACCGGCTCCCGCTACACCGCGACCGCGGCCGACGTCGGCCACCGCCTCCGGTTCGTCGAGACCGCGAGCAACGACGCGGGCTCGACGGCCGGTCGCTCGGCGGCGACCGCGGTCGTCCGGACGGCGCTGGGGGCGCCGGCGATCACGGCGGCCCCGGACGCTGCGACCGAGGAGGCCGCGGCCCGGTTCGTCTTCACCGGCGAGGCCGGAGCGCGCTTCGCCTGCCGGCTCGACGACGGCGCCTTCGCGGACTGCACGTCGCCGAAGGAGCTGACGGGGCTGCGCGTCGGCGAGCACCGCTTCGAGGTCCGCCAGCAGGCCGACGACGGGATCGTCTCGTCGGTGGCGGGGTGGACGTGGACGGTCGCGCCGGCACCGGAGCCGCCCGGACCGGGGACCGATCCGGAGGGCAGCGACCCGCCGACGCCGACGACCCCGATGCCTCCGCCAGCCCCCGGTCCGCCGGAGCGGGCGCCGGCGCCGGCCCCGCTGCTGCCCGCCCCACCGAGCGGGCCGAAGGCACCGGTCCGGATGGCGACGATCCGGATGGAGCTGCGCTTCTGCGCCGGTTGCGCGCGACTGAGCGTGCGCGATCAGGCCCGGCTGCGGCGGGTGCGGGGGCGGGTCGACGGCGCGCGGCTGCTGGCGATCGACGGCTACGGCGACCGGCGGCGCTCGCCGCCCGCGGACCGGCGGCTGGCGCGCGCCCGGACCCGTGCGGTCGAGCGGCTGCTGCTCGCGGGGGTGCGGGAGCGTCCGGCCCGGCTCGCGGTGGTCGCGCACGACCGACCGTCGCCGACCACCGAGCGGAAGACCAGCGACCGGCGGGTCACGGTCAGGATCGTGGTCCGCCGGTAGCGGTCCGGGTCCGTCGTCTCGGCGGACGCGAACCCGTGCCGGCTCAGTGACCGTGCCGGTCGTGGCCGTCGTCGTGGTGGGGGTCGAGCGGGCGGTCGAAATGGCGGTCGAGGTGGCGCTGCTCGCGTTCCTGCCGCCGGTCGCGGCGTTGCGCCCGTCGCTCCTCGCGGGTCAGCTTGCGCCCGCGCTGGACGTCTGTCCCGCCCATGATCGAGATCAGCCGCAGGTGCAGGACGGGGCCGCCCGGATCGGGCTCGGCCTCGCCGAGCTTGACGCTGTTGCCGCCCATCAGGGCCAGGTCCGAGACCCGCACGTTCATGTGGTCGGGGACGCGGATCTCCGCCCCGCCCATCACCGACCAGACGGTCAGCCGGACCTCGTCGTCGGCCAGCTCGACGTCGTGCAGGTCCAGCTCGCTGCCGCCCATCAGGTTGATCAGCTGGCAGCGCCGGTCGATCCGCCAGCGGCCGGAGCGCTCGAGGCCGCTCATGATCGCCAACAGCCAGCGGCTCCCGCCCTCGCCGCGCCGGACGGGGACCCGATCGCTGCGGGCGGCCGCTGCGGTCAGATGGTCGCGGTGTCCGTCGGGGACGACCACGTCGGTGACGAGCCCCTCGAGGTCGTGGCGGGTGACCGCGGCGTAGGCCGCGTGCAGCCGCTCGTCGAGCTCGTCGAAGGTCAGCCGGCCTTCGCCGGCGGCGGCGCGGAGCAGGTCCGCGGTCCGCTCGCGGTCGGCGTCGGAGGCACGCAGCACCGGGGCCGTTGGGCCGGGCGGGGGATCCGGATCGCCGTCACTCATCGGGCGTCCAGGTTACCCGCCCGATCGACGACCCGCGAGGGCTGCGGTGCGCTCAGCGCACCTCGACCGGGGTGCCCTCGACCGCACGGACCTCGAGCCACGCGAGCGCGTCGTTGTCGATCCGGACGCAACCGTGCGAGCGGGCGCTGCCGAGCGGATCGCCGAGCAGCGAGCCGGAGCGACCGTGGATCGCGATCCGTCCCGGACCGCCGCCGTAGTTGTCGAGCACGTCGGAGTGGGACGTCAGGTGGAGTGCCCACGGCCCGAGGTTGCCCGAGCGCTGGCGGATCCGCTCGCTGATCGCGAACAGGCCGCGCGGGGTGGGGGTGGCCGGGGCGCCGATCACGGCGCGGTAGCGCCGGGCCAGCCTCCCGGCCCGGCGGACCTCGAGCGTCCGCGAGCGGAGCGAGATGACGATCCGCCAGGCGGTCGTGCTCAGCCGGGTGTGGTTGGCGTCGATCCAGCCGGAACGGTCGTTCGGCCGGGTCGGCAGACGGACCTCGAGCCAGCGACGGCCGTCGACGACGGTCGAGCGCAGCACGAGCAGCCGGACCGGACCGCCGCCCCAGGGCGCCTCGGTTCGGAGGCGCCCGGTGGAGGTCCCGTCACCCGGCGCGTCGCGAACGACGGTCGGGAAGATCACCTGGGCCAGCGAGGCCCGCCGCGCCGTCGGGCGCAGCGGATCGCTGGCCGCCTGCGCGGTCGCGCCCGAGGGCGCGACCACGCAGGTCGTCAGCACGGCGAGGCAGACACGAGTACGGGTCTGCACGCCGTCCGATCAGCCCGTCACGCCACCCGGGCGCCCGGCGACGGCCGGACGGATCCGGAGCGGGGCCTTGGCGGTCGCGCGGCGGACGTTGTCGCCCGTGACGACAGCGGTGTTGCTGACGTTGCGGGCCCGGTAGCCGCGCTCCGCGCGGGTGGTGATCTTCAGGGTCTTGCTGACCTTCGCCCCGAGGTAGGGGATCGTCCAGCACGCCTCGCCCTTGCGGAACGTGGCGCCCGCGGCACGGACGAACACCAGGCCGGCCGGGAGCCGGTCGCAGACCTTGACGTTGGCGCCCGGCTTGTTGCCCATCTTGACCTTGATCGTGAACACGACGGTGCGACCGCCGAGGACCGACCGCTGCGACGCGCGCTTGGTCACCGTGGCGGTCGTCCGCGGGGCCGAGACCTGGACCCCGGCGACGGCGCCGTTGTTGCTGCTGACCGGGTCGCTCTGCCCGACCGCGACCGCCGTGGCCGTGTTGCGCAGCGCGCCCTTGCGGATCGGCGTCACGTCGACCTTGATCGTCACCGCGGCACCCGGCTCGAGCGCCCCGAGATCGCAGTCGATCGTGCTGCCGGACTTGGTGCAGCGACCCTGGCTCGGCTTGATCGCGTCGATCCGGACGTCACGGTCCATCGTGTCCGTCAGGCGGACCTGGTTGGCGCGACCCTTGCCGGCGTTGCGCACCACGACCGTGTAGCTGAACCGCTTGCCGAGCTGCGGCTTGCTGGTGCTGGCCGTCTTGGTCGTCTGCAGGTCCGGACCGGGAACCAGCGTCGGCGGCGCGACGACGATGTCGGCGGTGTCGCTGTCGTTGGTCGGGTCCGGATCGGGCTCCTCACCGTCGACCGTGGCGGTGTTGCGGAGCGTCTGACCGGCCAGGCCTGCGTCGACGCCAGCCACGATCGTGAGCTGCGCGCTACCGCCGGAGGCGAGGGTACCGAGCACGCAATCGACTGTACCGCCGGCGTTGGAGCACGTTCCCTGGCTCGGCGTCGCCGACTCGAAGCGCGTGCCCGCGGGCAGCACGTCGTGCACGGTCACGCCCGTGGCGGTCGTCGGCCCACTGTTGCGGACGGTGATCGTCCAGGTCGCCTTGCCGTCCGCGACCGCGCTGTTGGCGGTCTTGGTCAGCGACAGATCGGCGCCGGGACCGACGGTCGTCGTCGCCTGCGAGCTGTCGTTGGGGGCGACCAGGTCGGTCTCGTTGCCGCTGATCGTGGCGCTGTTGGTCAGCGTCTGACCGGCGAGCGCGAACGGCGCCTTGACGTTGATCGTCAGCGTCTTGCGCTCGTCGACCGCGAGGTCGCCGACGGTGCAGGTCACGGTCCGCGCGTTGAGCACGCAGCCCGCGCTGGCCGAGGTGAACGTCACGCCGACCGGCAGCGTGTCGACGACCTTGACCCCGGTGGCGGGGGAGGGGCCGTTGTTCACGATCGCCAGCTCGTAGCCGATCGTCCCGTCCGGGGCGACCTTGGCCGGGGCGGTCTTGACGACCCCGAGGTCGGTGGCCGGGGTGATCTCGACCGGGGCCTCGGCCTCGTTGTCGTTGATGTCGATCTCCGGCGTCGTGCTGGTGACCGTCGCGACGTTGAGCGGGTTGCCGGGAACGTCACCGCGGGCGGTGATCGTCACGGTCTTGGTCGTGTTCTTGGGCATGTCGCCGAAGTCGCACTTGACCTCGGTCGGGGTCCCGGTCAGCGTGCAGGTGCCGTCGGTGGTGGTCGCCCGGAGGGCGGTGACGCCGGTCGGCATCGTGTCCTTGAGGACGACGTCCTCGGCGGTCGACGGGCCGTCGTTGGTGACGGTGACGACGTAGTCGAACTCGACGCTCTGGACGACCGGGAGGGTCGGCGCGGTCTTCGTCGTCTTCAGGTTGACCGCCGGGCCGACGACGGTCTCGACCGTCGACGAGTCGTCGGTCGGGGTCAGATCCAGCTCGTTGCCGTCGATCGTCGCCTTGTTCGTGAGCGTCTTGTCGGCCGACGTCCACGGGACCTTGACGGTGATCGTCAGGACCTTGGCGGGCTCGGTCGGCGGGTTGGTGACGGGCATCGCCCCGACGTTGCAGGTGACGGTGCCGGTGGCCTCGGTGCAGCCGTTCGAGGCCGAGACGAACTCGACGTCCGCGGGCAGCTTGTCCTCGACCACGACGCCGGTCGCGGCGGAGGGCCCGTCGTTCTTCAGGGTCAGGGTGTAGGTCAGGTTGCCGTTGGCCGCGACCGTCGCCGGCGCGGTCTTGACGATCCCGAGGTTGGCGACCGGGGCGACCTCGACCTCAGCCGAGCCCGAGTTGTTGGTGGTCGACGACTCCGTGGTCGTGGTGGCGGCCGTCGCGGTGTTGTCGGACGTGCCGACGTTGTTCGCCGTCGCCGTGATCGTGATCTCGGCGGTCGCGTTGGGCACCAGGCGCCCGATCGCGCAGTTGACGGTGTTGAGCGTCGGCGTGCAGGTGCCGGTGTCCGTCGTCGCGCTGACCAGCGTGATGGCGGGGGCCGGGAGGATGTCCTGCAGGGTCACGGCGACGGCGTCCGAGACGCCCTCGTTCTTGACCTTGACCGTGTAGGTGAACTGCTCGCCCTGGCGGAGGTTCGTCTTCGAGGCGGTCTTGGTGACCACCAGGTCGGCCAGCGCCGAGACGGGCTTGGTCTCGTCGTCGCTGTTGTTGGTGGTGTTCGAGTCCGGCGTGGTCGAGGTGACCGTGGCCGTGTTCGTCACGCCGGTCGTCTCGTTGCTGGCGACCGTCGCCGTGACGGTGAACGTCTGGCTGGCGCCGTTGGCGAGCGCACCGACCAGGCAGGTCAGCGTCTTGCCGGCGACCGTGCAGCCGGGTGCGGAGACCAACGTGAGGTTGGTCGGCAGCGTGTCGCTGACGGTCACCCCGGTCGCGTTGGACGGCCCGTCGTTGGTCGCCTTCAGCTCGTAGACGATGTTGCCGCCGGCGGTCGCGTTGCCGGTCGGCGACGTCGCCGTCTTGACGATCTTGACGTCGGAGTTGACCGTCGAGGTCAGCGAGCCGGGGTCGGTGACCGGCGTCGTGATCTCACGCGAGACGACCGCGGCGTTGTTGGTCAGCGCCGTGTTGGCGGCGAGACCGGCCGGGGTGGTGATCGGCATGCTGATCGTGACCGAGGCGCCGGCCGCGATCGACGTGATCGCCCACTTGACCGTGGTCTGTCCGGCGCCCGGACCCGCGGCGACCGAGGTCTCGCTGAAGCCGGTCGCCGGGGCGGCCGTGGCCGCGCCCGCCACGTAGGTCTGGTTGGCGCCGAGCACGTCCGTGACGACGACGTCACGGGCGGGGCCGTCGCCGTTGTTGGTGATGACCACCTTGTAGGTCGCGCCCGCCCCGGCGACGACGGCGCCGTTGTCCGGGGTCTTGGCGACCGTCAGGGCCGGCGTCTGGAGCAGCGCCTCGGCGCCGTCGTCGTCGGTGTAGGGGCCGGTCTTGGAGCCGGTCGCGCCGGTGACGTCCTCGCCGGTGATCGTGACGTGGTTGAGGTTGAGGTGGGTGACGCCGGTGCCGGGCGTGGTGAGCGCGGCGACCGTCGGCTTGGCCTGCAGGTTCAGCGTGACCGACTCGCCGGGCGAGAGGTCACCGATGTCGAGCCACTTGAGGGTGCTGACGGCGCTGAGGGTCGTGACCGTCGGCTCGTCGGGGGTGCCGGACGGCAACGCCCGCGAGTAGACGGCGCTGCCCGCGACGTAGGTCCAGTTGGCCGGCAGCAGCTCGCTGACGTTGACCTTCTTGGCGGTCGCGACGCTCGAGCTGTTCGAGATCACGATCTTCCAGGGGAAGGCCTCGCCGACCTGGGCGTTGGCCCGCTCCGGGGTGCCGGTCCCGCCGGTCGTCTTGACGACCGTCAGCTCCGGCAGCGCGACGTCGAGGGTGACCGTGTCGGTCGGGTTCTCGGTGTACTCGCGGCCGTTGGCCTGGTTGCCGGTGACGACGCCCCAGTAGCTCGGGACGTTCGCCGTGTTGACGACCGTGTCGCCGTTGGTCAGTGCCGAGGACGGGGCGAGGTCGGCCGTGTAGGTCAGCGTGACCGTGTCGCCGGGGGCGATCGGACCGGGGATCGTCCAGGCGAGGGTCCCGTCGCTGCCGTCGGAGTCGGTGGCGTAGCTGCTGCCGCCGACGAGGACGACGTTCTTCAGGCGGTCCTCGTCGAGCACGTCGGTGACGTCGACGTCGTAGGCCGGGGAGGTCCCGGTGTTCTTGACCTTCAGCGTGTAGGTGTAGTCGTCACCCGGCTGGGTCGAACGACGGTCGTCGTCGTCGGTGTCGTCGGAGACGTCCTTGTCGAGCGTGATCTTCGGCTCGGCGACGGTCACCGTCGCCGTGTCGGGATCGGTCTCGTCGGTGAAGGTCGACGAGTCCGGGATCGTCGCCGGGGTGCCGGTGATCAGCTCGCTGTTGTTGTAGTAGGCGGTCGCGGTGTTGGTCAGCGTGTCGCCGGTCTTGACGTTCACGCTGCCGACCAGCTGCTTCTTGACGCGGCCGGTGTAGACGAACCGGAAGGTCCGCGGCGTGGCCTGCGACGCGAGGTCGCCGACGAACCAGCCGAGCTTCGCGGTGCCGTTGGCGTTGTTGACGATCGGCAGGGCGGGCGCGGTGACGGTGCCGGTGCAGCCGCTGATGCAGTTGCCGACCGGCAGGGTGCTCACCAGCACGCCGTCGGGGACGGTGTCGATCACCGTCGCGTCGTAGAACTTGATCCCCGCCGGGAAGACGACGTCGACCGTGTAGGTGGCCGTGTCACCGATCGTCGCGGTGGTCGGGGAGACCGACTTGGTCAGCGTCGCACCGGCGAGGTTGACGGTGTCGGTGTCGGCGTCCTTGTAGCCGTCGGTGATCGGCGAGGTCGACGTGCGCTCACCGGTGACGGCGCCGGCGAGGCTGGTGCCGGTCAGGGCGACGTTGTTGGTGAACGTCGCGCCGGCGACCGCGGGGTCGTCGACGGTCACGTCGTAGGTGAGGTCGAACGTCGCGTTCTGGGCCAGCGAGGTGCGGGTCCAGGTGATCGTGCGGGCACCCGAGTCCCAGACGCCGGTGCCGTAGGTCCCGGCGGTCGGGGTCAGGCCGACCGGGATCGTGTCGACGATCTGGAGGTCGTGGCCGACCGTGCCGCGCGCGATCGTCGGGTTGCTGACGGTCAGCTTGTAGTGGACGGTGTCGCCGGGCTTGAAGGTGCCGGTCGGCGTGTGGCTCTTGGCGATCTTGAGGTTCGGCTCGACGATCGTCGTGTTGACGGTCGGGCTGTCGACGCCGGTCGCGGTCGCGGCGGCGTCGGTCCAGTCGAAGCGCGCCTTGTTCGGCAGCGTGTAGTCGACGGTCGGGCTGGTCCGCTTGTTGGCGGCGATGTCGTTGACCGTCGCCGAGAAGGTCAGCACGAAGACGTCGTCGCCGCTGCCGGGGGCGTTGGTGTACGTCGCCGGGAAGTTCAGCTTGACCGTGTTGCCGGTCGTCGTCAGGGTGACGCCGGCCGGCAGCGTGGTGCTGCCGTTGAACGTCGCCACGGCGCTGCCGGCGACGAAGGTCTGACGGGTCCCGAGCGGGTCGCCGAGGACCGG
Source organism: Patulibacter ginsengiterrae (assembly GCF_056269115.1). NCBI lineage: Bacteria > Bacillati > Actinomycetota > Thermoleophilia > Solirubrobacterales > Patulibacteraceae > Patulibacter > Patulibacter ginsengiterrae. The sequence continues at coordinate 63,957 of NZ_JBWDOG010000008.1, forward strand.
GCTGCCGTAGAGCGTCGTGCCCTCGGGGACGGTCGCGGTGACCGTGTAGTTGATCGACTCGCCGATCGTGGCCTGGTCCAACGCGTTGTTGCCGGCCTCGGTGACCGAGGTCGTGCGGGCCTTGGTCAGCGTCACGGCCTTGGTCGAGATCCGCGAGCCGTCCTTGGCCGGCGTCGTGTTCGCCGTCGGCGCGCTCGGGTCGATGTTGCCGCTCGGCACGTACGCGAACTCACCGCCGGTGTTGGTGTCGCTGACGTAGCCGACGACCCCCGCGGTGTTGTCGAAGTTGCGGCTCGGCTCGACGCCGACCGGGACCTTGACGGTGTAGGTCAGGCTCTTGCTGCTCGACGCCGGAACGACGACGTTGGTCCAGGTGATCCGAACCGCGCCGGTCAGCGAGCCGGGGATCGGGGCGCAGGTGCCGCCGTCGCTGATCAGGACCGCGTTGACGTCGGCACAGGTGATGCCGGCGGGGAGGTTGTCCCAGACCTGGGTCTTGTTGGCGTCACGGGTGCCGTTGTTGGTCAGGTCGACCCGGTAGACGACGTCGTCGTTGTCCTTGACCGTGACGTTGTCGACGTTCGGGCCGTTCGGCGCGCCGCCGTTGACCGACCTGACGCCCTTGAGCAGCGAGAGGTTCGCGTCCTCGCGCTCGAACTCGACCAGGTCGCGGAGCGGGAAGCTCTGCCCGGGGGTGTTCGAGTAGGAGAGCTTCATCAGGTTGCCGACGACGTCGTCCGCGTACTGGCTGATGTCCTTGCCGAGGACGGTGGCGAAGCGCCACTCGAAGACCTGGCTGCCGAGCGTGACGTTGGTACCGCCGGCCAGCGTCCACTCGAGGCTGGTGTCGCCGGGGAGGACCGGGGTCAGCGTCGCGGCGACGGTGTTGTTGGCCGTCGGGGCGGCGGGCTGGGTCGCGTCGTAGGTGAGGCCGCGGGGCAGGAAGTCGCGGAGCTTCGGCAGGCCGGTGAAGAGCGGGCCGGAGAAGTTGACGCGCAGCTGCCAGCAGACGCGGTCGCCGGGGGCGTACTTCGGGCGGACGTAGCCGGGGGTGGTCTCGTCGATGTAGGTGCCGCTCGTGCACGAGACCGGGGTCAGCGTGCTCGTCGGGTCGAGGATCTTCTTGTCGATCGTGATCCCGCCGGCGGACTGGCCGGCCGAGGACTCGTCGAGGTCGCGGACGCCGTCGGCCTCGTCACCGTCGATCTTGCTGCCGGAGCCGGTGCAGTCCGGGTCGGACGGGGCGCAGATCCGGAAGTCGACGCCGGAGAGCGCGACGTCGTTGCTCCACGAGTCGCGGGTCAGGACCGGAGCGGCGTCGCTGAAGTTGCTCTGGTAGCGCTGCCGCGTCATCGTCGGGAAGGTGAGCTTCAGGCGCGACGAGGGAGCGACGTGGGCGAGGCGCGGGACCGTGCTCTTGTCCCAGTCGATCTTGTAGGCCCCGTTGGCCTGCTCGGCGACCGCCGTGTAGTCGTCGCTCGGCCGGGTCGGCAGCCCGCTGACGGGATCCGGGTTGGCCCGCGTGGCGCACTCGGCCTGCTGGCCGTCGCCGCCGGTGCTCTCGTAGTTCTGGGTCCCCAGCGGGCAGAGCCCGTTGGGGAGGGTGTCGGTGATCTCCAGGTCCTTGGTGACGCGGTACTCGGAGGTCTGGATGTCGAACGTCCAGCGGCTGACCGTGCCGGGCACGATCGAGTCGTCGTCGCCGGCGGTCCCGCGATCGACCGACTTCTGGATCGCGAGGTCCTCGGCGGTCCGGGTCAGGTAGGTCTTGTCGCTGACGGCGAGCGTGTTGTTGTACTTGCCGGCGGCGGTCGCGAAGTTCTTCAGCTCCTGCTCGTCGAGCGTCTCGGGGCCGTTGTTGTTGTCGAGGTTGGAGCCCTGCTTGAGGCTGGCCGTGGTCGGTGTGGTGCCGCTCCAGGTGAGGGTGTTCTCGCGGATCGGGATCGCGGCGACGTACTGGATCTCGAGCTCGGCGCCGCTGGCGATCGCGCCGAGGCCGTTCCAGACGACGTGCGTGTAGACGGCCAGCGGGAGCGGGCCGGCGCCGTCGGGATCGACCTTGACCGTCTCGACGAGGCTCGGGGTCCGGCAGTTGCTCGTGGCCGGGGCGTTGCCGGGGTTGAGCGGGCCGGAGCCGGGGTACTCGGAGGCGCTGCCGGAGTTGGTCGGCGCGTCGGTGGTGTTGTCGGCGGTGCCGCAGCCGAGGAACTCGAGGCCGGCGGGCAGGTAGTCCTCGACGGCGATGCCGGTGGTCTGCTTGATGCCGTTGTTCTTGACCTTGAGCGTGTAGACGGTCTGGTGGTCGTGGGCACCGCGGACCAGCTCGCCCTCGGGGCTCGGCTCGCTCTTGCGGATCTCGATCGCGGTGATCAGCGTCTGGGCCTGCGCGGACGCGCTGCCGGTGAAGTCGCTGGCGACGCCGAGGCTGGTGAAGTCCGGGACGCGGCGCGGATCGGTGTTGATGTACGCGCCCGCGTCGTTGGCCGGGTTGGCGTCGGAGACGGAGACGGCCTGACCGATGGTCAGGACGTTCGGGTCGTGCGTGACGCGGTAGCGCAGCTCGTGCGACGAGCCGGGGCTGAGGTCGGCGACGTTGCTGAAGATCAGCGTCGTCTGTCCGGCGATCGGCGCGTTGTCGAGCACCGTCGGTTCGACCTCGGACGAGCCGGGGACGTACGAGACCCCGGCGGGGAGCACGTCCTTGAAGCTGAGGTTGTAGCCGTAGGGCTGGCCGGCCGGGTTCGAGGCCCGCAGCGTCATCGTCGCCTCGGCGCCGTGCAGGACCGTCGCCGGGGCGTCCTTGGTGAGGGTGATCGCTGGTGCGGCTTGGGCCGCTGGCGCCGCGGCCAGGGCGACCGACAGCGAGCACGTCAGCGCGATCAGCATGGCGAGGGCCAAACCGATCTGCATCCGAGATTTGACAAGGCCAATCATCTTCGTCATTGCGCGGACGGGGAGGCTAGGCGGACGGCCTGTGATCCGCGTCTCAGGTGTCAGCGGACGGGGCGATCTGGGATCGAATTGGCGCGCAAACCCCCGTTACTGACACGCTCTTCGGGCTACATAAATCTTTTGGACGCCTGTTCGAGCGCGGGTGTCTGGGGGCTGGGTCCGGGTCGAGATGGATGAGTTCCATGCCCCAGGGCCGCCCCGCTGAACGGCGATGTGTGTCGAGGCGTCGACCGGGTGTCTGTGGTCGGGTTTGCGAAGAACATCCCACGGCGCTTTACATCTCCGCTAGCTTGTGTCGAGTCGTTCGACATAGCGACGCGAAATGTAAAAGCGAGCCCGAGGAGCTCAGATGAGCAGCGCAGCGGCGACAGGCGGCACCCACGAGCACCACGACCACGGCGGCGAGGTCGACGCGCCAGCCTGGACCGACAGCAAGCGCTACGCGTGGCTGCTGGGGCTGATCATCCCCGCGGGGCCGTTCATCGCCTGGGGGCTGGTCGAGGCCACCGGCCTCGGGGTCTTCTGGTGGCTCGGGCCGCTGCTGGTGTTCGGCCTGATGCCGCTGCTCGACTGGGTGATCGGTGCCGACGCCGAGAACCCGCCCGACCGCGTGCTCGCCTGGTTGGAGCAGGACCGCTACTACCGCTGGTGCACGTACGCCTACCTGCCGCTCCAGTACGGATCGCTGATCCTCGCCTGCTGGCTGTGGTCCTCCGGCAACCTCTCGGTGGTCGAGAGCATCGGCCTGGCGATCACGATCGGCTGCGTCAGCGGGATCGCGATCAACACCGCCCACGAGCTCGGGCACAAGCGCGACAGCATGGAGCGTTGGCTGAGCAAGGTCGCGCTCGCCCAGACCGGCTACGGGCATTTCTTCATCGAGCACAACCGCGGCCACCACGTGCGCGTCGCGACCCCCGACGATCCCGCCAGCTCGCGGCTCGGGCAGAGCTTCTGGGCCTTCCTCCCGCGTACCGTCAGCGGCAGCCTGACCTCCGCCTGGCACCTCGAGCGCGAGCGCTTCAAGCGGCTCGAGTCGAGCCCCTGGACGCTGAAGAACGACGTGCTCAACGCCTGGGCGATGACCGTCGTCCTGTTCGCGGCGCTGATCGTCGGCTTCGGGCCGGAGGTCATCCCCTACCTGCTGCTCCAGGCGGTCTTCGGGTTCTCGCTGCTGGAGGTCGTCAACTACCTCGAGCACTACGGGCTCGTTCGCCAGAAGCGCGAGGACGGCCGCTACGAGCGGACCCGCCCCGAGCACAGCTGGAACAGCAACAACGTCGCCTCGAACGTCTTCCTCTACCACCTCCAGCGCCACAGCGATCACCACGCGCACCCGACCCGCCGGTACCAGGCCCTGCGTCACTTCGAGGAGGCGCCGCAGCTGCCCTCGGGCTACGCGACGATGATCCTGGCGGCGGTCTTCCCGCCGGTCTGGCGGCGCGTGATGGACCCCCGCGTGCTCGCGCACTACGGCGGTGACGTCACCCGCGCCAACGTCCACCCGCGCAAGCGCGCGCGGATCATGCGGCGCTACGGGCCGGGCACGCCGGCGGCGCTGGCCGGGGCCGCGGCCTTCGCGGCGGCGGCGGCGCAGGACGAGGCGGCCGCGAGCGAGGCGACGCTGGAGGCGGTCCGGTGAGCGCCTACCGCTGCCCGATCTGCGAGTACGTCTACGACGAGACGACCGGGAACCCCCGCGAGGGCTTCCCGGCCGGCACGCCGTGGTCGGCGGTTCCCGACGACTGGGCCTGCCCGGACTGCGGGGTCCGCGACAAGGTCGACTTCGAGCCGGTCGGCGTGGCGGGGGCCGGGGAGACGGGGAAGACGACCCCGCCGGCTCGCGACGGCTAGCGTCCACGGCATGAGTACCGGCGCCTCCTCGTCCTACGCCGAAGCCTCGCGCTCGCTGCTGCGTCGGACGCTGCTCGAGGCGGCCCGCGATCTGGCCGCGGACCGTCCCTGGAAGGCGGTCACGATGGCGGCGATCGCGACCCAGGCGGGGGTCAGCCGGCAGACGGTCTACAACGAGTTCGGCTCGCGACCGGCGCTGACCCAGGCGCTGGTGATGCACGAGGTCGACGAGTTCCTGGCCGCGGTCGACGTCGCGATCCGCGAACGCGCCGACGACCCGGCCGCCGCCCTGACCGCGGCGCTCGGGGTCTTCCTGACCGCCGCGGCCGAGGATCCGCTCGTCTCGGCCGTCACCCGCGAGGACGGGCGCGAGGACCTGCTGCCGCTGGTGACCTCGCAGGGGGCCCCGTTGCTGCGCCACGCGACCGACCGGCTGGCGGGGATCGTCGCCGAGACCTGGCCGGTGGTGGCGGCCGCCGAGGCCGACTTCCTCGCCGAGTGCATCGTCCGGCTCGGGCTCAGCTACGTGGTCCTGCCGGTGGCGTCGACGAGCACCACCGCCGAGGGCGTCGCGAACCTGATGCGGCCCTACATCGAAGAGCTGCTGTCGCGCTGACCCGAGCTTGTCCGGCTACGGTGCCGTAGCCTGAGGGGGGACGGCCGCTCGGGCCGCCTGCTCCGACCGATCACGAGGACGACGATGCCCACCACCGAGCCGACCACCACCAGCGAACGGCGCCACCGCGTGACCGCGAGCGACGGCACCGGCCTGGCCGTCCGCGAGTACGGCGAGCGCGGCCCGAAGACGCCGACCGTCGTGCTCGTCCACGGCTACCCCGACACCTCGGAGCTGTGGGACGGGGTCGTCGCGCAGCTGCGGGCGGACCACCACGTCGTCACCTACGACGTCCGTGGGGCCGGCGCCAGCGATCGCCCGGCGCGGGTCCGCAGCTACAGCCTGACCCAGCTCTCCGACGACCTGCTGGCGGTGATCGACGCGACGGCGCCCGGGGGCCGCGTGCACCTCGTCGGGCACGACTGGGGCGCGATCCAGTCGTGGGAGTCGGTCGCCCGGCCGACGGTCGCGGCCCGCCTGGCCTCGTACACGGCGGTCGCCGGGCCGAGCCTCGACCTCAGCGCGCACGCGATGAAGCGGCTGCGCAAGTCCGACGGCTACGACTGGCGCGAGGAGCTCAAGCAGCTGACCAAGTCCTGGTACATCCTCTCCTTCCACCTGCCGCTGCTCGCTCCGCTGCTGTGGCGGCTCGGGCTCGGGCGCCGCTGGGCGAAGGCCTTCGAGCGCAGCGAGGGCACGGCGCCGCCCGCCGGGCATCCCGCGGCGACGATCACCCAGGACGGGATCGACGGGATCAAGCTCTACCGCCGCAACATGCTGCCGCGGCTGCTGCGGCCCCGCTACGAGCGCGTCGAGGTGCCGCTGGTCCAGGTCGGGATCACCCTCCGCGACCGCTACATCGACCCGCGCCTCTACGCCGACCTGCCGGGCCGGATGCCCGAGCTGTGGGTGCGCCGGGCGGACGCGTCGCACTGGATCCCGGTGCTCGATCCGGCGACCGTCGCCGGCTGGGTCCGCGACGCCGTCAGCGCGCGCGAGACCGGGGTCGCGGCGCCGGCCGACGCCGAGGTCCACCGGGAGGGCTGAGGCGCGCCACGCAAGGGGTCGGGTCGGGCCCTGACGCGGCGGTCGGGCCCTGACGCGGCCCTCCCGTCGCCGGAGGGCCGCTCGAGCGTCACCGTCGCCGGAGCAGCACGAAGCTGACCCGCGGCACGACGACGGCCACGGCGACGCCGCAGTCGCCGCCGTCGCACTCCGCCCCCGGATCGTCGGCGAAGACGGCCTCGATCCGGGCCCGCCAGCGGCCGGCGCAGGCAGGGGTGCCGCGCGCGGGGCGCAGGCGGAGCACGACCCGGCGCCCGCGGGAGACGTCCGCCGTTCGCAGACGGGCGCAGCCCGATCGGGGCGGGGTCAGCGTCGCGCGCCAGCCGAGCAGGTCGCCGCCGGCACGGACTCCCCACGGCGCCCGCAGTCGGAGCGTCGCGCCCCCGTCGAGGAGTCGGACGCGGACCCGCAGCGGCGGCCGGCGCCGGACGTGCTCGCAGCCGGTCAGGCGGTCGTCCGCGTCGGCGAGGACGGTGTCGTCGCCGGACCCGCAGTCGATCGTTCCCGCGCTGCCGTCGGTCCCGATCACCCGGTCGTCGCCCGGGCCGAGGGCGATCCCGGTGTGGCCGGGACCGGGGAGCGCGGTGTCGTTCCCGGGGCCGCCCCGGATCGCCTCGAGCCCGGAGAGCGCAGGACCCTCGGTCTCGTCTCCGGTGAGCAGGGTGTCGTCGCCCGGGCCCCCGAGGAGCGTGTCGGAGCGGGCCCCGCCGACGAGCCGGTCGTCGCCGGTCCCGCCGTCCAGCCGGTCATAGGCGGGGCTGCCGCGCAGGCAGTCGTCGCCGCCCTCGCCGAAGACGAAGGTCTGGGCCAGGTCGTCGCCGACCCCGGGCTGGAAGTGGTCGGGAGCCGGGCTGAGATGGAGATCGCTTCCCGCGTCGAGCGGGTTGCCGTGCACGAGCGGCGTCGCGCAGGCGGCCGGAGGCAGCGGAAGGCCCGGCGCCGCGGGGCCCGGATCCCCGCTCGTGGACCTGGCTGCGAGGGGGCGGTCCGCCGCGGCGGCGGGAGCACTCGACGCGGGGGCGGCCGCCAGCGCGGCGACCGCGACGATGATCAGGCTCGGGCGCACCCGGTCGCCTAGGGCGCGGTCTCGATCTGCTTCTTGGCGTCGTCGAGCGCCTTCTGGGCCTCGTCCGGGACGTTGCCCTGGGCCTTGGCCGCGTCGATCGCCTTCGAGGCGGTGTCCTTCGCCTTGTCCTCCAGCGCCTTGGTCTTCTTCGCGAGCTCCTCGTTGACCTGCTCCGTGGTCTTGCGGCCGGCCTTGACGTCCTCGGCCGCCTGCTCGGCCGCCTTCTGGACGTCCTTGCCCTGCTGCTGCAACTCGGTCCCCTGCTGCCGGACGGCGTCGGCTTCGTCGTCACCGCCGCAGGCGCCGAGCGCGAGCACGGCGGAGAGGAGGACGGGGGTGAGCAGGACGCGACTGATGCTTGGACTGGACATGTCCCGCACGCTACGGCTGGCCGGTCCGCACGTCAGTGCCAGGCTGGTCCCGACCAGGGTGGGACGGCGGCGGGACCGTGCGGGCCGGACGCGCGGGTCGGTTCCGGGGCCGACGCGAGCGGATCTTCCGGGGGTCGAAGTGGACGCTGCACGCTCACGCCCGGGGGGCGCGGGGCCGGCGCGATAGCCTCGCGACCATGAACGACACGCTGGGCGGACGCGTCGCGGCTCGCGATGCCCGGCGCTTCGTTGGCCGGACCAGCGAGCTGGAGGTGCTCGAGGGGCTGCTCGGCGACGACCCGCCGGCCAGCGTGGTGCTCGTCCACGGTCCCGGCGGGATCGGCAAGAGCACGCTGCTGCGGGAGCTGGAGCGTCGCGCCGTCGCCCGCGGGCGGGAGACGTTCCGGATCGACGGCCGCGAGCTCGAGCCGGTTCCCGATGCGCTCGAGGACGCGATCGGCGGAGCCCGGAAGGCGGCCCGGCCCCTGGTCCTGATCGACGGCTACGACGCGATGTACGCGCTCGGGCACTACCTGCGGGCGGCGGTCCTGCCGACGTTCAGCGCCGACGCGGTGGTGGTGATCGCGGCGCGCCGCGCCCCGGAGGCGGCCTGGTTCCGCGACGGCTGGGAGCACGTGGCGATCGAGCTCGGCCTGGGACCGCTGGCGCCGGCCGAGGCGGCGACGCTGCTCGACCTGCACGGCGTCGTCGACGCGGAACGGGCGACCGAGATCGTCCGCTGGGCGGCGGGCTCGCCGCTGGCGCTGGCGCTGGCGGCCGACGCCGTCCGGGCCGGCCGCCGATTCGTGCCCGACGCGCAGCACGACGACGCCGTGGTCGACCGGCTCGTGCGCTCGCTGCTGGCGGCCGAGCTCGACCCCGGGCAGCGGTCGGTGCTCGGCGTCGCCGCGATCGCGCGGGTCACGACCGTCGAGCTGCTCGCCGCGGTCCTGCCCGAGCGCGACGCCGCCGCTGACTTCGCCGCGCTCGCCCGCCGGACGTTCGCCGAGCCGCGCGGCGACGGCGTGACCCTCCACGAGCTGACCGGGCGGGCGGCGCTCGCGGACCTCCGACGGCGCGACCCCGAGCACGAGCGCGAGCTGCGTCGGCGGATCGCCGACGCGCTGCACGCGCGGGCGCTCGCCGGCCGTCTGTCGCTGACGATCGACCTAGCGCACCTGGTCCTCGATCCGGCGATCCGCTGGGGCTACGGCTGGGACGGCAGCGAGCGCTACCGGGTCGACGGGGTCCGGGAGGGCGACGCCGCCGCGGTCGCCGGCCGGCTCGAAGCGGTCGGTCGTGGCCGCTGGTGGGACGGCACCGACCGCTGGTTCGCGGAGGCGCCCGAGCGGATCTGCGTCGTCCGCGACGGCGACGAGCAGGTCTGCGGCTACGCGACGGCGATGTCCTCGGCCAACGCCCCCGCCTTCGCCTTCCGCGATCCCGTCGTCGGGCGCTGGCTGGAGCACGCGCTGGAGAGCGGGTGCCCGTCGGTGGTCTGGCGCGACGCGATCGACTTCACCGATGACGGCGAGGCCCCGGTCCAGGCGATGCTGGGGCTCTCGGGGATCCTCCGGTCGGGGCTGGAGAACCCGCGCTACGCGTACCTGCCGGTCGAGGTTCGGCTGCCGGCCGCCCGAGCGTTCGTGCGGGCGCTGGGGGCCGAGCACCTGCCCGAGCTCGACGCCGGTGGGCCCGGCAGTCCCGTTCGGTGCTTCCGGCTGGACTACGGATCCGGCGGGTTGCTCGGCGCCCAGCGCGACGTGGTCTACCGCGAGCTCGGGCTGGACGGGCTCGCCGCGCCGGCGCCGCCGGTCGCGGCCGAGGCCGTGCGGGCCGCGCTCCGCGAGCTGCAGGTCCCGCACCGGCTCGCGCAGAGCCCGCTGGCGGAGGGGACGGAGACCACCGAGCGGGCGGCCTTCGTGCGCGCGCTGCTGGTGCGGGCGGTCGACGAGGCGTTCGGGACCAGCGAGGACGAGCGACTGCTGCGGGCGGTGCTCGTGCTCGGGTACCTGGAGCCGGTCGGCTCCCACGAGCTGGCCGCCGAGGAGCTGCACGTCAGCCGCTCGGCGTACTTCCGGCGGCTGCGGATGGCGACCGAGCGGATCGCCGAGCATCTCTCGCGCTGACGGCGCGAACACGGTCCGCCGACCGGCCCGACGGGCGTCGCTCAGCCGACGATCCGCCGCTTCTGGGCCTCGAACTCCGCGTCGGTGAGGACGCCGCGGTCGCGCAGGGCGGTGAGCTTGGCCAGCAGTTGCAGCGGGTCCTCGGGCGGCGCCGGGCTGCTCGCGGCCTCGACGACCCGTGCGCTCGACCCGAGTCGTGCGCGGAGCTGGTCGGACATCGCGTAGCGGTCGCCGTCGGCGCCGGCCCGCGTGGCCCGCACGCTGCTGAGGACCGCGCCGAGCTCGCCGCCGCCGGACATCAAGGTGGTGCCACCGAGCGCGGCCGGGTCGAGGATCAGCTGCTCGTGGTCGCGGGGGTCGAAGACGACCGCGAGTCGCTGCCCGACGCGGGGGAGCGCGAACGGACTGAACCGCAGCCGGGCGTCGAGCTCGAAGTCCGGCTCGTCGCGGGGCTCGACGCGCAGCCGCAGTTCGACGGCGACCTCGCTTCCGCTGGCTATCGCGGCGTTGCCACGGCCGACGGTCACCCCGCGCCGGCCGACCGCGGCGACGACCGCGAAGGCCTGGACGCCGGTGGCCTCGAGCTTCCGGTGGAGGCGGCGTGACGGCTTGTCAAGCATTGCTCCTACGGTAGGTCGCAAGCGCAGATCTGCCAGTACCAGACCAGTCCCAGATCGGTCTCGGCGGCGCCGCCGAGACCGATCTGGGACGGCCCGGGGAACGGCCGATCCGGGCCGCGGCTCCGGACTCAGAGCGCGAGCGCCAGCTCGGTCCCCTGACGGATCGCCCGCTTGGCGTCGAGCTCGGCGGCGACGGCGGCACCGCCGATCAGGTGGACGGGCCGGCCGGCGGCGACGAGTCGGTCGTGGAGGTCCCGGCGCGACTCCTGGCCGGCGCAGAGCACGACGTGGTCGACGTCGAGGGTCCGGACGGTCGGGCCGTCGGGGCCGGCGACGGTGATCCGCAGGCCGTCGTCGTCGATCCGCTCGTAGCCGACCCCGCCGAGCATCTCGACCCGCTTGTGCTGGAGCGTGGCCCGGTGGACCCATCCGGAGGTCTTGCCGAGCCCGGCGCCGAGCTTGCTCGTCTTGCGCTGGAGCAGGATCACCTCGCGGTCGGCGGGGGAGACCCGCGGGGCGATCACGCCGCCGCGGGCGCGGTCGGGATCGGTGACGCCCCAGGCGCGCTCCCAGGCGGGCAGGTCGAGCGTCGGCGAGGCGGACTCGACGAGGAACTCGCTGACGTCGAAGCCGATCCCGCCGGCGCCGATCACGGCGACCCGTCGACCGACCGGCGCACCCCGCAGCACGTCGACGTAGGAGAGGACCTTCGGGTGATCGAGGCCGGGGATCGCCGGCGTCCGCGGGGTCACGCCGGTGGCGACGACGATCTCCTCGTAGCCCCCGGCGACGAGCGCGTCCGCGTCGACCTCGACCCCGAGCCGGAGGTGCACGCCGGTCCGCTCGATCCGGCGGTCGAAGTACCGCAGCGTCTCGTGGAACTCCTCCTTGCCGGGGACCTGCTTGGCCAGGTTGAACTGGCCGCCGATCTCGTCGGCGGCGTCGAACAGGTCGACGCGGTGCCCGCGCTGGGCGAGCATCGTCGCGCAGGCGAGCCCGGCCGGGCCGGCCCCGACGACGGCGACCGACCGCGGCCGCCGCGTCAGGCGGATCGGCATCTTGGTCTCGTGGGCGGCCCGCGGGTTGACCAGGCAGGTCGCGGTCTGGTGCTTGAAGGTGTGGTCGAGACAGGCCTGGTTGCAGGCGATGCAGGTGTTGATCTCGTCGGCGCGCCCGGTGGCGGCCTTGTCGACCCACTCCGGGTCGGCGAGGAACGGCCGCGCCAGCGAGACCATGTCGGCGTCGCCGCGGGCGAGGATCGCCTCGGCCTGGTCGGGGGCGTTGATCCGGTTGCTGGCGACGATCGGGATCCCGACCTCCGGCCGCAGCTTGGCGGTGGCCCAGGTGAACGCCCCGCGCGGGACCGAGGTCACGATCGTCGGGACCCGCGCCTCGTGCCAGCCGATCCCGCTGTTGAGGATCGTCGCGCCGGCGGCCTCGACCTCGCGTGCGAGCGCGACCACCTCGTCCCAGCTCTGCCCGTCGGGGACGAGGTCCAGCAACGAGATCCGGTAGACGAGGATGAAGTCGGGGCCGACCGCCTCGCGCGTGCGGCGGACGATCTCGACCGCGAACCGGCGGCGGCGCTCGGGGGTCCCGCCCCAGGCGTCGGTCCGGTGGTTGGTGCGCGGGGCGAGGAACTGGTTGATCAGGTAGCCCTCGGAGCCCATGATCTCGACCCCGTCGTAGCCGGCCTCGCGGGCGAGCACGGCGGTCCGCGCGAAGTCCTCGATCGTCCGCTCGACGCGTTCGGCGCTCAGCGCGCGCGGCGAGAACGGGTTGATCGGCGCCTTGACCGCGGAGGCCGAGGCCGAGAACGGGTGGTAGGCGTAGCGCCCGGCGTGGAGGATCTGGAGCGCGATCTTGCCGCCCTCGGCGTGGACGGCGGCGGTGATCCGGCGGTGACGCCGGGCGGCCCGCTCGGACGACAGCTCGGCGGCCAGCGGCAGCAGCCAGCCGGCCCGGTTGGGGGAGTAGCCGCCGGTCACGATCAGGCCGGCGCCGCCGCGCGCTCGCTCGGCGAAGTAGGCGGCGAGCCGGTCGGTGTCGCGCGCGCGATCCTCGAGCCCGGTGTGGATCGAGCCCATCACGACCCGGTTGCGCAGGCGGGTGAAGCCCAGGTCGAGCGGGGCGAGCAGGTGCGGGTACATTTGCTACTTACGGTAGCATCGGTCCTCGCGAGCCGACCCGGACGATCGTCGAAGTCGATCGAGGGGATCGGATCCCCGAACCACATAGGCTGCCTGCGTGCGCACGACGAACCCCCACACGGCGGGCCCACCGACCTCGGCCCGCACCCGCGCATGAACATGCTGCCCCGCGCGGTCTCGCGACACACCAACCGGCTCGGCGCCGTCGCCCAGAACGCGCTCGAGGTCCTGCTGCTCGGGGGCCTCGAGACCGGCGACCAGCCCGCGCCCTACGAGGTCGTCAGCGAGCAGCGCGTCTACCGCCTGCGGCGCTACTTCCCCGACGCGGTCGCCGAGCACGAGGGGACGGATCCCGAGGGCGCGGGTGGGGAACGGCGTCCGCACGGCCGCCCGGTCGTGCTGCTGGTGCCGCCGATGATGCTCGCGGCCGAGGTCTACGACGTCTCGCCGCAGGCCAGCGCCGTGACCGACCTGCACGCGCACGGGATCGACGCCTGGGTCGTCGACTTCGGCGCCCCCGAGCACGAGGAGGGCGGCCTCGAGCGGACGCTCACCGACCACGTGCTGGCGGTCAGCGACGCGATCGACCGCGTGCGCGAGATCACCGGTCGCGACGTCCACCTGACCGGCTACTCCCAGGGTGGGATGTTCTGCTACCAGGCGGGCGCCTACCGCCGCAGCGCCGGCCTGGCCAGCATCATCACCTTCGGCAGCCCGGTCGACCTCGCCAACGGGCTCCCGCTCGGCGTGCCCGGCGCGTTCGCCGGCCAGCTCGCGAACTTCCTCGCCGACTACATGTTCGCCAACCGCGCGCTGCCGGCGTGGGCGAGCAGCGCGGCCTTCCGGATGCTCGATCCGGTCAAGACCCTGCGCCAGCGGATCGACTTCCTGATGCGGCTCGGCGACCGCGACGCGCTGCTCCCGCGCGAGGGCCAGCGCCGGTTCCTCCAGGGCGAGGGCTTCGTCGCCTGGTCGGGGCCGGCGATCTCCGAGCTGCTCCAGCAGTTCGTGGTCCACAACCGGATGGTCTCCGGCGGCTTCGTGATCGAGGGCCGGCTGGTCACGCTGGCCGACCTGACCTGCCCGGTGCTCGCCTTCGTCGGCGACTTCGACCAGCTCGGACGGCCCGAGTCGGTGCGGGCGATCGAGCGGGCCGCACCGCGTGCGGCGACCTACGAGATCCCGGTCCCGACCGGGCACTTCGGGATGGTCGTCGGCTCGTCCGCGGGCGAGATCACCTGGCCGTCGGTCGCGAGCTGGGCCCACTGGGTCGAGGGCGAGGCGGACGCGCCGGAGGTCATGCGCCCGATCATCGGCGACGGCCGGCGCGAGCTCGCCTCCGGGCCGTCGGTCGGGGCCAGCGTCGAGCTGGCCGCGGTCGCCGGGGCCGGCATGGCCCGGTCCGTCGCCCGCAACCTCCGCCGCTCCTCGCGGAGCATGCTCGGCCTTGCCAGCGAGGCGGTCGCCCAGCTCCCACGGATGTTCCGGCTCGAGCAGATCCAGCAGCACACGCGGATCTCGCTCGGCCTGCTGCTCGATGAGCAGGCCCGGCGGGCGCCCGACGACGTGCTCTTCCTGTTCGAGGACCGGGCCCACACCCACGGCGCGGCCAAGCACCGGATCGACAGCATCGTCCGCGGCCTGATCAGCCTCGGCGTCCGCCAGGGCCAGCACATCGGCGTCCTGATGGAGACCCGCCCGAGCGGCTTCGCGGTCGTCGCGGCGCTCAGCCGGCTCGGGGCGGTCGCGGTCCTGATGCGGCCCGACGGCGACCTCGTGCGCGAGGCCGAGCTCGGCGAGGTCGAGTGCGTGATCGCCGATCCCGAGCAGGCCACGGCGGCCGCGGCGGCGCTCGACGTCGACGTGCTGGTGCTCGGCGGTGGCGCCGACCCGCGCGACCTCGGTCCGAGCGTGATCGACATGGAGCGGATCGACCCGGACGAGGTCCACGTCCCCGCCTGGTACCGGCCGAACGCCGGTCGCGCGGCCGACCTCGCGTTCGTCGTCTTCTCGGGCGAGGGCGAGCGGATCCGGGCCAAGCGGATCACCAACCACCGCTGGGCGCTCTCCGCCTTCGGGACCGCGACCTCGGCGTCGCTCTCGCCGGCCGACACGGTCTACGCCGTGACCCCGCTGCACCACCCCTCGGGGCTGCTGATGGGCCTCGGTGGGGCCGTCGCGAGCGGGGCGCGGATCGCGCTCGCGCGCCAGTTCGAGGTCAGCACCTTCTGGGAGGAGGTCCGCCGCTACGGCGTGACCGTCGTCTCCTACACCTGGACCCAGCTGCGGGACCTGGTCGAGGCCCCGCGCGACCCCGCCGAGCAGCACCACCCGGTCCGGCTCTTCATCGGCTCGGGGATGCCGCGGGGCCTGTGGCTGCGGGTCCAGGATCGCTTCGGGGGCAGCGACGGTGGCGGCACCCGACGGGCGCGGGTGCTGGAGTTCTACGCCTCGACCGAGGGCGACGCCGTGCTCGCCAACGTCCGCTCGACGCCCGGTGCGAAGGGCCGCCGGCTGCCCGGCAGCGCCGAGGTCCGCCTGGCGGCCTGGGACGCCGACGCCGGCAGCCTGCTGGAGGGACCCGACGGCTTCGTCCTGCCGGCGGTCGAGGGTGAGGTCGGGATGCTGCTGGCCCAGGTCCGGACCGCCGTCGAGGTCGCGCCGGGGACGCCGCTGCGCGGGGTCTTCGCTCGTGGCGACGCCTGGCACGTGACGGGCGACCTCTTCCGCAGCGACGAGCAGGGCGACTGGTGGTTGGTCGACCACGCCCAGGCGGCGGTCCGGACGCCGCACGGGGTCGTCTACGCGTTCCCGATCGAGGACGCGCTCGGCGGGCTGCCGTCGGTCGACCTGGCGGTCGCCTACGCGGTCGAGGGGCCGACCGGGACGCCGGTCTCGGTCGCGGCGGTGACGCTCCGCGACGGGCGCGAGCTGACCCCGGTCGACGTCTCCGCGGCGCTGTCGACGATCGAGCCGCAGCGGCGGCCGGACATCGTCCACGTCGTCGACGAGATCCCGGTCACCACCTGGTACCGGCCGATGACCGGACCACTGCGGCGGGCGGGCCTGCCGAAGCTCCGCCGGCCGGCGCGGGCCTGGGCCCTCGACGTCGAGAGCGACGCCTACGTGCCGCTGACGGCGGCCCGCCGAGCGGGCCTGCTGGCCGAGGGCTGAGCGGGGCCGGGTCGCCCCGATCGCCTGTCCGCAAAGGGGGGGCCTGCGCCTGCGGTACAACCGTCACGGGTCGCGTCGCCCACCGACGGGCGGCGGATCCGCGACTTCGGGAGCAGCACCGTGACCAAGATCGGGATCATCGGCGCCGGCAACATCGGCGGCAACCTCGCCCGTCGCCTGACCGCGCTGGGCCATGACGTGAAGGTCGCCAACTCGCGCGGGCCGGAGACGCTCGCCGACCTCGTGGCCGAGACCGGGGCGACCGCGGTCCCCGCGACCGAGGCGGCCAACGGCGCCGAGATCGTGGTCGTCACGATCCCGCTGGCCAAGCTCCCGGAGCTGCCCGACGGGATCCTCGACGGGGCCGCCGAGGGCGCGGCGGTGATCGACACCAACAACTACTACCCGCAGCAGCGCGACGGGCGGATCGACGCGATCGAGGACGGCACGCCCGAGAGCGTCTGGGTCGCCGAGCAGCTCGGGAAGACCGTGGTCAAGGCCTTCAACGGGGTCTACGCCCAGAAGATCCTCGACGTCGGGGAGCCCGACGGCCCCCGCTTCGCGATCCCGGTCGCGGGCGACGACGAGGCGGCGAAGGCCAAGGTCCTCGCGCTGGTCGCCGAGCTCGGCTTCGACCCGGTCGACGCGGGCAGCCTGGCCGAGTCGTGGCGCCAGCAGCCGGGGACCCCGAGCTACGGCGCCGAGCTCGACGCCGACGCGTTGCGGCAGACGCTGGCCGACACCGGCCCCGAGCGACCGGCGGAGTTCCGCGGCTGAGTCGCGGCGGCGCGTCGGCCGGGACCTAGCGCGGCCGGATCCCGCTCAGCAGCAGGTCGCAGAAGCCGTCGGCGACCTGCTCCGCGCTGAGCCGGCCGCCGGGGCGGAACCAGGTCGCGGAGTGGTTGACCATGCCGAGCAGCGCGAGCGCGCTGAGGCCGGGGTCCTCGACCACGAACTCGCCGCGCTCGACGCCGTCGCGGAGGATCCCGGTCAGCAGCCGCTCGAACGCGTCGCGGTCGCGGCGGACGTCGTGCCAGATCGGCTCGCGCTCGATCGTGTGTCGCTCCTGCTGGAAGACCATCACGTAGTCGCGGTGGCCCTCGACGTGCTCCATCCAGATCCGGGTGATCGCCCGCAGCCGCTGCTCGGCGGGGAGCGAGCGATCGGCCGCGATCGGCTCGGCCCGCTCCAGCAGCGGCCCCATCAGGTCGGTGAGGATCCGCGAGAGCGCCGCCTGCTTGGAGCCGATGTAGTGGTAGAGGCCGCCGCGGGCGAGGCCGGTCGCGGCGACGAGGTCGTCGATCGAGGTCCCGTGGTAGCCGCGCTCGGCGAACGCCCGCGCGCAGGCGTCGATCACCTCACGCTGGCGGGAGTCGTAGCGCTGACGGAGGGGCGGGCTCTTGGGCGGGTCGGCCATCGGTCTGGTTCCAGGGGGGGGCGAGAGACGCGCCCCCTTGCAATTTAGACCGTTCGTTCGGTATAACGCAAGTCATGGAGCTTGACCTGCCCGAAGACGTGCGCGATCTGCAGCGGATGGTCCGCGACTTTGCCGTGAACGAGGTCGCCCCGGTCGCCGAGGAGCTGGACCGCACCAAGTCCTTCCCCTACGAGCTGACGGCCAAGATGGGCGAGCTCGGCCTGATGGGGATCCCGTTCCCGGAGGAGCTGGGCGGCTCCGGCGGGACCACCCTCCAGTACACGGTGGCGGTCGAGGAGCTGGCCCGGATCGACTCGTCGGTGGCGATCACGATGTGCGCCCACACCTCGCTCGGCACCCAGCCGGTCTACCTCTTCGGCAGCGACGAGCAGCGCGAGCGCTACATGCCCGACCTCTGCGCCGGCCGCAAGCTCGGGGCGTTCGGCCTGACCGAGCCGGAGGCCGGCAGTGACGCCGGCAACGTCAAGACCCGTGCCACGCTGGCCGACGGCGAGTGGACGATCGACGGCACCAAGCAGTTCATCACCAACTCCGGCACCGACATCAGCGGCCACGTCGCGATCACCGCGGTCACGGGCGAGCTGCCTGGGGGCCGTAAGGAGATCTCCAACCTGATCGTCGAGAACGGCACCCCCGGCTACGAGCCCGGCGAGCCGTACCGCAAGATGGGCTGGAACGCCTCCGACACCCGTCCGCTCAGCTTCGCCGACTGCAAGGTCCCGGAGGAGCACCTGCTGGGGCCGCGAGGGGCCGGCTTCAAGCAGTTCATGCAGATCCTCGACGGCGGCCGGATCGGCGTCGCGGCGATGGGGCTGGGGCTCGCCCAGGGCGCGCTCGACGAGGCGGTCGCCTACGCCAAGCAGCGGCAGGCGTTCGGCAAGCCGATCGCCAGCTTCGGCGCGATCCAGACCAAGATCGCCGACATGGCGACCGAGATCGAGGCCGCCCGGCTGCTGACCTACAAGGCCGCCTGGCTGAAGGACCAGGGCCGCAACTTCAGCCTCACCGCCGCCCAGGCGAAGTACAAGACCGGCCGGCTGGCCGTCCGCTGCGCCGAGGAGGCCGTCCAGATCCACGGCGGCTACGGCTACATGGAGGAGTACCCCGTCTGCCGGTTCTACCGCGACGCCAAGATCCTGACGATCGGCGAGGGCACCGACGAGGTCCAGCAGATGGTCATCTCGCGCGGCGTCCTGGCCTGAGAGCGAGGGCCGAGCGATGCAGCAGCGAGCGAACGACGACCAGCCGGTGGGCGTGAACGGATCGGTCCTGATCCGAGAGGTCGGGCCGCGCGACGGCTTCCAGAACGAGCCCGAGACGATCTCGACCGACGACAAGGTCGCGCTGATCGACCGGCTCGCCCGGACCGGCCTGCGGCGGCTGGAGGTCACCTCGTTCGTCCGCGCCGACGTGATCCCGCAGCTCGCCGACGCGGCCGAGGTCCTGCGCCGGATCGACGTGCCGGCGGGCGTCAGCCGCTCGGTCCTGATCCCCAACGAGCGGGGCCTCGACCACGCGCTCGAGCTGCGCGACCGGTTCGAGGAGGTCAGCGTCTTCCTGTCGGCGTCGGAGACCCACAACCGCAAGAACGTCAACCGCTCGATCGCGGAGTCGCTCGACGGGCTCGAGCGGGTCCTCACGCGGGCCGGCGAGGCGGGCCTGCGACGGGTCGCCGTGATCAGCACCTCGTTCGGCTGCCCGTTCGAGGGCGTCGTGCCCCCGGAGCGGGTCTTCGAGATCGCCGGCGCGCTGCGTGACGCGGGCGCGGTCGAGATCGGCTTCGGCGACACCACCGGGATGGCCAACCCGCGCCAGGTCCGCGAGTTCTTCGTCGCGGCTCGCGAGGCGCTCGGGGGCGGGGGGGACGACGAGCTCCAGCTGACCGGTCACTTCCACAACACCCGCGGGCTCGGCCTGGCCAACGTGCTCGGCGCGCTCGACGCCGGCTGCCGCTCGTTCGAGTCCAGCTTCGGCGAGCTCGGCGGCTGCCCGGTCCCGGCCGGGGCGACCGGCAACATCGCGACCGAGGATCTGCTCGTGATGCTCCACGAGATGGGCCTGACGACCGGCGTCGACGTCGGCGCCCTGCTCGACGCCAGCCGCGCGGTCCAGCGGGTGCTGGGCCGACCGCTCGGCTCCCACAGCCTGCTCGCGGGCGAGATCGACTGGCGTCCGGCGGCCGAGCGCGACCCGGCCGATGCCGACGTCCGCGACGGCGGAGCGCGCTGATGCCGATCGATCGCGTCCTGATCGCCAACCGCGGCGAGATCGCCGTCCGGATCGCGGGCACGCTGCGGCGGCTCGGGATCGAGTCGGTCGCGGTCTACGCGCCGGCCGACGCCGACGCGCCGCACGTACGGGCCTGCGACCACGCGGTGCCGCTGGTCGCCGACGGCGAGCGCTCGCCGTACCTCGACATCGTCCAGCTGGTCGCGATCGCGGGCCAGACCGGCAGCGATGCCGTCCATCCCGGCTACGGCTTCCTCGCCGAGCGGGCCGACG
The DNA here is from genome assembly GCF_056269115.1 of Patulibacter ginsengiterrae. Lineage (NCBI taxonomy): Bacteria > Bacillati > Actinomycetota > Thermoleophilia > Solirubrobacterales > Patulibacteraceae > Patulibacter > Patulibacter ginsengiterrae. The sequence goes on from NZ_JBWDOG010000008.1 coordinate 83,894, forward strand.
CCGCCGCGGCCTTCCGCGAGGCGGGCGTGACCTGGATCGGCCCGTCGCCCGAGGCGATCGAGCTGCTGGGCGACAAGATCGCCTCGAAGCAGACCGCGGCCGAGGCCGGCGTCCCGGTCGTCCCGGGCCTCGAAGGCGCCGACGTCGACGCCGACCAGATCACCGCGTTCGCGGCCGAGGTCGGCCTGCCGCTGCTGCTGAAGGCCTCGGCCGGCGGCGGCGGAAAGGGGATGCGGCGGGTCGACGACGCGGCCGCGATCCCGGCCGCGGTCGAGGCGGCCCGGCGCGAGGCCCAGGCCGCGTTCGGACGCTCCGAGCTGCTGGTCGAGCGGCTCGTCGAGCCGGCCCGCCACGTCGAGGTCCAGGTCGCGGTCGACGCGCACGGGGGAGCCTGGGCGATCGGCGAGCGCGAGTGCAGCCTCCAGCGCCGGCACCAGAAGCTGATCGAGGAGTCGCCGGCCCCGGGCCTGAGCGACGCGGGACGGACCGCGCTCCACGAGGCGGCAGTCCGGCTGGCCGTCGCGGCCGGCTACCGCAACCTCGGCACGGTCGAGTTCCTCGTCGACGCCGCGGGCGACGGCGGCGGCGAGCGCTTCTACTTCCTGGAGATGAACGCCCGGCTCCAGGTCGAGCACCCGGTCACCGAGCTGGTCCACCGCCTCGACCTGGTCGAGCTGCAGCTGCGGATCGCCGAGGGCGAGGCGCTCGACCTCGAGCTGGAGACCGACGCGGGCCACGGGCCACGCGGGCACGCGATCGAGGCGCGGATCTGCGCCGAGCGGATCGCGGTCAAGGTGCTCCCGCCGACGGCCTCCGACGGCGACCAGGCCGACCCGATCGCGATCCAGTTCCTGCCCGCGACCGGTCCGGTGGTGGCCTACGCCGAGCCGACCGGGGTCGGGGTCCGGGTCGACAGCGGGATCGCCGCCGGCAGCGTGGTCACGACGGCGTTCGACCCGATGCTGCTGAAGGTGATCGCCTACGGCCGCGACCGGGCCCAGGCCCGCGAGCGGCTCGACCGCGCGCTGGCCGAGCTGGTCGTGCTCGGGGTCGAGACCAACGCCAGCTTCCTGCGGCGGCTGCTCGACCGGGCGGAGGTCCGCGAGGGCGTCCAGACGACGACGTTGGTCGAGCGGCTGCTGGCCGACCCGGCAGAGGCCCCGGGCCTCGCCGCGCCGACCGCCGACGCGGTGGCCGGAGCCGCACGTGCGGCCGCGGTCTGGCGCCACCACGAGCTGGCCGGCGCGGCCGACGGGACCGCCTTCGGCGACCGCGACGGCTGGCGTCAGGGGCGGCCCGCCGCGACCCAGTTGCGGCTGCTCGACCCCGACGACGCGACCACGACCCTGACGGCACGGGTCGTCGCCGACGGGCTGGAGGTCGCCGTCGACGCGACCGCGGCCGTGGTCGAGCGGCCCGACGCGGTCCGGGCCCGCTGGCGCGCGGCGCGGGCGGGGGAGTGGCTGTGGCTGCACGGCCCCGGCGGCACCTGGTCGTGGCGCGACGCGCCCGAGACGGCCGCCGCCAGCGCCCAGGGCGCCGGCGGCCTCGCCGCCCCGCTGCCGGGCGTCGTGATCGCGGTCGTGGCGACGCCCGGGACCCGGGTCGCCGCGGGCGCCGCGGTGCTCGTGGTGGAGTCGATGAAGATGGAGTTGGAGATCACGGCGCCGCACGACGGCGTCGTCGAGGCGGTCCACGTGGCCGTCGGCGAGCACGTGGAGCGCGGCCAGGTCCTGGCCGCCGTCGAGCAGGACGGGGAGACGGCATGACGACCGACAGCGAGCAGCGGGCCGACGGGACGACCGGCGAGCCCGCGGCCCCCAGCAACCGCGACCGCCATCTGGCCCTGATCGCGGACCTCCAGCAGCGGTTGGAGCGGGTCGCCGGCGGTGGCGGCGAGCGGGCACGGAACCGCCACGTCGACCGCGGCAAGCTGCTTCCGCGCGAGCGGATCGACCGTCTCGTCGATCCCTTCAGCCCGTTCCTGGAGCTGGCTCCGCTCTGCGCCGAGGACGTCTACGACGACGACGTCCCGGCGGCGGGGCTGATCGCCGGGATCGGTCGGATCCACGGCCGCGAGGTCCTGATCGTCGCCAACGACGCGACCGTCAAGGGCGGCACGTACTACCCGCTGAGCGTCAAGAAGCACCTGCGGGCGCAGGAGGTGGCGCTGGAGAACCGGCTGCCGTGCGTCTACCTCGTCGACTCCGGCGGCGCCTTCCTGCCGAAGCAGGACGAGGTCTTCCCCGACAGGGAGCACTTCGGGCGGATCTTCTACAACCAGGCGCGGCTGTCGCGGGCGGGGATCGCCCAGATCGCGGCCGTGATGGGCTCGTGCACCGCCGGTGGGGCCTACGTGCCCGCGATGAGCGACGAGACGGTGATCGTCAAGCAGCAGGGCACGATCTTCCTCGGCGGCCCGCCGCTGGTGAAGGCGGCGACCGGCGAGGAGGTCAGCGCCGAGGAGCTGGGCGGCGGCGACCTGCACGCCCGCACCTCGGGCGTGGTCGACCACCTGGCCGAGGACGACGAGCACGCGCTCCAGCTGGTCCGGCGGATCGTCGACACGCTCCCGCCGGGTCGCGGCGGCGTCCACCACGTGGCCTCGACGTCGGGCCCGCTCGGCGGGACGGCCGTCGATCGTCCGGGCGACACGACCGGCGAGGGCTTCGGGGGCGGCACGCTGCCGGCGGCGCCGTGGGCGCTGCGCACGCCCGAGCCGCCCGCCCAGGATCCGGACGGGCTGCTCGACGTCGTTCCCGTCGATCCGCGCGAGCCCTACGAGGTTCGCGAAGCGATCAGCCGGATCGTCGACGGCAGCCGCTTCCACGAGTTCAAGCCGCTGTTCGGCGAGACGATCGTCTGCGGCTTCGCGCACGTGATGGGCCACCCGGTCGGGATCCTCGCCAACCAGGGGATCCTCTTCCGCGAGAGCGCGCTCAAGGCCGCGCACTTCATCGAGCTCTGTGACGAGCGCGGGATCCCGCTGCTGTTCCTCCAGAACGTCGCCGGCTTCATGGTCGGCAAGGAGTACGAGGCGGGCGGGATCGCCAAGGACGGTGCGAAGATGGTCGCCGCGGTCGCCTGCGCGCGGGTCCCGAAGCTGACCGTGGTGATCGGCGGCTCGTACGGCGCCGGCAACTACGGGATGTGCGGCCGGGCCTACTCGCCGCGGTTCATGTGGATGTGGCCGAACGCGCGGATCTCGGTGATGGGCGGCGAGCAGGCCGCGACCGTGCTGACGACCGTTCGCGACCAGCAGCTGAGCGCCCGCGGGATCGAGTTCCCCGACGACGAGCGCGAGGCGATGGCCGACGGCCTCCGCGGCCAGTTCGAGGAGCAGGGCAACCCGATCTACGCGACCGCCCGGCTCTGGGACGACGGCGTGATCGATCCGCGCGACACCCGCCGGGTGCTCGGCCTCGCGCTCGACGCCTGCGCCAACGCGCCGTTGGAGCCGGTCGAGCGGCCGCTGTTCCGGATGTAGGCCGCGCGCCGCCGATCCGGTTGCGAGGATCCCGGGCGTGAGCACGTCGTCGCCGTCGCACACCCCGCGGATCGGCGCCGTGCTGCGCGGTGAGGAGGCGCGGGTCACGCCGCTGGAGCTGTTCTTCGACCTCGTCCTGGTGCTCGCCCTGACCCAGTGCACGGCGTTGATGGCGGCCGACCCGTCGTGGGCGGGGCTGGCGCGCGGGCTGCTGGTGCTCGGGGTGCTCTGGTGGGCGTGGGTCGGCTACGCCTGGCTGACCAGCGTGGTCGACCCGGAGGAGGGCGGCGTCCGGCTGGCGATGTTCGCCGCGATGGCCGGGCTGCTGGTCTGCGCGCTCTGCGTGCCCGAGGTCTTCGGCCGCCTCGGCTTGCTCTTCGCGCTGGCCCTGCTGGTCGTGCGGCTGGCGCACATCGCGCTCTTCGTGCTCGCCAGCCGCGAGGACGCCGATCTCCGCTCGTCGGTGATCGGGCTCGCCGGCAGCACCGCGGTCGGCGTCGGCCTGCTGGTCGCGGCGTCGTTCACCGACGGGCTGCTCCAGGGGGCGCTGTTCGCGCTGGCGCTGCTGCTGGACATGGCCGGGCCCTACTTCTTCGGCGTCGAAGGCTGGAAGCTGGTGCCCGGCCACTTCGCGGAGCGCCACGGACTGATCGTGATCATCGCGCTCGGCGAGTCGATCGTCGCGATCGGGGTCGGCGCCGAGCACCACGTCGACGCCGGGGTCGTGACCGCGGCGGTGCTCGGGATGGTGGTCGCGGCCTGCCTCTGGTGGATGTACTTCGACGTCGTCGCACTGGTCGCCGAGCGGCGGCTGGAGCACGCTGCCGCCGGACGCGAGCGCAACGCGATCGCCCGCGACTCGTTCTCCTACCTGCACCTGCCGATGGTGGCGGGGATCGTGCTGCTGGCGCTCGGGCTGAAGAAGACGCTCGGCCACGTCGACGACCCGCTGAAGCTCGTGCCCGCGTTCGCGCTGCTCGGTGGGAGCGCCCTGTACCTGCTCGCGCACGTCGCCTTCCGCTGGCGCAACGTCCACCGCTTCAGCGCTCACCGGCTGCTCGTCGCGGCGGTGCTGCTGGCGCTGTTGCCGCTGGCGCTCGAGCTGCCGGCGCTGGCGACCCTGGCGATCGTCGTCGCGCTGCTCGTCGGCCTGATCGTCTACGAGACGATCCGCTTCGCCGATCTCCGCGACAAGATGCGCCACCAGCTCGCGTACCGCCCGCCGTCGGCACCGGCGCGCGAGGCGGCCGACGGCCCGGCCTGAGCGACGGATGACGACCGGGGAACGCCTGCGGAAGTGGGTCGGGGAGGACTTCGGCGTCACGCTGACCGTGCTCGAACGGGTTGCGGAGGGCGCGGACGAGGCGGCCGACGTCTGGCGGGCGGCCGGCTCCGACGGGGCGCGCTACGCCGTCAAGTGGAGTGGCGGTGGCACGCCCGCGGGGCTGCTGGTCGCGGCCCGGCTGGCGGAGCACGGGGTCCCCGGGGTGGCGGCCCCGCTGCCGACCCGCGGCGGGCGCCGGTGGAGCGAGCGCGACGGTCGCCGGCTGTCGCTGCTGCCGTGGATCGACGGTGACGGCGCGCTCGACGGCGCGCTGACCGCCGAGCAGTGGAGGGCCTACGGCGAGCTCCTGGCCCGGGCGCACGCGATCCCGGTCGACGCCGCGCTGGAGCAGGTCCTCCCGCGGGAGGAGCACCGCCACGAGCGCGAGGTGGCGGCGCTCCGGGCGCTCGAGGCCCGCGTCGCTGCGGTGTCCGCCGGTGCAGCGACCGATCCCGTCGGTCGCGCGTTCGTCGACGAGTGGCGTGCGGCGTCGGGCAGGATCGGGGCCCTGCTGGAACGGGCGGACGAGCTCGGCCGGCAGCTCCGGGTCGACCCGGGCCCGCGGGTGGTCTGCCACGGGGATCCGCACCGCGGCAACCTGCTGGCCGGGCCGGAGGGACGGGTGACGTTGATCGACTGGGACGACGTCGTGCTCGCCCCGCGCGAGCGCGACCTGCTGTTCGTGCTCGGCGGGGTGCTGTACTCCGCCCCGGTCGGCCCCCAGCAGCAGGCGTGGTTCTTCGCCGGCTACGGCCCGGCCGACGTGGTTCCGGCCCGCCTGACCTACTACCGCTGCGTCCGCGCCCTGGAGGATCTGGCCGGGCCGGCGGTGACGGTCCTCGACGGGCACCGCACGCCAGACGAGCGTGCCGAGGCGCTGGCGATCTTCCGCGGGGTGCTGTCGCCGACGGGGCTGGCGCGACAGGCGCTCGCTCCGGCACCGGACGATAGGCCTTCGTCGGACCACCGACCGTCGCCAGGCTCGGGGCCGGTCGGTCGGGGCGCCCGGACGACGGGCGGGGTCTCCGCAGGCCAGGACCCGGCGGCCCGGCCCGGCTAGTCGAGGCCGCGGGCGATCAGCGCGGGGCCGCGCTCGGTGCGCATGTCGCGGGCGCTGAGCGGTGCGCCGCAGCGGTCGCAGAGGAGGTGGTCGTCGGGTTGCCCGCCGCAGTCGCGGTGGAGCATCAGCCGCGGCGGCCCCTCCGGCTCCGGGTAGTGGCGGTCGCCCCACCGCAGCAGGTGGGCGAGGACCGGCCACAGCTCGAGCCCCTTCGCGGTCGCGTGGTACTCGTAGCGCGTCGGGCGATCCTGGTAGGGGCGCCGTTCGAGCACGCCCTCGTCGACCAGGTGGCGGAGGCGCGCGGTCAGCACGCTGCGGGTGATCCCCAGCGATTCCTGGAGGTCGTCGAAGCGGTGGACGCCGAGCAGCACGCTGCGCAGGACGAGCAGCGACCAGCGCTCGCCGACGACCTCCAGCGAACGGGCGATCGAGCAGACCTGGGTGTCGTACTCACGGCGCAGCACGTTCCCGATCCTAGCATGGGTCGTTTCAAGCGACTCTCTTTGCTAGCGTGAGTCCGGTCAAGCGACTCACTGTCGCATCCGTCCGCCACGTTGCCTTCGAGAGCGAGCTTCCCGTGCCCGATCCGTCCGTCTCCCCGCCGCGAGCGCCCGCCGCGCCCGCCGCGCCCGCCGCGCCCGCTGCGTCAGCCGCCCGAGCGGCCCAGGCCCCGGCGCGGCCCCCGGCCGCCCCGTCCCGGGTCCTGCTCGTGGTCGCGGCGGCCGTCTTCCTCGCCAGCCTCGACCTGTTCATCGTCAACATCGCCTTCCCCGACATCGAACGGGCGTTCCCAGGGACGTCGGTCGGCTCGCTCTCGTGGGTCCTCAACGGCTACGCGATCGTCTTCGCGGCGCTGCTCGTCCCCGCGGGACGGATCGCGGACCGGCTCGGGCGCCGCCGGATCTTCCTCGCGGGGCTGGTCGTGTTCTCCGCGGCCTCGGCGCTCTGCGCGGCCGCCTGGTCGGTCGAGTCGCTGGTCGGCTTCCGGGTCCTGCAGGCGGTAGGGGCAGCGCTGCTGATGCCGAGCTCGCTGGCGCTGCTGCTCGACGCGTTCCCGCCCGAGAAGCGGGCGGTCGCGATCGGGGCCTGGGCCGGCGTCGGCGGGGTCGCCGCCGCGCTCGGGCCGCCGCTCGGCGGGCTGCTGGTCGAGGCGTCGTGGCGCTGGGTCTTCCTCGTCAACGTGCCGGTCGGGATCGTCGCCGTCGTCGCCGGGCTGCGGGTCCTGCGCGAGTCGCGCAACGAGCACGATCGGCGCTGGCCCGACCTGGTCGGCACCGGCCTGCTGGTGGTCGGCGTCGGGCTGCTCTCGTGGGCGCTGGTCGAGGCTCCCGACCACGGCTGGGGGAGCGGCCGGACGGTCGGCGGGATCGTGGTCGGCCTGCTGCTGCTGGTCGCCGTGGTGGTCCGGGCGGCGCGGACCCCGGCCGGCCGCGCACCGGTCCTCGAGCTGGACATGTTCCGCTCGCGGGCGTTCTCGCTGGCCTCGCTCGCGGCGCTGCTGTTCACCGTCGCGTTCGCGGCGATGCTGCTGGGCAACGTGCTCTTCCTGACCGGCCCCTGGGGCTACTCGGTGCTGAAGGCCGGGCTCGCGCTCGCGGCGGGGCCGATGATGGCGGCGGTGATCGCGATCCGCTCGGGGGGTCTGATCGCGCGGATCGGGACCGGTCGCGCGGCGACGCTCGGCAGCGCGCTGTTCGCGGTTGGGTCCGGCTGGTGGCTGTGGCGGGCGGGGCTCGAGCCGAACTACCTCGGCGCGATCCTGCCGGGGATGGTCGTGACCGGCGTCGGGGTCGGCCTGCTGCTGCCGAGCGTCTCCGGTGCGGTCGCCTCGACGTTGCCGCCGGAGCGGCTGGCGACCGGCTCGGCGATCCTCACGGCCGCCCGCCAGCTGGGGGCGGTGCTCGGGGTCGCGATCCTGGTCGCGGTCTTCGGCAGCCCGGCGCCGGACGAGCTGCTGGCGCACTTCCAGCGCGGCTGGCTGCTGATGGTGATCGCCGCCGGCCTCGGCGCGGTCGCAGCAGCGGGGATCGGGCGGGTGGTCCACGCGCCGGCGGTGGCGGTGCCGGCAGGGGGCCCGGTCGTGGCCGAGGGCGAGGTGTAGCTCCGCGGAGGGGCATTGATCCGGGCGTCCGCGGGGCCCCGCGGACGCCCGCGTGCCCCAAGATCACCCAGCCTGGGTGATGCCCGAGCACTCGTGGGGCGGAGACCGTGGTCGGAGAGTCCTACCACCGACAAGGAGGCCACAGATGGCCGACAGACCCGTATTTCTCTACGCCGCCGTCTACGACGAGATCGCGGATGCCGAGGCCGACTACGCCGCCGTGTTCGACCTGCACGCCGCGGGAGCGATCGGGACCTTCGACTCCGCCGTGATCTCCAAGGACGGGGACGGCAAGGTCCGGGTGACCAAGACCGAGAAGCCGACCCAGCACGGGGCCTGGACCGGGGTCGGGGTCGGAGCGCTGGTCGGGCTGGTGTTCCCCCCGGCGATCATCGGCAGCGCGATCGTCGGTGCCGGGGCGGGCGGGCTGATCGGGCACCTGTCGCGGGGCATCTCCCGGGGTGACCTGAAGGACCTCGGCGAGGAGCTCGACGCGGGAACCGCCGCCGTGATCGTGCTCGGCGAGTCGAAGATCGAGGAGCAACTCGAGCGGGCGACCAAGCGCGCCACCAAGTTGATCGAGAAGCAGGTCGATGCCGACGCCGACGAGTTCAAGCGCGAGCTCGAGACGGCGGCCCGCGAAGAGGCGGTCTAAGCGTCGTTCCTAGGACGTCGTTCGTCCGGGCGTCCGGGCCGTCGACGGATCCGCGACGGTCGGGCGCCCGCCGCCCGGCTTCGGGGCCGGTCGTCTGACGCAGAACGGGCGCGGCGGATCGATCCGCCGCGCCCGTTTCGCGAGGTGCTGGGTGCCGCCGGAACGTCCGACGGCAGTAGAACCTAGCGTCCGCCGCCGCGGCCGCCCTGGCTCTGACGGCCACGGCCACCGGCCGCGCCGCCGCCGGAGTGGCCGCCGCGGCGACCGCCGTCGGCGCGCTCGGCGCGCTCACCACGGGAGCGGCCGTAGCTGCTGCCCGGGCCGTCGCTCTGACGACCGTGGTCGCCGCCGCGACCGCCGCCGCCCTGACGACCGCGACCGCCGCCACCGGCGCCGCCGCGACCGCTGCCGCCGCCCTGGCGACGCTGGACGCCGGGGCCCTTCTCGCCGGGCTCGGCAACCCGCAGGCCGGCGGCCTGGAGCTGGTCGGCCAGCTCGAGGTCACGGCCCATGACGCCGACGTCGCGCTGCTCCTCCGGCTCCACGAACGTGATGCCGATGCCGGAGCGCCCGGCGCGGCCGGTGCGGCCGACCCGGTGGGTGTACGTCTCCATGTCGATCGGGATGTCGTACTGGATGACGTGCGTGACGCCGTCGACGTCGAGGCCACGGGCGGCGACGTCGGTGGCGACGAGCGTCGTCACGCGGCCGTCCTCGAAGGCGGCCAGGGCCTTGCGGCGCTGGGCCTGCGAGCGGTTGCCGTGCAGTGCGACGGCCTCGACCTGGTAGCTGGAGAGCTTGCGGACCAGCTTGTCGGCGCCGAACTTCGTCTTCACGAAGACGACGGCGAGGCCGCGGTCCTTGTCGCTGAGCTGGTCGACGAGCTGGTCGACCTTGTCGTCCCGCGTCACCTGGCGGAAGCGGTGCTCGATGTTGACCTTGTTCTCGTCGACCGGCGCGTACTCGATCAGCTTCGGGTCACGCGTGTAGGCGCGGGCGAGATCGCCGACGCGGCCGTCGAGCGTGGCCGAGAGGAAGAGCGTCTGGCGGTCGGTGCGCGTCTGCGCGACGATCCGCTTGACGGCCGGCTGGAAGCCCATGTCGAGCATCCGGTCGGCCTCGTCGAGGACGAGCAGCTTGACGTCGGCGAGCGTCAGCGCGCGGCGCTGGAGGAGGTCCTCCAGGCGGCCCGGCGTCGCGACGACGATGTGCGAGCGGGAGGCGAGGCGGGACTGCTTCTCGAGCCCGGCGCCACCGAAGACGGCGGTGATGGCGAGCGCGCGGGAGTGGGCGATCTCGCGGATCTCGTCGACGATCTGGGTCGCGAGCTCACGCGTCGGGACGAGCACCAGGGCGCTCGGACGCGGGTCCGTCGCCTCGATGCCGTCGACCAGGGCGACGCCGAAGGCGATCGTCTTGCCCGAACCGGTCGGGGACGAGACGAGGATGTCGCGACCGGCCAGCGCGTCGGGCAGGGCCAGGGTCTGGACGGCGAACGGGGAGTGCATCCCGCGGTCGGCCAGGGCATTGGCGACGGCAGTGGACACGCCGAGGTCGGCGAAGGTTGTTTCAGACATTGTGCTCCTCGAAGAGGACAGGGCGAGCTACGGATGGCCAGCCGGGGGAGCGCTCAGCTTCCGGCCGCGATCGTGCCCGTCCCGAGACTGGGGAGCGGGGTGTCGCGCGTGGAGAGAACGCGGGAACGTGGTGGCGCGAGACGGTCGTGGGGGCGAACCCCGACGGCGACGTTCGCACGCACCGAAACGAAACACTACCGAGTGCGCGCCGAAGTTGCGTGATCAAGCGCACCCTCGGTCGTGCGGCGGCGTCCGCGGGCCGCCCTGCGTCCGACCGGCGGCGCGCTCCGTTACGGTCGGGGCCGTGAGTCTGATCTCGACCTTCGCACCTGCCCTGGCCCAGGCGTCGTCCGTCGCCGGCACCCAGAGCGGCGACAGCGTGGCCGAGCGGGCCGCCCGCCGCCTCGACCGCGTCTGCGGGGACTCGGGCTCCTGGCAGGACAACCTCTGCCGGAGCATGTACGACGGCAGCGTCGGGAGCACCAAGGACACCCTCAGCCGGTTCGCCGCCGAGGCCGTCCACTGGGTGATCACGACCGGGCTCTCGATCCTGCTGATCTTCGCCGGCGCCTGGATCGTCAACCGGCTGGCCCGGCGCTGCGTGGTCAAGCTCGGCCGCCGCGTCGGCAACGGGACCCTCACGCGCGGCCTCTCGGCGGTCCGCCGGATGGCGCCGAGCGCGCTGCAGGAGACGCAGGAGATCAGCGTCCGCGGTGACCAGCGTCGCGAGGCGGTGCTGGGGATCCTCAAGAGCATCGTCAGCGTGCTGGTCTACGCGACCGCGGCGTTCATGGCCCTGGGCAACATCGGGATCGACCTCGCGCCGCTGCTGGCCGGGGCCGGAGTCCTCGGCGTCGCGCTCGGCTTCGGCGCGCAGTCGCTGGTCGCCGACTTCCTGTCCGGGATCTTCATCCTGCTCGAGGACCAGTACGGGATCGGCGACGAGATCACGTTCCGGCCGAAGTCCGCCGCCGGCGAGCCGGTGGTCGGGACGGTCGAGGCGCTGAGCCTGCGGAACACCCGCCTGCGGGCGCTCGACGGCACCGTCTGGCACGTGCCCAACGGCGAGATGCGCGCGGTCGGCAACCAGAGCCAGCACTGGTCGCGGGCGGTGTTGGACATCCCGATCACCTACGACACCGACATCAGCCGCGCGAAGGCCGTGATCGCCCGCGTCGCCGAGCAGGTGCGCGAGCACGACCCGAGCGTGATCGAGCCGCCGGAGATCTGGGGCGTCCAGGCCCTGAACGCGAACGGGATCACGATCCGGCTCGTGATCAAGACGACCCCGTCCCAGCAGTGGCGCGTCACGCGGCTGGTCCGCGAGGCGCTCAAGCGCGAGTTCGACGCGGAGGGGATCCGGATGCCGGTCGCGGAGCCGCCGGTCGGCGAGCCGCTGCCCTCGACCTGAGCGGCGGCCGGACCTGAGCGGCGGCCGGACCTGAGCGGCGGCCGGTCTAGCGGGCGGAGGTCGAGGGCGGGCGCCCGGACTGGGTGGCCCAGGTGGTCAGGTCGGCCTTCGGGTCGCGCGGCGCACCGCCGGCGTACCAGCCGGGAGCCGACCACAGCTCGAAGTGCAGGTGGCAGCCGTCGGCGTTGCCCGTGTCGCCGACCTCGCCGATCGGCGTCCCCGCGCTGACGGGCGTCCCGGGGGCGAGCGGCGAGCGGGCCTTCAGGTGCATGTAGCCCTGGTCCTCGCCGGTCGGCGTGCCGCGGATCACGACGTAGTTGCCGGCCGCCGACTGGAACTGGTTGTAGGCGACGGTGCCCGAGGATGCCGCCACCAGCGGGGTGCCGCAGGCGGCGAAGACGTCGACGCCCTGGTGGGCGCCGCCACGGTCGGCGAAGAGCGTCGCCGCGCCGCCCCAGCGCCAGGGACCCTGGATCGGGAAGGTGTAGCCGCCGGTCGTCGTGACCGCGGTCGATGCGGCGGCAGCGGGGGCGGAGGAGGCGGCGACGGCTCCGGTCGCGGCGGCGTCGTCGGCGGACTTCGGGGTCGCGGCCTCGGTCCCGGGCGGGGCCGGGGCGGTCTTCCGCAGCAGCCGCGCCTCGGCGGGCGAGAGCACGCCGTCGGCCCGCATCTTGGCCTGGCGCTCCCAGCGCTGGACCCGGCTGCGGACGGCGGTCGTGTAGGCCCCGTGGGTGGGGGTCTTGATGCCGTTGTCGATCAGCAGCCGTTGGGCGGCGCGGACGTCGGTCCCGCTGGCGCCGACCCGCAGGGAGCGGGAGGCGAAGGCCAGCTCGCGGCGCCGCGGGGCGGCCTTCCGGCGCATCGCCGTGCGCTGGGCGCGGGTCACGACACCGGTGACGGGCTGGCCCTCCTCGTGCTGGTAGCGGCGGACGACGGCGTCGGTGGCGGCACCGAAGCGACCGTCGCGGGCGACGGGGAGGCCGAGCTGGAAGAGGGTCCGCTGGAGCGCGAGGACGGCCGATCCGCTGGCGTTGAGGGCGAGATCGCCGGCGGCTGGGGGTGCGGCGGGAGCGGTGGCTGGGGGACTCGCTGGAGGCGGGTCGGCGGAGGCGCTGGCCACGGGGGCCAGGCAGGCCAGCAGGCAGGCGGCGGGGACGAGCGAGCGGCGGGTACGTGAAGGCACGGCGTCGGTCTGTCGGTGCACGGGCAGGCCTCCGGGATTGCGGACACGGAAACGCGGTCGCACGCGGCGGCAGACGGACACGACCGGGCCGCTCGGGAACGGAGCAGCGACGGGAACCCTATCCGTCCCGCCAGCGGATCGGTCCCCGCCGTCGCGTGCGCGGGTCGGCGGACGACGGTGGCAGCGGCGCTCCGCCGTTGGGGTGGACGCCGTCCGCCGGCCGTGACCGGCAGTCGCCATCGGGGATCGCGAGATTCGCTCGCTTCGCCGGCCGCGGCGGGCGTACGATGGCGCCATCGGAGCAGAGCTGACACCCCAGGGGAGGCCGTCGCGGACGCTGGCGGGCACGGTCTTCCGTCGTCTGCCTGCTCCGGCGGCGCTGACGATCCTGCTGCTCGTGCTGTTCGCCGTCGTCCTGATCACGGGTCGACCAGGGGGCGAGACCGGCCCGGTCGAGGACTGGCGGCTGCGGGCGGTCGGGGCGCTGCTGGCCGCCGTCGGCGTGGTCGGACTGTGGGCGCGAGCGCGGGGGGCGCGGAACCGGCGGGAGATCGCCGGCTGGCTGCTGCTGGGGCTCGGGGGTGCGGCGGCCGTCGTGGCCCTGGTCCTGCTCGTGATCGATCCCGGCGCGGCGGTCCGGGTCGGGGGGCCGCTGGCGGTCAACCTGCCGTCGATGCTCGCGGCGCCGCTGGCCGCGCTCGGCGCGCTGCTGCTGGCGCGCCCGGTCCGCAACCTCGCCCAGGCCGTCCGGCTGCTGCTCGACGCGATCGGGATCGGCGCGAGCGCGGCGGTCTTCGCGTGGTACCTGGCGCTGCGGCCGCTCGGGGCGGCCGAGGCCGTGGGGTCGGTCTCGCCGACCGTGACCATGACCTACCTCGTGCTCGACGCGACGGCGCTCTCGCTCGGCCTGCTCGCGCTGCTGCGGGCGCCCATCGGGCTGCGGGCCAACGTCGGCGTCGGGGTCGGCGCCCTGGCGCTGCTGCTGCTCGCCGACAGCTCGCGAGGCTTCGAGCTGGTGCCGGGGACGACCGCGTCGGCGACCCTCGGAGAGCTCGGCTGGGTCGGCGCGCTGGCGCTGATGGCGACCGCGGCCTGGATCCAGCCGTCGCCGTCGCGCCCCGGGCCGGAGTCGGAGTTGGAGTCGGAGTGGGCGGCCCAGCTGTGGTGGGTGGCGCTGCCCTACCTGTTCATGGTCCCGGTCTCGGCCGTCCTGCTCGTCTCGGCGCTCCGGGGCGACGTCGACGCGCCGATCGTGATCGGGGCCGCGGTGATCATCGCCGTGCTTGGCTTCCGGCACGTGCTGGCGCTGCAGGAGAACGCCGGCCTCACGGGTCGGCTCTCGACCTCGGTCCGCCAGCTCGAGTACCGGACCACGCACGACGAGCTGACCGGGCTGCTGAACCGGACCGGCCTGATCGAGCGGCTCGACGAGCTGCGGCGCCAGCAGGCCGACGGCAGCGGCCGGCCGGCGGTCCTGCTCTTCATCGACATCGACCGCTTCAAGAGCATCAACGACACGCTCGGCCACACGATCGGCGACTCCGTGCTGCGCGCGGTCGCCGAGCGACTGCGGGCGACGATCCGCGGCAGCGACGGGTTCGCGGCCCGGTTCGCCGGCGACGAGTTCGTGCTGCTGTTCCCGGGACTCGGCTCGGAGCCCGAGGCCCTGACCCGCGCGCAGGACGCGCTCGATCTGGTCGAGCGCGCGATCCCGTTGGTCGACGGCGGCGAGATCATCGTGACCGCATCGGCGGGCGTGGCGATCGCCGACCGCGTCTCGGACGGCGAGGCGATCGTCCGCGAGGCCGACCTGGCGATGTTCGAGGCCAAGGAGCGCGGGCGCGCCCGGATCCACGTCTTCGAGGAGGGCCTCCGCCAGCGCAGTGAGAGCCGGGTCCAGATCGAGCAGGACATGCGCCGTTCGCTGGCGGACCCGTCGGCGTTCGAGGTCCACATGCAGCCGCTCGTACGGCTCGACGACGACGGGCTCTGGGGCGCGGAGGCGCTCGTCCGCTGGCGCCATCCGAGCAGCGGACTGCTGCTGCCCGGGCGGTTCCTCTCCGTCGCCGAGGACAGCGGCATGATCGTGCCGCTCGGGGGCCTCGTGCTCGCCGAGGCGTGCGCGGCGGCGGCCGCCGTTCCCGGCATCACCGTCTCGGTCAACCTCTCGCACCGCCAGCTGCACGACCCGTTCCTGGTCCCGACGATCGTCGGCCACCTCGAGGCCCACGGGCTCGACCCCGACCGGCTCTGCCTCGAGGTGACCGAGGAGGTGCTCGTCGACGACCGCACGATCGGCGTGCTCGAGCGGCTGCAGCGGGTCGGGACCCGGGTCGCGATCGACGACTTCGGGGTCGGCGCCTCCTCGCTCCGGCAGCTGCGACGGATCCCGGGGGCACAGGTCAAGATCGACCGCTCTTTCATCGAGCACATCGACGGCGAGCGCGGCGGCGACGACCGGGTGATGGTCAAGGCGCTGGTCGCTGTCGCCGAGCAGCTCGGTCTGGCGGTGGTCGCGGAGGGGATCGAGCGGCAGGCGCAGCTCGACGCGGTCCGCGAGCTCGGGATCCCGATCGGCCAGGGCTGGTTCCTCGGCGTCCCGCAGCGGGTCGCCGCGTTCGTGACCGGCCGTGGCGGGCGTCCGCTCGTGCGGCGGGGCCCGTACCGCGCCTGAAGGCGGCCCGCGCGGAGCGGTGCGGACGAGGACGGCGTCCGCCCGGAGAGCCGGCCCCGGTCGGTGGTAGCGTCGCGCCATGACGAGCGAGTCCCGGACCGACGTGCTGCTGATCGGCGGGGGCATCGCCTCCGCGTCGGCGGCCCAGGCGCTGCGCGACGGTGGCTTCGACGGCCGGATCGTGCTCGCGACGCGCGAGCTGGACCCGCCCTACCACCGACCGCCGGGCTCGAAGGAGCACCTGCGCGACGACCACGCCGTGAGCGACGAGCTGGTTCTGCCGGCCGAGTGGTACCAGGACAACGACGTCGATCTGCGGACCCGCTGCGGCGTGCTCTCGCTCGACGCCGCCGGGCGCACGGTCAAGCTCCAGACGAAGGAGGAGCTGGGCTTCGAGCGGGCGCTGCTGGCGACCGGGTCGATGGTCCGGCGGCTGAACGTCGACGGCTCGGGCCTGGAGGGGATCCACTACCTGCGGTCGCTGCGCAACTCGGAGACGATCCGCAACGACGTCGCGGCGGTCGGCGATCCCTCCCGCCCGACCCGGGTGGTCCTGATCGGCGGCAGCTACATCGGCTGCGAGGTCGCCGCCAGCCTGGCGGCGGCGGGCTGCTCGTGCACGATCCTGATGCTGGAGTCGCAGCCGCTGGAGCGGACCTTCGGGCCCGAGGTCGGCCGCTGGGTCCGCCGCCGGCTGGAGGAGGGCGGGGTCGAGGTCCGCGGCGGGGTCGAGGTCGAGGCCTTCCTGCCCGCCGACCCGGGGAGCGAGGACGGGCGCGTCGGCGCGGTCGCGCTGATCGGCGGCGGGCGGGTCGAGGCGGACGTGGTCGTGCTCGGCGTCGGGGCGATCCCCGACGTCGCGTTGGCCAAGCGGGCCGGGCTCGAGCTGGGGGAGACGGGCGGGGTCCGCTGCGACGACCGCCTGCGCGCCTCGCTGCCCGGGATCTGGGTCGCCGGCGACATCTGCGAGTACGACTCGGTCCTGCACGGCGAGCGCCTGCGGATCGAGCATGAGGACCTGGCGGCGAACCAGGGCAGCTACGTCGGGCGGCAGTGGCTCGGCGACGAGCAGCCGTTCGCCGAGGTCCCGTACTTCTTCAGCGATCTCGCGGACTGGGTGGCGATGGAGTCGGTCGGCCCGGCCCGCCGCTGGGACCGGACCCTGATCGAGGGCAGCCTCGACG
This sequence comes from Patulibacter ginsengiterrae, assembly GCF_056269115.1. Lineage (NCBI taxonomy): Bacteria > Bacillati > Actinomycetota > Thermoleophilia > Solirubrobacterales > Patulibacteraceae > Patulibacter > Patulibacter ginsengiterrae. The sequence goes on from NZ_JBWDOG010000008.1 coordinate 100,550, forward strand.
ACGACGCCTTCGCGGTCTGGTTCCTGGCCGGCGACCGCGTCCAGGGCTTCGCCTCGTTCAACGGCGTCGGCGACGTCGACCGCGCGCGGGAGATCCTGCGGGCGGGGGAGCCGGTCGATCCGTCGAGCCTGACGAGCTGAGACCGGTCCCGGGAACGAGGAACGGCCCCGGGGACGGGGCCGTTCGTGCTGCGAAGAGCGGGTGGCGCGGGCGGGCCGCGCCGGGTCGGTCAGCCCTGGTTGGGGATGACGTCGGGATCGTTGTCCGGACGCTCACCACGGGCGTAGGCGAGGTTCTCGGCGCGCTCACCGGCGGTCTGGGCGAGGGCGAAGGTGATCGCGACGACGCCGAACGCCGGGATGATCACGAGCCACAGCGCTAGAAGCCAGATCGTGTAGGTGGCGGCGCTGGTGGAGGCGAGCAGCAGTTCCATGACGGGGCCAGCATATCCGACCACCCGGCGCCGACGGCGGGCGAGGCTCCGGGGCCCGTGGCGTCCGGCCCCGACGGCCGCGCCGGCCCACTCCGACCGCGCTGGTAGGCTTTGGCGACCGTGATCTTCACGACCAAGGCCGAGTACGGCGTCCGGCTCATGGTGCGGCTGGGCGAGCTTCCGGGGGACGAGCCCGTCTCCCTCAAGACCGTCGCCGAAAGCGAGCGCCTGCCGCTCGCGTACCTGGAGCGGATCGTGGCGCTGCTGCGTCGCGCCGGCCTGGTCGAGAGCACCCGCGGCGCCCACGGCGGCTACCGGCTGGCGCGTCCGGCGAGCGAGATCCGGATGGACGAGGTGATCGTCGCCCTCGAGGGTGCCGTCGCCCCGATGTCCTGCTTCGTCGACGATCGCCAGGACGATCGCGTGCTCTGCTCCCACCTCGACGACAGCGGCTCGGGTTGTGCCACGAAGCTGCTGTGGACGCGGGTCCAGGGCGGCGTGCAGCGCGCGCTGCACCAGACGACGCTCGCGGAGCTCGTGAGCTTCGAGACCCCGTCTGCTCCGGCCGAGGCTCCGCCCGGCCTGACCCCGTCGCCGGCGGCCTCCGCCGCCTGACCCTCCGGTCGGCACGGCCCTGGTCCTCCGGTGGCCGCCGACCGCCCATCAACCCTCACCCCGACCGAGATTCCTATGGCTGACCTCGAGATCAAGAACCTGCACGTGAGCGCCGGCGAGAAGGAGATCCTGCGCGGTCTGAACCTCACCGTCAACCGCGGCGAGATCCACGCGCTGATGGGCCCCAACGGCTCCGGCAAGTCGACGCTCGCCAACGCGATCATGGGCAACCCGCAGCTCGAGGTCACCGAGGGCCAGATCCTCTGGAAGGGCGAGGACATCACCGAGCAGGACCCGGACGAGCGGGCGCGCAAGGGCCTCTTCATGGCCTTCCAGTACCCGGTCGCGATCCCGGGCGTGACGATCGTCAAGTACCTGCGGATGGTCCTCAACGCGCACCGTGAGGAGCGCGGCGAGAAGGAGATCTCGCTGAAGGAGTTCCGGACGCTGGTCCAGGGCGAGATGGAGCGGACGAACGTCCCCAAGGAGTTCGGCTCCCGCTACCTCAACGACGGCTTCTCCGGCGGGGAGAAGAAGCGCCTGGAGATGCTCCAGCTCGCGCTCCAGCGTCCCGACGTGGCGATCCTCGACGAGACCGACTCCGGCCTCGACGTCGACGCGCTCAACATCGTCTCCGAGGCCGTCAACGCGGTCAAGGCGGAGACCGAGCTCGGCGCCCTGATCATCACGCACTACCAGCGGATCCTGCACCTGATCAAGCCGGACCGCGTCTCGATCCTGGTCGACGGCCGGATCGTCAAGGAGGGTGGCCCGGAGCTGGTCACCCAGATCGAGGACCAGGGCTACGGCTTCATCCGCGACGAGGTCGCGGCGAACGCCTAGACCAACCGTCGGTGCGGGGCGCTGGGCGCTTCGCACCTCGGGCCGGGCGGCGCTCGGCAGTGTTGGCGCACAGCTCTCGCGCCGCCCGTCCCGCCCTGCTCGGTCTCCGCATCCCCTCAGACGCAGCCGCGCGGCTGCGTTGTTCGGCTGCTGCGGCGGCAGGCGGCGCCTTCGGAAGCTTCTCCGTCCTCTCCGGTAGGATTTGGGGCGTGCCTGACTCGACTGCCCTCACCGAGTCGGCCGCCGTGACCGTGGACGCGGTCAGCGACGTGCCGGCGCCGCTCGACGTGGAGGCGGTTCGCGACCAGTTCCCGTACCTGGAGCGGGCGGACGAGGTGATCTACCTCGACAGCGGCGCCAGCGCCCAGAAGCCGCGCGCCGTGCTCGACGCGATGTACGACTTCGGCGGCTCGCACTACGCCAACATCCACCGCGGCGTGCACGTGCTCGCGCGGGAGGCGGACGCCGGCTACGACGCCGCCCGCCAGACGGTCGCCGCGTTCGCCGGCTCGACCGCGCGCGAGACGATCTTCACCGGCAGCGTCACCCAGGCGGTCAACCTCGTCGCCCACAGCTGGGGGCGGGAGAACGTCGGGGCCGGCGACGAGGTCGTCATCACCCAGATGGAGCACCACGCGAACCTGGTGCCGTGGCAGCAGCTCTGCCTCCGCCAGGGCGCGACGCTCCGCTACCTCGAGCTCGACGACCAGGGCCGGATCAGCCTCGACCAGCTCGACCGCTTCCTCGCCTCGGGCAAGGTCAAGCTGGTCGCCCTGGCCCACGTCTCGAACGTGCTCGGGACGGTCAACCCGGTCGCCGAGGTCACACGCCGCGCGCACGAGGCGGGTGCGCTGGTCTTCGTCGACGGCGCGCAGGCCGTCCCGCAGCGGCCGGTCGACGTCACCGCGATCGGCGCCGACTTCTACGGCTGGACGGGCCACAAGCTCTACGGCCCGACCGGGATCGGCGTGCTCCACGTCCGTCGCGAGCTGCTGAAGGCGATGCCGCCGTTCCTGATGGGGGGCGACATGATCAACATCGTCGACTTCTACGAGACGAGCTGGGCGGACGGGATCCACCGCTTCGAGGCGGGCACCCCGCCGATCATCGAGGCGGTCGGGCTGGCCGCGGCCTGCGACTGGGTCGACGCGATCGGCGGTCTCGCCGCCGTCCACGCCCACGAGCAGCGGATCACCGCCTACGCGCTCGAGCGCCTCACGGCCGTCGAGGGCCTGCGGATCGTCGGGCCCCGCGACGCGAGCGAGCGCGGTGCGCTGGTCTCGTTCGCGATCGACGGGATCCATCCCCACGACGCGGCCGAGATCATCGCCCGCGACAACGTCTGCGTCCGCGCTGGCCAGCACTGCGCCGAGCCGCTCCACCGGGCGCTCGGGATCCCCTCGACGACCCGCGCCAGCTTCGGCGTCCACACCACCCGGGCCGAGATCGACGCGCTGATCGCGTCGGTCGGGCGGGTGCAGGCCATCTTCGCCTAGCTGCGGGCGGCGTGAGGCGTCCGTGGACGCTTCGCATCTCGGCACGCGAGGGCCTCGGCAGGGCTGGCGCCCAGCTCTCGGCCCACGCGCACCGACCTGCTCGGTCCACGGACGCCTCACATCCACCCGCGGCGGGTAGGTGCGCGGCGGATCTCGGCACGCGCGACGTTCGGCAGGGCTGGCGTCCGGCTCTCGGGTGGGCGGGCCGACCGACCTGCTCGGTCCACGAACCCCGCACTCCCCCCGCGGGGAGGTGTGGGTTCGTGGACCTGGTGGTCAGCGGATGGTGATGGTGACGCGCTGGGTGACGGTCTCGTTGCCGATCTGGACCTTGACGGTCAGGCGGTAGGTGCCCTTGCGGGCGTGCTTGCCGGTCTTGATCGTGAGGGTCTTGGTGCCGTTGCTGCCGACGTTGATCGTGCCGAAGCTGGCGGTCTTGGCGCGGCTGGCGGAACGGAGGGCGGGAGGCAGGGAGACGGTGGCGCGGGCGCCGCCGAAGGGTGCGGCGGTGGCGTTCTTGACCGCGATCTTGAGCGCAAAGCTGCCGCCGCGGCGGATGCTGCGGGCCTTGGCCGATCCGCTGCCGACGGTGACCTGGACGGTTCCGGGGGCACCAGCCGGGCCGGCGGGACCGCTCGGCCCCGCGGGCCCGAGCGGCCCGAGCGGGCCGTTGCTGCCGGTCTCGCCGCGCGCGCCGTTCTGGCCGGCATCGCCCTTCTGGCCGTTGGCGCCGGATTGGCCGGTGGCCCCGGTGTCGCCCTTCTGGCCGTTCTGGCCGTTGGCGCCGGTGTCACCCTTGTCGCCCTTCGGACCGGTCTGGCCGTCGGTTCCGGCGGGGCCGCTCGGCCCGATCGGACCCTGGGGGCCGGTCGGTCCGGTGGGGCCCGCAGGACCGCCCCCGCCGGTGCCCAGCACGGACGTGCCGGTCAACGGGAGCTCCGTGCGAATGCCGTCGCTTGTCTTGATGACCAGAACGGCGGAGCGGACCGCTGAGGCACCGGGGCCGTCCGGGGCGAACCGGACGTAGATGGGGCACGATTCCCCCTGCACCAGCCCTGCGGCTGTCTGGAGCCCTGATTGGAGCCGGAAGCACTCGTTGACGAGCTGGAAGTCGTTGGCATCCGGTCCGGTGAACGCTGCGTGTGCGACACCTTGCGTCTCGGGGGCGGGGTTCGTGACGGTGACGGTCTTCCGGTCGCTGAAGGTGCCGGCGACCTGCGTCCCGAAGTCGGGGTTGGCGGTGGTCATGGTCAGCGGCAGCCGCCCGCTGGGGTCGGAGAACCGGACGCTGAAGCGCAGGTCCCCGGGCTGCCGGCTCACGGTGCCGTCGGCGCTCGTGGTCAGGATCGAGCCTCCGACATAGGCCTCGGATGCGGAATAGGCCGCCATCGAGACGGCTCCGCCACTGGCGCCGATGGCGATTTCGGCGACGAATCGCTCTCCGGGGGAGACGAGGAGGGCGTCGGCGTCGAGGGCAATCGGCGAGAGCAAGCTGCCGTCGTCGATGGGGTCCGCAAAAGCGAGGCTCGGGCCGTACTTGGAGCCGTCCGGGTTGGCCCGGTAGAGCCGGAGACGGTGGGAATCGGATCCGCTGCGCGCGTACAGGGCAACGCTCCTGAGCCTCGTGACGCCGTCGGGGACGACGAAGTCCTGGCCGACACGCGTGGCGGGATCGGAGAGGGTCTGGATCGTGTCGGTGCCGGCGAAGCCACTCGAGCCGATCGTCATGGTGGGGATCGGCGCGGCGTGCGCCGCTGGACTCGCCACGAGCAGCAGCAGGCTGGTAGCGGCGGCCGCGCAGAGGGCACGGGCTGAACGGGACGGGGACAGCATGGAACGTCTCCTTGGTGAGGGTCGCGCGGAGGCAGGTGTGCGCCTGGCGCGCGAACGAGGATAGGGCGTCGATCTCGTGGTCGAGCCGATGGCGGCGTACCCCTTGTGTTAATCCTCCGCAGGGGTCGAGATGGCCCGGTCAATGGGTCGTCTATTGGAGGAAGGAAGGCGACCCGGAGCGCGCCTTCGGGTTGCGGCTGGCGCGGTCACGTCGGCGCGGACGAGGCCGCCGCACCGGGGCGAGCTCCGCCACCTGCGACGATGTACTGGTCATGGACGAGCTCTACCGCGAGAACATCCTCGACCACTACAAGCGGCCCCGGAACTGGACCCCGCCGCTCCCGGAGCTGGAGCAGGTCGACCTGCAGTTCGAGGACAAGAACCCCTCCTGCGGCGACCAGCTGAAGGTCGAGCTGCGGATCGACGGCGATCGCCGGGTGAGCGAGGTGCGGTTCTCCGGCCACGGCTGTGCGATCAGTCAGTCTGCCGCCTCGATGGCGTCGGAGGAGCTGGTCGGGATGAGCGTCGACGAGCTGGTCAAGCTCGATCAGGACTTCATCCTCGAGCTGCTGGGGATCGAGATCTCGGCGACCCGGATCAAGTGCGCGCTGCTCTCGCTGAAGATCATCAAGTCGGCTGCCCTCGGCGGCGCCGTCGAGTGGGACGACGCGGCCGAGTCGGTGCCGCCGCCCTCGGGCACCGGGCCCGCCGCCGGCTTCTAGGCCGGCCGTCTGGTCTCAGGCCGGTTCCCCCGGCCTCGAGGCCTGTGGGCCTGTCGCCCGCCGCAGGTTGCCGGCGTCTGCTGCCGTCGACCGCGTCTGCTGCCGTCGACCGCGTCTGCTGCCGTCGACCGCGTCTGCGGGCGGCGCGGGCGGACGTGGCGAGACAGGTGGGTCGGAGGAGAGACGGGGTCCGGTGGCGCTGCCCTCGGTCGGGTGGGGGCATCGTGCGTCACTGGGCGACGCGGAACGGTTCCGATCGCCGCGGGGCGACGCATACGGACTCCGCTGCTTGGGACGCGGCGGGGGAGCGGGGTCAGTTGGCGTCGCTCCTGACGAGGTGGGGTCAGTTCGCGTCGCCTGACGACGCGAGATGACCCGGGTCCTTGGCGAGCGACGCGACCTGACCCCGCTTCCGTCGAGCCTCGCCACACCGGGGTCAGTTCGCGTCGTCCTTGACGGGGTGGGGTCAGGTTGCGTCGCCTGGCGACGCGAGATGACCCCGGGTCCCACGCGCCGACGCAAGGTGACTCCGCTTCGGGCCTTCCGCTGCGTCCGGCCTCCCCACCCCGTCGCTGACGGTCGCGCCGCCGCCCCACCCACCGCGCTGGCCTACGGCTTCACCGAGTGCGGGCCGCACCGGCCATCGCCGCGTCCCACCTACGCCGCGGCCCCACCATCGCCGCATCCCACCATCGCCGCGCCCACCCACACCGCGCCCCGACGCCGCCCGCCGCGAGTCAGTCGACCGCCACCGCGGTGCCGGCGGTCCCTCGCGCGACCAGCGGCCGCAGCAGCACCACGGTCAGCACCGCCGCCACCGCCATCACCGCGGCCTGGACCTGGAAGGCGGCGGCGAAGCCCTCGGTCAGGGCCAGCGGTGCCGCCGTCCCGTCGGTGGCGGCCGAGCTGGTCCTCGTCGTCGCGATCGTCACCATCACCGCGATCCCGATCGCCCCGCCGATCTGCTGGGCGGTGGTGAGCAGCGCGGAGGCGACGCCGCCGTCGCGCTCGTCGGCCCCGTCGGTCGCGATCGCCATCACGATCACGAACGCGGCGCCGACCCCGACGGCGGTCAGCATCAGCGCCGGCATCAGGTGGCCGACGTATGAGCTCTCCGGCGTCAGGGTGCTCATCAGCCAGAGGCCGCCGCCCGCGGCGAGCAGGCCGCCGGCGACCGGGATCCGGGGGTCGAGCCCGGTCAGGAAGCGACCCGCGATCGCCGTCCCGAGGCCCATGCAGAAGCTGAAGGGTAGGAAGGCCGCGCCGGTCTCCAGTGCGGACCAGCCGAGCACGCGCTGCATGAAGAGGGTCTGGAAGAAGAACATCGCCAGGAGCCCGCCCGCGGCCAGGAAGACGATCCCGTTGGCGGTCATCGCCCTGCGACGACGGAGCAGCACCGGCGGCAGCAGCGGAGCGTCGGAGCGTCGCTCGGTGGCGGCGAACAGCAGTCCGAGGACGGCGGCGCCGGCGAAGCCGAGCAGGGTCCGAGCCGACGTCCAGCCCGCGCCGTCGGTCTCGACCACGGTGAAGACCAGCAGCAGCAGGGCGAGGGTGCCGAGCAGCGCGCCCACGACGTTCGGGGCCTCGCGCGCCTCGCGCTGGTCGTCGGCGGGCACCAGCCGGGGGACCATCACGAGCGCTACGGCGGCCACCGGCAGGTTGATCAGGAAGATCCAGCGCCAGTCGAACGCCTCGACGATCGCGCCGCCGAGCAGCACGCCGGTCGCGGCGCCGAGTCCGATCAGGCTGGCCCAGGCGGCCAGCGCGCGGCTGCGTCCCGGGCCCTCGCGGTAGGTCGCCAGCAGGATCGCCAGTGCCGAGGGGGAGAGCAGCGCGGCGGCGAGGCCCTGGAGGCCACGCGCGCCGACGAGGACCTCGGGCGACCAGGCCAGGCCGCAGACGGCGGAGGCGGTCGCGAAGGCCGCCAGGCTGAGCGAGAACATCCGCCGTGGGCCGATCCGGTCGGCGACCCGCCCGCCGATCAGGAGGAACCCGCCGAAGGTCAGGAAGTAGGCGTTGACGACCCACGAGAGCGTCCGCTCGGAGAAGCCGAGGTCCTCCCCGACGGTCGGTAGCGCGACGTTCACGATCGTGTCGTCGAGGATCAGCATGAACTGCGCCACGCAGGCGACGAGCAGGATGAAGAGCGGCCGCGCGGCGGCGCGGACTGGGGGAGCGGACATCGGGTCTCCAGACTGAGGCAAATCTTCTACGACCGTAGAAGTTTCTCCAGTTGTAGAAGAAAAGTCGACATTCGTCAAGGACCGCTGCGATACTCGAGTGGTGGCGCGCCGTTCCGACCAGCCCGATCGCCGGGACCTCCTGCTCGACGAGGCCCTGCGGCTGGTGGCGGAGGGTGGCCTGCAGGCGGTCACGCACCGCTCGGTCGAGCGGGCCGTCGGCGTCCCCCACGGTTCGGTCACCTACTACTTCGGCAGTCGCGACGAGCTCGTCGCGGCGATGGTCGACCGGCTGGTCGCGACCTGCGAGTCGCGGGTCGGGGTCGTCGCCCGCGACGTCGCGCTGGCTCTCGCTCCCGCCGAGCGGGTGCTCGACTTCGAGCGGATCGCCCAGGCGCTGGCGGGCTGGATGGAGGCCGACCGCGAGCTGCACCTCGCGCGCCTCGAGCTGGAGCTGGCCGCCGCCCGCGATCCGCGGCTGCGGGAGCGGATGAGCGATGCCGCCCGGGTCTTCTGGCGGCTCTGCGAGCCACTCGCGCTGGCGCTCGGGTCGACCGATCCCGAGCGCGACGGGCGGGTGATGGCGTCGATGGTCGACGGGCTCCTGATCGACCGCCTGGCGCACGATCCGGCTGACCCCGAGGTGCTCGCCGTGGCGGCCCGTCAGCTGTTGCGATCGTGGGCTCCGGAGTCGCTGGAGTCCGTTTCGGGCGCTTAATCCCTTAAATCTGACCGGGTTTGCTAGATTTGCGGTCGTGAGCACCACGACCGACCTCCACCAGCACGCGTGGCCGGAGTCGTTCCTCGCTGCGCTGTCGGCCCGGGTCGACGGCCCGCGGACCCGCCGCGCGGGCGATCGACGCTGGACGCTCGACCTCCCCGGCGAGCCGTCGTGCACGCTCGGCGAGCGGGAGATCGACATGGACCGGCGGGCCGGGGGCCTGTTCGCGGCCGGGATCGACCGGGCGCTGCTGGTGCCGCCGCTGGCGATCGGGGTCGACGCCCTGCCTGCCGAGGAGGCGCGCGAGCTGCTCGCCTCGTGGCAGGACCCGGCGCTGGCGCTCGGGGGCCCGTTCGGGGTCTGGGCCGCCGTCGCCGCCCGCGATCCCCGCCCCGAGGATCTGCGGAGCGCGTTGCGGCGCGGTGCGGTCGGGCTCGCCGTTCCGGCCGCCGCCCTCGCTGACCCGGCCGCGTTGGAGCGGATCGGCCCGGTGCTCGAGGAGCTGGCCCGCGCCGAGCGGCCGCTGTTCGTGCACCCCGGTGCAGCGGAGCGCGCGTCCGATCCGACCCGCCCCGAGGTCGCCGACTGGTGGCCGGCGATCGCCGACTACCCCGGCCAGCTGCTGCGGGCCTGGGCGACCTGGCTCGACCGCGGTCATGCCCAGCACCCGACCCTGCGCGTCGCCTTCGCGGCGCTGGCCGGCGGCGGGGCGCTCCAGCTCGACCGGCTCGCGGCCCGCGGCGGTCCGGTCGAGCTCGCCCGCTCCGACCGGTTCGTCTACGAGACGTCGTCGTTCGGCCCCCGCGGCCTCGCCGCGGCGGCGCAGGCGGTCGGCGTCGACCGGCTCGCCTTCGGCAGCGACCGACCGGTGGTGCCGGCGACCGACCAGCACGTGCCGGCCGTCGCCGGGATCGACCCGATCCGGCTGGCGACGGTCGCCGCCGGGCGCCTGCTCGGCGATCCGGTCGCTCCCGAGGCGGTGGTCGCCCCGCCCCGGGTCGTTCCGGTGGCGGCATGAGCAGCGTCGTCCGCCGGGCCGACGAGCTCGAGGGCGAGTACCCGTCGGCGGCGGGCGCGCTCGACGCCGAGCAGCTGCTCGCGCTCTCCCGGGAGATCGCCGCCGACCCCGGGCAGTGGCAGCACCTGGTCCGGCACGATCCCGAGCAGCGCAGCTACGCGCTGCTGCGTCAGGACGACGAGGTCACGGTCTGGCTGATCTGCTGGAGCCCTGGCCACGACACCGGCTTCCACGACCACGACGTCTCGAGTGCCGGGGTGGCGCTGGTCAGCGGGTCGATCGTCGACGAGCGACTGACCGCCTCGGGGGTGGGTGGGCAGCACATCACCCGTCGGCTGGATGCGGCGAGCGGCGCGACGATCGAGCCGACCGAGATTCACCGGATGCACCACCCGGGTGGCGCGCCGGCGGTCTCGATCCACGCCTACTCGCCGCCGCTGCTGCGGACCGGCGCCTACGAGGTCGCAGGCGACGGGCGCCTGCTGCGTCACGCCCAGCCGGGCGAGGATGCGCTCGCGCCGCGGGTCTGACTTAGGGCGCCCTATTTGTAGGCGCTTCAAATGACGGGGGCGCCTCGGGGCGTGGCACGGTACAATTCCGCCCAACGGCATCGGACATGCTCGAGCTCCGTGGAACGACCCGGGGCGAAGGCACCTCCGACCCGATCGCCGCCTGCCTCTCCCGTGCCCCTGATCGACGTCTGCCTGCTCTCCGACCTCCCCGATGGGGCCCGTGTGACGCTGGAGCACGATGACGTCGAGATCGTCGTCGTCAACGTCGGCGGTGAGATCCTCGCGATGGAGGATCGCTGCAGTCACGACGACGGCGACCTCTCCGAGGGCACGCTGGATCCGGCGCAGTGCACGATCGAGTGCCCGCGCCACGGTGCGCTGTTCGACCTGCGCACCGGTCGCCCTTTGACCCTTCCGGCCTACCAGCCGGTCGACACCTTTCCCGTCACGGTCGACGGGGACACCATCAAGTTGGAGGTGGACTGAGATGCCCACGCCCCCTGAGACCAGCGGCTCCCTGCTCAACGAGCAGGAGTCGTCCCTGGTGGACCTGAACGCCGACTACACCGAGCGCTACGGGTTCCGCGACGCGGAGAACTACCTCTTCAAGGCCCCGAAGGGGATCAACCGCGAGATCGTCGAGAAGATCTCGGAGTTCAAGCAGGAGCCGCAGTGGATGCGCGACTTCCGCCTGAAGGCCCTCGAGTACTTCTTCGCGCGGCCCCAGCCGACCTGGGGCAGCCCGATGCTGGCCGAGGTCGACTACGACGACATCCACTACTTCGTCCGCGCCTCGGAGCGGTCCGAGCGCTCGTGGGACGACGTGCCCGAGGACGTCAAGAAGACGTTCGACCGGCTCGGGATCCCGGAGGCGGAGCGCAAGTTCCTCTCGGGCGTCGGCGCGCAGTACGAGTCCGAGGTCGTCTACCACCAGGTGAACGAGGAGCTCGAGAAGCAGGGCGTCATCTTCACCGACATGGACACGGCGCTCCGTGAGCACGAGGACCTCGTGCGCAAGTACTTCGCCACGGTGATCCCGCCGAACGACAACAAGCTCGCCGCGCTCAACAGCGCCGTCTGGTCGGGTGGCTCGTTCGTCTACGTGCCGCCGGGCGTGCACGTCGAGATGCCGCTGCAGGCCTACTTCCGGATCAACACCGAGAACATGGGCCAGTTCGAGCGGACGATCATCTTCGCCGACGAGGGCTCGTACGTGCACTACGTCGAGGGCTGCACCGCCCCGACGTACTCCAGCTCCTCGCTGCACTCCGCGGTCGTCGAGCTGATCGCCAAGCCCGGGGCCCGGATCCGCTACACGACGGTCCAGAACTGGTCGAACAACGTCTTCAACCTCGTCACCAAGCGGGCGATCGCCGAGCGCGACGCGACCGTCGAGTGGGTCGACTGCAACCTCGGCTCGAAGCTGACGATGAAGTACCCGGCCGTCTACCTGATGGGCGAGCGGGCGCACGGCGAGGTCCTCTCGATCGCCTTCGCCGGCAACGGGCAGCACCAGGACGCGGGGGCGAAGATCGTCCACGCGGCCCCGAACACGACCTCGAACATCTTCGCCAAGTCGATCTCCAAGGACGGCGGGCGGTCCAGCTACCGCGGTCTGCTCGAGGTCGGCAAGGGCGCGATCGGGTCGAAGTCGAAGGTCGTCTGCGACGCCCTGCTGCTCGACGACCGCTCGAAGACCGACACCTGGCCGACGATCCGGATCGACGAGGACCAGGTCGACATCGGCCACGAGGCGACCGTCTCGAAGGTCGGCGACGAGCAGCTGTTCTACCTCCAGTCGCACGGGCTGACGGAGGAGGAGGCCGCGAAGCTGATCGTCAACGGCTTCATCGAGCCGATCGTCAAGGAGCTCCCGATGGAGTACGCCGTCGAGATGAACCGTCTCATCGAACTCCAGATGGAGGGATCCATCGGCTGAGCTCGCCTCGTGGCGCCTGGCGGCGTCCTCGGTCGGTCAGGTCCATGCGGACCTCTCCCTCCCTGCGTCCTTGCCAGGCACCACGATTCTTCGCTCAGACGATCGATCCCACGGTATTTCCATGACTGCAACAACCGCTCCTGCTCCCGTCTGGCTGTCTGCTCTCCGCAGCGGCGCGGCCGAGGAGCTGCCCAACATCGAGATGCCGCAGTTCCGCGGCACGCCCGGTTGGGAGTTCACCGAGATCCCCGAGCTCGATCTCGACGCGTACCCGACGGCGCAGACCGTCGACGCGTCGCTCGTCGGCACGGTCGTCGATAGCGCCCCGCGCGTCTTCGACCACCTGCCCGAGGGCACGATCCGGCTGACGCAGGTCGATCACGCCGTGATCGACGAGCCGCGTGCGCTGCCCGACCCGACCGCCGGCAAGCAGGCGATCGTGCTGCCGCTCGAGGTCGCGGCGGCCGAGCACCCCGAGCTCGTCGAGCAGTACCTCGGCAAGATCGAGACCGCCCGTACGCCCTTCACGGCCCGCAACGACCGCGACTGGAGCGGTGGCTTCTTCGTCTACGTCCCGCGCGGCGTGCACCTGGAGGCGCCGGTCCTGCTGACGCTGATCCAGGACAAGGCCGGACGGACCGTCGCCCCGCGCACGCTGATCGTGCTCGAGGAGGGGGCCGAGGCCGAGGTCTGGTCGGAGACCGTCTCGTCCTCGGCCGAGCTCGACGCGCTCGTCAACGGCGTCGTCGAGCTGCACGTCGGGCAGAACGCCCGGCTGCGCTTCGTCGACGTCCAGGACCTGTCCGAGAAGACGTGGATCTTCGGGGCCCAGCGGGCCACGATCGAGCGCGACGGCTGGATCGACTGGATCAGCCTCGGCCTCGGCTCCGCCAAGGGCAAGGTCTTCCAGGAGACGTCGCTCGACGGCCAGGGCGCCCACGGGCGCGTGACCGGCGGCTACGCCACCCACGGCAAGCAGCACCTCGACTTCGACACGCTGCAGACCCACGCTGCGCCGAACACGACCTCGGATCTCGCCTTCCGCGGGATCGTCGCCGAGAAGTCGTCGACGGTCTGGCGCGGGATGATCAAGGTCGACGAGGCCGCGCAGCAGACCGACGCCTTCCAGGAGTCGCGGAACCTGCTGCTCGGACGCAAGGCCCACGCCGACGCGATCCCGGGCCTCGAGATCGCCGCCAACGACGTGCGCTGCACCCACGCGGCCGCGATCGCGCAGATCGACCCGGACCAGCTCTTCTACCTGCGCTCGCGCGGGCTGAAGCTGAACATGGCCCGGCGGATGGTCATCGAGGGCTTCCTGGCCGAGCTGGTGACCCGCTTCGAGGAGGGCCCGATCCGCGAGGCCCTCGGCGAGATCCTCCAGCGCCGGATGGACGCCGTCCTCAACTAGACGGTGCCGCGGACGCCGACCGGCCACCGCCGGTTCGGCGTCCGCATCCGCCCGACCCCACGTCGGACCGGTCGACGCGCGCCGCGGCGCGCGCACCGAGCGGCGTGGGCGTGCACCAGCGTTTGTAGGATCACGCGGTGCTGCGAACCAGGATCCTCGGCGGGGGATTGGCCATCGTCGTCGGCCTGGCGGCCGCCGCGACGACCGCCGGGGCCCAGACTCCGGCACCACCGGCGGGACCGGACGTCACCGCGCTCCCGCTCGACTCGCCGATCTACGAGACCATGCGGTGGAAGTGGAACCGCGTCGCCGGGGCCTACGGCGGACTGCCCGGCGCACCCGGGACCCGGGTCAACGCGCTCATGCTGCGGCTCTCGGTCCAGGCCGCCCAGGGGCGGGGCCCGGAGCTGTTCGCGGACCAGGCTCGGATCGCCGTCCTCGTCGACACGCTGACCCGCGCCCCGGCCTTCCTCGACGGCGGGTACACCAGGTACGACCGCAACGACCCGGATCAGCAGCACCGGCCCGGGTTCAGTCAGGTCGCTGGCCGCTCGACGACCCGTGCGACGACCCAGCACATCTCGATCGACCCCGAGGTCGCGCTCGCGCTCGCCGAGGCCTACCGCGACGCCGACCGGATCGACCTGCCGACCGAGCTGCGCGAGCGGATCCGCTACGTCGTCCTGCGGGTCGCCAAGCACCGGATGTTCGCCCCCGACCAGGTCCGGATCGGCCAGCTCGTCTGGACCGCGAACATGCTCTGGGCCAAGCGGCTGGTCGACGGCGACGTGCTCGCCTGGGTCAAGGACTACCGCCGCGCGCTCGACACCCAGCGCAAGCTGCTCCCGCGGCTGCTGACCGAGGACGCCGGCTACCGCTACACGCCGCGCGAGCGCGACGCGACCATCAACCGGATGGACACCCCCGAGTACAGCCTGATCGCGCTGGCCGGGGCGCAGTACCTGCCGCAGGCGCTGGCGCTGGGGATGCGGCTCTCGCGCGAAGAACGAGCGCTCTACCGACGCTGGATGCGGCGGGCGCTGTGGGGCTCGTTCGGCAACGACGGCGGGCTCAACTGGGACACCGGCTGGGGCGCCGACCGCCGCTACCTGACCCAGTACTGGGGCTGGGCCGTGACCGAGCTGGCCGCGATCGGGGCGATGCCGGCCGGGTTCCTGCCGAAGGCCGACCTCGACCGCTTCGACAGCCTCTGCCGCCGGATCCAGCAGCGCTACGAGGAGGAGGCCGGCGGCAACGGGATCCTGCCCAAGACGCTCTACGGCGCCCAGAGCCGGTTCGCCTCCGCGGGCAGCGACCAGGCGATCGGCACGCTCCGGATCGTGGCCGCCGCAGGCCGCTGCCCGGGGGTCGGGATCGCCGGGACGCCGGACGCCGCGGCGAGCTTCGACCGCGACCAGCAGCGCTACGCGATCACCACCGACCGCTACACGACCTCGGTCGTCGGCTGGTCGCGGGACCTCGCCTCCGGGGTCCTGCCGGTCCGGCTGGTCGACGCCAAGGGCGTCGCGATCGGCGGGCTCGGGGGACGCGGCTCGGCCTTCGACCTGCAGGCCGGAGCGCTGCGACTGGGCGGCGGCTACCAGCGGGACGTGAAGACCCGGCTCAGCGCCAAGCCGGGTAGCGGCCCCCTCGACGGGCGGACGCGCCTGACCGGGACGATCTCCTACGGGCGCCGGTCGGCACGGGTCCGGACCTCGTTCGACCGCGAAGGCTGGACGCTGAAGGGCACGCTCGCCCAGGCGTCGACGCGGCGCTGGCGGATCCCGATCCCGGCCGGCACCGCGGTCAGCGTCGAGCGTGGCCGCGACACCGTCCTGCGGATGGTGCCCCCGGCCGGCGCGAGCTGGCAGGTGAGGATCGCGGGCAAGGGCAAGGTCACGTTCCCCTCGGTCGCGCGCAACCCGCTCGACCCGTCGGTTCGCAAGGTCGCGTTCGTGCGGCTGCCGAAGGGGAGGACACTCGGCTTCAGCGTCCACGTCGACGCCGCTCGCTGACCGCCGGTCCGGCCCCGCCGGGGGGCCAGAGTCGACGGGTGTCGAGGACGATCGTCCATGTCCGCCGCGCCCGCGGTCGCGGTCCGTAGAGTGGCTCCATGTCTGGCACATCACCGTCCCCCGAGTCGGATCGGACGGACGCTCCCTCCGAGCCGGTCGTCCTCGACTCGATCCTCGACACGATCGGCGACACGCCGCTGGTCCGCCTCTCGCGGATCGGCGCCGGCCTGACGCCGCAGCTGCTGGCCAAGGTCGAAGCGCTGAATCCGGGCGGTTCGATCAAGGACCGGGTCGCGCTGCGGATGATCGAGGCGGCCGAACGCGACGGCCTCCTGCGCCCCGGCGGCACGATCGTCGAGCCGACCTCCGGCAACACCGGCACCGGCCTGGCGATCGCGGCCCGGATCAAGGGCTACCGCGTGATCGCCGTGATGCCGGACAAGATGTCGCAGGAGAAGATCGACCTGCTGCGGGCCTACGGGGCCGAGGTCGTCGTGACCCCGACCGACGTCGACCCCGAGTCGCCGCGCTCGTACTACAGCGTCTCGAAGCGGCTGACCGAGGAGATCCCCGGCGCGTTCAACCCGAACCAGTACGCGAACCCCGCCAACCCGCAGACGCACGTCGACTGGACCGGGCCGGAGATCTGGCGCCAGACCGGCGGCAAGATCACGCATCTCGTCGCGGGCGTCGGGACCGGCGGCACGATCACCGGGATCGCGCGCTACCTGAAGGCGCAGAACCCGGACATCCAGATCATCGGGGCCGATCCCGAGGGCTCGATCTACTCGTCGGAGGAGGTCCGCCCGTACCTGACCGAGGGCGTCGGCGAGGACTTCTGGCCGACGACCTTCGACCCGTCGGTCGTCGACCGCTACGTGACCGTCAGCGACAAGGACGCGTTCCTCTCGGCGCGCCAGCTCTCGCTGGTCGAGGGGATCCTCTCCGGCGGCTCGTGCGGGACGGCGATGGTCGCTGCGCTGACGGTGGCCCGCGAGATCACCGATCCGGACGCGGTCGTCGTGGTGATCCTGCCCGACGGCGGGCGCTCGTACCTGTCGAAGATCTACAACGACACCTGGATGCGCGAGCACGGCTTCCTCGAGCGCCCGCCGGAGCGCACGGTCGGTGACGTGCTGCGGGCCAAGGAGCAGGAGGGCGGCGTGCCGCAGATGGTCTCGGTACGGCCGAACCACAAGGTCCGTCAGGCGATCGCGCTGCTCCACGAGCACCAGGTCTCGCAGCTGCCGGTGGTCTCGCCGCACGACGACGACGCGCTGGTCGGCTCGATCGGCGAGCGGGGGCTGCTGCGCCGCGCCGCCTCCGACCCGGCCGTGCTCGACGCCGAGATCTCCGAGGTGATGGAGCTGCCGTTCCCGGCCGTCTCCGCCGGCGCGCCGGTGCGGGAGGCGGTCGAGCTGCTGTCCGGCGAGCAGCAGGCGCTGGCCGTGATCGAGGGCGGACGACCGGTCGGCCTCGTGACCCGCTCGGACCTGCTGGAGTCCCTGGTGATGCCGGCGTGATCGGCACGCCGTCGGCGGTCCCGTCGACGGCTGCCGCCCGGATCCGTCCCGCCCTTCCCGAACTCCCCCTGGTGCCCGCATGAGCAAGCTTCCCGACGACGCCCGGATCGCCACCCGGACCGTCCACGCCGGCCTCGACCCCGACCCGACCTACGGCTCGATCGTCCCGCCGATCCACCAGACGTCGACCTTCGTCCAGCCCTCGCCGGGCGAGTACGTCGGCGACTTCGACTACGCCCGCTCCGGCAACCCGACCCGTGCCGCGCTGGAGACCGCCCTCGGGCAGCTCGAGGGTGGCCTGGCGACGACCTTCTCCAGTGGCTTGGCGGGCGAGCACGCGCTGATCACCGCGGTCGCCGGGACCGGCTCGCACGTCGTCCTGCCCAACGACCTCTACGGCGGGACCTACCGCCTGGTCGACAGCGTGCTGAGCCGCTGGGGCCTGAGCTACGACCTCGTCGACCAGCGCGACCTCGATGCGGTCGTCGCGGCGATCCGGCCGGAGACGGCGCTGGTCTGGGTCGAGAGCCCGACCAACCCGCTGCTCAACGTGGTCGACGTCGAGAGCCTGATCGGCCGGGTCCGCGCGGCGACCAAGGGCCGTGACTCGCGCCCGCTGGTGGTCGTCGACAACACCTTCGCGACGCCGATCCACCAGCGTCCGCTGGAGCTGGGGGCCGACGCCGTGGTGCACTCGACGACGAAGTACCTCGGGGGCCACTCCGACGTCGTCGGCGGTGCGGTCGTCGTGCGCGAGAAGGCGCTGCACGCGGCGGTCCGCCACGTCCAGAACTCGATCGGCGCGATCCCGGGGCCGTTCGACTGCTTCCTGCTCCACCGCGGGCTGCGGACGCTGCACCTGCGGGTCGCCCAGCACGGGCGCAACGGGCAGGCGGTCAGCGAGTTCCTGGCGGGGGCGGACGGGGTGACGAACGTGCGCTGGCCCGGCTTCGGCGGGATGGTCTCGTTCCAGCACCCGGCCGCGATCGAGCTGACGTCGGAGACGAAGATCTTCTCGCTGGCCGAGTCGCTCGGCGGGGTCGAGTCGCTGATCGAGGTCCCGGCGGCGATGACCCACCAGTCGGTCGCCGGCTCCGACGCGGCGGTCCCGGCCGACCTCATCCGGCTCAGCTGCGGCGTCGAGGATCCGCTCGACCTGGTCGCGGATCTGGCGCAGGCGCTGGCCGCGGTCGGGTCGGGCCGCTAGCCGGGGAACGCGAACGGCCCGCCGCCCCGCGAACGTCGCGGTGCGGCGGGCCGGTGGATGCGGCGGGGTGGCCGTCGTCGGTGGACTGCCGGACGAGAACCGCGGGCGGACCAGGACGATCGGCCGCGCGAGCCTGCCGCGGCCGATCCTGGGGTCGCCTCGGTCCTACGCGTCGGTGTCCGGGGCGGGGGTGTCCGGGGTGTCCGGGGCGGAACGGTCGCCCGGACCCGGGTGCTCGCTCTCGTCCTCGGCGAGGATCCAGTAGAGCTGGCGGCGGGTCTCCTTGAGGATCTCGGCCGCCGCGGCCTGCTGACTGGGGGTTCCGGCCTGGGTCACCTGGAAGGCGGCGAAGCCGACCTCGCGCATGACCGATCCGAGCTGCCAGGTCTGGTCGCTGATCCCCTCGGCGGCGGTCTCCCACGGGGTGCCGAGCTCCTTGCGGTGCTCGTCGACGTGCTTGCGACCGTCGTCGGTGAGGGTGAAGAAGCGGCCGTTGCCGCGCTGCTCGGCCCGGATCAGGCCCTCGTCCTCGAGCTGCTGCAGCGAGGGGTAGACCGAGCCGGGGCTCGGCCGCCACGTCCCGTGGCTGCGCTCCTCGATCTCCTGCATCAGCTGGTAGCCGTTGGCGGTCTCGCGCTCCTCGAGCACGAGCAGGAGAGCGGCGCGGACGTCACCGCGTCCGGCCCGCGGGCCGCGACCGCGGCGGCCGAAGCCGCCCCGTCCACCGCCGCCCGGGAAGCCGCCCCAGGGGGGACCGCCGCCCCACGGCGGGCCGCCGAAGCCGCGGGGGCCACGGCCGTGACCGTGGCCGTGGCGACCACCGGGGCCGCCACGGCCACCCGGACCGTCGAACGGGCCGTCGTCGCCGGGGCCCTCGTGGCGACCGGGGCCGCCGGGCCCGCGTCCCCCCGCCATCGCGGTGAAGAACGCGACCAGGCGCGGGTCGAGCTGCGGGAAGCCACGGTGGCGCTCCGGGCCGCAGGCGGTCCGGTGTCCTTCGTAGTGGTGTGCGTGTGCCGTCATCTGGCACTCCTTTCGATCGCTTCCGATAGGTGAACGATATATCGGTAACGGTCGTTCGTCAAGAGGCGAGCGGATCGGTCGGGCGACCGAACGGCGTCGAGGTGGGGTAGATCCCCGTCTGCCACGGACGATGCGCGGCAGTTGTGCGGGGGCAGGGAGGCGTCGCATACGTCGCGTCCAGGCATCGGTCGGGGCGGTGCGCCGCGGGTCGCCGTGGTCGGGCAGGAGCGCGGCGACGAGGGCGAGGGGCGTCGCGGGGACGAGGACCGTCCCGGCGTGAGCGGGTGGCCGGCCGTGGGTGGGGCGGCCGGCGCGGGTGGTGAGCGCGGCGGTGAGGCGGGCGGCGCGGGTGGTGAGCGCGGCGGTGAGGCGGGCGCCGCGCGTGAGCGGGGCGGCGAGCGTGGGTCGGGCCGGGGCGGGCGGTGGGCGCGGCGGCAGCGGGGCGGGCACGGCGCGCGAGCGGGCGGCCGGCGTGGGCCGGCCGGGGCGGGCTGTGGGCGCGGCGGCGAAGAGAGCGCCGCCAGATCGAGGCGGCCTTCTTCCAAGCCGTGATGTAGCCGGCCACATCACTATGGGGTCGGCACATCACGGCCAGGAAGAAGCGTCGCTCCAGATCTCGCGCCACGTTTGCCGATGGCCTGGCCTGGCCTGGCCCGGCCCCGGCCCGGCCCCGCCCGGTCCGCCTCGGTCCGCCGCGCCCCGGTCCGACTCGCCTCGCACCGCGCTCGGCCCGCCCCGGCTGGCCCCGCCCCGGCCGGCCCCGGCGCGATGGTCGCCGTCCGGCGGTGCTCCCGCGCTCAGGGGCGCTGCGGCACGCCGAGCGCGGTGCGCGCCTCGGCGACGGTCGCCGGGCGGCGGCCGGCGTCCTCGATCATCTGGCGGGCCTTGGCGATCAGCTCGCCGTTGGAGCGGGCCATGGTGCCGTCGGGCAGGTAGAAGTTGTCCTCCAGGCCGACCCGGACCGAGCCGCCGAGGCCGAGCGCTGCGGCCAGCATCGTCCACTGCACGCGCGAGATCCCGATCACGCCCCAGTGGTGGTCGCGGGGGCTGCCGTCCTCGGCTGCCGTGACCGGGAGGGCGCGGCCGATCTCGGCGAGGTTGTCGGCCATCGCCGCGAGGTTGCGGGAGGTCGGCGGGATGCCGCCGGTCACGCCCATCACGAAGTCGGCGTGCAGCGGACCCTCGAGCAGGCCCATGTCGATCAGCGGCGCGAGGTTGCCGACGTGGCCGATGTCGAAGCACTCGTGCTCGGGCTTGATGCCCAGCCGCCGCATCGCCTGCAGCAGCTCGACGATCTCGTCGAACGGGTTCGGGAAGACCGTCGAGAACACGAACTCGCGCCGGCGGGCCGAGTACTTCGCGTAGTTCATCGAGCCCATGTTGAGCGCGGCGACCTCGGGCCGGCACGCCTCCAGGTAGGCGATCCGCTTCTCGACCGAGACGCCGATCGTGCCCGTCGAGAAGTTGATGATCGCCGCGCCTGCGACCTCGTCGCGGATCGCCTGCGAGATCGCGGCGAAGTCCTCGATCTCGTAGCTCGGCCGGCCGTCGGGGGAACGGGCGTGGATGTGGATGTGGACGCCGCCCTCGTCGACGATCCGGCGCGCCTCGGCCGCGTACTCGGCGGGCGTGTAGGGAATCGCCGGGCACTGGTCCCGGTTGGCCAGCGATCCGGAGATCGAGCAGGTCAGGATCGCGGGGTGATCGAGGCTCATGGGTGCTCCACGGTGGACGACGGGTGCTGGCCGGCGGCGACGCGATCGCCGGCCCGAGTGGCCCACGACGGCCCCGGCCCGGGGGCGGTGCGAGCGCTCCACTGTAGAACGCGACTCCGGCGGCAAGGCGGGGGAGGAGCACAGTTGGAGGGCGGTTCGATGTGGTTCTCACCCAGCGGGCGGGTAGGCTGCCCGCGTGCCTGCACCGACGCCGGACCAGCTCGACGAGGCGATCCGCGCCGCGGCCCGGGTGCTGGAGGAGAGCGCCACCGAGCTGGCGCCGCAGGCGGCCGCTGACATCCACGCCGGCGTCCCCGATCTGCCCGCCACGCTGGCGGTCACCGGCCAGAGCACGGCGGGGGTTCGCGAGCTGATCTCGTCGCTGGCCCGGGCCGTCGTGCGCGGGATCGGCCCGACCGCGCTCGTCGTGCCGGAGGAGACGCTGGAGCACGCGCGGATGTACGTTCGCCGCGGGGTCGAGCTGCCGGTCCTGCTGCGCACCTACCGCGTCGGGCACAGCGTGGTCTGGCGGCTGTGGACGGTGACGCTCGACGACCTCGAGCCCGACGCCGCCCGGCGGGTGGCGCTGCGCGACCGGGCCGCTGAGCTGCTGTTTGCGTTCATGGATGCCGTGACCGGACGGGTCGTCGAGGAGTACCACGCCGAGCGGGAGCGGTGGTCGCGCAGCGCGGCGGCCCGGCGGGTGGCGACGGTCCGCGACCTGCTCGACGGTCAGCCGGTCGACGCCGGACCGGCCAGTGGCCTGCTGCGCCACGACCTCCGGGGCCGCCACGTCGCGTTCGTCCTCTGGACGACCTCGGAGCAGGACGCCGGCGGGGCACCCGAACGGATGCGACGGGCGGCGGAGGAGCTGGCCGCCGCGATCGGCGACCCCCGTCCGCTGCTGGTGCCGGTCGGGCACCGGCAGCTGTGGTCGTGGGCGACGCCGGCGGGTGACGACGCGGCGGGTCCGGCGGGGCCGGCGTGGGCCGCCGGCGGCGACGGGGCCCGCCGCCCGGACCGGGTCAGCGTCGCGGTGGGGGAGCCGGCGGCGGGGGTCGAGGGCTTCCGGCACAGCCACGAGGAGGCGGCCGCCGGCCGGCGGCTGGCCCAGCGCTCGGGGCGGTCGCCGGGAACGGTGCTCCACTGGCAGCGAGCGGCGCTGCTCGGTCTGCTGGGCGGCGAGCCGGACCTGGCCCGGCGGTTCGCGGTCCGCGAGCTGGGCGAGCTCGCCGCCGCCGACGACACCGCGGTGCGCCTGCGGGCGACGCTGGCGACGTTCCTCCGCGAGGGCGAGCACGTCGGCCGTACGGCGGAGCGGCTGGGCGTGCATCCGAACACGATCGGCAACCGCCTGCGCCAGTGCGAGGCGGCGCTGGGCCGCCCGCTCGATCGTCGCCGGATGGAGCTCCAGGCGGCGCTGCTGGTGCGGGACGGCCTGGCGCCATGAGCGCAGGCGACGAGGTCACGAGCAGCGACCTGCGGGCCACGCTGGCTCTGGCGGAGGAGCTGGCGGGGTGCGATCGTCTCGAGGCCCTGGACACGCCGACGCGGTCGCTGCTGCGGCTGATCGGGGCCGACGCGATGTTCTCGGCCGAGGTCCGCGCGTCGGGGGCCAGCCGCCCCCGGTTCGCGGCGACGGTCGGCGACGTCGAGCTGTACCCGGTGTGGCCGGTCGAGGGCATGGCCCGGATGTGGCGTCAGCACCCGACGGTCGTCGCCCACGCCAGCGGCCCCGTCTCGCGTGCGCTGAAGGCGACCGACTTCCTGGCGCGGTCGGCCTGGCAGCACCGGGAGATCTTCAACGACATCTACCGGCCGATGGGCCTGCCCCACGAGCTGGCGCTGCAGGTCGGCTGGACCGACGCCGGGTACGGGTGCCTCGCCTTCCACCGGTCCGGGCCGGACTTCGGCGAGCGCGAGCGCGCGGTGCTCGAGCTGATCGCGCCACACCTGCGTTCGACACGGGTGCGAATCGTCCGGCGCCGCGAGCTGGAGCAGCAGCTCGCGTTGCTCGATCGTGGCCTGGAGGAGCGCGGTGCGTGCGCGCTCGTCGTCGGTCGGGACGACCGGATCGCTGGCGCCAGCCGGTCGGCCTGGGAGCTCCTGGTCGCATGGTTCGGCTGCGAGGGCCGCCCCAGCGCGTTGCCCGCCGACCTCGCCGGCTGGCTCGCGGTCGCCCGCTCGGTGCCCCGGCACGACGTGCTCGTGCTGGTCCGGGGCGGGCGCCGGCTCCGCGTCCGGCTGCTGGCCGGGGAGGAGACGGACCTGCTCCTGCTCTTCGACTCCGACGGCGAGCTGCTCGCGCCGGCGGTGCTCGCCGCGGCGCTGCCGATCAGCCGCCGCGAAGCCGACGTGCTCGCCCAGATCGCGGAGGGACGGACCAACGACGCGATCGCGCAGGCCCTCGGGATCAGCCCGCACACGGTCCTGCGGCACACCGAGCGGCTGTACCTGAAGCTCGGCGTCCATACCCGCACGGCGGCCGCCCGGGTGGCGTTGGACGCGGTTCGCCACGACGCCTGACCGCGCCGGTCGCCGTTCACGGTCGGTCGGCATCGGTGGCCGGCCCGGCGCCGGTCGGCCCGCGCGGCCCGCGGGCCCGCCCGTCGCCCGGCCCGGCCTACGCGCTCACCGCAGGCCGAAGCGGTGGCCGACGGAGGTCGCGCAGACCACGCGCACCCGCAGCCGCCAGGGCTGGTCGGTCGGCTCGTACTCCCCCGCCCAACCGACCCAGCGGGTCGCTCGCGGCGCGGTCGGCGGGGCCGACATCGTGAGCATGACGCCGCGCGGCGGCAACGAGGCACCGGGCGCCCCGAGGACCTCCGCGCCCCCGCCGACCACGTAGGTCTTGCGGAGCGCGATCGTCGGGCACCCGGCGGAGACGTACTTGACGTCCGTCGAGTCGCTCGGGCTCTGGGCCAGGCTGGGGGGCAGCAGCCTCGCGGGATAGGCGTGGGCACCGGTGACCGTGCTGATGTCCGCGCAGATCGCGACGGCCCCGGTCGTCCACGGCTTGTCGCTGGGAACCAGCTCGCGGGTGAAGGAGCGAACGCTGCCCCCGGACAGCGAGAGCTCCCAGGCGGCGGCGGGGACGGGATTCCCGTAGGTGAAGCTCTCGAAGCCGGCCCCGATCGCGAAGCGTCCTCCGGGGCAGCGAGCGATCGCGCTCTTGGCGTCGGCGGGGTTGTACGGGGTCGACGAGCGCACGATCGTGACGTCCTTGACGTACTTGGCCCCGGTCTGGAGCGTGGGGCGGGTGCCGGTGACCGTGGCGCAGGTGTGCTGGGCGCGGAACGCCCACTCGCCGGCGAAGAACGGCCGCACGCCGCCGATGTGGCCGGCTCTGCCCTCGATTCCCAGGCCGTTGAGGAACGAGTTGGTCGGGCCGGTGGCGCCGCTGTTGAGCGCCAGCGGCTTGCTCGCCGGACAGTTCCGCGCGTGCGCTTGGACGGTCGCGTTGCTCGCGGGCAGCAGCTCGGTGGTGATCTGGAAGTCGCGTAGGTAGGCGTCTGCCGCGCCTGGTGCTGCCAGCAGGAGGACGGCTCCGGCGAGCGCCACGACCCCGATCCTCGGCGATCGTCGGATGGCGGGCTTGCGACTGGTGCTCATGGCGGTGGTCCTCGCGTCGGGCGGCGTCGGCGACGCCACCGCGATCGCCGATCGGCCGGCGGCTCGACGCGGGACCCGGACGGGGCGGCGATCAGGGGCTGAGTCAACCGGCGGGTGCGCGATCCGGCAATAGGAAGTCGTCCCTACGGCCGGGCGCGCTCGGCGCGCGGCCTCGCCGTGCGGCGCGCTCGACAGTGGCGCCGATCTCCATCGCGACCCCATGTCCCTGTCGATGATCCACAGGGCCGTCGGCGGCCGTCCGCTTAGGCTGCGTTGGTGACCGCGACCGCCATCGATCCCCGCTCGGACGTCTTCGTCGCCAACCGCGAGGCGATGATCGCCCGCCTCGACGAGCTCGACGCCGTGCTCGACGACGTCCGCGGCGGTGGCGGCGAGAAGTACGTCGCCCGCCACCGCAAGCGCGGCAAGCTGCTCGCCCGCGAGCGGATCGAGCTGCTGATCGACCGCGACAGCCCGTTCCTCGAGCTCCAGCCGTTCATCGGCCACGGCAGCGACTTCCAGGTCGGCGGCAGCGTCGTGACCGGGATCGGGATCGTCGAGGGCGTCGAGTGCATGATCACCGCGAACGACCCGACCGTCCGCGGTGGCGCCTCGAACCCGTTCACGCTCAAGAAGGTCCTGCGGGCCAACGAGATCGCCCGCGAGAACCGGCTGCCGGTGGTCGGGCTGGTCGAGTCCGGTGGCGCCGACCTGCCGACCCAGCTGGACATCTTCATCCCCGGCGGCCAGATGTTCCGCGATCTCACCCGGCTCTCGGCGGCGGGGATCCCGACGCTCGCGATCGTCTTCGGCAACTCGACCGCCGGGGGCGCCTACGTGCCCGGGATGAGCGACTACACGGTGATGGTCCGCGACAACGCCAAGGTCTTCCTCGGCGGGCCGCCGCTGGTCAAGATGGCGACCGGCGAGGAGTCCGGCGACGAGGAGCTGGGCGGGGCCGACATGCACTCGCGGACCTCTGGCCTCTCCGACTACCTGGCCGAGGACGAGCCGGACGCGCTGCGGATCGGACGCGACATCGTCCGCCGGCTGAACTGGCGCAAGACCGGACCGGCGCCCCGCACCCCCGCCGCGGAGGTCGAGCCGCCGGTCCACGACCCGGAGGAGCTGCTCGGGATCGTCTCCGCCGACCTCAAGGTCCCGTTCGACGCCCGCGAGGTCCTGTCCCGGATCGTCGACGGCTCCCGCTACGACGAGTTCAAGCCGCTCTACGGCAGTGCGCTCTCGACCGGTTGGGCCGAGATCGAGGGCTACCCCGTCGGGATCCTGGCCAGCATGCGCGGCGTGCTGTTCAGCGAGGAGGCCCAGAAGGCGACCCAGTTCATCCAGCTCGCCAACCAGAAGCACGTCCCGCTGCTGTTCGTCCACAACACGACCGGCTTCATGGTCGGCAAGGACTACGAGCAGGGCGGGATCATCAAGCACGGCGCGCAGTTCATCAACGCCGTCTCCAACTCGAAGGTGCCGCACCTGGGGGTGGTGATCGGCGCCTCGTACGGCGCCGCGAACTACGCGATGAGCGGTCGCGCCTACGCCCCGCGGTTCCTCTTCGCCTGGCCCTCGGCGCTCTCCTCGGTGATGGGTCCCGAGCAGTTGGCGGGGGTCTTGTCGATCGTCGCCCGGCAGGCCGCAGAGGCCAAGGGCCGCGACTACGACGACGCCCAGGACGCGGCGGTCAAGCAGATGGTCCGCGACAAGATCGCCGCCGAGCAGGTCGCGCTGGCGATCTCCGGTCGCGGCTACGACGACGGGATCATCGACCCGCGCGACACGAGGACAGTGCTGGGCATGACCCTCTCCGCCTGCCACGGTGCGGACGTCGCCGGCGCCGAGGGCTTCGGGGTGTTCCGCCCGTGAGCGCGGCTACGGTCCCGGATGGCGCCTCGGGCGCGACCGACACGATCACGACCGGCGACCGGCCGGCGAACGCGACCAGCGGCAGCGAGGCAGAGACGATGACGACGGCCGCGGCGCGCGGCGGGCGGACCACGATCGGCCGCGTGCTGGTCGCCAACCGCGGCGAGATCGCCCGCCGGATCTTCGCGACCTGCCGGCGGCTGGGAATCGCCACCGTCGCCGTCCACAGCGATGCCGACGCCGACGCCCCGTTCGTGCGCGAGGCCGACCTCGCCGTGGCGCTCGGCGGGGCCGCGCCGGCCGAGTCCTACCTGCGGGCGGACGCGATCATCGCCGCCGCCCACGCGACCGGGGCGGATGCGATCCACCCCGGCTACGGGTTCCTCTCCGAGGACGCCGGCTTCGCCGCCGCGGTTGGCGCGGCCGGGCTGCTCTGGATCGGCCCCGCGCCGGAGACGATCGAGGCGATGGGCTCCAAGCTCCGCGCTCGCGAGCTGATGGAGGCGGCCGGGGTCCCGGTGCTGCCCGGCGGCCGGGTCGCGGAGGACGTCAGGGACGAGGTCCTGGCCGCGGAGGCCGCGGCGATCGGGTTCCCGCTGCTGGTCAAGGCGTCGGCCGGCGGCGGCGGTCGCGGGATGCGGCTGGTGGAGGACCCGGCGGTGCTGGTCGACGCGGTCGCCTCGGCCCGGCGCGAGGCGACGTCGGCGTTCGGCGACGGCACGGTCTTCCTCGAGCGCTACGTGACCCGCCCGCGCCACGTCGAGGTCCAGATCCTCGGCGACCAGGCGGGAACGGTCAGCGCGCTGCCCGAGCGCGACTGCTCGATCCAGCGCCGCCACCAGAAGCTGATCGAGGAGTCGCCGGCCCCGGCGATCGGCGACGACGTTCGGGCGGCGTTGGCCGACGCCGCCCGCAAGGCGGCCGGCGCGCTCGGCTACGTCAGCGCCGGCACCGTCGAGTTCGTGCTCCAGGACGCGGACCCCGCCCGGCGGGAATCGGGTCCCGAGATCTTCTTCCTCGAGGTCAACACCCGGCTACAGGTCGAGCATCCGGTCACCGAGCTGGTGACGGGGCTGGACCTGGTCGAGCTGCAGTTGCGGATCGCCGAGGGCGAGCCGCTGCCGGCGGCGGCGATCGATCCGCCCGCCGTCGGGCACGCGATCGAGGCCCGGCTGGTGGCCGAGGATCCGGCGGCGGGCTGGATGCCCCAGACCGGCCTCGTCGAGCAGTTCCGGTTCGCCGAGGCCGCGCCGTTCGCGACCGGCGCGACGGCGACGGGCGGCACGCTGCGGGTCGACACGGGCGTCGAGCCCGGCAGCGTGGTCTCGCCCCACTACGACTCGATGCTGGCGAAGCTGATCGTCCACGCGCCGACCCGTGGCGCGGCGATCCGGCGGCTGGCCGACGCGCTGCGGCGGGCCGAGCTGGCCGGGCCGCGGACGGCCCGCGACCTGCTGGTCCGGACGCTCGAGTCGGACTCCTTCGCCGCGGTCGCCCACGACACCCAGCTGCTCGACGGTGACGCGCTGGCGACGCTGAGCGCACCGCTCGTGGCGGGGGAGGAGCTGCGCCGGGCCGCGGCGGCCGCGGCGCTCGCCGGGCAGGCAACGCGACGGGTATCGGCCACGATCGGGAGGTTGGCGCCGAGCGGCTGGCGGAACGTCTCGGCGGTGCCGCAGACGGTGGTCTTCGCGGCCCCGGAGGGGACGGTGCTCGCGGTCGCGGACGGCGTGTCCGATTCCGCGGACGGCGGCGGAGGGCCGGCGAGCGCCGACCGGACGAGTACGCCGGACGACGCGCAGGTCGATCCGCTGGCGGTCGCCTACCGCCTCGACCGGGGCGGCAACCTCGTCGAGCTGCGGGTCGGCGAACGACCGTTGGAGGCGGAGCTGGTCTCGGCCACGCCCGAGCAGGTCGAGCTGCGGATCGACGGGGTTCGGCACCGCTACGGCGTCTTCGCCGGCCGCGACGCGGTCTGGGTCAGCACCGCCCGCGGGCAGGTCGCGCTGCGGGAGCAGCCGCGGTTCCCCGACCGCTCGAACGAGGCGGTCACGGGCTCGCTGAACGCGCCGCTGCCGGGGAACGTGCTCCGGGTGCTGGTGGCGGCCGGCGACCGCGTGGTCGCCCGCCAACCGCTGATCGTGCTCGAGGCGATGAAGATGGAGCACGAGATCACCGCCCCGGTCGACGGCACGGTCAGCGAGCTGTCGGTGGTCGTCGGCGATCAGGTCGACGGCGGGCAGACGCTGGCGGTGGTCGAGGCGGTCGAGGGCTGATCGGGGCGGGGCGGCCGAGGGCGGAGTGGGGGTGAGGTGGCCGAGGCCTGAGCGGGGTGAGCGGCCGCGATGGGTTCGCCACCGTGGGGGTGGGAAACCCATCGCGAAGCCCTCGGCCTGCGCCCCGACGTCCTCCGCGATGTCTTGTCCGCCGCGACGGTGGACAACACATCGCGAAGGGGCGAGGCGGGACCGCCGCGCCGCCGCCGACACGAGCGACGCCCGACGCCGGACCCCGCCCGCCACGCGTGCAATGCTGGCGCCGCGAACCGATCCGCCGACCCGAGGAACGACATGACACGACAGATCGCGCTGCTGCGGGGCATCAACGTCGGCGGCCACAAGAAGGTCCCGATGGCCCAGCTCCGCGAGCTGCTCAGTGGCCACGGCTACCAGGACGTGCGGACCTACGTGCAGAGCGGCAACGTCGTGCTCAGTGGGCCGGACGTCCCCTCGGTCGAGGCCGAGCGGCGGCTGGAGCGCGAGATCGAGGACGAGTTCGGCTTCCCGGTCTCGGTCCTGGTCCGCACCGCCGACCAGTGGCGGGCGATCGTCGACGCCAACCCGCTCGCCGACGTCGCGACCGACCTCTCGCGCCAGTTCGTGCTCTTCCTCTCCGAACCGCTCGCGGCCGAGCCGCGGGCCGCGATCGACCCGGACGGCTTCGGCCCGGACCGGGTGGTGCTCGGCGAGCAGGAGATCCACGTCTGGGCGCCCGGCGGAGCGCTCGAGTCGGCGGCGCTGAAGGCGCTCGACCAGCGGAAGCTGGGGGTCACGATCACCGCTCGCAACTGGCGGACGGTCGAGAAGCTGCTGGCGCTGGCGGACGCGGAGTAGCCGCTCGCCACGTCGTCGGCTCGAGCTCAGCCACCACCGCTCAGCTTCGCCGATCCGCTCGTCGGTAGCGTGCGGTCGGCTACCGCAACCGCCGCCAGGCCTGGACGGCCAGCCACAGCTCGGAGACGTCGCCGGTCTCGTTCAGCTGACGGCCGGTCAGCTGCTCGATCCGGCCCACCCGGTGGACGAGCGTCTGCTTGTGGATGAAGAGCTGCTCGGAGGCCCGCAGCCACGAGCGGTTGCAGGCGAGGAAGACCTCGAGCGTGCGGACCAGCTCGGCGCCGCGGTCGAGGTCGTAGGCGATCAGGGGGCCGAGCACGCGGTCGACGGCGAGCTGGGCCTCTTCGATCGAGCGCGGGCCGAAGGTCGAGCGCTCGTCGCCGTAGCGGGCGATCCCGCCGGTGTCGGCGGCGGCCGCGTCGAGCGCCCAGCGGGCCTGGACGACCGCGCATGGCAGCTCGCGCAGCTCGCCGACCGGGTCGCTGACGCCCATCCGCATCGCCTCCGGCAGGGCCTCAGCGCAGCCGGCCAGCGCCTCGGCGGTGGCGGGCAGCAGGCAGTGCAGCAGGTCGTCCCGACGCAGCAGCATGTGCGGGATCCGCCGGTCGCTGAGCGCGTGGTGGAACCAACCGCTGTCGCCGAGCCCGCCCCGGCGCTCGATCAGGCCGACGGAGAGCGGCAGCCGCAGGCCCTGCCGGTCGAGCTGGCGCTCCGCCTCCGCCCCGTCCAGGCGGCCCTCGAGCAGCTGCCCCAGCGCCTCGCTGCCCAGCCGCCGCTGCTCCTCGCGCCGCGCCCAGGCCCGCTCCAGCTCGAGCGCGACCGCGGTCGCGACGTGCTGCAGCAGCGCGTAGGCCGGCGGCGGCTCGCGCTCGGGCACGACGACCAGCGTCACCGGGCGCGCGGTCGGGACCGGGATCGCCAGCATCGTGCGACCGTCGGGCAGCCGCCGGCGGATCACCGTCGGCCGCTCCTCGCGCGGGCCGGCGGTCGCGGTCAGCAGCAGGTCGCGGAGGTCGCCGGGCAGGGCCGGGGTGTCCGGGAGCAGGTGCAGCGCCGGGTCCTCGCTCGCGCAGACCCAGATCGCGCACTCGATCTCATCGGCGAGCGCGGCCAGCAGCGCCCCGCCCGGTCCGCGGGTCACGGACTCACGGACGCGGTCGTAGATCCGCGCCGCGCGCACCAGTCGCACGTGCTCCTCGTCGCCGTTGGCCGCCGCGACCGCGCGGCTCATCTGGACGAACGGGACCTCGAAGGCGGTCAGCAGGACGGGCAGGCTCGCCTCCTCCGCGGCGGCGAGCATCTCCGGCCGCAGGGGCGGCGCCTGCATGTCCTCGCCGATCGCGACCCCGCTGGCCCCGATCCGTGCCAGCTCGCGCACGTAGTGGACCTGGCGGTCGAGCTCGGCCGGGACCCCGAGCCCGACGGTCATCACCAGGTCGCCCGGCTCGACCCAGCCCCACGGCTCGGGCATCTCGATGCTGTGGGCCCAGGCGACCGGCCGGTCGAGCCCGCCGGAGCCGGCGAGGACCCGCGTACGGAGATACGGGATCGCAACGAGATCTCTGACGGTCAGGGCCACGGTCTAGTACCCAACGGGGGTTTCCGCGTCCATGGCGATCAGACGATCGTACGAAGCGGGTCTTCCGAAGCATACTCGCGGGCGATTGCCCGGGACCGTCGGCGGGGCGATGGTGTGACCGTCGCCACACCGGCGACGACCGTTTTCCCCGCGACACCGAGACGAGCAACCGATGACCGCAACCGCCACCCGTGAGCGCAAGGCCCTGATCGCCGGCAGCTGGACCGACGGATCGGCCGGCACGATGGAGGTCCGCTCGCCGTTCGACGACCGGCTGGTCGGCACCACCACCCGCTGCGACAGCGGCGACGTCGACCGCGCGGTCGCGGCCGCGGTCGCCGCCCAGCGCGCGTGGGCCGCCACCTCGCTCGTGGAGCGGGTCGAGCTGTTCGAGCGGGCGATGCTGATCGCCGAGGAGCGCAACGAGGCGATCGCGCAGTCGATCACCGCCGAGATGGGCAAGACGATCGCCGAGGCCCGCGAGGAGATGGTCCAGTACGCGACGCCGCACTTCCGCCGCGCCGGCCAGGACGCGCTCCGCCACCACGGCACCACGCGGCCCTCGACCGAGGAGCCGACCAACCGCAAGCGGATCCTGACCACGCGCCGGCCGCTCGGCGTGATCGGCGTGATCGGGCCGTACAACTTCCCGGTCGACATCCCGATGATCCCCGTGCTCTACGGGATCATCGCCGGCAACGCGGTCGTCTGGAAGCCGTCGGAGAAGGCCCCGCTCTGCTGCGGGATGGTCGTCGACATCCTGCTCGAGGCGGGCCTGCCGGCCGGCGTCCTCAGCTTCCTGCCCGGCGGCGGCGATGTCGGCGCGGCGCTCGTCGCCCACCCGGACGTGGCGGGCCTGCAGTTCACCGGCAGCACCGAGGTCGGGCTCCGGATCGCGGCTGCCGCCGGGCTCAAGCGGACGCTGCTGGAGCTCGGCGGCAACGGCCCCCAGATGGTCTTCGCCGACGCCGACCTCGACGCCGCGGTCGACGCGGCCACGATGGGCTGCTTCTACATGGCCGGACAGGTCTGCACCGCGGCCGAGCGGATCCTCGTCCACCGCGACGTCCACGACGAGTTCGTCGAGCGGCTCGCCGCCCGCGCCGCCACGCTGCGGATGGGCGATCCGGCCGACGAGGCGACGGAGATGGGTCCGCTGGTCGACGACGCGACGCTGGCCAAGGTCCGTCGGCACGTCGAGGAGGCGCGTGCGGCCGGTGCGCGGATCATCCAGCCGGAGGCGCCCGAGGGCCGCTTCTACCCGCCGACCGTGCTCTCGGGCGTGACGACCGAGATGGAGATCGCCCGCGACGAGACCTTCGGGCCGGTCGCTCCGGTGATCGTCTTCGACACCGTCGAGGAGGCGATCGCGATCGCCAACGACTCGCCCTACGCGCTCAACGCGGCCGTCTTCACCGTCGACCTCGACACCGCCTGGCGGGTCTCCGACGCGCTCGACCACGGCACCGTGCTGGTCAACGAGTCGACCAACTACTGGGACCAGATGGCGCCGTTCGGCGGGGCCAAGCAGAGCGGCATCGGGCGCGAGCTGGGCGGCTCGATGATGCTCGACACCGTCACCGAGCCGAAGACGCTCGTCTTCAACGTCGGCCGGGCGTAGGCGAGGGGGATGTCGAGCAGCACCAGCACCACCAGCGCCCCGGCGACCCCGGGCGTCGCGGGGGGAGCAGCGGGTGGCCGCAACCGGCACCGCTCGCTCTGGCTCCAGCAGGCGCTCGGCGACGCGGCCGACGCTCCCGAGCTGCGGGGGCCGACGAGCGCCGACGTGGTGATCGCCGGCGGCGGCTTCGTCGGCCTCTGGACGGCGCTGCGGCTGAAGCAGCTCGATCCGGCCTGCGACGTGCTGATCCTGGAGCGGGACGTCTGCGGGGGCGGCGCCTCCGGCCGCAACGGCGGGATGGCGCTGTCCTGGTGGCCGAAGCTCTCGAGCCTGACCGCGATGTGCGGCCCGGAGGAGGCGCTGCGGCTGGCACGGGCGTCGGAGCAGGCGATCAGCGAGATCGAGGACTTCACCGTCGCGCACGGGATCGACGCCGAGTTCGACCGCGGCGGGATGCTCTGGACGGCGACGGCGCCCGCCCACGTCGGCGCCTGGGAGGGCGTGCTCGCGGAGTGCGAGGCGGCCGGGGTCGCCCCGTTCACGCGGCTCCCGAACGACGAGGTCGCGCGCCGGACCGGCTCCGCGCTGCACCTCGCGGGGATCTTCGAGCCGCAGGCCGCGACCGTCCACCCGGCCAAGCTCGCCCGCGGGCTGCGCCGGGTCGCGCTCGAGCGCGGGGTCCGGATCCACGAGGGCACGGAGATGACCGGCTTCACCCGGACCCGTCCGCTGCAGGTCACGACCCGCCACGGCGAGGTCCACGCCGACCGCCTGGTGATCGCCACCAACGCCTGGAGCCGGGCGATCCCCGAGCTGCGGCGGAGCTTCGTGACCGTCACCAGCGACATCGTCGCGACCCCGCCGATCCCGGAGCGGCTGGCCGAGATCGGCTGGACCGGGGGCGAGGGCGTGACCGACTCGCAGATGATGGTCAACTACTACCGGACCACCCGCGACGGCCGGATCGTCTTCGGCAAGGGCACCGCCGGGCTCCGCCTGGGCAGCCGCTTCGGCGACCGCCTCGACCGCGACCCGGCCCACACCGCGCTGGTCACCGGCGAGTTCCGCCGTTCGTACCCGGCCCTCGCCGACGTGGAGA
Organism: Patulibacter ginsengiterrae; assembly: GCF_056269115.1. NCBI lineage: Bacteria > Bacillati > Actinomycetota > Thermoleophilia > Solirubrobacterales > Patulibacteraceae > Patulibacter > Patulibacter ginsengiterrae. The sequence continues at coordinate 134,658 of NZ_JBWDOG010000008.1, forward strand.
TCGCCCACGACTGGGGCGGCCCGATCGACCGCACGCCGACCAGCATCCCGTGGCTCGGCCACCTCGACGGCCACGAGCACCTGATCGTCGGCGTCGGCTGGAGCGGCAACGGGGTCGCTCCGAGCGTCGTCGGCGGCCAGGTGCTCGCCCGGCTGGCGCTCGGCCGCCGCGACGAGTGGACGACCAGCCCGCTCGTGAACTTCCGCCACGACCGCTTCCCGCCCGAGCCGTTCCGCTACGTCGGCGGCAAGCTCGTGCGCGCCGCGGTGGTGCGCAAGGAGCGTGCCGAGGCCCGGGGAGCCCGTCCGCACGGGATCGACGTCCGCCTCGCGCGCCTGGCTCCGGCCGGGCTCGAGGACAAGGCCTGAGGGCCACGCAGCAACAAGGGAGAGAGCAGCCATGACCAGCACCACACCGACCGGATCACCGGGCACGAACGGCCAGACCCGTTCAGGCTCGCGGATCGAGGCTCGAACGATCGACTACGTGCCGCTGCGCGAGCGCCACGGCAGGCTCGGCGACCAGGCGACCGTCTGGCTCGCCTCCAGCGCCTGCCTGCTGACGCTGGCGACGGGGGCGATCGGCGGCACGCTCGGGCTCGGCCTGCTGTGGTCGATCCTCGCCCTGACCGGCGGCACCGTCGTCGCCTCGATCCTGGTCGCGGCGCACGCCAGCCAGGGACCGCACCTCGGCCTGCCGCAGATGGTCCAGTCGCGCCCGCAGTTCGGCCGCTACGGCGCGCTCTTCATCTGGGCGACGGCGGTGCTCGTGTACTGGGGCTACGCCGTCTCCGGCTTCGACGTCCTCGGCAGCACGCTGAGCAGCCTGATCGGCGGCGCGAACGTGCTCTGGCTGATCGTGACCGCGGTCGTCTCGGTGGTGCTGGCGATCGTCGGCCACGACTGGCTGCACATCGCCCAGCGGCTGATCAGCATCGTGCTGGTCGTGTTCCTGGCGATCTTCACCGTCGGGATCGTCGTCGGCGGCCACCTCTCCGGCGTCGAGGGCGGCGCGAGCAGCTCGTCGTTCGACCTGGCCTCGTTCCTGACCGTCTTCGCGGTCGCGCTCGGCTACCAGCTGTCGTGGGCGTTCTACGTCTCCGACTACTCGCGCTACATGCCGGCCGGGACCAGCCACCGCAAGATCATCTCGGTGACCTTCGTCGGGCTGGTGGCCGGGGTCCTGTGGATGGAGATCGTCGGCGCGATCGCCGTGGCGGTGTTCCCGGAGCTGGCCGTGATCGCCGGCGTCCAGGCCACCGCGGACCTGGTCTTCCACGGACTCGGGGCGATCCTGCTGGTGCTCGCCGCGGCCGGCACCGTCGGCCTGATGGGGATGTCGCTCTACGGCGGCTCGCTGACCCTGATCAGCGCGCTCGACAGCATCAGGCCGGTCGTGTCGACGGTCCGCCTGCGGGTGCTCACGCTCGGCTTCCTCTTCGCGACCGCGACGATCGTGGCGATCGGGCTGCCGGACGACTTCCTGGCGACGACCTTCGCGACCGCCCTGGCCGTGCTCGGCTACCTGATGGCGCCGTGGACGGCGATCAACCTGACCGACTACTTCCTGGTCCGTCGCGGCCGCTACTCGGTCCGCGAGATCTTCAACCCGAAGGGGATCTACGGCGACTGGAACTGGCGCGGCTGCGTGGCCTACGTGCTCGGCTTCGCGGCGATGGTGCCGTTCATGCACCTGTCGTTCTTCGAGGGGCCGATCGCGAAGGCGTTCGACGGGGTCGACCTGGCGATCTTCGTCGGGCTGCCGGTGGCGGCCGTCGCCTACGCGCTCTTCTGTCGGGGGATCGACCTCGCCGGCGAGCAGCGGGCCGTGGCGGCGGCCGACCTCGGGCTCGACGACGACCCGGAGCCGGCGGTCGTCGAGCGGCCCGAGGCGGTCGGCGCGCCGGCCTGAGCGGCATGGCCGGCTCCTCGATGCGTTGTCCACCGTGGGGGTGGAGAAGGCATCGGGGAACGCCCGACCACCGCCGGCCGAGCCGCAGTCAGGCGGCCGCGGCCGGCAGGCCAGCCAGGACCTGCTGCAGCTCGTCGACGGTGACGAAGGTCAGGCCGATCGCGTGGACCTTCTTCCACGCGATCCGGCCGGCCTCGTCGATCACGAAGGTCGCGCGCTTGGTGCCCATCACGCGCGAGGCGACGCCGTAGCGGCGCGCGACCTCGTGGTCGGGGTCGGCCAGCAGCGGCACCGTCAGCGCGTGGTGGTCGCGGAACGACTGCTTGCTGGCGACGTCCTTGCCGCTGATCCCGATCACGGTCGCGTCGAGGCCGGCGAGGTCGTCGGCGCGGTCGCGGTACGAGCAGAACTGCTTCGTGCAGACCGCCGTCTCGTCGCCGGGGTAGAAGGCGAGCACGATCCGCTCGCCGCGGCGGTCGGCCAGCGTGAACGGGCCGTCGGTGCCGTCGAGCGTGAAGTCGGGGGCGGGGTCGCCCACCTGCGGGGTGGAAGCCATGCCGGGCAGCCTACGCCGCATGCGCGAGACAGACACGCCGGAGGCAGACGGACGTCCGAGACGCGACCCGGAGCAGGCCGTCGATCCGGCTCCGCGAGACCGGCGCTCCGGAGACCATGCAATGGTGGGTGCCGTGCCCGATCCCTCCGTCCCGCCGTTCGCGTCCGTGCTGCTCGACGGTGCCGCGCGCGTGGCCGCGGACGCCGCGGCCGTGCTCGAGCCGCTGGTCGCGTGCTCCTCGCCCTCGGGGGACGCCGACGCCCACGAACGCTGCGTCGCGATCGTCGGTGACTGGCTTCCGGAGACGGCGATCGTCGAGCGGATCCCCTGCTCGACCCCCGGCTTCGCCCCCGACCTGCTCGCCCGGGTGACCGGCAGCGGCCGCGGGCGGATCGTCCTGCTCGGCCACCTCGACACCGTGATCGGGCACGACTACCACCGTCCGCTGCAGCGCGACGGCGACCGCTGGGACGGCTCCGGGACCTTCGACATGAAGGGCGGCGACGCGCTCGCGATCGGGGTCCTGCGGGTGCTGGCCGCCCATCCCGAGCGCTTCGCCGAGGTCGCGCTGCTGCTGGTCGCCGACGAGGAGTGGCGGGTCGCCCCGTTCGGTCACGGTGCCCGCTTCGAGGACTGGGACGCCTGCCTCTGCTTCGAGGGCGGCGAGCGGACGGAGGCCGGCGACGAGGCGGTCGTCGTCCGCCGCAAGGCGGCGGCCTCGATCCACATCAGCGCGAGCGGTCGCGCCGCTCACGCCGGGAGCAAGCCCGACGACGGACGCAACGCGCTGCTGGCGCTGGCCCGGGTCGCGCTGCTGCTGGCCGAGCAGCACGACCCCGCCGGACCGGGCCGGTTGAGCGTGGTGCCGACGATCCTCGAGAGCGGGCTCGCGCTGAACGTCGTGCCGGACGCGGGTGAGCTGACCTGCGACCTGCGCGCCGACGACGTGAGCGCGATCGAGCGGGTGTTCGAAGGGCTGCCGCGGGTGCTCGACGAGGTCAGCCTGAGCCCGCGGTTCGGGCGGGTCTGGCCGGGCATGGACCACCGCGCCGAGGCCGCGCCGCTGCTGGAGCGGGCCGGGGCGCTGCTCGGGCGGCCGATCGTGGCCGCGTCCCGCGGTGGGGCCTCCGACGCCAGCCACCTGGCGGCGTGGGTGCGGGTCGCCGTCGACGGGCTGGGACCGCTCGGGGGCGGCGCCCACGCGATCGACGAGCACGTCGACGGGCGTACGCTGGAGGCCCGCGCGGCGGTCGCGTTGGCGCTGGTCGCGGCGGTCCTCGAGGCGGCCTGACCGAGCCGTCGATCGCGGGCGATACAGTCGCGCGGTGAGCACCTACCCGCGCCGTCCCGAGACCGCCGACGAGGAGCTGATCGCCGCCGAGTCGCCGGACGTCGCCTCCGAGCTGACCGACTCGCAGCGGGTCGAGCGGATCGCGGCGGAGATCGATCGGGCCTTCACGACCCTGGCCCACGTCCGCAACGGCATCACCGTCTTCGGCTCCGCCCGGCTCGGTCCAGGCACGCCGGAGTACGAGCTGACCCGCAAGCTCGGCACGCGGCTGGCGGAGGTCGGCGCGACGGTGATCACCGGGGGCGGCCCGGGGGTCATGGAGGGCGCCAACCGCGGCGCGCACGAGGCGGGCGGCGCCTCGGTCGGGCTGCTGATCGACCTGCCGTTCGAGACCGGGGCCAACCCCTACGTCGACCTGGCCGTCGACTTCCATTATTTCTTCACGCGCAAGGTCGCGTTCGTCCGCTACTCGAACGCGTTCGTGGCGATGCCGGGCGGCTTCGGCACCCTCGACGAGCTGTTCGAGGTCCTCTGCCTGGTCCAGACCAAGAAGATCCGGCGCTACCCGATCGTGCTCTACGGGACCGCGTTCTGGTCCGGCCTGGCCGCCTGGCTCGAGGAGCGGGTGGTCGCCGACGGCCTGATCTCGCCCGGGGACATGTCGCTCTTCCGGATCACCGACGACCTCGAGGAGGTCGTCGCGATCTGCGCCGGGGCCTCGGCCCGCGCGCGTGGCACGGAGAGCGACGACGAAGGCGCCGACGGGGCCTGAGGCAGGCCCCGGCCGCTGCGGGCCCCGGCCTGGGGCCGCTCAGTGGTCGGCGACCACGCCGCCGTCGGGCGTCAGCGGCCGCGCGGCGGCGGCCCAGGCGAGCAGGCCGCCGGCCAGCGACCAGGCGTCGAAGCCGGCCTCGCGGAGCGCCTGGGCGGCCATCGCGGAGCGTCCGCCGACGCGGCACTGGAAGACGATCGTGCCGTCGCGGTCGAGCTCCTCGACCCGGCCCATCAGCTCCTGGAGCGGGATGTGGACGGCGCCGGGGATCCGTCCGGCCTCCCACTCGTGCGGCTCGCGGACGTCGATCAGGACGATGCTTCCGCGGTCGAGCTCGGTCGTGACCTGGGTGACGTCGACCTCGAGGCCGGGGTGATCGAAGACCGGTGCGGACATCCTGGCAACGCTACCGATCGTCCGGCGCGGCCCGGTCGTGCCGGTCGTCGCGGCCGGCCCGGCCGGCTCGGCGCGAGCCCTCGTGTGCGCCTTGTTGCAAAGCGCTACAGATTAGGATCGCCTATGATCCATAGCTGTTATGGAAGCCCGTGCCACCGCCGCCGAAGCCGATGCCCGGCTCGTCGCCCGCCTTCGCGGCGGCGGTCTGCGCGTCACGCCGCAGCGGCTGGCCCTGCACCGGCTGCTGGCGGACCGCCCGCGCCACGTCACGGCCGAGGCCCTGCTCCGCGAGGCGTCGACCGACCTTCCCGGCCTCGCGCTGCCGACCGTCTACTCGACGCTCGAGCTGTTCGCGGAGCTCGGCGTCGTCCGCCGGGTCGCCGCTCCGGGGGCGGCCCGCTACGACACGAACCCGTCGCCACACGACCACTTCACCTGCACCCGCTGCGGCGTGCTGATCGACCTCGACACCAGCGCCGGCCGGGCCGTCGCGCGTCGCGCGGCGGAGACCGCCGGGCACCGGGTCGACTCGGCGACGGTCGTGGTCAGCGGCCGCTGCGCCGACTGCCTCGCCGACGACTGAGTCCCCTCGGGGTCTCGGCGCAGGGCCGCTCCTACTGCCGGTAGGCGGAATCGTCGCGTCCGGTCGTAGGATCCCGCGTATGGGGAACGACCTGAACATCGATACCGGCGTCTACAGCATCCCGAGCGACCTGCTCGAGTTCCGCGACGCCGTCCGGCAGATCGCGCAGGAGCAGATCGCTCCGCGCGCCGCCGAGATCGACGAGCAGGGCGAGTACCCGTGGGACGTCCGCAAGCTGCTGGGCGAGCAGGACATCCTCGGCCTGGCCGTCTCGCCCGAGTACGGCGGCACCGGGATGGGCACGCTGATGCAGCAGCTCGCCGTCGAGGAGATCGCCAAGGTCTGCGCGTCCTCGGCCCTGATCCAGATGATCCAGGAGCTCGGCTCGCTGCCGATCACGCTGTTCGGCTCCGACGAGCTGAAGCAGCGGGTGCTCCCGAAGATCGCCTCGGGCGAGTGGAGCCCGGCCTTCGCGCTGTCCGAGCCCGAGGCGGGCTCCGACACCGCGGCGCTGAAGACGACCGCGGTTCGCGACGGCGACGACTGGATCGTCAACGGCCAGAAGAACTGGATCACCAACACCTCGGTCGCCGACTACTACGTCGTCTTCGCCAAGACCGACCTCGAGAAGGGCCGCGTGACCGCGTTCATGATCGAGAGCGACCGCGAGGGCGTCTCGTGGGGGCCGCTCGAGCGCAAGCTCGGGATCAAGGGCTCGCCGACCGGCTCGCCGATCTTCGAGAACGTCCGCGTCCCGCACGCCAACGTGATCGGTGAGGTCGACCGCGGCATGCGCGTCGCGCTCGGCACGCTCGAGCGGACCCGCCTCGGCGCCGCCGCCCAGGCGGTCGGGATCGCCCAGGGCGCGATCGACTTCGCCAACCAGTACGCGAAGGAGCGGATCGCCTTCGGCAAGCCGATCAACCAGCTCCAGGCGATCCAGTTCAAGCTGGCCGACCTCGAGACCCGCACGGCGGCCGCCCGCGAGCTGCTCTACAAGGCCTGCTCCGTCGTCGACAGCGAGCCGCGCGGCTCGAAGGCCGTCGGCAAGTGGACCTCGATGGCGAAGCTGTTCGCGTCCGACACGGCGATGTGGGTCACGGTCGAGGCGCTCCAGATCCTCGGCGGCTTCGGCTACGTCAAGGACTACCCGATGGAGCGGTTCATGCGCGACGCCAAGATCACGCAGATCTACGAGGGCACCAACGAGGTCCAGCGCGTCGTGATCTCGCGCGCGATGATCGCCGAGTAGGCGACCTCGGAGGGCGTCCCGGTCGGCGCGCTGCGCGACCGGGACGACGGTCGGGGCGGCACCCCGCCGACGGCCACAGCGGCCAGAACTGCTTATCCATGGACGTTTCTGACCCCGTGGCGTAGGCTGGAGCGATGGGTCAGCGTGCACCATTCGTCGTCGGTCTCGTGGGACTCTGCCTGGCCTCGACCCTGGGGTACTTCCTGGTCGGGGACTGGACGTCGCAGCCGGTGCTGCGGGTGGTCCAGACGATCGGCGTGGTGCTGACCGGCGTCGGCGTGATCGTCGGGGCGCTCGCCCTGATCACGAGCCGGCTCGCGGACTACCGCGAGCCCGCCACCGACGAGGAGTTCGAGCGGGTCGTCGAGCGCTCCGAGCGGCTGGCGGCTGAGGGCCTCGCCGTCGAGCCCGACGAGGGCGAGTTCCTGGCGCTCGACCCGCACGACGACAAGGACTTCGCGGAGCTGGTGCGGGACGCGCTCGACGACCTGCCCGACCTGCTCCAGGGGGTGCTGGACACCAACGTCGCGGTCGTCATCTCCGATCAGGGCCGCAAGCACAACGCCTACGGCCTCTACGTCGGCGACGGCGCGGTCAACGACAACCACTCCGACCGGATCATGATCTTCCGGGACACGCTCCGGCGCGACTTCGGCTACGACCCGGAGCGGCTGCGTGAGCAGGTCACGATCACCGTCCGGCACGAGCTGGCCCACCACGTCGGCTTCGACGAGCTGGGCGTGCGGGGCCTCGGTCTCTAGAAGGTCGATTCCGCGACCTCGCGGCGTCGCGCTCACCGCCGGCCAGCTCGTGAGCGCGACGAAATGAGTGCATCCCAGCCACCCACGCCGCGAGGTCGGGAGCCAATCGTCTAGCCGTCGGCGTCGTCGGTCGCCGGGGCGCTGAGCGCCTCGATCGTCCGCTCGATCTCGCCCGCGATCGCCGCCAGCGTGCGGGCCCCGGCCTCGCGGTCCTCCGGGGCGACCGACGCGGCGACCTGGATCCGCCAGGCGGCGACGCGCTGCCGGCGCTCGCTGACCAGCGTCCGTCCGGCCTCGGTGAGGGCGACGCGGACGACGCGCCGGTCGCCAGGGTGGGGCGAGCGCTCGATCAGGCCGTGGTCCTCGAGCTTGCGGATCATCGTCGTCGCGGTCGGGGCGGTGGTCGAGGCGAGCTCGGCCAACCGGCCGACGGCCAGCGGCTCGTCCGCATCGAGCAGCGGCTCGACGAGGTTGAACTGCGGGATCGAGAGGCCGTCGAGGTGCTGGTTGCCGTGCCCGCGGGCCTTCCGCGTCGCACGCATCAGACGAGCGAGCTGTGCCCGTAGGGCCTCGAGCGCGGAATCGTCGTCGGTGACGGCACGGTCGGACGGTGCGCGGCCGTGCACGTTGACGGCACGGTCGGAGGGCGCGGGGCCGTGCGCGTTGACGGCGGGGTCGGACGGCGCGGGGCCGTTCGCGGCCACGGCGGGTTCCGGGGGCACGGGATCCGCGCCGGAGACGGTGGTGTCGGGACGTGCAGGTGACGTGGTCATCGGCCGTCGCACAGCTTGACAGGGCCGAGACCATGAGCATGCTAAAAATGACGGCGCGCAACGGTTGGACTCCATAGCACCGCCGCGCCCGGGTAGCTGACGCCGCCTGCGTCAGACCCGTCACCGCCGTCCCCGGAGCACCAACCCGCATGACCGATTCCATCCTGCGCGATCGCCGTCTGATGTCGATCGCCGTCGTCGTGATCGTCGGCGCGGTGATGTCGATCCTCGACACGACGATCATCAACGTCGCGCTCGACGACCTCTCGCGCGACCTCGACGCGCCGCTCTCGACCGTCCAGTGGGTCGCGACCGGCTACATGCTGGCGCTGGCGGCGGTGATCCCGCTGACCGGCTGGGCGAGCGAGCAGTTCGGCGGCAAGCGGGTCTGGATGGTCGCGGTCGTGCTCTTCACCGTGGCCTCGGCCGCCTGCGGCTTCGCCCAGAACGTCGAGCAGCTGATCGTGCTGCGGATCCTCCAGGGGATCGGCGGGGGGATGATCATGCCGGTCGGCCAGATCATGCTCACGCAGCAGGCCGGACCGCAGCGGCTCGGGCGGGTCATGGGCCTGATCTCGATCCCGATGCTGCTGGCGCCGATCTTCGGGCCGACGCTCGGCGGGCTGATCGTCGACAACCTCTCCTGGCGCTGGATCTTCTTCGTCAACGTCCCGGTCGGCCTGATCGGGCTGGTGCTCGCCGCACGGGTCCTGCCGAAGTCCGAGGGCCACGGCGGGATGCGGCTCGACTGGCTCGGCGCGATCCTCGCCAGCGGCGGGGCCGCGACGTTCGTCTTCGGCCTGGCCGAGACGGGCGAGAAGGGCGGGATCGAGGGGCCGATCACCTGGCTGCCGATCGTGGTCGGCCTGGCGATGATCGTCGCCTACGTCTTCCACGCGCTGCGGACCCCGCACGCCGTCATCAACGTCCGGCTGTTCCGGAGTCCGGGCTTCAGCAGCGCTGCGGCGACGACCTTCGTGCTCGGCGGGGCGATGTTCGGCGCGATGATCCTGCTGCCGCTCTACTTCCAGATCGCCCGCGGCGAGGACGCGACCCACGCCGGTCTGCTGCTGATCCCGCAGGGCCTCGGGATGGCGTTGGCGATGCCGCTGAGCGGGATCATCACCGACAAGATCGGCGGCGGCATCCCGACGATCGTCGGCGTGGTCGTGATGATCGTGACCACGCTGCTCTGCACGATGGTCGGCGGCGACACCTCGTACGTGCTGATCAGCCTGGTGCTGCTGGTCCGCGGGATGGGGATCGGGATGTCGATGATGCCGTCGATGGCCGCCGCCTACGCGACCCTCAGCCGCGACCAGATCCCGCGTGCGACCACCGGGCTGAGCGTGCTCCAGCGCGTCGGCGGTGCGATCGGGACCGCGCTCTTCACCGTCCTGCTGACCCGCGACCTGGCCGACCGTGGGCTCGCCGGGAGCATGGGCGAGGGCCGGCCGGCCGGGGGCGTGCCGCTGGAGGTCCGCGACGAGATCGCCGCCGCCTTCGGGCAGACCTTCCTGTGGGCGGCGCTGGCGACCGTCGTGGCGCTGGTGCCGGCGATCATCCTGACCGTGATCGAGCACCGGGCCCGTCGCGCCCGCGCCGCCGGTGGCGACGAGCCGCCGAGCGGCGCGGAGGCCCCGGGTCCGGCGGTGCTGGTCGGGGAGTAGGCGCGGGCGGGCGGGTGGGCGGTGCCGGTCGGGCGGGAGGCGCGCGTCGGCTGGCGGTGCTGGCCGGGCTGGAGGCGCGCGGGGCGGGGGCGGGCCGCGGGCCGGGTCGGCGTCTGGGACAGGGTCGCGGGGCCGGGGCAAGCCGCGGGTCGCGGGCCGGGAGCGCTCGACGGGTGGCGACCCGGACTCGGTCGCGGGCCAGCGGTAGGCGGGAGGTCATGCCCACCTCCCCCCGCAGCTGGAGTCAGCTTGCGTCGGTGCCGGACTACTGGGGTCATTTCGCGTCGCCAGGCGACGCAAAACGACTCCAGGTCGCGGGACCCGGGGCAACGTGACTCCGGTCTGATGCGCGGCGGCCTTGGCGGGGTCGTTTCGCGTTGGTTCCGGCCGCCTGGCCCTCTCGACTGGCCGGCCGCTCCCTCCCGCCTGGCCGCGGGGTTCGTCGCCCCTCCGCTCCGTCGCCCCTCCGCTCCGTCGCCCCTCCGCTCCGTCGCTCCGGAGCGCCCCGCCTCCGGAGCGGCCCCGCCGCCCGAACTGCCCCGCCTCCCGAACCCGTCCCGCCGTCCCGCCTCCCGAGCGGCCCCGCCTCCGGAGCGGCCCCGCCTCCGGAGCGGCCCCGCCTCCGGAGCGGCCCCGCCGCCCGAACTGCCCCGCCGCCCGAACCCGCCCCGCGGCCCCGCCTCCCGAGCGGCCCCGCCTCCCGAGCGGCCCCGCCTCCCGAGCGGTCCCGCGGCCCGTCTCGCCCCGCCGTCCCGCCCAGCATCCCGAGCTGCCCGGCCGCCCAACTGCCCCGCCGCCCGAGCCGAACCGCCCGCCGCCCCGGCCCGTGTGGCCCCGCACCCCTCGCCATCCCACCGTGAATCCGACCGTCGGTAGAATCACCCGCCCCGGGTCGATTGACTGATCAGTCAATCTAGGAGTACGATCCGCGGGTCCCCGGAACCTCCGCAGGAGTCTCGCCGTGTCTGAAGTCGTCATCGTCGATGCCGTTCGCACCCCGATCGGGCGCGCCGTCAAGGGTTCGCTGAAGGACGTCCGCGCCGACGACCTGGCCGCGATCCCGCTCAAGGCGCTGCAGGAGCGCAACCCCGGCGTCGACTGGTCGGAGACCGACGACGTGCTGATGGGGGCGGCCTCCGGCGAGGGCGAGCAGGGCTTCAACATCGCCCGCAACGCCTCGCTGCTCGCCGGCCTGCCGTTCGAGGTCCCGGGCGTCACGTCGAACCGCTTCTGCGCCTCCTCGCTGCACACGATCCGGACCGCCTTCCACGCGATCAAGGCCGGCGAGGGCGACCAGTACGTCGCCGCCGGCGTCGAGGCCGTCTCGCGCTCCGTCCAGGGCGGCGCCTGGGAGTTCCATCCGCTGCTGAACGGCTCCGAGGGCTCGATCTGCAACGTCTACCTGCCGATGGGCCTGACGGCCGAGAACGTCGCCAAGCAGTGGAACGTCTCCCGCGAGGCGCAGGACGAGTGGGCGGCCAAGAGCCAGCAGCGCGCCGTTGCGGCCCGCGACAACGGCCACTTCGCCAAGGAGATCGTCCCGGTCACGCTGGCCGACGGCACGGTCGTCAGCCAGGACGACGGTCCGCGGGCGGGGACGACGGTCGAGAAGCTGGCCCAGCTGAAGCCGGTCTTCGACCCGGAGAACGGCACGGTCACCGCCGGCAACGCCTGCCCGCTCAACGACGGCGCCGCCGCGACGCTGATCATGAGCGCCGAGAAGGCCGCCAAGCTCGGCCTCAAGCCGCGGGCGCGGATCATCGCCACGACGGTCGCCGGCGTGCGGCCCGAGGTCATGGGCGTCGGCCCGATCCCGGCGATCCAGAAGCTGCTGGCCCAGACGGGGATGAAGATCGAGGAGATCGACATCGTCGAGATCAACGAGGCCTTCGCCGCCCAGATCGTCCCCTGCAAGCAGGAGCTGGGGATCACCGACGAGCAGCTGAACCCGTTCGGCGGCGCGATCGCCCTCGGCCACCCGTTCGGGATGACCGGCGCGCGGATCATGACGACCCTGATCAACGGCCTCGAGACGACCGGCGGCCGCTACGGCATCGAGTCGATGTGCGTGGCCGGCGGGATGGGCATGGCCGCGCTGATCGAGCGCGTCTAGTCGCGGACGCGGGCCCCGTCGGCGGGAGGCTGGCGGGGTCTTCAGGCGCCTCGGCCGGCGCGGCACCGGCGCGGCACGGGCGTCTCGTGCGGTGATCGGGGGCGTAGGCGCCGGACCGAGGCGGACGCGACGTCATGCACGCCGCTGTCCGCCGCCCGAAGGAAACGCTCCCGCAGTGGCGATCGGGGTTGGTAGCGTGCGGCCATGCACCAGGAAACAGTCCTGTCCAACCCGCGTGGTCGCCGAGTCGTCGGGGCGGTGATCGCGCTGCTGATGCTGTTCGGGCTCGCCGCTGCACCGCTCTCGGCGCGAGCGGATCCCGGAGGCACCGTCAGCGTGCTCTCGTACAACCTCTACCAGCTGCCCTGGGTCGCCGACACGAACACGGCGGCCAAGCAGCTGCGGGCCGGCTACTCCGCGGCCCTGATCCGGCGTGAGAACGCCGACGTGGTCGTGCTCCAGGAGGCCTTCAGCGACCAGGCCCAGACGATGCGGACCAGTCTGCTCGCGGAGTACCCGTACCAGACCAAGCTGCTCGGTCAGAGCTGCTCCAGCAGCGGCTGGACGGCCGTCTCCGGCAACTGCTCCAACAGCCTGGTCGTCGTCAACGGCGGCGTCACGATCCTCAGCAAGCGGCCGATCACCGCCAGCTACCAGCACGTCTTCAACGCGTCGCAGATGTGGACCGCCGACTACTACGCGAACAAGGGCGTCGCGCTGGTCCGGATCGACACCGGCAACGGACCGCTGTGGGTCGCCGGCACGCACCTCCAGGCCGACACGACGCCGGCGGCGCGGGCCGCGGCGCACCAGGTGCGGATGAACCAGCTGGGCGAGATCAAGTCGCTCGTGACCGCGCGGACCGGTAGCGATCCGGTCGTGCTCGCCGGTGACCTGAACGTCGAGTACTACGCGGGCGCGACCCGGCTCGACGGCCTCGGCCGCAACGAGATCCAGCAGGGCGAGGTCGCCTCCGGCTTCACGGTCGGCAACCCCTCCGCCTACGGCTACACCTACGACGGGGTGACGAACCCGCTGGTCGCCAGCCAGGGCTACGCGAGCTACCGCGACACGCTCGACTACATCGGCACCCGCACGGGCGGCAGCGCGAGCCTCGGGCCGGTCTCGATGGTGGCGTTCTCCCCGGGCGAGATCGCCTCGGACCACTACGCGGTGCGGGCGACGGTCACGCTGCCCTGAGCTCCGGTCGGTGCGGACGGGCGAACCTGATCGCCCGCCGCGCCCGCGCATCCGGTCGCCGCCCGACGGCGTAGGTTCGGGGAGATGGCGGAGCGGATCGACAGTCCCCGGGGTCGCACGCGGGCGGTTGGCGTCGCCGTGCTGCTCGGGGCCACGATCCTGCTCACCGGCTGCGGCGGCGCGGCCCCGCTCGGCGCGACGACGGAGCAGTCGACCGAAGCGGCGCCGCCGACCACGCCGACCACGCCGGGCCTGCCGCCGAGCCACGGCGGCCGGGGAACGCTGCCGCCGCTCGACCAGGTCCCGGATACGGTCGAGGGCCCGGCCGACCCCGCTGCCCGCCGGGTCGCCGAAGCGTGGTTCGCGCTGGTGCGCCGCGGCGACGACGAGGCCGCCGCCGCGCTGATGGTCGACGGCACCCGCTTCGTCAACGGCACGATCGCGATCCTCGACGACCGCAGCGAACGGATCGCCGCCGCCCGCGACCTGCCCTGCGGCGCCCGGCCGGTCAACGTCGGCGGGGGCGAGGGCGGCTACGTGGTGCTGGAGCTGCGCCTGACGCCGAAGGCGGGCGCCGGTCCCTGCGACGGCGACGGCGGGTCGGTCACGGTCGCCGTCCACGTCCGAGACGGGCGGATCGACGATTGGGTTCGCGTCCGCCGGGACGCCGCCCCGCCCGACCTCGGTCCCGTGGTCTGAGGGCGGCGCGGCCCGGTTCGTCCCCGCGGCGCACCGACCAGGGGGAAGCTGGGCCAGCGGGCCTTCCCCTGCGGCCGGGCATCGCCGTAGGCTCGGGGCATGCGTATCGGGATCCTGACCGCCGGCGGCGACTGCCCCGGACTCAACGCCGTGATCCGCGGGGCCGGCCGCCGGCTGCTGCGGGCCGGTCACGAGCCGGTCGGGCTGCGCCGCGGCTACCAGGGCCTCGTCGAGCACGACCACCTGCCGCTCGACCACCAGTCGCTGTCGGGGATCCTGCACCTCGGCGGGACGATCCTGCGGACGTCGAGCTACGACCCGTTCCGGCACGACGACGGGCTCGCCCGGGTCCGGGCGGCGGTCGTCGAGGATCGGCTCGACGCGATCATCGCGATCGGCGGCGAGCACACGATGGAGATCACCCGCCAGCTCCACGACGAGCTGGACCTGCCCGTCGTCGGGGTCCCGAAGACGATCGACAACGACATCGTCGGGACCGACCGGACCTTCGGCTTCGACACCGCCGTCCACGTCGCGACCGAGGCGATCGACCGCCTGCACTCCACCGCCCAGTCCCACAACCGGGTGATGGTGGTCGAGGTGATGGGCCGCAACGCCGGCTGGATCGCGGTGATGTCCGGGATCGCCGGCGGCGCCGACGCGATCCTCGTGCCCGAGGTCGACACCACCGTCGAGCAGATCGCCGCCACGATCCGGCAGCGGCACGAGCGCGGCAAGGACTTCTCGATCATCGTCGTCTCCGAGGGCGCCCGGCTCGCCTTCGACGACGGCCGCAGCCGCAAGATCCGCGCCAACGAGCAGACCGACGAGTACGGCTACGAGCGGCTCGGCGGGATCGGCAGCGCGCTCGCCGTCGAGCTGGAGGCGGCGACCGGCTACGAGACCCGGGTCGTCGTGCTCGGCCACACCCAGCGCGGCGGGACGCCGACGGCCACCGACCGGATCCTGGCCACCCGCTACGGCTGCGCGGCCGCCGACGCCGTCGTCGACCGGGCCTTCGGCACGATGGTCGCGCTGCGCGGGACCGAGATCGTCCGGATCCCCCTCAGCGAGGTCGTCGGCGTCAAGCCGGTCGACCTCGGGCTGCTGGACCTGGCCCGGACGTTCTTCTAGCCGAGCGGAGGGGTCGATGGAGATCAGCTGCCAGCCGCTCATGGGGCGGGCGATGCGCCGGGCGCTCGCCGGGGATCTGGAGGATCTGGCCGCGGCCAGCGAAGCGTAGGACCGACCGGCAGCGACGCGCCCCCGACGGCGCGGCGGCCGTCCTGCGACGATCCCGCCCGATGAGGATCGTGACCGTCGTCGGCAACCGGCCCCAGTTCGTCAAGGCGGCTGCGGTCTCGCGGCGGCTGCGTGAGCGCCACGACGAGCTGCTGGTCCACACCGGCCAGCACCACGACGACGCGCTCTCGGCCGTCTTCTTCCGCGAGCTGGACCTGCCGGCGCCCGACCACGAGCTGGCCCTGGGCGGCGGGACCAACCTGGCCCAGACGGCGCGGATGATCACCGAGCTGGAGGCGCTGCTGGTCGAGGCCGGTCGCGGGCCGGAGGGGCCGGTCGACGCGGTGCTCGTCTACGGCGACACCAACACGACGTTGGCCGCGACCCTGGTCGCCGCCGACCTCGGGATCCCGATCGTCCACGTCGAGGCCGGGATGCGCTCGTTCGACCAGCGGATGCCGGAGGAGCGCAACCGCGTCGTCTGCGACCACCTCTCGCGGCTGCTGCTGGTGCCCACGCCGAACGCGACGGCCAACCTCCGGCGCGAGGGGCTGGGGGAGCGGGTCGTCGACGTCGGCGACGTGATGACCGACGTCACCCTGCTCGTGCACCCGCGGGCGCGCGAGCGGGCGGCGACCTGGCTGCCCGAACGGGACCTCCGTCCCGGCGGCTACCTGCTGGCGACGGCGCACCGGGCCGGCAACGTCGACGACCCGCAGCGGCTGGCCGCACTGGTCGAGGTCCTCCGCACGGCGGCCACGCCCGAGCGCCCGCTCGTGCTGCCGCTGCACCCGCGGACCCGCGCGCGTCTGCACGAGCACGGCCTCTGGGACGGGCTGGCGGCCGACGCGCCCGCGGTCCGGCTGATCGACCCGGTCGGTCCGCTCGACTTCGCGACCCTGCTGGTCGGGGCCGCGGCGGTCCTGACCGACTCGGGCGGCGTCCAGAAGGAGGCCTACCTGGCCGGCGTGCCGTGCGTGACCCTGCGCGACACCACCGAGTGGACGGAGACGGTCGACAGCGGCTGGAACGTGCTCGTCGACCTCGACCCGGCCGCGACCGTCGCCGCGCTCGAGCGTCCCCAGCCGGCCGACCGCCCCGAGATCTTCGGGGACGGCCGGGCGGGGGAGCGGGTCGTGGCGGCGCTCGAGGCGGCGTTCGGCGGGCAGGACGCCGGCTAGCGGCTCCAGGTCGGCCTACTTCGGCGCCATCCGGATCGCGCCGTCGAGGCGGATCGTCTCGCCGTTGAGCATCGGGTTGCTGACGACGTAGGCGGCCAGGTCGGCGTACTCGTCGGGCTGGCCGAGGCGGCTGGGGAAGGGGACCTGGGCCCCGAGCGAGGCGCGGGCCTCCTCAGGCAGGGCCGCCAGCAGCGGGGTGTCGAAGAGGCCCGGGGCGATCGTGACGTTGCGGATGCCGTAGCGGGCGAGGTCGCGGGCGATCGGCAGGGTGGTGCCGACGATCGCACCCTTCGAGGCCGCGTAGGCGACCTGGCCGATCTGGCCGTCGAAGGCGGCGACCGAGGCGGTGTTGATCAGGACCCCGCGCTCGCCCTGCTCGTTGGGCTCGTTGGTCGACATCGCCTCGGCCGAGTAGCGCTGGGCGTTGAAGGTCCCGAAGAGGTTGATCTTGAGGACCGTCTCGAAGGGCAGCATCGGGTGCACGCCCTTCTTGTGGTGGAAGATCTGCTGCGGCCAGCCGGTGCCGGCGCAGGAGACGGTCACGATCAGTGGAGCGATCCCGGCTGCGACGGCGACGGCGGCCTGGACCGACTCCTCGTCGGTGACGTCGGTGCGGACGAATTGCGCCCGCTCGCCGAGCTCGTCGGCGAGGGCCTGACCCTTCTCCTCCTGGACGTCGGCGATCGTCACGTGCGCCCCGCCCGCGTGCAGCCGGCGGGCGGTCGCGGCACCGAGCCCCGACGCGCCTCCGGTGACCAGTGCGCTCTTGCCTTGGATGTCAGCCATGCGCGGCAGCCTAGCGAGATACTGGCCGGTCGGTCAATACGCTCGGCGCGGCGGCGCGCGACCGGGCGAACGGTCGTTTGGGGACGGGAGCGCTGCACCTTCGCGATGTGTTGTCCACCTCAGCGGTCGAGAAGACATCGAGCAGCGCCGGCGGACGACGGCCCGCCCGCCCGCCGCTCAGCGCGTCGACGCGTCCGGCGGCGGGTCGAAGCCGATCCGGGGCTCGACGGCGGCGCCGGTGGCGACGTTCCAGCGGAGCAGCACCCGCCGCTCGCGCTCGTGGCCGAGCAGTGAGATCGCGCCGACGTCGAGACCGAGGTGGGCGCCGAGCACACCGGGCTGCTCGATCCAGCGGGCGGCGAGGATCCGCAGCAGGTGGCCGTGGGCGACGATCAGGACGTCGCGGACGGGGTCCGGCGGAGCCGCCTTCGCGGTCGTCGTCGGCACTGCCCGCCCGCACTCCACCGCCCGCGCGATCGCCCGGTCGGCGCGGCGACCGACCGCGTCGATCGTCTCCGCCCCCTCGATCGGGGTCGTCCACGAGTTCCAGCCGGGGTCGTGCTCGCGCAGATGCTCGGTCGAACGGCCCTCGGCGACGCCGTAGTCGCGCTCGCGGAGGTCGTCGAGCAGCTCGGGCTCGAGATCGGGCCGGGCCAGCCGCAACGTCTCCCGCGCGCGCTGCAACGGCGAGCAGAGCACGGCCGCGAACGCGATCCCCCGCAGCGGCTCGGCGAGCGCGGCGGCCTGCTCGCGCCCCCGGTCGGTCAGCGGCACGTCGGTCCAGCCGGTGTGCCGCAGGACCCGCGACCACTCGGTCTCACCGTGCCGCACCAGCCACAGGCGCACGCCCACCGAGCTCACGCTCCCGCGTCGGGGACCAGGCCGGCCGCGCGGGCGGCGGTCAGCGCGGCATCGTCGGCGATCACGTGCAGCCGGCCCCGCGGGAGCAGACTCGCGGGCGCCTTCGGGCTCGGCTCGGCGAGCGTCCGGGCCAGCGCATCGGCCTTGCCGGCCCCGGTCACCAGCAGCACCAGCAGGCCCGCGGCCGCGAGCGTGGGCAGGGTCAGCGAGACCCGCTCCGGCGGCGGCTTGGGCGAGTCGAGCACCGCGACGGTCGTGCCGTCGGCGTCGAGTGCGCCGTGGCCGGGGAAGAGCGAGGCGGTGTGACCGTCCTCGCCGAGGCCGAGCAGGACCACGTCGAGCGGCCGCGCGCCGAGCTCGTGGGCGTAGGCACGGGCGCGGTCGCCGGGGGAGCCGATCTCGGGCAGCCGGTGCAGCGCGTAGCCCAGCTCGAGCGGCAGCGCCGCCGCGACCAGCCGGCCGTTGCTGTCGGGATGCGAGAACGGCACGCAGCGCTCGTCGGCGAGGAAGACGTCGACCGTCGACCAGTCGGCGACCAGCGGCCCCAGCCGCTCGTAGGCCGCGACCGGGGTCGTACCGCCGGAGAGCGCGACCGCGGCCCGCTCCCCGTCCGCCACCGCGCTGATCCGCTCCGCCAGCAGCCGCGCTGCGGCGTCGGCGGCGACCGCCGCGCCAGCGACGGCCTCGATCGTGGGCACGTTGCCGGCGGCGGTCATCTCAGCGGCCTCCCGGCCCGGACGGGTTGGTCGTGCCGTCGCCCTCGGCGCGGATCACGTGCATCACGGCGTTGATCAGGGCCAGGTGGGTGAACGCCTGCGGGAAGTTGCCCAGGTGACGCCCGGAGCGCGGGTCCAGCTCCTCCGCGTAGAGCTGGAGCGGCGAGGCGAAGCTCAGCAGCCGCTCGCACAGCTCGCGGCCCCGCTCGACCTCGCCGATCTCGACCAGCGCCGAGACGAGCCAGAACGAGCAGATCGTGAAGGTGCCCTCCTCGCCGGAGAGCCCGTCGTCGGTCTCCTCGACCCGGTAGCGGAGGACGAGCCCGTCGATCGTCAGCTCGTCGGCGATCGCCAGCACGGTCGCCCGCACCCGCTCGTCGTCGGCGGGTAGGAACCGCACCAGCGGAAGCAGCAGCAGCGAGGCGTCGAGGCCGTCGGTGTCGTAGTGCTGGCAGAAGACGCCGCGCTCGTCGACGCCGTTGGCGCAGATGTCGGCGTGGATCTCCTCGGCGATCAGCTGCCACTCGTGGGCGATCTCGTGCTCGCCACGCAGCTCGGCCAGGCGCGCGCCGCGATCGAGCGCGACCCAGCACATGATCTTGGAGGTGGTGAAGTGCTGGGGCTCGCCGCGGACCTCCCAGATCCCGCGGTCCGGCTCCTGCCAGTGCGCGATCGCCTCGGCGACCTGCTTCTTGAGGATCGGCCAGACCGACTCCGGCAGCTGGTCGCGCGACTTCGTGTGCAGGTAGACGGAGTCGAGCATCGCACCCCACACGTCGTGCTGGTTCTGGTCGTAGGCGCCGTTGCCGATCCGGACCGGCTTCGCCCCGTCGTAGCCCTCGAGGTGGTCGAGCTCGAACTCGTCGAGCTGGCGCTCGCCGCCGATCCCGTACATCACCTGCAGCGGCTGCTCCCCGCGGGCGACGTCCTGGATGAAGTAGAAGAAGTCGTTGGCCTCCTCGTCGAACCCGAGCGTGTAGAGGCCCCACAGCATGAACGTGGAGTCGCGGATCCACGAGTAGCGGTAGTCCCAGTTGCGTTCGCCGTGGGGCGTCTCCGGCAACGAGGTCGTGGCGGCGGCCAGCATCGCGCCGGTCGGGGCGAAGGTCAGGCCCTTGAGCGTGATCGCCGAGCGCTGGAGGAACGTCCGCCAGGGATGGTCGGGGAACTCGCCGTGGCTGAGCCACTCGTGCCAGAAGTCGGCGGTGTAGTTCAGCCGCGCGTGGGCGTCCTCGTAGGTCTGCGGGGCGCCGTGGTGCGACCAGGAGAGCGCGATGAAGTGGGTGTCGCCGGCCCGGACCGTCGTCCGTGCGCGGGCCCGCTGGGCCTCGAAGCCGAGCCGCAGGTCGGTGGTCAGGGTCAGCTCGGTGGTGCCGTCGGGGTCCTTGATCTTGCCGATCCCGTAGCCCTCCGAGCCGTACGTCCACTGGCCGTGGCGCTGGCCGTAGTCGAAGACCGGCTCGCACTCCATGAACATCTCGACGTAGCCGTTGACGCAGCGGATGGTCCGCAACAGGACGTGGTCGGCGTCGTCGTCGGTCGGCGAGCGGCGGTGGCTCTCGGATCGTTCGCCCTCGTGGTGCCAGGGGCCGATCAGCAGGCAGTCGCGGACGACCACCCAGCCGGTGCGGGTGCCCCAGGTCGTCTCGAGGATCATCGTCCCCGGCAGGTAGCGACGACCGGCGGGGACGGTCTGGCCCACCGGCGCGACGCGGAACTGGCCGGCGTCGCGATCGAGCAACGCCCCGAAGATCGACGGACTGTCGTGGCGGGGGATGCACATCCACTCGACCCCGCCCGAGGGCGCGATCAACGCGTTCACCTCGCAGTCGGAGACGAACGCGTAGTCGGCGATCGGCGGGTACGCGGACAGCGGGCTCGGCCGTTCGACGGGACTCAGGTGCAAGGGATCAGCCTCCGGGCGGTCACGAGCGCTCCACGGTAGCCGTCGTCGGGGACGAGCGTGCGCCGGAGGGCGGTCGCGAGCACGCCCGACTCCCCGCGGGAGGCGCCCAGAACCGTCCACTGCCGTTCGACGTCGCCGTCCGTGCGGCAGGCGCGAAGCCCACCGGGATTGCGGTCGAGCGCGAACCGCGAGCCGTCCCGCGAGGCGACCGTCGCCCCCGCGAGGCCCTGGACGCCGACGTCGACGGGGGTCAGCCGCAGCCGCACCTCGTGGCCGTCGGCGTCGACCACCCGGCCGTCGCGGGCCTCCCAGCGGAGCCGGCTCCCGAGCCAGCCGAGCATCAGCCAGGCGGCGGCCTCGGAGCCGGGGTGGTGACGGATCTCGACCTCGTCGAGGCTCCACAGCTCGGCGTGGCGGAGCCCCGGCGAGAAGTGGGCGGCCAACCGCTGGCGCCACGGGGTCGCGCGCAGCCAGGCGAGGTCGACGACGCTCATGTGGTCGGCCTCGAGCAGCCGGTGCGCCTCGTCGAGCCCGGCTTGGGCGTCGCTGCCCTCGGAGCTGTCGAGCATCACCGTCTGGGCCAGCGTGACGATCGCCTCGAGCGCGCGACCGTGGCCGTGCGGGGCCCAGGCCAGCGTCGGCACGTCGGTCATCACCATCGGGTCGACGATCGACTCCAGCCGCGACACGTGGCCCTCGCCGATGTCGACCGCGACCAGCTCGTTGAGCGCCTGCGAGCCGCTCGTGCCCTCAGGGCAGGCGGTCATCGTGACCCGCGCGCTGAGGTGGGTCCGGCGGGGGGAGACGCGGACCAGGATCGTCCGCGACGGGGCGTTGCGGCCGATCCCGTCGAGCCGCCGGGCGATCTCGCCGGCGTAGGCGGCGTCGACGATCACGACCAGGTTCAGGGCTCGCGCCGGGAGCGTGCCGGAGCGGTGCTGGAAGCGCTCGCGCTCGAGCGCCCGCATCGCTTCCTCGACGCCGGCCGGGTCGACGTCCTCCTGCTCCCAGACGGTGTGCTCGACGGTCGCGCCGAGGCCGCCACCGAGGTCGGGGTCGGGGGTCGGGGGCGCCATCTCAGATCGACCGCCAGCGGTCGCCCGGCAGCAGGATCCGTCGCTGGGTCTTGGGACCGTCGCTGCCGGCCGGGTACTCGTCCGGTGGCGAGGGGGAGGAGCCCCAGGCGGTCAGGATCGGGTCCATCACCGCCCACTGGGCCTCGACCTCGTCGGCGCGGGTGAAGAGCATCGCGTCGCCGCGGAGCGCGTCGGTGATCAGCCGCTCGTAGGCCTCGGGCGAGGTCGAGAGGAACGCCGTCCCGTAGGAGAAGTCCATCGTCACCGGCCGGAGGTGCATGCCGCTGCCGGGGACCTTCGCCGCGAGCTTGATCGAGACGTGCTCGTCGGGCTGGATCGAGAACACGATCTGGTTCGGCTCGACGCTGCCGCTGCCCTGGAACGCCATGTGCGGGACCGGCCGCAGGGTGACGGCGATCTCGGTCAGCTTGCGCGAGACGCGCTTGCCGGTGCGGATGTAGAACGGGACCCCGGCCCAGCGCCAGGTGTCGACCTGCAGCCGGAGGGCGGCGAAGGTCTCGGTCGTCGAGTCGGCGGGCACGTCCGGCTCGTCGGTGTAGCCGACGACCTCGTGGCCGCCGACCGCGCCGGGGCCGTAGCGCCCGCGGACGGCGACCTCGTCGACTCGCGACGGGTCGATCGGGTCGATCGCGCGCAGGACCTTGACCTTCTCCGTCCGGATGTCGTCGGCCGCGAACGCCGTCGGCGGCTCCATCGCGAGGATGCAGAGCAGCTGGAGGAGGTGGTTCTGGACCAGGTCGCGGAGCGCGCCGGCGGTGTCGTAGTAGCCGGCCCGCCCCTCGAGCCCGACCGCCTCGCCCGCGGTGATCTGGACCGAGGCGATGTGGTTGCGGTTCCAGAGCGGTTCGAAGAGCCCGTTGGCGAACCGCAGCGCCAGCAGGTTCTGGACCGTCTCCTTGCCGAGGTAGTGGTCGATCCGGAAGATCTGGTCCTCGCTCAGGACCTCGAGGATCCGGCGGTTCAGCTCCAGGGCCTCGTCGCGGGTGGTGCCGAACGGCTTCTCGATGATGACGCGTGTGTCGACGTGCTCATGGTGGGTCAGCCCGTGGTTGCCGAGCTGCTCGACGATCGTGCCGAAGAAGCGCGGCGAGGTCGAGAGGTAGAACGCCCGGTTGAGCGGCTGGCCGGCGGTCTCGTCGAGCGCGGCGAGGTGGTCGACGAGCGCGACGTAGGCCCCGTCGTCCTCGAAGCCGCCGCTGACATAGCTGACGTTCTCCAGCAGCGCCGCGAGCACCGTCGGGTCGGGCGTCCGGCGCGAGAAGCGCACGATCGCCTGCCGGACCTGGTCGCGGTACTCGTCGGAGGAGAGCTCCCCGCGCGAGACGCCGACGAGGAAGAACCGCTCGGGCAGCGAGCCCTCGTGGGCAAGGTTGTAGAGCGCTGGCAGCAGCTTGCGCCGTGCGAGGTCGCCGGTGGCGCCGAAGATCACCAGCGTCGAGGACGGCGGCGGAAGCTGATCGAGCCCCCCGCCGAGCGGATCTTCGTCGTGCAGGTCATGCGGGCTCATGGGGCTGGCTCTCGGGACGGGATCAGTCGGCGCGCTTGACGGCATGGCCGCCGAATTGGTTGCGGAGGGCGGCGAGCACCTTGCTGGCGTACTCGTCCTCGCCACGGGAGCCGAAACGGGCGTAGAGCGCGGCGGTGATCGCCGGGACGGGCACGCTCTGGTCGATCGCGGCCTCGATCGTCCAGCGGCCCTCGCCGGAGTCGTCGACCCACGGCTGCAGCGCGTCGAGGCCGGTGCCCTCCTGCTCGAAGGCCCGGGCGGCGAGCGCGTTGAGCCACGAGCGGACGACCGAGCCCTGCTCCCAGAGGTGGGCGACCTTGGCCAGGTCGAGGTCCGGATCGTTCTTGTGGAGCAGCGTGTAGCCCTCCGCGAAGGCCTGCATCACGCCGTACTCGATGCCGTTGTGGACCATCTTCACGAAGTGGCCGGAGCCGGACGCGCCGACGTGGGCCCAGCCACGGTCGCCGAGCACGGCGCGCGACTCCTCGGCCGTCTCCGGGGCGAGGTCGTCGAGCACGGGGGCGAGCGTCGCGACCGCCTCGGCGGGGCCGCCGACCATCATGCAGTAGCCGACGTCGAGGCCCCAGACCCCGCCGGAGGTCCCGACGTCGAGGTAGTGGATCCCCGACGACGCGAGCGCCTCCGCCCGGATCGTGTCGTCGGTCCAGCGGCTGTTGCCACCGTCGACGATCACGTCGCCGGCCTCGAGCAGGCCGGCCAGCGCCTCGACCGTCGAGGCGGTCGGGTCGCCGTGGGGGACCATCACCCACACGTGACGGGGGGCGTCGAGCGCCGCGACCAGCTCCTCCAGCGAGCCGACCGGACGCGCGCCGGTCTCCTCGCCGAGGCTGCGGGCGAGCGCGTCGTCATGGTCGTAGGCGACGACGTCGTGGCCGGCGCCCCGCAGGCGGCGGACCATGTTCCCGCCCATCTTGCCGAGTCCGACGAACGCGATCTGCATTAGGAGTCCTTCTCGATCGAGGAGACGAGGGCGTCGATGCCCTCGAGCCAGTCGCTGCCGAGGCTCAACCGCAGCGCCGGTCGCCCGTGGGCCGTCAGCGTGTGGAGGTCGCCCTGCGACTGGGCGTGGAAGAGGGTGGTGAACGACGGCGTCACGAAGGGGTTGCCGTCGGCGTCCGGCGGGATCGCGCGGGTCGCCCGCGGATCGTGCTCCAGCAGCAGGTAGCGGCCCTCGACGGGGCCGCCCTTGTGGAGCTGGCCGGTCGAGTGGAGGTAGCGCGGACCGAAGCCGGTCGTGATCGCGGCGTCGGTCTCGCGGCCGAGCGCCGTCCGCAGCCGGCCGACCGCGGCGGCGGCGACCGCGCTCGGCGGCAGGTAGGCGAGGATCGCCAGGTAGCCCGGCGCGGCGAGCCCGGCGACGAACTCGCGGATCGCCTCCGGATCAGCCTCGGGGGCGGCCGGGATCGACGCCCCCTCGGCGACCTCGGTGAGCACGGCCTGGGTCGCGTCCTTGGCGGCTTGGACGTCGGGCTGGTCGAACGGGTTGATCCCGAATCCCCAGCCGGTGACGGCGACGGCGACCTCGGTCGCGGCGAAGGCCGCCCCGAGCGCGGGGGCCGCTCCGCGCGTGCTGTCGACGACCAGCTCGAGCACCGGCACGCCGGCCGCTGCGGCCTCGTCGAGCTCGCGGTCGAGCTCGTCGTCGGCGTCCGGTCCGCGGAGGACCAGCAGCTGGCGGTCGCTGCCGGTGATCGGGCGCCCGACCTCGGCGGCGGCCGGGTCGGTGACGACCGGCAGGACCCCGCGGCCGTGCTTGCCGGTCGACTCGGCGACCAGCTGCTCCAGCCAGAGCCCGAAGTGCGCCAAGCGGGGATCCTGGACGCGCAGGGTCAGCTTGTCGCGGCCGCCCGCGGCGAGGGCGGCGATCGCGACCCCCAGTCGGACGGAGGCGTTCTCGTCGACCGGCTTGCGGGAGCCGTCGAGCGCGGCGACGCCCCCATGGAGCAGCGACCCGAGGTCGGCGCCGATCAGGGCGGCGGGGACGGTCCCGAACGGCGACAGCGCGCTGTAGCGGCCGCCGATCTCCGGGTCGCCGTGGAAGAGCGCCCGGAAGCCGTGCTGCTCGGCCAGCTTCTCGAGCTCGGAGCCGGGATCGGTCACGGCGACGAACGCGGCGCCGTCCGGATGCCGCTCCCAGAAGTGCCGGAAGAGCGAGATCGTCTCGAGCGTCCCGCCGGACTTGGTCGAGATCAGCATCAGCGTGCGGTCGGGATCGGTCGCGGCGTCGGTCGTGGCGATCGCGTCGGGATCGGTCGAGTCGAGCATCCGCATCCGTGGCCGGTCGCTGCGGATCCCGCTCGCCTGCCAGATCACCTCGGGGGCGAGCGACGAGCCGCCCATCCCGACGAGCACGACGTCGGTGTAGCCGTCGGCGGCGACCGACGCGGCCAGCTGCTCGAGCCCGATCTGCTGCTCGAGGCCGCGGTACGGGGCGTCGAGCCAGCCGAGCCGGTCCCCGACCTCGGGCTGTCCGGCGGGCCCCCAGAGGGTGTCGTCGCGCTCCCAGAGCCGTTCGGGCACGCGCTCCTCGCGGGCACGTTCCAGCAGGCTGTCGACGGCCGACCGCTGCTCGTCGCTCAGACGCCAACGGAGTTCGGGGGGAGCGCTCATCGGGGGGTGGACTCCTGGAGTCGGGCGAGTAGGGCGGCGCCACGAACGCCGGCCTGGGGGCCGTGCTCGGCGACGCGGATGTCGGTCTCGGTGCCGAGGCCAGGCAGCAGCAGACGGCGGGCGGCCTCGCGGGCGGGGCCGACGAGCAGCTCGCCGGCACGGGAGACACCGCCGCCGATGACCACGGCCTGCGGTTCGAAGATGGTGACGACGGCGGCGATCCCGACGCCGAGCCGCTCACCGAGGATCCGCAGGGCGTCGACGGCGGGTGCCTCGTCCGCCAACGCGGCGTCGGTGATCGCGGGGCCGTCGGCGTAGCCGCGGTCGCGGGCCAGCCGGTCGAGCGCGCGGCCGCTGGCCCAGTGCTCGAGCGACCCCGGCAGCGGGGCGGTGCCGGCGGGCGGGGCGCCGTCGGTCAGGTCGGCGGCGACCGTCAGGTGCCCGAGCTCGACGGCGGAGGTCCGCGAGCCGTGCAGCGGATGGCCGCCGAGCACGACCCCGCCGCCGATCCCGGTGCCGACGGTGATGCAGACGAGCGACTGGTAGCTGAGCCGGAGCTCGTCGTCCCAGGCCTCCGACAACGCGGCGAGGTTGGCGTCGTTGTCGACGTGGACCGGCACCCCGATCCGCTCGCTGAGCGCGTCGCGCAGCGCGACGTCGTGGAAGGCGGCGATGTTGGTGCTGCTCTCGACCGTGCCGTCCGAGAGCCGGACGACCGAGGGCACGCCGACGCCGACGGCGTCGACCGGGCCGAGATCCGCTACCAGACGGGCGATCTGGTCGAGCAGTTCGCGCGGGTTCGCGACAGCGGTCGGCTCCAGGGCGGACCCGGAGAGGGTGGTGCCGTCGAGCAGGCCGACGGCGACCTTGGTGCCTCCGACGTCTACTCCCGCGGTCCGGGACGTGCGATCCATTGCCGCGAGGTTCGCATATCTGCGAGCGCCCCTCGTTGGACGCCCGTGAAGCGCGACCGACGCTGACGTTGTCCACACGGGGGCGTACGGTCAGGCGATGAGCGCCGGGGCTCCGCCGACGAAGATCCTCCTGACCGGTGCGACGGGCGCGATCGGGGGACGGCTGCTGCCCGAGTTGCTGGAGGCCGGGGTCCCGGTCCGGGCGCTGGTCCGACGGCCGGACGCCGCCGACCTGCCGTCGGCGGTCGAGGTCGTCGGTGGCGACGTGTTCGCGGGCAAGGGGCTCGACGCGGCGTTCGAGGGCGTCGACGTCGCCTACTACCTGGTCCACGCGATGGGCCGGGGCAACGACGGCGACTTCGAGCAGCTCGACCGGCGTGGGGCCCACGCGTTCGGGGCGGCGGCGGAGCGGGCCGGCGTCCGTCGGGTGGTCTACCTCGGGGGTCTCGGCGGGGCGCGGGCGGAGCAGTCGCACCACCTCCGCAGCCGGGTCGAGGTCGCGCGGATCCTCGCGGCGCACGTGCCCGAGCCGATCCACGCCCGCGCGGCGATGGTGATCGGGGCCGACAGCCAGTCGTTCGTGATCCTCCGGAACCTGGTCCGACGGCTGCCGGTGATGGTCGGTCCGGCGTGGGTCACGACCCGCAGCCAGCCGATCGCGGCGCGTGACGTGACCGCGGCGCTCGCGGCCCTCAGCGGACTGGCGGCGCCGCCGACGGAGGTCCAGCTGGGCGGGGCCGACGTGCTCAGCTACCGGGAGATGATGGACCGGGTGGCGGTCGCGCTCGGCCACCGCCCGCGCCCGGTGCTGCCGGTCCCGTTCATGACCCCGCGGCTCTCGTCGCTCTGGGTCAGCATCTTCGGCGGGGTCGAGTACCCGCTGGTCCGGCCGCTGGTCGAGGGCCTGCGGGCGGAGATGGTGGTGACCGAGCCGCCGCCGCCCGCGGTCAACGACGCGCCGCTCGGCTTCGACGCGGCGGTCCGCGAGGCGCTCGACGGCGCCTGAGCGGATCTCGGCCGGCCGTCGGCGGGACGCCGTGCCGACCGCGGCTGGTTGAATCAGCGGACAGATGCCCTTCGCCCTGCTGATCGCCTGCGTCGTCGCGGTGACCTCGTTCGTCGCCCTCCGGCTGGTGCGGGTGCGGCTGCGTCGCGACGCCGCCCGCGAGGGCGTACGGATCGGGCGGCTGGTCGATCACACCGGCCTCGACGCGGAGTCCGGCTCGGTCTACTCGATCCAGACGGCGACGATCACGACCCCGACCGCGCGACTCGACGAGATCTGGACCCCGATGCACCTCGAGCGGCTGGCTCGCTCGTACTGGCGCTACATGGAGCGGTTCTCGCTCGGGCTCGTGCGGGTCCACTACGACGACCGCGGGCGCTACGTCTGCTTCGTCTCGCGACGGATCTGCCTGCTCGGCTTCAGCGAGCCGGAGTACGAGTTCGGGACCACCCTGGGGCTGGTCCGGTGGCCGATCAGCCGCGGACTGCTCGTCTCCCGCAAGGGCCGCGACCGCGGCTTCCTCGAGATCGAGGTCCACCGCCGCGACGGGGTCGGGACCGCCGGCGACGGGCGGCCACTGAGCCGCGCCTACGTCGAGCTCGAGGTCTCGCAGTTCTATCCGACGATGTCGTCGGGGCTCGCCTACTGGGTCTACAAGCAGACCCAGTCGCGGTACCACGTGCTGCTGGCGTACGGCTTCATCCGCTCGCTGGCGACGGCCAACCTGGCGGAGTCGGTGATCGGCCGCTTCGGGGTCCACCCTGACGAGGAGGAGGCCGAGGGGCCGCTCTCCGAGGACGCGCTGCTGGCGATCCCGACCGCGGACAACCCGGTCCCGGAGCCGTCCCCGGCGGCGGTCCGGACGGGCGACGCCAAGCGGACCAGCGCGGGGTAGCGGCCCGCCGCCTCGCGCAGGCGAGCGGCGGCGGGCGGGTGCGGCGCTCTAGGAGATGCCGTAGCCCGGCATGTCGGAGAGCTTCGCGAAGCGGTGGCGGGCGAGGACCCGGCGAACGGTGTCGGAGCCGGCACGCATCACGACCGACTCGGTCGTCGCGCCGCCGCGCGGGGTCCGGCGGACGCCCTGCAGCAGCTCGCCGTCGGTCACGCCGGTGGCCGAGAACAGGCACTGGTCGGCGTTGACCAGCGTGTCCTGGGTCAGCTGCTGGTCGAGGTCGTAGCCGGCGGCGAGCGCGGCCTGGCGCTCCTCGTCGTTGCGTGGGTGCAGGCGGCCGACGATCGCGCCGCCGAGGCACTTGATCGCGGCGGCGGAGATGACGCCCTCCGGGGTGCCACCGACGCCCCACAGCAGGTCGACGGCGGACTCGTCCATCACGGCCAGCAGCGAGCCCGCGACGTCGCCGTCGGAGATCAGGCGGACCTTGGCGCCGGCCTCGCGGATCGCGTCGATCTGCTCGGCGTGGCGGGGACGGTCGAGGACGACGGTCAGGACCTCGCTGATGTCCTTCTTGCGCCGCTCGGCGACGAGCCCGATGGTCTCGGTCAGCGAGCGGTCGAGGTCGAGCAGGTCGGCGATGTCGCGGTCGCCGGCCAGCTTCTCCATGTAGACGCAGGGGCCGGGATCGAACATCGAGCCGCGCGGCGCGATCGCGATCACGGCCAGCGCGTTCGGCTGGCCCTTGGCGGTCAGCGTCGTGCCCTCGAGCGGGTCGACGGCGATGTCGACCTGGGGGCCCTCGCCGTTGCCGACGCGCTCGCCGTTGTAGAGCATCGGCGCCTCGTCCTTCTCGCCTTCGCCGATCACGACGATGCCGTCCATCGCGACGGTCTCGAGGACGTGGCGCATGCCGTCGACGGCAAGCTGGTCGGCGGCGATCTTGTCGCCGCGGCCGGCAAGACGCGAGGCGGCCAGGGCGGCGGCCTCCGTCGTGCGGACGAGCTCCATGGCGAGGGTACGGTCGGGCGTCGTAGTCATGCTCTCCCAGGGGTGGCGAACGGGCCAGGGAGCTTAGGACCTATCCCGTTCTCCCGAGTCGTGGTGGCCGGCGCCGAGGAGGTCGTTCCGACGGCTCGGGCGCCGGGGTGCCGGCGGCAACAGTTGACACGGGCCCGTACCCAGTTGTAGGTTGACACCCTGTCATGTCTGCTGGGTCCGAACCGTTCCGCTCCGACGTCCCGTCCCGCCCCTGGCGCGGGGTCTCCGCCGACGAGCGGGTCGCCCGCCGTCGCGAGCAGGTCATCGAGGCCGGGCTCGAGGTCTTCGGGACGACCGGCTATGCGGGATCGACGGTCCAGGACGTCTGTGACCAGGCGGGCCTGACGCGACGGTACTTCTACGAGGCGTTCGGCAACCGCGAGGCGCTGCTGCTGGCGCTCGCCGAGCTGATCGTCGACGACGCGATCGCGGCGATGACCCCGGGCCTCCAGGACCTCGATCGGAGCGTCGAGGTCGTCGCCCGCGAGGCGTTCGGGGCCTTCGTCGACGCGCTCGTCGACGATCCCCGGCGGGCCCGGGTGCTGCTGGTCGAGACGGTCGGGGTCGGGGCGGAGTTCGAGGAGCAGCGCCGCGAGCTGCTGCAGCGACTCAGCGACCTGCTGCGCGACTCGGGGCGGAAGATCCTCGGCGAGGCCTCGCCGCCGCTGCTGGACACCGAGCTGACGGCCCGGGCCCTGGTCGGCGCGGCGATGGAGCTGCTGGTCGGCTACGTCCGCGGCGAGCTCGACGTCGAGCGGGTGCAGCTGAAGGAGCACCTGTCGCGGCTGTTCGGCGTCGCGGCCCCGATCAACAGCGCCGAGGGGCCGCGGTGAGCGCGGGCGACCGGTCTCGGGCGGACGCCGATCGTCGCTGCCGCCAGTCCACGACGAGCACCGGGGAACGACGATGAGCACGACCGCCGACCGGATCACCACGATCCCGCGTCCAGAGGAGCCGATCCCGCTCGTGCCGTGGCCGACGGTCGGCCTCTTCGCGGGGGCGGCGATCGTCTACGCGGCGTCGACCGCGCTCGGGGTCGCCGACGCCTGGCCGTGGCCGCTGACGACGATCCTCAACGGGATCGCGGCGTTCGTCTTCTTCACGGTCGCGCACGAGGCGAGCCACTCGGCCGCCTCGTCGAACCAGGCGATCAACCGCTGGCTGGGCCGGCTCTCGCTGCCGTTCTTCATCTTCATCGGCAGCCACGGCGTGTTCCGCTTCATCCACATGCAGCACCACCGGTTCACCAACCACACCGACGGCTCCGATCCCGACCACTACACGCAGGGCGGGCCGAGCTGGCTGCTGCCGCTGCGGTGGGCGACGATCGACCTCCAGTACCTGCGGTTCTACGGCTCGCGCCTGGGCGCGCGCCCGCGGGCGGAGAAGCTCGAGTCGCTGGTCTCGCTGGTCGTCGTGCTCGCGATCCTGGGCGCGCTGATCGCCACCGGCCACGGGCTCGAGCTGCTGCTCTTCTACTTCGTCCCGTCGCGGATCGCGCTGTTCCTGCTGGCCTGGTCGTTCGACTGGCTCCCGCACCACGGGCTCCACGACACGGCGAAGACCGACCGCTTCAGGACGACCCGCAACATCATCGGGATGGAGCGGCTGCTGACGCCGCTGCTGCTCTACCAGAACTACCACCTGGTCCATCACCTGCACCCGATCGTGCCGTTCTACCGCTACATCGCGGTCTGGCGGAAGAACGAGTCGGCCTACCTGGCCAACGACCCGGCGATGGTCGACCCTCGCGGTCGTCCGCTGACCGCCGACGAGGTCCGCCGGCTCCGCGCGCTGGATCACGAGCACTAGGCGGACGAGACGGGGCGCCTGGGGGATGGGTCCCTCCCGTCGGAGATGGGGGCGCCTCGAGACGGGGGCGCCGTCGGAGATGGGGGCGCCTCGAGACGGGGGCGCCGTCGGAGATGGGGGCCTCGGAGACGGGGCGCCTCCCTCGGGGGCGGGGCGCGGTCGGAGATGGGGCGCCTCGAGACGGGGCCCCCGAACTGATGCGGATTTACCGCCTATAGGACCCTATATCCGCATCAGTCGCTTGTGGCACCGCGGCACCGCGGCGGGTGCGGCGACCCGCGGACCCCGTGGTGCGCCCGGAACGAGCGCGCCGACGCGACTAGTTGATCGCCGGGGCCTTGGCCGGCGTCTCGAGCCGGTCGAGGTCGTCGCGCTGGACGAATTGGACCTGGCCGACCCCGTCGAGGCCGATCTCGTCGGCGACGTTCTTGGTCAGGTCGAAGGCGGCGCCGTTGGCGAACGGGCCGCGGTCGATCACCGGGACGACGGCGCGCTTGCCGCCCATCCGGACCTCGACCTGGGTGCCGCAGGGCAGGGTCCGGTGGGCGACGCCGACGGTGCTCTTCTGGAGGGTGAGGCCGCAGGCCGTCGTGCGGCCGTAGAAGCCGGGGCCGTACCAGGTGGCCTTGGCCTGGCCGAGCACGACGACGTTGACGGTGCCGGCCTGGTCGGCGGTCACGCGGGTGCTCGCCTGGGGGGTGCTGGAGGCCTGCGGCTTGCTCGCGGCGGTGGTGGCGAGCACGACCCGCAGCTCGTGGTAGCGGGTCGAGCTGGTCCGCCAGTAGGTGACGAAGCGGCCGTTGGAGCGGATCCGGCCGGTGGTCGCCCGCATCCAGTTGCCGGCGGGGCTGCGGCGCTCGACGCGGATCGCCTTGCCGGCGAGCGCGGAGCGGAAGCTGCCGCTGATCTTGACGGGGCGACCCAGTGCGGTCGAGCCGGAGGCGGTCCAGCTGCCGGCGCCGCCCAGCTCGGCGGAGGTGACGATCGCCGGGGCGGGGGCGGGGCTGCCGAGGGCCGGAGCGGGGGTCGCGGCGTCGGTCGCGGCCGTCGTCGCGGGGGTGACGCCGCCGGTCACGGCGGGACTGCCCTCGGGGGCCTCGGCCGCAGAAGCGGCAGCAGGGAGGGCGAACAACGTCAGCATGCCGGTCAGGACGGCAGTGCGACGCGCGAAGCTCAGTGCGGTCACGGAATCCAATGGGTCTCGTTCTGCGCCTACGAGGTGAGCTGTCGGGCTCGCGCGGAACGAGTGCGCTACGGACCTGAACCGGTCCGATTCGCCCCAGCAAGCAGCCTTCTCAGGTCGCTCACAGTGGGTCCCCCGTTTCGAGACGATCAGGTCGTCCCGAACTCGGCGGCCGGAAGTATGGCACAGAACTCCGGCGCGTCCTCGGCCCTCCGGGGTCGGTCCGGACGGCGTCGGTGGTGACGGGCGGACGGGTCGGACCGAGCGTTCGGTCGGTCCGACGACCTGGCGGCCGGGTGGGGCTCAGCGCGGGGTGATCCGGCGCAGCACGCCGCGTACGAGCCGCTCGCCGGTCCGCACGGCGCCGCCGACGATGGCCCCGACGTCGAGCCCGCCGCGGGCGTCGTCGGACTCGGGCGGGGCCGGGGTCGCCCAGCCGGAGCGCGGTGCGGGCGGGACGGGGGGGATCGCGGTCGGGGCGGCGGTCCGCCGGGTGCCGTGGGCCGCAGGGCCGCGCTTCGGCGGCGTCGCGGGGGAGGCGCCGGTCGCAGCCCGGGCGCCGGTCTTGGTGGCGCTGCCGCGCTTGGGTGCCGAGCTGCGGGTGCTCTCGGCCGGCACGGCCCCGACCTTGGGTGCGCCGGCCTTGGTCGCGCTGCCGCCGGCCTTCGTCGCTGCCGTCGCCTTGCCCGTTCCGGACGCGCCGCTGCCCGTCGGCTTCCGGACGCCGCCGGCCTTCGCGGCCGCCGAGGAGCCCTTGGTCGCGGTCGTGCCCCGGGCTGCGGCCTTCGCGGTCCCGGAGCCGGAGCGGGAGGAGCCCGCCGCCGCATCGTCGTTGGGTGTGCGCCGTCGACTCCGCCGCTGGGGCCGGGTCGACGGCAGGTTGCCGAGGACGCCGCCCTCGTCGGTCCGGTCCTTGCCCTGATCAGCGTCGGCCATCGTCGGGCTATCGTCGCGCACTTGGCCGGAATCTGCACCTGGCGCGCACGATCGTGCACTTGGGGCGTGCGATTGGGCACACGAGCCCCGTTTCGGCGGTATTTTCCGCCCAGGCAGTGCACCTTTTCGGCTCGGGCGGTGTACTCAACCCTGACATCACTCCGAGGCCTGCGACTCGCGCTACGCACGCGGGAAGCAGCGCTCACGGCGTGGTAGACTGTGGAAACGCTGTCGGTAGCCTGGGCCGCTTGCGCCTGACAACTGATTCGGCCGACGCGCGCTCCTCTCTTCTCTTATGCATTTCCGCCCCGTCGAAGGTCGACGGAGCGCCGATGGGACGCCTCATATATGTCTGCAGTTGAATTCCAGGAACTCGAAGAGGTCAAGACGCTGGTCCACCGGGGCCAGACGCTCGGTGTGCTGACGCACGCCGAGGTTCAGAAGGCGATCGCCGAACTGGACTTCGACGACTCGGACGTCGAGGAGCTCAACACGTACCTCGAGAAGATCGAGATCGAGCTCGTCGACGAGATCGATCCGGCGCATTCGGCGACGCAGGTCGAGCGCGCGCCGGACAAGCGGACCCGCAAGAAGCGCGTGGCCACGCCGCTGGACCTGCGCCCCGACATGACGACGGACAGCCTCCAGCTGTTCCTCAAGGACATCGGCAAGGTCCGCCTGCTGACCGCCGCCGAGGAAGTCGATCTCGCCAAGCGGATCGAGCGCGGCGACCTCGACGCCAAGCAGAAGATGGTCGAGTCGAACCTGCGCCTGGTCGTCTCGATCGCGAAGAACTACCGCAACCAGGGCCTGCCGTTCCTCGACCTGATCCAGGAGGGGACGCTCGGCCTGGTCCGTGCCGCGGAGAAGTTCGACTACCGCAAGGGCTTCAAGTTCTCCACGTACGCCACGTGGTGGATCCGCCAGGCGATCGCCCGCGCGCTGGCCGACAAGGCCCGCACGATCCGGATTCCGGTCCACGTCGTCGAGAAGCTCAACAAGATCGGCCGCGCCGAGCGCAAGCTCGTCACGGAGCTCGGTCGTGAGCCCACCCCGGAGGAGATCGCCGAGGTCACCGGCATCGACCCCGAGGAGGTCGAGTCGATCAAGCGGTCGGCCCAGGCCCCGGTCTCGCTGGAGAAGCCGGTCGGCGACGAGGAGGAGTCCGAGTTCGGTCAGTTCATCGCCGACGAGCGTGCGGAGTCCCCGTACGAGCGCGCGGCGGAGATCCTGACCAAGGAGCACCTCCGCGAGGCGCTGGAGAACCTCTCCTACCGCGAGCGTCGCGTGTTGGAGCTGCGCTACGGGCTCGGCGGCGAGAAGCCGTGCACGCTCGACGAGGTCGGCCACCGCTTCAACGTCACGCGTGAGCGGATCCGCCAGATCGAGAACCAGTCGCTGAAGAAGCTGCAGTCGCTCGCGGAGGCTCAGAAGCTCCGCGACGTCGCCTAGCGGGCGGCGCGAGGCGCGCGGATACCGGCGCATCTCGGCACGCAGCTCGCTCGGCACTACTGGCCGTACAGCTCGCGCTTCCCGGCGGTGACCTGCGCGGTCCACGAACACCTCTCATCCACGCGTGGGTCCTCGGGCTCGCGCGTGGTCTCCGAAGGGCGCCGCGAGGCGCCCTTCGTCGTTGGCGGGGCGAGGCGTTGGTGGGGGAGGCGTTTGCGCGGACGAGGCGTTGTGGAGCGAGGCCCGCCGCCCCGCCGTCCGCGCGCGGCCCCACGACCTCGACCCGCGGCTGCGCGCGGAGGGCCGTGAGGGGACCTCGATGGCCGACGTCGCCGCAACGGGCCGGAGGGCGGCCGACGGCGACGACCGGACGGTTGTTCGCCCGGCCGTGACGCTGCCGGCGGTCGAGCTCCGGGGAGATCAGAGCACCCCGCGGCGTCGATTCGTCGGAGCCGCGCGCTTCATTCGGTAAAGTGTTGGGTATGGCTGTAGATCCCTCCTGCCCGGTGTGCCGCACCGCCGACATCGTCTGCGGGAAGTGGACGCTGCTGCTGGTCCGCGATCTGGCCGAGGGCAACACGCGCTTCTGCGAGCTGGAGCGGTCGCTCAGCGGGATCAGTCCGCGCACGCTCTCGCTCCGCCTCCGCGGGCTCGAGGAAGAGGGCATCGTCGCCCGCCAGACCTTCCCCGAGGTCCCGCCGCGCGTCGAGTACGCGCTGACGGAGAAGGGCCGCGCGCTGCTGCCGATCATCGAGGACATGCGCGAGTACGGGCGCCGCTGGCTCGGTGGCTCCGACACGTGCACGAGCGACGCCGAGGCCGCCGTCGTCAACGTGCTGACGTCGGCCTGAGCGCCCGGCGCCTGGCCTGATCCACGGCTTGCACGGGTTGCAATTCGTGGCCGGGACCGGAACTCTGGGTGCTGTTCCCGGTTGGGACTAGCAATGGCCCCCGTTCCGAGCCCCGAAGACCGTCCGAGCGTGTCGCGACCGTCGCGCGCCCGGGACGGCCGACCCTCGCTGTACTCGTTCCTCGACGGGAGGCTGACCCGACGCCGCGCGGTCGGCGCGGGCCTCGCCGTCGGCGCCGCGACCTGGCTCGGCGCCACCGCCGGACCAGCCGGGGCGGTCGCCGCCTCGCGTCCGGGACGGATGATCGTCCGTCGCAGCGCTCTCGTCCCAGGCGCGGTCGTCGGCCCGCTGCGGGCCCCGCACCGCTTCGACCTGCTCGGCGCCCCGGTCACCACCCTCGCCGGGGCCGGGATCGAGGTCCGGGCCCGGACCCGCGGCGGACGCTGGAGCGGCTGGCAGGGGCTCTCCTCGCACGACGGCCACGCCCCCGACGGGCGCCGCGCGGCGATGAGCGATCCGGTCTGGTTCGGCGACGCCGACGAGCTCCAGCTGCGAGCCCGCCGCCGCCCGTCCCGCGACCTGCGGCTCGACCTCGTCGCGGTCCCCTCCGGGACCAAGCGGCAGGGTGCGCGGGCGACGGCGCGGGCGGTCGCCACCGGCGGCGTGCTCGGGCACGGACGGGCCCGCAGCCGCAGCGCGGGGCAGGCGACGCCGCGGGTCACGGCCCCGACGATCATTCCCCGGAGTGCCTGGGCGGGTGGCCTGGACCCGAAGAGCGGTCCCTCGATGGGGCAGGTCCAGCTCGCGTTCGTACACCACACGGTCAACGGCAACGGCTACGGGCCGGAGGGCAGCGCGGCGATCGTCCGCGCGATCGCCGAGTACCACATGCGGTCGAACGGCTGGAACGACATCGGCTACAACTTCCTCGTCGACCGCTACGGCCAGGTCTTCGAGGGACGAGCCGGGGGAATCGACCAGCCGGTGATCGGCGCCCAGGCGGTCGGCTGGAACAGCGTCTCGACCGGGATCGCGATCATCGGCACCTTCGCGGGCGAGCCGGCCCCCGACGCCGCGATCAACGCCGTCGCCGCGCTGATCAGCTGGAAGCTGCCGCTGCACGCCGCGCCCAGCTCCGGGACGGTCTCGCTGGTCTCCTCCGGGGGCGCGGGCAACCGCTGGCCGGGCGGGCAGGAGGTCGCGCTCAACCGGATCAGCGGCCACCAGGACGGCTGCGCGACCGACTGCCCGGGAACGGTGCTCTACGGTCAGCTCGACGCGATCCGCGGGCGGGTCGGCACGGTCCCGGCCTCGGCGCCTGTCGCGAAGAAGGCGCTCACGATCTCGGTCCCGTCGGCGGCCGTCGCCTACGGCGCCCAGCTGACGGTCAGCGGACGCTTCACCGTCGGCGGCAACGGCGCCGCCGAGATCGACGTGGTGGTCGAGAAGAAGAGCCCGACCGGCCGCTGGGTCCCGCTCACGCGAACGCAGACCGACGCCGACGGTGGCTGGTCGACCAACATCGTCTGGCGGGCGGCCAGCGCGCTGCGGGCGCGGGCGGCGGGGATCACGTCGAAGGCGGCCACGGCCGGCCTCGACCCGCGGCTCTCACTGCGGCAGCCGAGCCGGCGGGTCCGTCGCGGCGGCACGATCCAGGTTCGCGGAGGCGGACGCGGCGTGCCGGACGTCAGCGTCGTCGTCCGCCGCAAGCAGGGGACCCGCTACGTGGTCTCCTCGCGCAAGACCCTGAAGCTGCGCCGCGGCGCGTTCAGCGGGCGGGTGCCGGTCCGCGGACGCGGGATCAGCCGGGTGACGGTCGAGACGAAGTCCGCCGGCCACCGCTACGAGTCGGTCCGCCGCTACGTGCGCGCGGTCGGCTAGCGGACCAGGGCACCGACGGACCGCTCCGTCCGGGACCACGGCTCCGGCGCGGGAACGCGGCGTCACCGGCCGACGGTGACCCGCACTCGGCGAGCCCTAGTGGTGATGGTGCTGGTGCCCGTCGCCGAGCGCGGCGGTCGGCAGGCGGCCGACGAGCAGGGCGGCCAGCAGGGTCGAGAGCGGCACCGCCGCGACCAGCGCCGCGCTGCCCACGAGCGTCGAGACGATCGGCTCGGCCAACGACGGGTCGTTGATCGCGTCGCCGAGCGAGACGCCGTTGGCCGAGGCGACCAGCAGCAGCGGCAGGGTCGCGCCGGCGTAGGCGAGCACGAGGGTGTGGATCGTCGCCGAGAGGTGGTCGCGGCCGACGACGAACGCCTCGCGGTAGAGGGCCCGGGTCGACAGGCGCGGGTTGTTGCGGTGGAGCGCGGCGACCGTCGAGACCTGGGAGACGACGGTGTCGGTCAGCACCCCGAGTGCGCCGATCACCATCCCGGCCAGGACGATCCCCTGGAGCGGCAGGCTGCCGCCGCTCTGGAGCGCGAACGCCCCCAGCTCGCCGTCCTTGCCGTCGAGCGAGGCGAGGTGCGTCCACAGCAGCCCGAGCAGCGCCGCGGCCAGCAGCGAGAGCCCGATCCCGGTCACGGCCGCCAGGCTCTGGGTAGTGATGCCGTAGGTCAGCCCGGTGGTCACGAACATCACGGCCAGCCCGCCGACCAGCGCCACCAGCACCGGCGAGTGGCCGTCGAGGATCGCCGGGACCAGCCAGAGGACCAGCAGCGCGAGGCTGCCGGCGGTGCCCAGCAGCGCCAGCAGTCCGCGGCCGCGGGCGACGACCGCGCCGAGGATCGCGAACAGCACGGCGAGCCAGATCAGCGGGGCCCGGCGGTCCTGCCCGGCGAAGGCGTAGCTGCCGTGCCCCGGGGCGGCGGGCGCCGCCTCGTCGCCGGTCGTGGCGCCGACGGGCTGCCCGTCCTCGGCGTTCGGGGACCGCGCGTCGGCGGCCTGGTCGTGGAGCCGGACCGGGTCTCCCGGCCGGAGATCGGGGCTGACCTCCGGCGGACCGAGCACCAGATCGACCTGCTGGCCGCGGTCGCGGCCCTCCTGGACCCGGATCTTCGCGGTGCGGCAGACCTGCTCGGTCGGGCCACCGCAGGACGCCTCGCGGAGACTGACGACCTCCGCCGCCACCGTCGTCTTGCCGGCCCCGGGAACCCGCGGACCGTCGCCGGTCGGCCACAGCGCCACGATCCCGACGATCGTCAGGACCCCGACGGCCGCGACGGCACCGACCAGCAGCCTTCCGGCGCGGCTGGTCAGGAGCGTGCGCAGGGGCGAGCGAGAGGCGGCAACCATCCCCGCGACGTTCGCCCCGCGGATGCAGGGACCTGCCGCGGTGGCGGGGGCTCAGCCTGGTTCCGCCGAGAACCGTCGAGCCGGGCTCAAGCCTCGCTGGCGCGGCAGGCCGGGCAGCGGCCGTGGAGGACGACGTCGTGACCGGTGATCTCGAAGCCCGTGCCCTCGCTGAGCTGGTGGATCGCGGTCTCGAGCGCGTCGTCGGTGAACGGCACGACGGCCCCGCACTGCTGGCAGACGAGGTGGTGGTGATGGTGGTCCGGGGCCAGCCGCTCGTAGCGGGCGATCCCCTGGCCGACCTCGATCCGCTGGACGAGGTGGAGCTGCTCGAGCTCGTCGAGCACGCGGTAGATGCTGGCGCGGCCGACCGCGCGGTCGCTCGCGCGCAGCTCGTCCTCGATCTCCAGCACGGTCCGGGCGCAGCGCTGCTGGTCGAGCAGGTCGAGCAACGTGGTGCGGGCCCCGCCTCGGCGGTACCCGGCGTCCGTCAGTCGCTCGTCCGCGCGACGCCGCCAGGGCGTGGTCTGCTCGGTCGGGGTCATCCTCTCCATCGTAGCCTCCGCGCTCGTTGCACGACCGCATTCACCGCCGAGGACCGCCCACGGACCCGGCGAAGGCGTACGTATGCGTCACCCCCAGCTTCACGCAGCCCTGCGTTCGGCCGGCTTCGCCGCCGCCCGGGATCTCGCTGCACGGGTCGAAGCGGGCGACGAGGTGCCGTTCGAATTGCTCGAGCACGCCCGCCGTTCGCGGTCCCGTGGTGGGCCGACGCTCTACTCGTACCGGCCGATGGTCGGGCTCTACGTCGAGCGGCACGCGGCCGAGCTGGCGATGCTGCCGGCGGTCGCGGAGGCCGTCCACACGATGGTCGCGGCCTGGGGCGTCGAGGCCTACCTCGAGGCCCGCGGGGTCGCGCGGCCGCCGGCCGACCCGCACGACCGCGCGGCGCTCGCCGTCCGCCAGTTCCTCGAACGGCTGTTCGAGGACGCGCCCGAGTTCGTGATCCGCGAGGAGCACTTCGACCGCGCCTTCGCGGAGCTCGACGCGGTCCTCACCGCCGACGCGACCGAGACGGTCGTGGCGATCCCGCTGGTCGGCGTCGAGCCGGCGATGGCGACGGTCGCGATCACCCGCGGCGTCGCCCTGCAGCGCCCCGAAGCGCTGCGGGGCGAGGTGCCCGACGCGGCGCTGGCCGGACCCGACGGCACGCTCGCCGACGCGGTCGCGACCCTCCGTTGGGCGGCACGACCGGGCTCGGCGGAGACCCCGCGGCGCGCGCGGGAGGCCGCCCGGCGGCTGGTCACCGCGCTGCGGCTGCACTTCCCGGGGGCGGCTCCCTCGGCCGGGCCGCTGGTCTGGCTGCGGACCGCCGGCGGACCGTGGCGGGCGATGGCGCTCGGCGGGACCTTCGGTGCGCGCGGCCTGGCGTCGCTCGACGTCGAGGACGTGCCCGACCTGCGGAGCTTCGTCGACCTCGTCGCGCGGCGGCTGCCGGAGCGGGGCGAGGTCGCCTGGGCGCTGCGCCGCTGGACCCTGGCGCTGGATCGCGACCGGCCGGAGGAGTCGCTCAGCGACCTGCTGCTGGCCGGGCGCGCGCTGCTGGAGCCGGAGGGACCGCGCAGCGGCCGCCTCGCCGGGCGGCTGGCGGCGCTCTGCGCGACCGGCGACGAGCGCACGCGGCTGGCGCGGCGGCTGGCCCGGCTGGCGCTCCAGGAGCAGGAGGTCGTCTCCGGCAGCCGGCGGCTCGACCGCGACCTCCCCGAACGGATCGACGAGCTGGCCGAGTGCCTGCGGGCGGTGCTCCGGGACAGCGTCTGCGGGCACCTGCGCGGCGACCTGGTCGAGATCGCCGAGCAGATCCTCGACGGCGTGATCGACACCGCCGACGAGCTGGAGCGGGACTGGGACCGTGAGCGGGCGGTCCGGGAGCATCCGGCGGCGGTCGCCTGGCCGGCCGAGCAGGTCGGCGGCCCCGAACGGCACGATCCCGTCGAGTACGAGGAGGAGCCGACGTTCGAGGAGGACGAGCCGGAGCCGATGCCCCGCCGCGCCGACGGGCACCAGGTCCGGATCCCGCGCGACGGGGTGGCCGCGCTCGACGGCGCGGCGGCCCGCCACGACCTCGAGACCGACACCGCCCGGGAGCCGCGGACGGGCGCCGTCCCGCCGCGCGGGAGCGGGGCGACGCGGGACGATCGCGGCGAGCGGACCTCCCCGCGGGAGGGCACGCTGCCCCCGCCGATCCGCGATCCGACCGAGCCAGCCCCGCTGCCGCCGGCGCTGGTCCCGTTCGATCCGACCGGCGAGATCGACATCGCCCGGCTCTCGTCGGTCGACCGTCGCGAGCTCTGGCTCGACGTGACCTGGGACGAGCCGCAGCTGCAGGACACCAACGACGACGACGATTCGACCGGTCCCTGGCCGGTCGCCGGGGCCGGCTGAGCGCGACGTCGCCGGTCAGCCCCCGACGGAGCCGCCGCCGACCAGTGCGTCGCGGACCGCTCCGAGCGCGGCCAGGTCGAAGACCTCGCCGTCGAGGGTCGCGATCACCGTCGGATCGGGGTCGCCGACGGCAGCGGCGAGCTCGTCGACGATCGCCCGGTCGCGGGCCGCGCCCTCGCGGTGCTCGTCCCAGGTCCGGGCGACCTTGCCGGCCAGCCGCTCGCCGAGCACCTCGCGCAGCTCGGCGGCGACAGCCGGGCCGCTGCGGAGCTCGTCGCCGGGCACGACGACGGTGGCCCGGTTGACGATCAGGCCGGTGAAGGGCATCTCGACCTGCCGCAGGTGACGACGGAAGAAGACCGCCTCGGCGGCGGCGACCGGGGCGGGGGAGGTGACGACCACGAACCGCGTCCCGGGGTCGCGGAGGATCCCGCGGACGGCGGTCGCACGGTGCGCGAAGCCGTCGGTCAGCGGACCGAGCACCTCGAAGAAGGCCGAGAGGTCGCGGAGGACGTCGACGCCGGTCAGGCGCTGCAGCGCCCCGAGCGCGATCCCGGTCCCGCGGCGCGCGATCCGGGCGGCGATCCCGGTCTTCCCCTGGCCGAGCAGCGCGCGCACCGCGCGACCTTCGAGGAAGCCCGCGATCCGGTCGGGGGCGTCGAGGAAGTCGAGGGCGTTGCGGGACGGCGGGGTGTCGAGCACGACCACGTCGAACCGCGGGTCGGCGACGAGATCGTGCAGGCGGGCGACGGCGGTGAACTCGTGGCTGCCGCCGGCCGCGGTCGAGATCTGGCGGTAGAGCGGGTTCTCGAGCACCTGCTGGCAGGACTCGGGGTCGGGGCTCAGCTCGGCGACGAGCGTGTCGAACGTCCGCTTGGGGTCGAGCATCATCGCCCACAGCTCGCCGGAGGCGGGGACGTCGAGGGCGGCCAGGCGGTCGGCGGGGATCGGCTCCGGATCGTTGCCGAGCGCGGCGAGGCCCAGCGCGTCGGCGAGCCGCCGGGCGGGGTCGATCGTGACGACGGCGACCCGCCGTCCGCGCTGGGCGAGCGCGACCCCGATCGCCGCCGCGGTCGTCGTCTTGCCGACGCCGCCGGGGCCGGCGCAGACCACCACGCGCGCGTCCGCCAGCCGGTCGAGCAGCGGCGAGCTCACGGCCGGTCCTCCTGCGGGGCAGCCGCGGGCGGGTCGGGCCCGGGAGGGCCCTCGGCGGAGACGGCCGGGGTCGCGTGGCGGGCGTCGGGGGACGACGGTGTCGCGGCGGAGCCCGCGGGGTGGGCGGCCAGCCGCTCGAGTCCCACGTCGAGCCGGTCGGCGAGCGCGGCGACGTCGAACGGGCCGATCGCGCGGACCGCGGCCGACGGAAGGCTGATCACCGGCGCCCGGAGCCCACGGCGGAGGCGGGCGAGCTGGCGCTGCTGGTCGTGGGCGCGGTGGGCATGGGTGCGGGCGGCGACGACCGCCGGGTGCGATGAGCGGCTCGCGTCGAGGGCCGCTCGCTCGGCGGCGTCGAAGCGGTCGGCGAGCACCCCGTTGGCGACGCCGAGCACGACGGGCAGGCCGAGCTCCGCCAGCGTCTCCTGCAGCTCCAGGGCCTCGCTGACCGGCAGCTCCTCGGCCGTGGAGACCGAGACCACCGCGGTCAGGGCGGGGTCCTGGATCGTGGCGGCGATCGTCCGGCCCTGGCGCGCGACCGGCCCGACCCGCGCGGTCGCCGCGAACTGGGCGGGGGCGCCGAGGATCGTGGTCGCGTGGCCGCTGGCGGGCGCGTCCATCACGCAGAGGTCGTAGGGCTGGGCGTCCGGCGTCCGGCGGGTCGGCTGGGCGAGCTCCCAGACCTTGCCCATCGCCAGCAGCTCCCGCATTCCCGGGGTCGCCGCGGTCAGGCCGGTGAAGACCCGGCTGGAGTGGAGCATGTCGGCGAGCGGCCCGAGCGGCAGCTGGTCGCGCAGGTACTCGCGGAGCGCGGCCTCGGGGGAGACGGAGACGTGGACGAGGCTGCCGTCCCAGGGGCCGTCGATCAGGCGCTCGTCGAACCGCCCGTCGTCGGTGATGGGGGCGTCGGTCGGCAGCCCGGACGGGGCCGGATCGAGGGTCGCGAGGACATCGCCGCGGCGCCCGACCTCGGCGACCACGACCCGCTTGCCCCGCCGCGCCGCGACCACGGCGAGCGCGGCGGCGACCGTCGACTTGCCGACGCCGCCCTTGCCGGTCACGACGACCAGTCGCCGTTCGAGGAGGTCGCCGGGCACCCGCTGATCCTAAGGGAGCGCGACCGGCGGCCGGAGCGGGGCCCGGATGGCGCGTTTTGTACGCTCGCTGTCAATGTCCGAGATTCCTCAGGCAACCATTGCCCCGATCGAGCTGATCCGCGTCGAAGAGCTGTCGGACGTGGCGGAGTACGCCTACGCGGCGATCCCTCCGGTCGGAGCGCGGCTGATCCACCTCGCCGGTGCCTGCCCGCTCGAGCTCGACGGCACCACGGCCCACGTCGGCGACTACGCGGGGCAGGCCCGCAAGACGATGGAGAACCTGACGATCGCGCTGGCAGCCAGCGGTGCGACGCTGACCGACGTGGTCCGGACGCGTGTCCTGGTCGCGTCCAGCCGGCAGGCGGATCTGGTCGA
Source organism: Patulibacter ginsengiterrae (assembly GCF_056269115.1). Lineage (NCBI taxonomy): Bacteria > Bacillati > Actinomycetota > Thermoleophilia > Solirubrobacterales > Patulibacteraceae > Patulibacter > Patulibacter ginsengiterrae. Next base: position 178,955 of record NZ_JBWDOG010000008.1, read on the forward strand.
GGCCTGGGAGGTCGTGCGCGACGCGTTCGGCGACCACGATCCGCCGAGCACGCTCTTCGGCGTGACGGTGCTCGGCTACGACGACCAGCTGGTCGAGGTCGAGGCCACCGCGATCGCTCGCTCCTGACGGGCGGGCGCCCCGCGGGGTCACGTTCCGCGGGGTCACGTTCGAGACCACGTACGGTCGCAGGCCGCGGGAAGGAACGCCCGAACCGGCGGCGAAGCATCAGCGCAGGCCAGTGGGAGAACGTCCCCGCGGCCGGACCAACGGAACCGTGTCGCTCATGCGCAGCCACCCCACCGTCATCGTCATGGCCAACCAGAAGGGTGGCGTGGCGAAGACCACCACCACCCTCAACCTGGCGGTCGCGCTCGCCGAGTGCGGCAACCGGGTGCTGGCCGTCGACCTCGACCCACAGGGCAACCTGACGATGTCGCAGGGGCTCGACCCCGATCAGGTCGAACCCTCGATGTACCACGTGCTCGTGCAGGGCCGACCGATCGCCGAGGTCACCCACAAGGCCGAGATCGACGTCGCGGCCGCCTCGATCGACCTCGCCTCCGCCGAGGTCGCGATGGCCGCGATGATCGGCCGCGAACGGGCGCTCGAACGGGCGCTGCGGGCGGTCGCCGACGACTACGACTACGTCTGCATCGACACGCCGCCCAGCCTCGGGCTGCTGACGATCAACGCGCTCTGCGCGGCCGACAAGGTGATCGTCCCCGTCCAGGCCGAGTACCTCTCCTTGCGCGGGCTCGCCCAGCTCCGCCAGACCGTCGACATGGTCCGCGAGCAGCTCAACCCCGATCTGGTGATCGAGGGGATCCTGCCGACCCTGCTCGACACCCGCACCGTGCACGCGAAGGAGGCGCTGGAGATGCTCGAGGAGCACTTCGGCGACGACATGTTCGTCACGCGCGTGCGCAAGACCATCCGCTTCGCCGAGGCCCCCGTCAAGGGGATGTCGGTTCTTCGGTACGACCCTGACAGTACGGCCGCTCAGGCCTACCGCGACCTTGCTCAAGAGGTGCTTCGTTCATGACCCCTAGCCACAACCGCTCCAGCCTTCGCGAAGGCCCGCTGGCCGACCTCTTCCGGCGCACCGACGAGGCCGCTCCGGAGTCGGCGGCGGCGTCCGCCTCGCAGCAGGCGCACGACACCCGCTACCCGGCGCGGGTCGGCCTCGATGCCGACCCCGAGCAGATCCTCGGCCTCGCCGACGTCGAGCCGCGCCGTGAGGAGATCGCCCCGACGATCGATCACGTCGCGCAGACTGCCGCGACCGTCGAGGCATGGGGCGAGCGGCGTCAGGCGCCGTCGATGGGCTACGGCCCCGTCATCCGCGTCGTCGGCGTCGGCGGCGGTGGCACCAACGCCGTCAACCGGATGGTCGAGGCCGGCATCACCGGGGTCGAGTTCCTCGCGATCAACACCGACGCGCAGTCGTTGCAGGACTCGAACGCCGACATCACGATCCACATCGGCCAGGGCAGCACCCGCGGCCTCGGCGCCGGGGCCAACCCGGGCGTCGGGCGGACCGCCGCGATGGAGGAGTACGACGAGATCAAGGCCGCGCTGCGGGGCAGCGACATGGTCTTCATCGCGGCCGGCGAGGGCGGCGGCACCGGCACCGGCGCGGCCCCGGTCGTGGCCCGCGTGGCCCGTGAGCTCGGCTCGCTGACCGTCGGCATCGTCACCAAGCCGTTCGCCTTCGAGGGCAAGCGGCGTGCCGAGTCGGCCGACACCGGGATCCGCGAGCTGGCGGAGGAGGTCGACACGCTGATCGTCGTCCCCAACAACCGGCTGCTGTCGGTGCTCGAGCGCAACACCTCGATGATCGACGCCTTCCGCGTCGCCGACGACGTGCTCCGCCAGGGCGTCCAGGGGATCTCCGAGCTCGTCACGGTGCCGGGCCTGATCAACCTCGACTTCGCGGACGTCCGCACGATCATGCAGGACCGCGGCGCGGCCCTGCTCGGGATCGGCCACGGGACCGGCGAGTCGCGGGCGATCCAGGCCGCCGAGCGCGCCGTCTCGAGCCCGCTGCTGGAGACGTCGATGGACGGCGCCAAGGCGATCCTGCTGTCGATCGTCGGCGGCGCGGACCTCTCGCTGTGGGAGATCAACGAGGCCGCCGAGGCGATCGGCGCCGCGGCCCACCCCGACGCCAACATCATCTTCGGCGCGCAGGTCGACGAGAAGATGGGCGACGAGATCTGGGTCACGGTCGTGGCCACCGGCTACGAGAACCAGCCGCACCTGAACACCGACACCCAGCAGGCCGCGCGCTCCACGCAGCGCCCGGTCCGCGTCCCCGACGCCGAGCCGCGGGTGGCTCGTCGCGAGCCCGAGCCGCGCTACGCCCGCCGCGAGGCGGCCCCGGTCGCGACGACGGCCGCCGGTCGCGGTGGCGGCTGGACCGTGCCGGAGTACGCCCCCCGCGTGCGCTAGCGGACACGACGGCCGGCCGCGGGACCGAGCAGCGCTCTCCCGTATGCCGGCCGCTCGCGGGATCGTCGCCGCCGGCCATCCGCGAACCGCGGAGGTCGGCGCCGACGTGCTCCGCGCCGGTGGCAGCGCCGCCGACGCGGCGGTCGCGGCCGCCTTCGCCTCGTGGGTCTGCGAGCCGCTGCTGACCGGCCCTGCGGCCGGCGCCCACCTGCTCGCGGTCCCGGTCGACGGGCCGCCGCTGGCGATCGACGCCTTCTGCGCCGCCCCGGGCATCGGCGCCGCGGACGCGGACGTCAGCGATCCGCTCGCCCGGCTGGAAGCGGTCGAGGTCGACTTCGGCGACGCCCACCAGACCTTCCACGCCGGGGGCGCCGCGGTTGCCGCCTTCGGGATGATCGACGGCCTCGTGCGGCTCCACGCTCGCTGGGGCCGGCTGCCACTGGCGGATCTCGCCGCGCCGGCCGCGGCGCTCGCGCGGGGCGGCGTCGCGCTCAACCGGCAGCAGGGCTACGTCGCCGGGCTGCTCGAGGGGATCCTGCGACTGACCCCGGAGTCGCAGGCGCTCTGGACCGTGGGGGACCGGCTGCTGGCGGTCGGCGACGTCTTCCGGAGCCCCGAGCTGGGCGACACGATCGAACGGCTCGGCCGCGAGGGAGCCGCCCCGCTGCGGGACGGCGACCTTGCCGCCGCCTGCGTCGACCACTGCGGTCGCCACGGCGGCCTCCTGACCGCGGACGATCTGGCGAGCTACCGGGCGGTCGAGCGAGGCCCGATCCGGGTCGGGTACCGCGATCGGACGGTCCTGACCGCGCCGCCGCCGTCGGCGGGCGGGGTCCTGCTGGCGATCGCGCTCGGCCGATTGGGGCGCCGCGGTCGCCCGGCCGGGTCGCTCCCGCCCGACGCCGGGGAGCTCGTCGCGGCGATGGTCACGGCCGACGAGGAGCGGACGCCGGCGTTCGAGGACGGGCTCTTCGTCGAGGGCTTCGGCGACGAGCTGCTGCGGCTGCGGCTGGGGTCGACGACCCACCTGTCGGTGATCGACGCCGACGGCCTCGGCTGCGCGATCACCGGGACCAACGGCGAGGGCTCCGGGGTCCTCGTCCCGGGCACCGGGATCCACCTCAACAACGTGATGGGGGAGGAGGACCTGAATCCCCGGCTGCGGCCGGGGGGATCGGGGCTGCCGCCGATTCCTCCCGGCCGCCGGATGCCGTCGATGATGGCCCCGAGCGCGGTGCTCGCCGCGACCGGCGCGACCGAGGCGATCCTCGGCTCCGCCGGCTCCAACCGGATCCGCTCGGCGCTGCTGCAGGTGATCGTGGGCCTGGTCGATCACGGCCGGGGCCCGGTCGCCGCGGTCGAGGCGCCACGGGTCCACATCGAGGACGGCACGGTCTACGCCGAGCCGGGCGTCGACCTGGCGACCGTCCACCGAGGCGCTCCCGGACCGCGCCCGGTGGTCAGCTTCCGGGCGCCGAACCTGTTCTTCGGCGGGGTCCAGGTCGCCTGCCGCGACCCCCGCAGCGGGGCGCTGTCGGCCGCGGCCGATCCCCGCCGCGGCGGGGCCGTGGCCGTCGCCTGAGCCGCTCCGGGCCGCGTCCGTCACGGTCGACGGCCGGGGACGGCCTGGGCCGCCGGACGCAGCGATGGCCTGCGCCGGGGCCCCGGCGACCTCTGCGATCCTGGACCGGTGACCCGCCGTCAATCCCTGCTGCTGCTCGGGCTCGCCGCGACCTGGGGCGGCAGCTACGCCCTGATCAAGGTCCTGCTCGACCACGGGCTCGCCTGGCAGTGGGTCGCGTCGTTCCGGCTCGTGATCGGCGCGGCGGTCGTCGTCGCCTTCGCCGTCCGCCGGTTCGGCTGGCGGCCGATCGGGGAGCGGCCCGGGACGACGCTGCTGATCGGGGCGGCCACGGCCGGGCTCTCGCTGCCGATGATCGCGCTCGGCCAGCGCTGGGTCGCGTCGGGGCTGGCCGGGGTCCTGGTCGCCGCGTCACCACTCTTCACCGCGCTCTTCGCCCGCCTGCTGATCCCCGAGACCCGGCTCGGCCGGCCCGGCCTGATCGGGCTGCTGGTCGGCTTCGGCGGGGTCCTGCTGCTGTTCGGCGCCGACCTCACCGGCAGCTCCGACCTCCTCCTCGGCGGCCTGGCGATCCTGATGGCGCCGGTCGGCTACGGGCTCGGTGCGACCCTCAGCCGGCTGTGGGCCACGGAGCGGCCGCCGCTCGCCCAGAGCGCGGCGAACCTCAGCTGGGCGGCCGTGGTGGCGACGCTGCTGGCGCTCGTCGTGACCGCCGCGGGCGGCGAGGGGCCCGCGCTCCACGGCGTCGGCGCGTTCGCCGCGCTGGCCGTGCTCGGGGCGGTCGGGACCGGGCTCGGGTTCGTGATCTTCTTCCTCCTGATCGCCGAGGTCGGGCCGTCGCGAGCGGCGCTCGTGGCCTACGTCGCGCCGGTCTTCGCCCTGTTCTACGGCGCGTTGTTCTTCAGCGAGGCGGTCACGATCGCGGCGGTCGTCGGGGTCGTGCTGGTGGTGCTCGGGACGGTGATCGCGGGGCGTTCGAGTGGCGGCGCCAAACCGTCGGCCGCGGTCGCCGGCGACGGTGCCGAGCTGGTCCCGCCGACGGCACCGGCGACCGCGACCGACGTCACGCGGGCTTGAGCGGCGCGGCTCCCCGGTCGCTCAGCCGAACCGCACGACGCCGTTGCTGGCGCCGCGGATCCGGGCCAGGTCGGCGAACTCGAGCCGTTTGAGCGCGGCGCGCAGCAGCGCCAGCAGCTGGCGCAACCGGGCGTTCTCCGAGCGCGACTCGAGCAGCTGCTGCTTCGCCTCCGAGGCGAACTCGACCGAGGCCGCGAGGTCGTAGGAGGTCACCGCGAGCAGGTCGGCGGGGGCGACCTCGTGCTCGGTCGCCTGGTTGGCCAGCGAGGCGTAGGCCTGGCGGACGGCGGCGGCCGCGTCCTGGTCGAGGATCTCGGGCTCGTCGTCGAGGAACTCGACCTCGGCCGAGGCGAACAGGTGCCGGTGGTGCTCCTCGACGACCCGGAACGGCCGGGTCCCGCGGGTGATCACGTCGAGGCGGCCGTCGTCGAACCGCTGGAGCACGTCGGTCACGCGGACGGCGCAACCGATCGAGCGGGGCCCGTCCTCGTCGACGAGCACGATGCCGAACTCGCGATCCTCGGCGATGCAGAGGGCGCCCAGCTCCTTGTAGCGCTCCTCGAAGAGGTGCAGCGGCACCTCTTCGCCCGGGAGCGCCACGATCCCCAGCGGGAAGAGCGGCAGGTCGGGGTCAGCGTCAACCATGCCCCTCCAGTGTACGCCCCGTGTATGCAGCTCCCGGCGTTACCCGGCACGGCCGGCCCGCTGGCGGGATCTGGCGTGCTGCCGCTTTCCGGCCGCCGCGTCGGGAGCGCGGCGTACGATGGACGCGGTGTCGATCGAGATCGTCTGGTTCCGCCGCGATCTGCGCGTTCGCGACCACCCGGCCCTGCACGCCGCGGTCGCCGGGGCGGACCAGGTGCTGCCGGTCTTCATCGTCGATCCGGCGATCGTCAGCGGTCCGGCCGCGTCCGGTCCGCGCGCGCACTTCCTCGCCGGCTGCCTGCGCGACCTCGACACCGGGCTCCGCGAGCGGGGCGGCCGGCTGGTCGTCCGCCACGGCGCTCCGGAGGACGTGCTGGTCGCGCTCGCGCAGGAGGCCGGAGCCGGACGGGTCCGCTGGACCAGCGACGCGAGCCCGCTCGCCCTCCGTCGCGACCGGCGCGTCGCCGAAGCGCTCGCCGCCGCCGGGATCGACGCCACCCCGGCTCCGGGCCAGTACGTCGCCGATCCGGCCCAGGCCCGCACCCAGCAGGGCGGGCGGTACACGGTCTTCGGCCCGTTCCGGCGGACCTGGGAGGTCCTCGACCGCCGGACCGTGCTCGATGCGCCGGTGGCGATCAGCGTGCCCCGGGTCGCCGGGGAGGGGCTGCCGACCGCGGCCGAGTTCGGCGGCGCGGGGCGCCCCGACGTGCCCGAGCCGTTCACGGAGCCGGGCGAGGCCGCCGGCCTGCGCGCGGCCCGGGCCTGGCTCGACGGGCCGATCGCGGGCTACGCCGACCACCACGACCGCCTGGCGGGCGGGACCAGCGGACTCTCCCCGCACCTGCGCTGGGGCACGATCTCCAGCCGCTGGCTCGAGGCGCGGGCGCGCAGGCTCCCGGGCGAGGGGCCGGCGGCGTTCGTCCGCCAGCTGGCCTGGCGCGACTTCTTCGCGCACGTCTACCTGTTCCGTCCGGAGAACCGCTACCGCGAGCACCAGGAGCGCTTCCGGACGCTGCAGTGGGACGACGATCCGGAGGCACTGGAGGCGTGGAAGGCGGGGCGGACCGGCTATCCGCTGGTCGACGCGGGGATGCGGCAGCTGGCCGCGACCGGCTGGATGCACAACCGCGCGCGGATGCTGGTCGGCTCGTTCCTGACCAAGGACCTGCACCTCGACTGGCGGCACGGCGAGCGGCACTTCTGGTCGCTGCTGCTCGACGGCGAACCAACCCAGAACGACGGCAACTGGCAGTGGATCGCCTCGGTCGGGGTCGACCCGAAGCCCTACTTCCAGCGGCTCTTCAACCCGACCCGCCAGCAGGCCCGGTTCGACCCTGACGGCGAGTACGTCCGGCGCTGGGTGCCGGAGCTGGCCGACGTCCCGGCGAAGCTGCTGGCCGAGCCGTGGCGGATGACCGCCGACCAGCAGCGGGCGGCGGGCTGCGTGATCGGCGACGACTACCCGCCGCCGATCGTCGACCACGCCGCCGAGCGCGAGCGGGCGGCGGCCCGCTACCGCGAGGCGGGCGAGGGCTGAGTCGCGGGCGCCGACGGCTCCACGCGCTCGGCGGGCTCGGCCGGCTCGGTCCCGATCGGCCGCAGCAGCTCGTCGTAGACCGCGGCCGTCTCGCGCGCGATCTCGGACCAGTCGAACCGCAGCACGTGCTCCGAGGACTGGGTGATCAGGTTCTGCCGCAGCGCCTCGTCGGTCAGCAGCCGCTCCATCAGCCCGGCGAGCGCCTGCGGGTCGCTGGAGGGGAACCGCATGCCGACGAACTCGTCGGGCACGACCTCGCGCAGCCCACCCGAGTCGGCGACGATGCAGGGGCAGCCGGAGGCCATCGCCTCGAGCGCGACGAGCCCGAACGGCTCGTAGATCGACGGCACCACGCAGAGGTCGGAGATCCGGTAGAGCGAGTGCAGCAGGTCGTCGCCGATCCAGCCGAGGAACGTGCCGTGGTCGTCGAGCCCGAGCTCCGAGGCCTGGCGGTGCAGCTCCTGCTCGTGGGTGCCGGAGCCGGCGACCACGAAGCGGACCTTGCCGACCCGCGAGAGCACGCCGTCGGCGCCGCCCATCGCCTCCAGCGCGAACTGGAAGCCCTTCTCGTAGACCAGCCGGCCGACCAGCAGGACCAGCTGCTCGTCGGGAGCGGCGTAGCGGGCGCGCAGCTCGGCGAGGTCGCCGGAGGGCCGCAGGTCGCCGACGTCGACCCCGTTCGGGATCACCGTGATCTGCGATTCGTCGCGACGGTAGATGTCGGCGATGTGCCCGCGCATGTAGTGCGAGCAGGCGATCACGCGGTCGGCGCGGCGGACCATCCAGGTCTCGATCGCGTGGATGTGGCTCTGCGGGTGGTTGGCGACCCAGCCCTGGTGGCGGCCGAACTCGGTGGCGTGGACCGTGACCACCATCGGCAGCCCGGCGTGGCGGGCGAGCCGGTCGGCGGCGGAGGCGACGAGCCAGTCGTGTCCGTGGACGAGGTCGAAGTCGAGGCTGTCGACGAGTGCCAGGCCGCGGGCGACCATGTCCTCGTTCATGTGCGCGATCCAGGCGATGAACGCGCCGAGGTCGGCGGGCTTGGCCGGCTCGGGGACCCGGTGGACGGTGACCGACGCCGGCCCCGTGGGGCCACGGTGCCGGCCCGCGTCGTCGGCGCCGCCACGGGTCAGGACGTGGACGTCGTGGCCCTGCGCCGCCAGCTGCGTGGCGAGCTTGTGGACGTGGCGGGCGAGCCCGCCTTCGACGATCGGCGGGTACTCCCAGCTGAGGATCAGGACACGCATGCTGGTCATGTCGCCGCGGGGGTCCCGTCCAGGAAGGGCGCGAGGTGCCGCAGGGCGGGGGACGCAGACCCTAGCGCGCGGAGCTCCGCGACCAGAGACTCGGCGTGTGCGGACGCGCGCCGATCGGGATAGTCGCCGGCCGTCGCGCGTGTCCGGAGGAAGGCCCAGTCGCTCGACTGGACCGCCAGCAGCTCGCGCCAGGCGCGGGCGGTGGCGGACCCCCCGAGGGCGACGACGTCGAGCTCGAGCCGGCGCGCGCGCCAGGCGAGCCCGGCGACCTGCGCGCCGCTCCAGGTCCAGAGGTCGCGGGGGCTGCCCCACGAGCTGGTGGTCTGGGCCGTCTGCGGCAGCGGGGCCGGCTCGAAGCCGTCGGCGACACGGTCGGCGTGGACGATCTCCAGCCCTTGCTCGCGGGCCTCGTCGAGCACCGCCTCCAGCCACCAGATGCCCTCCAGCCACCAGTGGCCGAGGAACTCGGTGTCGAGCGCGATCGTGGCCAGGCCCCCGTCGGAGAGCCGCTCCAGCGTGGCGCGGACGAAGGTCGCGGCGTCGCGGCGGGCCTGCTCGCGGGCGCGCTCGGGCGACCACGGCTGGCCGTCGTTGGACCACGCCAGCAGGTCGAAGGTCGTGCGCCGGTGGGTGTCGCGGTAGGCCGCGCCGGCCGGCATCGCGCCGTCGGACCAGACCAGGTCCATCAGCCGCCGGTCGAGCGGCAGCAGGGTCGTGCCGCCGCGCGTCCGGTAGGGCTGCAGGTGCCGGCGGTCGCCGTGCCCGAAGCGGTCGGTCAGGTCGACGCAGGTGGTGCGGACCCGGCTCGCCGCGAGCGCGCCGTCGAGCGACGGCGAGTAGGCGCACTCCGGCATCCAGAAGCCCCCGTCCCAGCGGCCGGTGCGACGCCGGTGGCTGCCGGTGCCGCCGTCGATCTGGGCCCGCAGTCCCTCCTGGGTCGCGAGCAGCGGCAGCACGGCGTGGGTCGCCGAGGAGGTCCACGCGGCGTGCTCCAGCAGCCCGGCGACGAGATCGTCGCGGCCGTCGACCTGCTGACGGGCCGAGCGGTAGATCTCCCGCTGGACCCGCAGCGCGCCGGCCTCGACCCCGAAGCCGTGCTCCTCGAAGCCGGCGATGTCGCGGCCGAAGGTCTCCTCGCGCACGTCGTCGAGGAAGGTCCGCAGCCGCTCGCCCGTCCCGGGCGCGAGCAACTGGTCGGCGAGCACCGGCGTCAGCGACAGCGTCAGCGTGGCGGCGTCGACGCGGCGGTCGAGCAGCTCGAGCAGCGGCAGATAGCACGTCACCGTCGCCTCCCACAGCCACTCCTCCCCGAACGGCCAGGTGCCGAAGCCCTCGACGTACGGGAGGTGGCTGTGGAGGACGACCGCGAGCCGCGCGTCGGCGCTCACGGCCGGAGGACCGCCACGAAGTCGAGGGCCTTGTCGAGCTCGGCGCCGTCGGCGGCCGAGCGGAGCACGAAGTCGGAGGCGGCGATCGCGGGCGTGAACCAGGCGTAGAACGGCTTGGTCAGCCGCAGCGTCTTGTGGATCCGGTCCCAGCCGGCGTTCTCGATCGCCCACTGGTGGATCCGCAGCTTGCGCGCATGGAAGAGGCCGTAGATCTCGACGTGCGAGAAGTGGCGCTCCAGCAGCTCGCGGTACTCGTCGGCCCGGTACTCCTTGATGTGCCAGGGGTTCTCGGACTTCTCGGCGCCCTCGGGCGCGAGCGTCAGCAGGTTCGGGGTCGAGACGTAGGCCTCGCCGTCCGGGCCGACCAGGTCCTTGAACCGCTCGAGGATCGCGTCCGGGTCCTGGACGTGCTCGATGGTCTGGAGGAAGACGACGACGTCGGTCGGCTCGTCGAAGGTCTCGACCAGCGTCCGCTCGAACCGGATCCGCGGCCCGACGTAGCGCAGGCGCGCGTGCTCGTGCGCCTCCGGGTTGGCGTCGACGCCGACCGCCTCGCTCGCGCTGCCGGAGAGGATCTCGGTCCCGTAGCCCTCGCCGCAGGCCAGGTCGACCACCCGCGGGAGCTCGCCGCCGTTCGCCGCGGCCCGCTCGCGCAGCCGCGCGGCGATCCACTCGTAGACGACCAGGTGACGCCGGTACCAGTAGTTCTCCTCGGGCACGTCGGGCAGCGTCCGCTCACCCGTCAGCGCGAGCGGGGGGACGCCGGCTGGCTGGTTCTGTTGGACGTAGTGCGGCTGCGAACCAGTCATCGGGCGCCAATCTATAGCGGCGACGTAGACTTCGACGCCCCATGACGCCTTTTCCGACCACCGGTAGCGCCGCTGCCGAGCCCGAGACCGCCGAACGGATCCGGGACGTCAACACGCGCTACCACGACGGCGCCGCTGCGCATTACGACGCCAAGTGGGGCATCGACTGGGGCGAGATCGGCGCCGACCAGGTCCTCCAGAAGATCCACAAGCTGCTGGGCAAGCCGGCCCCGCACTTCGCGCGCTCGCTGGAGATCGGCGCCGGAACCGGCTACTTCACGCTCCACATGCTGAAGGCGGGGATGATCGACCACGCCACTGCGACCGACATCTCGCCCGGCATGATCGCCGCGCTCGAGGAGAACGCCGCGACGCTCGGCCTCGAGGTCGACACGGTCGTCGCCGACGCCGAGCAGCTGCCGTTCGCCGACGAGAGCTTCGATCTCGTCTGCGGCCACGCGATCCTCCACCACATCCCGGACCTGGAGCAGGCGTTCCGCGAGTTCCACCGGGTGCTGCGGCCCGGCGGCGTGATCCTGTTCGCGGGCGAGCCGTCGCGCAACGGCGACAAGCTGGCGACGATCCCCAAGCGCGCGGCCCACTACGCGGCGCCGGTCTGGCGCAAGGCGCTGGGCGCGCGGCCCGCGACCCACGGGCACGACGACGGGGGCGAGGAGAACCACGCGCTCGAGGGCCTGGTCGACGTCCACGCGTTCGTGCCGTCGGAGCTGCGGGCGCCGGTCGCCGCGGCCGGCTTCGATCCGATCAGCGTGCAGGGCGAGGAGCTGGCCGCCAACTGGTTCGGCTGGTTCAACCGCGCGATGGAGTCGACGGCCGAGAACGACGACATCCCGTGGGCCTGGCGCCGCTACGCCTTCCGCGGATACCTGCTCTTCCAGCAGCTCGACCGGCGGCTGCTCGAGGGCCGGCTGCCGGCGGGCGTCTTCTACAACCTGATGGTCACTGGCCGCAAGCCGGGCTGAGCGGGTCGACCGAGAGCGACGTCGTCGTGACGTCGCCCGTCACCCGGGGGCTTCGGACAGGCGGAACCATGATCCGCGTGTCAAGCGGCCGAAGCGATCCGCTCAGTCGGCCCAGCGCATCTGCTGCGGCGCGTCGCGCATCCGGATGACGCGGGCCGGGACCCCGCCCGCGACCGCGTTGGCGGGGATGTCGCGGGTGGCGACGGCGTAGGTGCCGATCACCGCGTTGTCGCCGACGGTCACGCCGCGCAGGACGCAGCCGCCGTAGCCGATCCAGACGTTGTGGCCGACGATCACCGGCCGGGTGTAGATCCCCTGGAGCCGGATCGGGGTGTCGACCCAGGCGACCGAGTGGTCGAAGTCGATGAACATCGAGCGGTCGGCGACGATGCACTCGCGCCCGATCGAGATCAGCTCGTAGGTCGAGAGCGTGCACTCCTGGCCGATCACGGTCTTGGCGCCGATCTCGATCCGGCCCTCGTGGCAGCGGACCTTGGTGCCGTCGCCGAGCCACGACCAGCGGCCGAGCCGGACGACCGCGTTCGGGCCGATCTCGAAGTGGACGCCCTTGCAGACGAAGGCCGGGCCGTCGAGCTGGAGCCGCTTCCCGTACTTCAGCTTGAGCCGCAGCAGCCGCAGGCCGAGGACGGCGTGCTGGCGGGTCAGCATGCCGTGGCGGCGGGCGTGGCGCAGCAGCGTCAGCAGGCCGCCGCGAGCCGGCGCCGGCGGCCGGCGAACGTCGGGAGCGGGGCCGAGGGTGTCGCTGAGGAGGGCGTCGTCGGCCGGAGCCGGCGACGGGGAGGGGCCAGGGTCGATCGCCACGTACCGAAGCCTAGATGAGTGATTCCTCGACGTCGTGGACGTGGGGTGCGCCCGATTTCGTAGCGCTCACGGGGCGGCCGGCGTGCGTGCACCGTTCTGGGTGCCTACGCCCCCATTTCGGTGCTCTCACCGTCGGAGCGGCGGCGAGAGCACGGTTCTGCCTCGGCCAGCCTGATCCGGGGACTAGGGCTGGAGGACCGGCAGCACCTGCTCGACGCCAGCCCACGGCAGTGGGCCGGTCGGCGGCGTGCTGCCGACGTCGCTCGAGAGCAGGCCGGCCGCCAGCAGCCAGACGCTGGCGACGACGGTCAGCGTCGCCAGCACCGCGCCGGTCCGGGGAACCCGCTGCCAGGCCCAGCCGACGGTCGCGGCGACCACGGGCAGCGCGACGGCCGCGCCCGGCCCCCCGAGCCAGTTGGTCGCCGGCCACGGCGAGAGGATCGCGTAGGGGATCGTCGCGACCGCGAAGACGAGCAGCAGCAGGAGCGCGATCACCTCGACGTGGACCTCGTCGGCGAACGCGCGGAACAGCCGTGCCCGCCGCCAGCTGACCAGCCGCCAGACCGCGACCCCGACCAACCCCAGCACGGGCGCCCACCGCAGCAGGCCGAGGTCGCGGTCGATCAGCAGCCCGAGCGGGGCGCCGAAGACGCGGGCGAGCACGTCGCCGACGCCGTCGAAGAAGGTCGGCAGCGACCAGCCGACCATCGGCGCCCACGGGGTCGGTCCGCCGTAGAGCCGGTCGTTGACGGTCAACAGGATGAAGGCCGAGAGCAGCAGCACCTCGAACGCGAGGTAGCCGGTCAGGCCGCGCCGTCGCCGTCGCATCCAGCGGGTCAGGGCGGCGGCGAGCAGCAGCGCGACCGGCGCGAGCGGCAGCCAGACCCACGGCAAGAGCCCGCAGAGCAGCGCGCACGAGAGCGCGGCCCAGGTCCGTGGGTGATCGCGGACCGCCAGCGCCGTGGCGACGGCCCCCGTCAGCAGCAGGGCGGCGGGGCCGGTCGGCCCGATCTCGGTCGCGCCGAGGATCGCCGGCGGGGAGAGCGCCACCACCAGCACGCCGCGCGTGGCCCAGGGCTCGGGGACCAGCCGCCGGGCGAGGCCGAGGGCGAGCACGAACGCCGCGGCCAGCATCCCGGCGCCCCACAGCTGGACGGCGAGGCGCCCGCCGATCCCGGTCTCGCGGCCGACCCAGTAGGCCGGGGCGAGGACCGCACCGAGCCCGATCCCGGTCGGCTCGAGGTAGCCGCCGGGGGCGACCGGCGGCGTCGGGCGGCCGTCGCGGTCGCCGCGGACGGTCACGTTCGGGGCGAGCGGACTGCTCGGGCTCACCCCGGTGATCCCGCCCCAGTCCCGCCACGGCTGTGCGAGGTACTCGTCGAGCAGGTCGATGTCGCCGTCGGTGACCAGCGAGTGCGTGACCAGCAGCCGGTGGGCCTCGGTCCGCGACAGCTCGTGGCCGGGGGAGGCGGGGATCGTCAGACCGGCCGCGTAGACGGCGAGCAGGGCGACCCAGACCAGCAGGAGGTGGAGCGGGCGGTGGCGGTCGGCGAACACGGGCATCGGCGGCGACGGACCGGGACGACGTCCACCCCGGCGTGGGCGCCACCGCACTGTAGGTGACCGGGCCCGGCCCGGCGTCGATCACGAACCGTTCACGTGGCGCTCACACGCGGGCAACTTCTCGCGCCCGCCCCGCTCGTACCGTCGCCCTCGCAGCCTTCCCCCTTGTCAGGAGCACCCATGCAACGACGTACCCTCGCCGTCGCGGTCGCCGGCCTCGTCGCCGTCGGCGGCAGCACCACCGCGGCCCTCGCCGTCACCGGCGGCGACGACCGCTCGGCCGCGCTGGCCAAGGGCATCGATCCCGCCACGCCGAAGAACGTGATCCTGCTGGTCGGCGACGGGATGGGCGAGTCGGAGGTCTCGATCGCCCGCGCCTACCAGGGCGTCGACAAGCCGCTGAACATGGACCGGCTGCCCTTCCGCGGCGTTGCGACCACCTACGACCTGACGCCGCTGGACAACGTCGCGACCCAGGGCAAGCAGAACTTCGCCCCGGACTCGGCCAGCACCGCGACCGCCTGGTCGACCGGCCACAAGACGATGATCAACCGGCTCGGCCAGGGCAACAGCGCCAACAAGTCGACCCCGGGCGCGAACGTCGAGACGACGATCGAAGCGGCCAAGAAGCTCGGCAAGTGGACCGGCAACGTGACCACCGCCGAGGTCACCGACGCGACCCCGGCCGGGCCGACCGCCCACATCAGCCAGCGCGGCTGCCAGGGTCCGGCCGACGCCCGCGGCGCCTGCGCCAGCGAGGCCAAGGTCCGCACCGACGGCACCGTCAACCCGGGTGCGCTCGGCTCGATCGCCGAGCAGCAGGTGGCGCTCCGGCCCGACCTGACGTTCGGTGCCGGGCGTGCGCGCTTCCAGCAGACCCTCACCGCGGCCGGCAGCAAGACGGTCGTGGACCTCGCCAACGAGCAGGGCTTCCGCTACATCACCACCAAGACCCAGCTCGACGCGATCGACGCGCTCGGCGACCAGCCGGGCAGCAAGCCGGTGCTCGGCCTCTTCCACGACAAGGAGGTCGACAACAACGCCGCCAACATGGTCACGGAGTGGAAGGGCGACGTCGCCAAGCCGGCCGCCGCCGACGGCAACCCCGCAGTCTGCGACACCACCCACCGCGCGACGACCGCCCCCGAGGAGCCCTCGCTGAGCGCGATGTCGGCGAAGGCGATCAGCCTGCTCGACAAGAGCAGCGGCAAGGACGGCTTCTTCCTCCAGGTCGAGGGCGCGTCGATCGACAAGCGCGACCACGCCGCCAACCCCTGCGAGCAGATCGGTGAGACGCTCGAGTTCGACAAGGCGATCGGCAACGCGCTCGACTACCAGGCGTCGCACCCCGACACGCTGGTGATCGTCACGGCCGACCACTCGCACACCAGCCAGATCGTCAACGCGACCTCGACCGCCTCGGCGACCAAGGGCGACGAGACCCCGACCGGCTACTACTCGACGCTCAAGACCCCCGCGGGAGACCTGCTGCGGATCGCCTATGGCACCGCCGGCGGGCGGATCGGGACGACGAACGACCCGGCCGTTCCTAGCCAGCAGCACACCGGCGCGGCCGTTCCGGTGATGGCGGTCGGCCCGCAGGCCGCGAACGTCACGGGCACGATCGACCAGACCGACCTGTTCCCGCTGCTGACGTTCCAGCGCAAGCCCTCGACGCTGCCGGCCGGTCCGACGACCACGGTCCCGGGCCCGACCACGACCGTCGCCGGGCCGACCACCACGGTCCCGGGCCCGACCAAGACCGTGCCCGCCGCGGTCAAGCTGAGCGTCGGCGTCGCCGCCCCGCGCAGCCTGAGCGTCGCCGTCGCCCGCAAGGGCGTCCCGGTCTCGCTGGTCGCGAGCAAGGCGTCGAGCGTCTCGGTCACGCTCAAGCGCGGCAGCAAGACCCTGTCCAAGCGGACGGTCAAGCTCGGCGCCAACAGCGCCAAGGCGACGACGGTCAAGGCCACGGGCCTCCCGAGCGGGAAGTCCACCAGCCTGAGCGTCTCGGTCAAGGCGACCGCGGGCAAGGAGAGCGCGTCGCGCTCGACCGCGGTCACCGCGACCAAGCGCTAGCCCGCACGAACGGCCGGGGGCGGCGAGGCCCCCGGCACCGGCGACGGCACGTCCCGCCCCGGCTCGCGTCCCGTCCACCGGGGCGGGAGCGGCCGTCGGACCCGGGCCCGCTCGGGCACGCCCGAGCGGCGCCACGTCGCCCTAGGTGTAAGGGCTAGGGAGGTTGTTCCGGTCTAGGTGCCGGGTCCCGGAGGGACCCGGCAGGCCGGAGGCCTGCCGTTCAACGAGGCA
>NZ_JBWDOG010000009.1:0-191627 GCF_056269115.1 Patulibacter ginsengiterrae
GGGGGGGGGGGCAGGCAGGCGGGCGCGCGGGCCGAGCGCCTCGCGCGACGCCACTTCGCCCGCCGCTCAGCGCAGGCGGTCCTCGTCCGGGACCGGCCCCGCATCGCGCGCGGGGACGCCCATCACGCGGCGACCGGCGGGCACCGCCTTCGTCACGACCGCGCCCGCGGCGACGAAGGCGTCGGCGCCGATCTCGACGCCCGGCACCAGCACCACGCGGCCGCCGACCCGCGCGCCGCGGCGGATCGTGGCCCCCACGAGCACGATCCCGGCCGGGTCGAGCGCGCCGTCGAGGGTCCGGGGCGCGCGGCCCATCCGGTCGTCGTTGGTGGTGCAGACGCCCGGACCGAGGAAGACGTCGTCCTCGACGACCGACCCTGCGGTCACGTAGACGTCGGTCTGGATGCTGACCCGCGAGCCGACGGTCACGTCGCAGTCGATGGTGCTGCCGCGACCGACGACGGTGTCGGCCCCGACCGTCGAGCGCTCGCGGACGAACGACTGGTCGCCGACGATCGTGCGGGCACCGATCGAGGCCCCGACCAGGACCACCGCCCCGGCCCCGATCGTCGCGCCGGCCTCGATCCGCAACGGGGTCGGCGGCTCACCGCTGGCGGCGGCCGATCCGGCCCGCAGCCGTGGCGGCTTGCCGAGCACCGCGTGGTCCCCGACGACGACGCCCTCACCGACGACGGTGCCCGGGTGGATCACCGTGTGCGAGCCGATCTGGGCCTGGGGCCCGATCGTCACGTCGTGGTGCACGACCGCGTGCGGGCCGACGATCGCGCCCGCCCCGACCGTGCTGCGGGCGTCGACGACGGCGAACGGTGCGACCCGGACCCCGTCGGCGAGGCGCGCGTCGGCGCCGATCATCGCGCCGCCGCTCGCCGTGGCCTCGGGATCGACGACCGCGGTGGGGTGGATCGTGGGACGGATGCTGTCGCGGCGCGCCATCCGGGGAGCGTAGTCGGCGGCGCCGGATCGTCGGTTGGGGGTGCGGGCTGCGGGGCGGGTGGACAGTCACCTAGGCTTGCCGGTAGTGCAGAGCGCCGACGGCAAGCCCGACCTCGACACCGACGCGGCGGCCGCGCGACCCTTGCGGGGCGCGATCGTCGGGTTGGGGATGATGGGGCGGCACCACGCGCGGCTGCTCCAGACGTCCGGTCTGACGACCTTCGCCGGGGCGGTCGACCCCGGTGGGGACCGCCACGGGGCCGTCCAGGACCCGTCGCTCGTCTTCGCGACCGTGGCCGACCTGATCGAGCACGGACGCCCCGATCTCGCGGTCGTCGCGGTGCCGACCGAGGAGCATCTCGCCGCCGTCCTCGAGCTGGTCGCGGCCGGCGTCCACGTGCTGGTCGAGAAGCCGCTCGCCGACACGCCCGAGCGCGCCCGCCAGCTGATCGCGGCGGTTCGCGCGTCCGGCGTCCGCGGGGCCGTCGGGCACGTCGAGCGCTGCAACCCGGCCCTGCGGGAGATGCGGCGACGGATGCGCGACGGGCAGCTCGGCCAGGTCTTCCACGTCGCGACCGAGCGGATCGGGCCGTTCCCGGCCCGGATCCGCGACGTCGGCGTGGTCAAGGACCTCGCCACCCACGACCTCGACCTCGTCGGCTGGCTCGGCGGTGACGGCGAGGTCAGCGGCGGCGTCGTCAGCCTCGCGGCCCAGACCCAGCACCGGATGGGGCGGGAGCACGAGGACCTGGTCAACGTCGTCGGCCGGCTCTCCGGCGGGACGACCTTCACCACGATGGTCGACTGGCTGTCGCCGACCAAGGTCCGCCAGACCCGGGTGCTCGGCGAGCGCGGGATGCTCGTCGCCGACACGCTGACGGCCGACCTGACCTTCTACGCCAACGGCGAGGTCTCCAGCGAGTGGGACGCGACGCGCACCCTGCGTGGGGTGAGCGAGGGCGACGTCACCCGCTACGCGCTCTCCCGCCGCGAGCCGCTGCTGGTCGAGCTGGAGGAGTTCTGCGGCTACGTCCAGGGCCGCCCCGGAGCGTCGGTGGTGACGCTGGAGGACGGTCTGGCCGCCGTCGACCTCGCCGACGCGGTCCTGCGGAGCGCGGCGACGGGCGAGAGCGTCCACCTCGACGGCCGCCCGCCCGCGGACGGGGTCGCCGAGAGCACGGCGACCGACGTGTCGGCGGGGACGAGCCCGGAGGGCCGCCGGTGAGGATCGTCGTCGTCGCCCTCGGCAAGATCGGCCTGCCGCTGGCGGCCTTCGCCGCGCTGCGCGGGCACGAGGTGATCGGCTGCGACATCGACGCCGAGCTGGTGGCCGAGATCGGCGCCGCGCGGGAGCCGTTCCCGGGGGAGGCCGGACTCGCCGAGGCCCTGACGACGACGGTCGCCGACGGCCGGCTGCGGGTCGTGACCGACACGGTCGCCGCGGTCGCCGAGGGCGCCGACCTGATCCTGCTGGTCCCGCCGCTGGTGGTCGACGCGGCTGCGCGACCGAAGTGGGGCGCGGTCGACGCCGCGGTGACCGCCGTCGGCGAGGGCCTGCGGCGCGCCGTCGACGCGCGCGGGACGGCCGCCGGGCCGGACGGCGACCCGCCGAGCGTGGTCGTCGAGACGACCCTGCCGGTCGGCAGCACCCGCCACCGCGTCGGTCCGCTGCTGGAGCGGGCCAGCGGTCTCCGCGAGGGCGTCGACTTCCACGCCGCGCACAGCCCCGAGCGCGTCTACAGCGGCCGGATCTTCGCGGACCTGGAGACCTACCCGAAGATCGTCGGCGGGCTCGACGAGCCCGGCGAGGCCCGGACCGCGGCGCGCTACCGCGAGCTGCTCGGGGACCAGGTCGAGGTCCGCGCGCTCGGCAGCGCCGAGGCGGCCGAGCTGACGAAGCTCGCCGAGACGACCTACCGCGACCTCAACATCGCCTTCGCGAACGAGCTCGCCCGCCACGCGGACCGGATCGGCGTCGACATCCAGCCGGTGATCGACGCGGCCAACAGCCAGCCGTTCAGCCACATCCACCGCCCGGGCGTGGCGGTCGGCGGCCACTGCATCCCGGTCTACCCCCGCTTCTACCTCGAGGGCGACCCGGGCGCGACGCTGCCGGCGGCCGCGCGCGAGGTCAACGAGGCGATGCCGGCCTACGCGGTCGAGATGCTCGCCGGCCTGCTGGCGACCGAGGCGTCGCGCGCCGCCACCGATGCGGCGGCGAGCGGGGACGCGGGCCACGGCATTGCGCCGGAGGCCCCGGGCGACGCGCTCGCCGGACGCCGGATCGCGATCCTCGGGGCGGCCTACCGCGGGGACGTCAAGGAGACGGCGTTCAGCGGGGTCTTCGGGGTCCGCGACGCGCTGCGGGCAGCCGGGGCGGTCGCGCTGGTCGCCGATCCGCTCTTCTCCGACGACGAGCTGCGCGGACTCGGGCTCGAGCCGTGGGACGGTGGCCCCGTCGACGGCGCGATCGTCCAGACCGACCACACCGCCTACCGGCGTCTGGTCCCCGCCGACGTGCCCGGCGTACGGGTCGTCGTCGATGGTCGCGGGGTCCTCGACGTCGACGCCTGGCGGGCCGCCGGAGTCGTCGTCCGGCGGATCGGACGCGACGCCCCGCGGGTACGGTGAACGCGCGCCGCATACGCTGAGCGGGTGCCGGACCCCGTGGGCAACCTGACAGCACCGAGGCAGGACCGCGCCGCCTGCGAGCCGTTCGACGTCTACCGTGCTGTGACTCCGTGAGTCGGATCACGATCCTGATCTTGTCGGTGAACGACGCGCGGCTGCTGCGGTGGTCGCTGCCGGCGGCGTGCGCGCAGGGCGCCGACGAGGTCGTCGTGATCGACAACGCCTGCACCGACGCGACCCCCGAGCTGTGCGAGCAGTTCGGCGCGCGGCGCCTGCGCCTGACCCGCCGGCGGGGCTACGCCGCGGCGATGAACGCCGGCCTCGCGGCCTGCGGCGGCGACTGGATCCTCTGGTGCAACGCCGACTGCGTGCTCGAGGACGGCTTCCTCGAAGCGCTCCGGCCGCACCTCTACAACCCGGCGCTCGGCTCGGTCGTGCCGCGCTTGATGCGGGCGGGCGGGCTCGACCCGGCGTCGCGGATCGGCGAGCTCGACGCCGCCGGGATCACGATCGACCGCCGCCGGCGGACGGCGCTGGTCGGGCACGGCGAGTCGCCCGAGCGCTTCACCCGGATGGGTCCGGCGTTCGGCGGCGACGGCGCCTGCGTCCTCTACCGGCGCGAGTGCCTGGAGGAGTGCGCGATCGGACTCGAGGTCCTCGACGAGGACATGGGCCTGTGGGGGACGGACGCCGACCTCGCCTGGCGCGCGCAGCTGCTGGGCTGGGAGAGCCGCTACGAGCCACGCGCGGTCGGCTGGCACATGCGCTTCTCCAGCCCCTCGACCCGCAGCAAGGTCGACCGCGCGCACCTGCGCCTGCAGTTCCGCAACCGGCGGTTGATGATCGTCAAGAACGAGACCGGCCTCGGGTTCCTGCGGGCGGCGCCGTGGATCGTCGGCCACGAGATCGCCTCGCTCGGCTGGGCGCTGCTGCGGGAGCAGTTCCTGTTGCGGGCCTACGTCGACATCGCCCGGCAGCTCCCGGCCGCACGGCGGCGGCGACGCTGGGTCCAGCAGCGCCACCGCGCGGCGCGGCGCGGGCAGGGTCGTGCGGCACTCGGGCGGCGTCCGCCGCGCCCGCCGTTCGGGATGCTCCCGCCCGGGGCGCCGGTCGAACGGCCACAGCCGCCGACGCCGCCCGGCGAGCAGGCGCAGCCGGTCCGCTAGCGGGCGAGCGGCGGGCGGGTCGTGAAGCTGACGGTCAAGGCGGGCCGGAAGACGGCCAAGCCGGTCGGGATCCGGGTCTCGCGCGGGCGCCGCTGAGCGACGTCGGGCCGGCCTCGGTGGCCGGCCGCGCGCGCCGGCTAGATCCCGACGACGCCCGCTCCGTCGGCGGGCTGCGGGTCGGCGTCGACGGTCTGGACCGACGGGCCGAAGCGGATCGTCATGTCGCTCAGCACGGCCGAGCCGAGCTGGCGTCCGCGGCCGACGAAGCCGAGCGGCCCGTCGGGTGCGATCGTCCAGTCGGCCGACGCCAGGCGCAGCCGTCCCAGTGCCTGGACCTCCGCGAAGGTCGTCCGGCCGTCGAGCCGTTGCGCGGTCGGCATCGGCAGCCGCCGCCAGCCGGGCGTGCGCAGTCGCGGGACCGCCCGGACGGACGCGATCGGCTGACCGGCGAGGCTCGCGCGGGCACTGATCGGCCCGTCCCACGACTGCTCGAAGTCGGCGAGGTCCTTGGGGATCCCCCACAGGGTCCGGCCGCCGGCCAGCGAGGCGGGGCTGTCGACCCAGATCCGCGGGATCGTGGTGATCGGCTGGCGACCGCGGCGGGCGACGACCGCCAGCAGCAGCTCGTCGTAGCTGAGCACGCTGCCCGGCTCGTAGCGCACGAACGCGGTGATCACGAAGGCGTGGTCGCCACGGGTGACGGGGGCGACGCCGTCCGGCATCCGCTCGCCGAGCACCGCCCGCATCTCGCTCGTCGGGACCCGCCAGGTGGTCATCAGCATGCTGCCGCCGAGATGCCACGGCTCCGGCGGGTAGGACGCGGTCGCGGCGGTCATGCCCCGATCCTAACTGGCTGGCCAGCCAGTCGGGTGCGGAAGGGGGGCCTGGGCGCAGCGCTCGCGGCCCGCCCACGCTCAGCCGTGCGGGGTCGACGCGACGGGGGCAGGCGGGCCGGCCGCGACCACGGCCGCCGGGTCGTCGGCCCGCAGCAGCCGGTCGAGCTGCGCCGTCCAGGCCGGCAGCGCCCAGCGGCCGGCGGCCTCGCGGCAGGCCTCCCCGAGCAGCGGCCGCTCCCGCAGCGCCCAGACCACCCCGTGAGCGAGCGCCTTCGGGTCGCCCGGGGCGAACAGATGGCCGGTGACGCCGTCGCGGACCACGTCGACGAGCCCGCCGACGGCGGAGGCCACGACCGGGACCCCGGCGGCCAGCGCTTCGGCGGCGACCAGGCCGAACGGCTCGCTGCGGGACGGGACGACGACCACGTCGAGGTGGCGGAGCAGGCCGGCGGCGTCGCCCTGCCAGCCCCAACGCTCGACGTGCGCGGCCCGGGCGCGGCGGTCGAGCAGCCGGGCGTAGGTGGCGTCGCTGCCGTGGCGGTCGTCGCCGACCACCACGATCCGGACCTCGGGGACCGCCGCGCGGATCGACTCGGCCGCGGCGACGAGGTCGAGCGGGGCCTGGCGCGGATCGATCCGGCCGACGAAGCCGACGATCGGCCGGCCGTCGGCGGACCACGGGGCGGAGACCGCGGGCGGGTCGGGATCGACCGGCAGCCCGGTCGTGAGCACCGGCCGGCCGAGCCGGGCCCGGAGCGGCGCGGCGGAGGCGGCGGAGTTCGCCAGCAGCAGGTCGGCCGCGCCCCAGAACGCCGGCGGGCGGGCGACCTGCTCGTGGACGTGGAGGACGCTGCGGACCCCACCCAGCCCGCGAAGCGCCGGGAGATGACGGGCGGGAACGGCACCGTTGAGGTAGACGACGTCGTGGGCCTCGGCCAGCGCTCGCGCCTGGCCGAACGCCCGCACCGCGGTCAGCGCGCGTGCGCGGCCCGGTCCGCCGACCGGCAACGCCCGCCAGGTGACCGCGGCCGGGGCCTCGGCGGGCCGCAGCCCCTCGGGGCCGGTCATCGTGATCCGCCAGCCGCGCTCGCTGAGCCCGGGGGCGGCGCGCAGCAGCGCCAGCTCGGCCGTACCGGGCCGGTCCATCGCGTGCACCACCAAGAGCGACGGCATCGTGGACCTAGGCTAGTGCCCCGACCGGCCGTCCGTGTGACCGGAACGTCGCGTCGGCCGCGCGGCCGCTACCGCTGCTTGACCCGGAACGAGACCGAGCGGCTGACGAACCGCTTCGAGCCGGCCTTCCAGCTGATCCGGGCGACCCCGGAACGGCGGACGGCGATCGACTGCGAGAGGAAGCCGTGGCGGTCGGTCGTCAGGCTCTTGAGGTGCTCGAAGCGGCCCTTGCCGGTCTGGATCTGGACGTCGACCTTGCGCTTGCCGGCGCCGGGCCGGACGTGCGCCCACAACGGCAGCTTGCGGCTCTTCCCGAGCGTCCGACGCGGGACGAAGAAGGCCAGCCGGTAGGCGTTCAGGGCCGGCTTCGCCTGGCCCTCGCGCTTCGACCCGGGACCGAAGCGAAGGCCGCTCTGGAACGTCCCCCAGCGGCTGTCCTCGTCCTTGGCCCCGGAGATCGGAGCGTCGTCGTAGAGCAGGAACTGCGAGAGCGTCCGGACCTGCGGGTTCTTCCAGGCGAGGTACTCGGCCTGGTTGTTCCAGACGGCCTGGGCGGTCAGCGACGGTGCCTGCGGGTCCGGCGGGTTGCTCTGGTAGCCGTAGTCGGTCAGGTAGAGCGGGACGGTCCGGCGCTGCTGCCCGTAGCGGCCCATCACCCGGTCGAGCTGGTCGCCGAGCGAGCCGATGTTGGCCATCGTCACGAAGTAGTCCGGCGAGCCGGAGGTGGTCGTCGGCGACAGCGTCAGCTCGTACGGGTGGTGGGCGTAGCCGGTCATCCGGAAGAGGCCGGGGTGCTCGCCGGCGAAGGCGGCGGCGTCCGGGGTCGCCGGGCAGCCGACGGCGGTCGCGGCCGCACCGGTCAGGAACGCGAGCTGGTCGTCGAGGCAGTAGAGCCGGCGCAGGAACCGCAGCGGCGGCATCGCGTCGGAGACGGCCTTCAGCTTCGAGGCGGGGTGGACGCCCTTCGGGGCGGTCTCGCCGATCAGGATCGTGTCGTTCGCGTGGCCGGTGTCGCCGAGCGACTTCCAGGCCGCGTCGACGAGGCCGCGGTAGAGCTGCGGGGAGGCCTCGACCGGCTGCTTGCCGATCGCCTTCCACTGCGGGGACAACCAGACGCCCTGGTTCGGCTCGTTCCAGATCGTCCAGTAGCTGAGGCGCGGCAGCGGAGCCTTGCGGCCGGCGGGCACGAAACGGCCGCTGTAGCGCGTGCCGAGCGCGGCGACGAACGCCCCGAACTCGACCGGGCTCGGGTTGGTGACGGAGTCCAGGCGCGGGTCGAAGGACCCGGACCCGGCCCACTTCGGCATCGGTGCGGTCGGGTTGAGGTCGACCTTCATCCCGCGGGCGACGATCGCGTCGACGACGCCGTCGAGGGTCGTCCAGCTCGCCGCCGGATACGCGTTGGGGTCGCTGCCGTCGAACCCGGTGGGCTTGACCTGCTCGTCGATCGCGGGCGCGATCCGGTTCCAGAACGCGGTCACCCGGACCCGTTGGACCCCGAGCGCCTTGATCTCGTCGAGCGTCCTGTCGCGGACCTTCAGGTCCTTGGAGAGGATCCTTGGGTCGTCCTGGAACATCGATTCCAGGCGGGGATCGGCCGACGCGCTCGCGGCGGGGAGCGCCAGCAGCACGGCGACGGTCAGCAGGATCAGACGGCGCATGTGCAAGCAGTCCTAGACGATCGTGCGACGGAGCGTCGCAGTTGTCGATATCACGGCGTGGTCACGGCGCCGGCGGGCGGCGGCGTGGCGGTGGTGCCCGCCGGAGGCGTCGTGGGCGTGACCGGGGGCGTGGTCGTGCCGGCGGGCGGGGTGGTCGTGCTGGCCGGGGGCGTCGCGGTGCCCGCGGGCGGGATCGCGACGCCGTTCCTCTTCGCCTCCCGGGCGGCCTTCGCGGCGGCGCGCTCGGCCTCGCGAGCCTGGCGCTTGCCGACGATCTCCTGGTTGGCGGCGATCGCGACCAGCCGCGCGGGGCGGTAGGTCGGGGCGAGCTTGAGCGCGACGCCGGCCGCCTGGAGCGCGGCGAACGGTCGGCCGGCGACCTCCTGCTCGAACTGGGCCAGGCGCGCCCAGCTGTCGGGCACGGCCGGTTCGAGCTCGACCGCGGCCTGGTAGAGGCGGCGGGCGCCGGCGACGTCGTCCTTCTCGACCAGGACCCGGGCCAGCGTGTAGTCGGCCTCGAGCGAGAGCGGATCGAGCCGGCGGGCGTCCTGGGCCCGGCGCTCGGCGGTCGTCACGTCGTTGGCGGCCAGCGCGGTCAGGGCGGCCTCCTGCTCCTGCTCCGAGCGCCACGGCTGGACCAACGAGAAGCAGGCGATCACGGTCACCGCGAGCACCGCGACGGCGATCGCGGTCCGCGGCGAGCCGAGCGACAGCGGCGGACGGCGGCCGATCGCGCCACCGGCGAAGGCCGCCTCGGCCCCGCGGCCGGCGACCCAGCCGGCCAGCAGCATCATCGGCAGCGCGACGCCGGGGACGAACCACGTCCAGTCGGCGACCGAGGCGACCGCGAAGGTGGCGACGATCGCGGCGGCGGCGGCGGTGCCGTCGCGCTCCGGGCTCCGGGATCCTGCCCGCAACGGCCCCCAGACGCCGAGCGCGCGGGTGGCGGCGGCGATCCAGGTCAGGCCGAGCAGCAGCTGGACGAGCATCCCCGTCCAGCCCATGTCGGCCAACGTCTGCGGGACCCACCCGTGAGCGTGCCGGGCGACCGCGCCGCTCTCGAGCCGGGCGCGGGGCTGGACCGCCTCGAAGCCGCCGGCCCCGACGCCGTGCAACGGCTGGGCCCGGTACAGGCGGGTCGCCTCCCGCCAGTACAGCGAGCGGGCCGAGCTGACCTCGCTCAGCCGCGACGGGTCGCTGGACGGGATCGCCGCGGTCGGATCGGTCAGCTGGGTGTAGGCGTTGGAGATGCTGCCGGTCAGGCCCTTCGGGCTCGACGCGAGCACGCCGATGCCGGCCAGCGGGATCACCGCGACCATGCAGGCGACGAACACGCCGAGCCGACGGCGCTCCTGGCTCTGCATCCCGGTGAAGACGGTCGCGAACTCGATCGCGAGCCCGACCAGCAGCAGGAAGACGATCGTGGCCGCGAGCAGCACGCCGAACTCGGTCCCGGCCGACTCCCGGGCGGCGAGCACGACCTTGTCGGTCGAGAGCGCCGAGTTCGCGAACGCCCAGATCCCCACGAAGCCGCCGCCGAGCACGCCGACGGCGAGCACCAGCAGGCTGTGCAGGCGCCGCGGGGCGAAGATGATCCAGACGACGATCCCGATCCCCGCCGCGGCCAGGCTCCCGCGCGAGTAGGACTGGAGGAGGGTGATCACCGCGAGCGCGGCGACCGGATAGGCGAGCGCGTTGAGCGGCCGGTAGCCGTTGCGGCGCGTACCCAGCCAGAGCGACAGCACCAGCGTGAAGGCGGCGATCGAGCCGATCGCGTTCCAGTAGCCGATCGGCTCCTGGAGGCGCGCGTAGAGCTGGTCGGGATCGAGCGCGGTCGGGAAGACCTTCGACGCGAGCCCGAGCCCGATCACGATCGTCGAGCCGAGCAGGATCCCGCCGAGCGGGGCCTGCCAGCGGCTGGGGGCGAGCCGCGCGGCGGCGACCCCGCCGGCCATCGCGGCGACGTAGGCGATCGTCCGGTTGGTCTCGAACCACGACAGGTCCGGGGCGACCGACCAGGTGATCGAGAGGCCGGTGAAGACGACGACGGCCGCGGCGGCGAGCAGCGTGCCCGCCCCCCAGTTGCGGGCGGCGCGGGCGGCGAAGAGCGCGGCGAAGACCCCGACGAGACCGGAGATCGCCGTGATGGCGAGCAGCGGCGGGGTCGTCGCGCTGACGCTGTTGCCGGTCTGCGCGCCGAGCACGGTCCAGACCAGCAGCCCGGCGACGAGCAGGACCCAGGGCGCATCGCCCCGGACGAACCGCGGGACCTGGGGGCGCCGCGGTAGGCGAGGACGCCGTCGCCGACGGGGCTCGGGAAAGAGCGGGAGCTCCGCCGGGGGCGGAGCTGATCCCGGGGTCGTGACGTCAGCGGGCACGTCGTCGGCGCAGGGCCTGGACTCCGGTCGCGGCGCCGGCCACGCACGCCGCGCCACCGCCGGCGATCAGCGCCAGCAGCAGCGGCAGCGGGAGCGCGGCACCCGACGAGCCGAGGTTGAGCGAGGACTCCGGGACCCGCACGCTCTTGAGGGCCATGTCGCTGTCGGCCTTGCCCTTGGCGGCGGCAGCGGCGGCGGCCGCAGCGGCCTCGGTCCCCTGCTGCTCGGTGGCCTTGGCGGCGGCGCTGATCGAGCCGGGCTCGTCGGCGCCGTTCGTGCCGGTGCCGCCGGTGGTCGTGCCGGTCCCCGCCCCGGTGCCGGTGGTGGTGCCGGTCCCGCCGGCGGTGCCGACCCCCGCGCCCGAGCCGGTCCCGGTGCGGGCCCTGTTGCTGCCGTTCCCGCCGCCGGCCCCGCTCTTCTTGCCGCCACCGTTGAGGGCGCGGCTGATCACGTCCGAGCAGTCGTTGTAGTCGCCGAGGCTGCCGAGGCCCTGCAACGCCTTCTTGAGCTCCTGCGGCGTGTAGCTGCCCGTGATCGCCCCGTCGGCGCACTGCTGGTAGATCTCGCTGCGGGCGTCGGCGGAGGCGCCGGCTGGAACGGTCGCCAGAGCGAGCACGGCGGCGAGCAGGAGCGGGGTGAAGCTGAGTCGGTTGCGCACGTAGTTTCCCTCGGTGTCGGGCGGCGGCGCGCCGTGGACGTCCGTCGTCCACGACCAGCCTGTCAACGCTACCAACCGCTCTCGGGCCGTCGAGTTGCGGTGGAAGGACGATCAGCCGGAGCGCTCGGCGTCCTGCACCGCCGCCAGCATGCCCGTCGCCCACGCCGAGAACGTATACGCCGCTGCGTCGCGACGACCTGCTTCCCCGAGCGCCTTCGTCGCCTGCGGATCGACGACGAGGTCGGTCAGCGCGCGGGCGAGGTCGAGCGGCTGGCCGGCCGGGACGACCCGCCCGTTGCGGCCGTCGCGGACGAGGCCCCCGGCGACGGCGCCGACGGCGTCGGTCGCGACCACCGGCACCCCGCGGTGCAGCGCCTCGTTGCAGACCAGGCCCCACGGCTCGAGGAAGGCCGGGGTCCGCTCCGAGGGCACGCAGAGGACGTCGCTGCGGTCGAGGGTCGCGCGGACCTCCTCCGGCGAGACCGGTCCCAGGGCCCGTGCCCCGGGCAGCCCGGCGTCCGACGCCGGCTCGGGGCCGAGCAAGGTCAGCTGGGCGCCGACGGCCTCGTGCAGCTTCGCCTGGCGCCAGGCGACGAGCAGGATCTCGAGGCCCTTGCCCGGGGCGTCGCGGCCGACGAACGTGATCCGGAACGGAGCCTCGGGGTCGCGCGGGGCCGGCGGCGGCTCGATCCAGAAGCCGGGATCGACCGCCTGCGGGGCGGTGTGGACGCAGCGCCCGCCGAGCGCGCGGACGTGAGCGGAGACGTGCGACCCGTAGGTGGCGATCGCGTCGGCGTCGCGGACGATCCGGCGCAGCAGCGGCCGGGCGAGCAGGAACGGCGCCGTCGTCGGCTCGTGCCACATCGCGCTCCAGAGCACGAACGGCGTGCCGCCGCTGCGGGCCCCGCGCCAGGCGCTCGGCAGGGCGATCCGGCCGGCGGTGCCCGCCACCACCGCCCGCCAACGGCCGCGGGCCGCCGCCAGCCGGTGGACCTGGCGCTGGCCGATCCGGTGGACGGGGACGCCGACGTCGGTCGCGACCGAGCGGGAGAAGTGGTGGTCGCGGCCCTCGAAGACGGCGATCTCGACCGGCGCCAGCTCGGCCAGCGCGCGGAACGCCCCGACCCGTTCCGGGGGCACGCGCGAGGTCACGATCAGGATCGGTCGCGAACGGCGGTCGGCGGTGCTCATCGGCGGTCGGCCGCCCCGGCGAGGGTCCCGCGGTAGGCCCGAACCGTCTGCCGGCCGCAGCGTTCCCAGGTGAACGACTCGGCGACCGTCCGGCGGGCGGCGAGCCCCAGCCGGCGGCGGCGGGCCGGGTCGGAGAGCAACGCGTCGATCGCGGAGGCCAGCGCGGTCACGTCACCGGGCGGGACCAGCACGATCCCCTCGCCGGCGGCGGCGATCTCCTGCGGGCCGGGCTCCCCGAGCGCGGCGACGACCGGCATCGCGGCGGCCATCGCCTCGACGTAGGCGACGCCGAACGCCTCGTCGACCGACGGCATCACGAACAGGTCGGCCTCGCGCGCGGTCTCGAGCGCCTCCGCGTGCGGCAACTGGCCGAGCCACTCGACCCGGTCGTCGACCCCCAGCTCGGCGGCGAGCCGGACCAGCGCCGGACGCTCCGGTCCGTCGCCGACGATCCGGTAGTTGGCCCCGGGGTGGCGGTCGCGGAGGACCCAGAGCGCGCGGATCACGTCCTCGTGGCGCTTGCGGCCGACGACGTGGGCGACGGTCACCAGCTGCGGCTCGGGACGGGAGCGGTCGGCCGGGCGCAGCAGCGGGCCGTGGCCCCAGCGGCCGGGGGCGCGGCGGGCGGCCGGCGGCGCCCCGTGGACGGGCGGGGTCGACCAGGAGCGGCCGGTGTGCCAGCGGTCGAGCGCGTCGGCGTCCGGGAGGTCGGTGCCGAGCCGCACCACACGGGTGTCGGTCGCGCCCAGCTCGGCGCAGCGGTCGGCGGTGCCGGCGCTGTTGGCGAGCACGAGGTCGGCGGCGGCGAAGGTCTCCTGGACGGCCTGCTTGCCGGCGGCCGATCGCGGGGCGGTGTAGTAGACGTCGCCGCCGTGCACGGAGACGACGGTCGGGACGCCGGGGACGGCCTGGGCGATCACGCGCCGGACGGCGTCGCCGGCGGGGACCGCGTTGTGGGCGTGGACGACGTCGAACGGGAACCGGCGGTGGAGCTTCCGGAGCGCGCGCCGCAGCGGCCGGGCGGCGTAGCGGCCCCAGGAACCGTAGCTGCGGCCCCGCGGCGGGCTGTGGAAGCGCACGTACGTGATCGGGATCCCGTCGATCTCGGCCTCGCGCGGCTGGGCGCGCATCTGCCGCAGCGTGCGCAGCAGGTCGCGGGGACGGGTCGCGCGCGGCGGGACCGGCCGGTGCAGGACGAGCACGTGCACCTCGGCGCCGGCGTCGCGGGCGGCGAGCGCCTGCTGGTGGGCCCAGATCCCGAGCACGGGGTCGTCGGCGCGGGGGTAGAACTCGGCGACGACGCAGACCCGCAGCGGGTCGGCCGAACCGGTCGGCGGGGCCGCGACGGGAGGCGCGGACTGGGCGCTCGGGCGGGGCACGTCCGCCCAGGCTACCGTTACCAACGGTCACATAACGACGCGCCGCGACGGCCGTCGCGCGGCGAATCGAAACGGGACGCCAGGGGCGCTGGCGAGCCGGGCGCGTCCGGCCGTCGACTACTCGCCGGGCAGCTGCTCGTGGCGAGCGATCGTGCCGATCTCCCAGCGCGGCAGGTACGGCCGCTCGGCCAGCAGCGCGCGGGCCGAGGCCAGCGCCTCGTCGCGCGAGTAGCCGCTGCCCGCCGGGGCGGCGAGGTGCCCGACCGGCAGCGCGTCGACGATCCCCAGCCGCCAGCAGTGCTCGGCGGCTACGGCCGCCCAGTGGGCGTCGAGGCCCCAGCCCATCCCGGTGCCCTCGGGGAACGGCAGCAGCAGGTCGGCGGCGCGGCGCGAGATCGCCGTGACCGGGCCGATCTCGACGAAGGTCGTCTCACGCCAGAGCGCGTCCGGCACGCGGCGGGTGACCGGCCAGGCGGCGTGGCCGTGACGGCGGTGGGCGGGCTGGGCGAGGTCGAGGTTGGCGGCGACGCAGAGCGCCAGGAAGCGGTCGAGGAAGCGCGGAACCAGCTCGACGTCGTCGTCGACGATCAGCAGCCAGTCGGCGGGCAGCGTGCCGTCGGCGTCGAGCGCGGTCTCCTCGATCGTGCGGAAGCGGGGGCGGCCGGCGGGGTCGACGACGCGCAGGTCGACCTGGTGGCGGGAGGACGCCAGCCGCGTGACCATCCGGGCGACGGTCTCGGCGTTGTGGGGTCGGGCGGGGATCACGATCGTGATCCGCTGCGACGGCGTGGTCGCGGCCAGCCGGTCGAGCCGCTGGTCGACGTGCTGGCGCCGCAGCTGGAGGTCGAGCCAACCGTCGTAGGCCCGCAGCAGCGCGGCCCGGCGGCCGGCGACGTGGCCGCTGGTGCCGGCGAGGAAGTCGTCGACCCCGGCGATGGCAGGGCCGGCTGGGGCGTAGCCGAGCAGCGCCTCGCGCAGGCGGCCGGCGGCGTTGGCGGTGGTCCAGCGGTGGGCGTCGTCGCGGTGGCGGACGAGCCCGGCGAGGTTGCCGGCGAGGGTCCGCAGCTCGCGGACGAGCGACGGTGCGGCGCCACCGCGACGGGCGGCACGGAGGTCGGCCTGACGGGCGGCGTGGCCGCGGTGCCACTGGGCGCGGACCAGCGCGCGGGTGGTCGCGTCGGCCGGGGCCCGGCGGTGGACGACGCCTGCCCCGGCGACGTAGCGGACGCGGCCGCCGCTCTCGCGCAGCTGCTGCAGCCAGACCTCCTCGTCCCCGCTGGGCATCGTGTGCGAGGGATCGAACGGGCCGACCCGGTCGATCGCGGAGCGGCGCACGGCCAGGTTCGCGCCCCACAGCCGGTCGGTGTCGCGGTCGGCGGCGGGCTCGAGCACGAGCCGGCTGATCGGCGGCAGCCGCTGCTCGGCCGGGTCGTCCGGGCGGCCTTCGAGGCGGACCTCGATCGGCCCGCCGAGCGCGTCGAGCTCGGGGTCGGCGGCCGCGGCGTCGAGCAGCGCGGCCAGCCAGCCGGGCTCGACCTCGACGTCGTCGTCGAGGAAGCAGACCAGTTCGGCGTCGGTCGCCGCGATCGCCGCGTTGCGCGAGGCGTTGAGGCCCCGCCGCCGCGGGTGGGTCAGGCAGCGGACCCCGTGGTGGACGGCGACGGCACGGGTCTCGGGCGACGGCCCGTCGTCGACGACGAGCACCTCGACGCCGAGCTCGTCCGCCTGCGGAAGCACCGACTGCAGCGCGTGATCGAGGTAGTCCGGGCGTCCGGTGGTCGGGATCGCGACGGCGGCGGTTGGACGGGGCACGGCCAGGAAGGCTAGTGACCTTTGGTAACACAGCGGCCCGAGCGGTTGAGAGGGCGGAACGACACCGCGGGCGAATGCGATGGCAAAGGGAAAGGTCAAGCAAGCAAAGTACGCTCCACGACGATGCCGCCCGCGCCGACCAGCTTCCCGGTCGCCGACCCGATCGCCTTCCTGACCGGCACCTGGACGGTCGTGCGCGAGGTCCACGACGACCACAGCGGGCTCGACGGGACGTTCACGGGGACCGCCCGGTTCGTGCCCGAGGGCGACGGCCTGGTCTGGATCGAGGAGGGCCACCTGCGGCTCGGGAGCCACGAGGGCGAGGCGTCGCGGACGCTGCGGATCGTGCCCGAGGGCGACGGCTGGGCGGTCCGCTTCGAGGACGGACGGCCGTTCCACCCGCTCGATCTGCGGACCGGGGTCAGCGTCGTCGACCACCCGTGCGGCGAGGACCACTACGTCGGCGGTCTGCGGGCCGAGAGCCGGGACGCGGTCGAGATCCGCTGGCGGGTCTCCGGGCCGACCAAGGACCAGACGATCGTCAGCCGGTACACGCGGTGATCCTGCACCTCCACCACCGCTACCGCACGCTCGGGGGCGAGGAGCGCGCGATCGCCGGGCTGCGCGCGCTGACCGAGCAGCGGCTGGGGGAGCCGACCGCGCTGCTGGAGCGGGACTCGGCCGCGATCGGCGGCGGCCGGGCGGCGGCTGGGCTGCTGGTCGGCGGGCTCGACCCGAACGAGGTGGCGGACGAGGTCCGGCGGACCGGGGCGCGGATCGTCCACGCCCACAACGTCCACCCGACCTACGGCTTCCGGGCGCTGCGGGCGGCGCGCGAGGCTGGCGCCCGGGTCGTCCTCCAGCTGCACAACTACCGGCTCGTCTGTGCGATCGGGACCTGCGTCCGCGACGGTCACGACTGCACGCTCTGCCACGGCCGCGACCTTCGTCCCGGGCTCCGTCACCGCTGCCGCGGCGGGCTCGCCGAAGGGGCCGCCTACGCCGCCGGGCTGGTCCGGCAGCAGCACCCGCTGCTCGACGCCTGCGACGTGGTGGTCGTGCCGAGCCGGGCCGCGCTCGAGCGGCTGGAGCAGCTCGGCGCCCCGCTGCCGGCGGGCCGGGTCCATGTCGTCCCGCACCCGGTCGAGGCCGGGCCGGCGGCCGACGGCCCGCGCCGGAGCGACGGTCCGGCCGTGGTGGTCGGGCGGCTGGCGCCGGAGAAGGGCACGGCGACGGCGATCGAGGCGGCGCGGATCACCGGGCTCCCGCTGGTGATCGCCAACGACGGGCCGCTGGAGCAGGAGCTGCGCGCCGCCGCCGCTGACCTGCCGCAGGTCCGCTTCGCCGGGCGGCTCGACCCGGCCGCGCTCGACGCGCTGCGGGCGGACGCGTCGGTCGAGCTGGTGCCGTCGCTGGCCCACGAGACCTTCGGCCTGGCCGCGGCCGAGGCGATGCTGCGCGGCCTGCCGGTGGTGGCCAGCGACGTCGGGGCGCTGCGCGAGCTGGTGCCCGACGACGCTCGGGTCCCGCCCGGCGATGCGGCGCCGCTCGCGGCGGCCTGGCTGCGGGTGGCCGCCGACCCGACCGCGGGAGCGCGCCAGCGGGAGCTCGCGGCGCGACTGACCGCGCCGGAGACGGTCGCCGAGCGGCTGGGGGCTGCCTACGCCGCCGCGCTCGCGTCGCCCTAGACTCCGGCCGATGACGTGGCTGCTGACCGGCGGAGCCGGTTACATCGGGTCCCACATCGTCCGCGCGTTCCGCGCCGCAGGCCGCGAGGTGGTCGTCTTCGACGATCTCTCGTCGGGCTTCCGCGAGTTCGTGCCCGACGACGTGGTCCTGCACGAGGGACGGTTGGAGGACCCGGCCGCGGTCGCCGCCGCACTCGACGCGCAGCCGCTCGCCGGGGTGATCCACCTCGCCGGGCTCAAGTACGCCGGCGAGTCGGTCAACGTCCCGCTCGACTTCTACCGCGCGAACGTCGAGGGCACCCGGGTCCTGCTGGAGGCGATGGCCGCGCGCGCGATCGACCGGTTGGTGTTCTCGTCCAGCTCCGCGACCTACGGGACCGCCGAGGGCGAGATCGTCACCGAGGACGACCCGCAGCGCCCGGAGAGCCCGTACGGCGAGTCGAAGCTGATCGGCGAGTGGCTGATCCGCGATCAGGCCCGTGCGCGCCCCGCGCTGCGGCACACCTCGCTGCGCTACTTCAACGTGGTCGGCTCGGGTCCGGCGCTCGGCGGGGTCTCGCTCGTCGACCACAGCCCCTACAACCTCTTCCCGCTGGTCTTCCGGGCGCTGGCCGCCGGCCGCCGCCCGAAGCTCTTCGGCGACGACTACCCGACGCCGGACGGCTCCTGCATCCGCGACTACGTCGACGTGGCCGACCTCGCCGAGGCGCACCTGCGGGCCGCGGTCCTGCTCGACGATGGCGTCGCGCTCGACCCGGCCTACAACGTCGGTCGGGGCGAGGGCGTGTCGGTCCGGCAGATCCTCGACGCGATCCTCGGCCAGGTCGCGGCGGCCGGCGTCGACGGCTACGACGTCGTCCCGCGACGGGCCGGCGACCCGGCCCGGATCGTCGGCTCGGCCGCGCGGATCGAGCGCGACTTCGGCTGGAAGCCGAGCCTCGACCTCGAGGCGATGGTCTCCGGCGCCTGGGCCGCCTGGAACGCTCCGGGCACGGCCGAGCGCGAGGCCGCGCAGGACGCTCGCCGGGCGGGCTGAGGGACGGGGGCGACCGGCTCCGGGCCGTCTGGAGCCGGGGACCGGCGAGCGTGGGGAACCGTCCCGCGGGGCTTCCGGCGGCTGACGGTCCGGGCGGCCTACGGCGGCTCGACGAGCCTCCGTGCGGCGACCGGAAGGCCGTGGTGCGGGTCGCGCGCACGTAGCGCGAACCCGCGAGGCGCTACCCCTGGGTGCTGCGGAGCCAGGCGACCGTGTCGGCGATCCCCTGGTCGAGCGGGATCCGCGCCTCCCAGTCGAGCAGCCGCTTCGCCTTGCTGACGTCGGGCCAGCGGCGCTGGACGTCGACGTCGAAGGTCGGCAGGTGCTCGAAGACGAGCTCGTCGGTCCGGCCGCACTGCTGCCAGATCACCTGACAGACGTCGGCGATCGTCCGCTCGTCCGAGGCGCTGATGTTGAAGTCCTCGTTGAGGGCGGCGTCGTGGCCGGTCGCGGTGACGATCCCGTCGGCGATGTCGTCGACGTGGGTCAGGGTCCGGGTCTGGTCGCCCTGGCCGAAGATCGGCAGCGGGGCGCCCTGGGGCAGCGCCAGGACCTTCTTGATCACGTCGGGGACCATGTGTGCGATCCCCGGCTCGTCCTCGGGCACCTCGCCCGGGCCGTAGGCGTTGAACGGGCGCACGATCGTGTAGGGCAGGCCGTGCTCCTGATGGGCGGCCTTGACCTGGATCTCGCCGGCGAGCTTGGAGAAGCCGTAGGCGGAGCGCGGCGTCGGGACCCGCTCGACGTGCTCCTCCTTGGTCGGGAACTCGGTGGTCTCCTCGAAGACCATCGAGCTCGACACGTAGGTGAAGCGCTCGACGCCGACGGCGATCGCGGCGCCCATCACGCTGTTGTAGAGCGACGAGTTGACGTCGGTCAGCGTGTAGGGCAGCTTGTGGAAGTTGCCGATCCCGCCGACGATCGCGGCCAGGTGGATGACGTGGGTGCAGCCGTCGACCGCCCGCTTGGCCTCGTCGCGGTCGCGCAGGTCGCCCTGGTGGATCTCGCAGCCCTCCCGCATCCAGGCGGGGGCGTCCCGCTGGTCGGACACGCGCACTTCGAAGCGCGGGTCGCTGAGCAGACGGCGGACGACGGCGGCACCGATGGTGCCGGCACCGCCGGTGACGAGAACGCGAGGCATCGGGCGGGAGGCTATCGAGCCGCGGTGGGCGTCCGGCCAGCGGTCGCGAGCGCCCGCGGTCAGGGGCGGTGGGCGATCAGGCTGAAGAGCACCGGCAGCGGCGGCTGGTCCGGCCCGTAGCGCAGGCGATAGAGCCCGTCCGCCTCCGCCGTCAGCGCGCCGAGCGGGCACTGGTCGGTCTCCAGGTGCTCCTCGAGGTGGTCGACGACGAGCCCGGCGCGGGCCGCGGCGGTGACGTGCTCGCCGACGCTCCAGGCGGCGTTGGCCGTCGCCGTGTCGGGCGCGGGTTCGCCGTCGGCGATCGGGTCGCCGTTGTAGTCGTCACCTCCGCCGTCGAACGCCAGCAGCGTACCCCCGCCGTACGGGAAGTCCGCCCGCAGCGGAGCGACGGTGTCGAGCATCGCGAACAGCGGGTGGAGGTCGATCAGGACGAGCCGCCCGCCCGGGCGCAGCAGGCGGGCCGCGGCCGCCATCCAGCGCTCGAGGTCGGGGATCCAGCAGGTCACGCCGATCGTCGCCCAGACCAGGTCGAACGCGCCGTCCAGCTCCGCCGGGGGATCGCTGGCGTCGGCTGCGACGAACCGCACGGCGACCCCGCAGCGTGCGGCCCGCTCGGCGGCGTGGTGGAGGGCCGTCGGCGACCGGTCGAGGGCGGTGACGTCGGCCCCGAGCCGGGCGAAGTGGATCGCGTCGGACGCGAGGTGGCACTGGAGGTGCAGCACGCGCTGCCCCGCGAGGCCGTCCGGGGCGACCCGCGCGAGCGCGCTCGCCTCGCTGGCCCACAGCGGGCTCTCGCCGCGGACCAGCGCCTCGGTGTCGTAGAACCGCCCCGTGCCGCGGGCGTGGCGCTCGGCGAGCGCGTCCCAGAAGCGGGCGTTGAGGCCGTCGGCGGTGGCCGCGTCGACGGGGCGGCCGTCGGGGGTCGTCGTGCCACCTTCGGGCGGTGCGGGGGAGGCCATCGCTCGAGCCTAGCGTCGCCGCGCAGGTGGACCTGGTCGGCCGGCCGGGCTGTCCTTTCGGGGCGAACCTGGCGAGGGAGATCCCGGAGCGCGGGAACCGCTAGGGGCACCAGCTACGAGCCGATCGGAGGTCTGGACGGTGTTCCGGCATCTGGACCGGAAGGGCAGTGAGGCGCTAGGTTCCGGTGCTCATGGCGCGCTCGAGAACCCGCAGGCTGGTGGACGTGCTCCGGGTCGAGCAACAAGAGATCCGGGCACTCCGGTCTGCTGTCGGCCTCAAGCGCGCGCTCGCGGAACGCATCCGCGAGGCGCTCGAGCTCGGTGGTCTACGGCAGCAGGTCGCTGCCGTCGAAGGACAGCTGGCAGCGCGGGTCGAGCAACTGGTCTCGGCCGACGTCGGCGCCTACCGGCATCTCGAGGCCCAGGAGCGGCACATCGCGCTGCTGCAAGCGCGGGCTCACGCGCAGGACGTCCGGCTCGACGAGCTGGCCGGCCGCTTGGCCGAGCTCGAGGCCCAACGACCGAATGCCGCCCGGGCGGAGCGCGCAAGCGAGGTGTTGGCGGCCACCGCATGGGTCGACGCGCTGCCGCCGTCGAACGCGTTCGTGTCGGTGATCCTCCTGACGCAGAACCGCCCGGACCTGCTCCAACAAGCGGTTCGCTCGGTGCTTGCGCAGTCGCACCAGAACTTCGAGCTGCTGATCATCGACGACAACAGCGGGCCGGAGACCGCGGCCGTGATCGCAGCGTTCACCGATCCGCGGATCCGGAGCTTCCGGCGGGATCGTGATCCCGGGATCGCCCGGTCCCGCAACCTCGGGCTCGACCACGTGGCGGGCGAGTACGTCGCCCACCTCGACGACGACAACCTGATGGGCCGGTCGTGGTTGCGGGCGGTCGTGTGGGGATTCGAGTCCCATCCGGAGGCGGACGTCGCCTACGGTGCGCTGGTCACCGATATGGAGCGGAACGGTCCCGGCGCTCCGTGGCTGCTCTTCGAGCCGTGGGATCGGCGGCTGCTGCCGTTCAAGAACCTGGTCGATCAGAACGCGCTCGCCCACCGCGCCGGGCTCGCTGGATCACGCTACGACCCAGCGATCCGCTCGGCCACGGACTGGGACGTGATCCAACGGCTGACCCTGGAGAAGGACCCTGTCCGCGTGCCGGTGATCGCGGCGATGTACCGAACGCGGGCCAGCGGGCGGATGTCGGACAACACGAACATCCGTGAGGAGTGGGCGGGAACCCAGCAGCTGGTGTTGCGCAGCCGGCCGTTGCGGATCCTCGCCCTGCGGGGCGAGGTCGCGGTGCCGTCCGCGTTCGTGCGAGAGCTCGAGACCCTTGGCGCTCAGATCGCGTGGTGCGGTGAGGGCAACGGCCCGACGGCGTCCGGCAACACTCGGGAGTACGAGGATCCCAGCAGCGCTGTGGACGGCTTCCGCCCCGACCTCGTCGTGGCTGGTCCGGAGATCGGCAGCGACCAGCTGGAGGTGCTCCGCACGCCCTATGTGGTGCTACTCGCGGCGTCCAAGGGCAGCGCCTATGTCGCACCGGAGTTGCGGTGGGGCAGCTGTTTCGTCGGCGCCTGGGAGGCTGCGACGCCGTTCGGGGTCTCGGACGGCGGCGAACAGCTGCAGGCAGCGGTGTTGCGACACCTCGACCGGGTGCGGGCACGGCTCGCGGACTTCCCCGATCCGGGGCTGCCCAAGTCGGCGGCCGCGGCGGCAGCGGTGGCTGCGGGCGGCGGTATCGGCGACTAGCAGCCGCCGGGGTGGAGGTACGGGTCCCGTCGGCCGTCAGTCGGCCGACGCGCTGGCGGCGGCCACGGCCGGAACGGCCAGCTCGCTCGCGACGCCGAAGACGGCGTCCTGCCCGAAGCAGTTCCACGGATCGGCGAGGATCGCGCCGGGGGCCGCCAGCTCGGCGAGCCGGGCGAGCACGACCGGGTCCTGCCACGCGGAGTGGTTGGTGGCGAGGACGATCGCCTCGGCTCCCGTCACCGCCTCCTCCAACGTCAGCGTGGAGGACGGGCTGTGGGGATCGTGGGCGGCGACCAGCGCCAGCTCGCGCTCCAGCAGCCGCATCAGCTTGAAGCTGAGGGAATCGCGCTCGTCGTCGGTATCGCCCTTGAAGGCGAGGCCGAGCACCGCGATCTTCCGCGCCCGGAACGTCTCGCTCGGCAGCCGGCGCTTGAGGCCGTCGACGAGGAACAACGGCACCGACTCGTTGACGCGGCTGACGGCCAGCAGCATCCCCGGGGCGGGGGACCGCTCCTCGCTGAACGTGAAGTCCTTGCGGAGGCAGGTGCCCGCGGTCATCCCCGGCAGCTTCATCCCCCCGCGCGGGTAGTCGCGGTTGATCAGCTCGATGACCTCGAAGACGTTGGCCCCGTACTGCTCGCACTCCATCATCAGCCGGTTCGGCAGCGCGAACTGGGTGTAGCGGAGGATGTTGGTCCAGATCTTGGCTAGCTCGGCCTCGATCGGGCTGGTCTGGACGACCGGGGCACCGAGCGCCCGGAACGGCTCGGCGGCGATCTCGCCGGAGCGGGCACCGAACCCGCCGACGATGCACGGCAGGGTCGAGATCTCGTCGAAGAAGCGGGAGGCCGCGATCCGCTCGGGGACGTGGGCGACGAAGAGCTGCTCGCCGACGGTGAAGTCGCTGTGCATCTCCAGGTAGCCGGCGACGAACTCGGTCGTGCCCGGGGCGATCGTGGAGCGGAGGACGACGCAGTGGCCCTCGCGGAGGTGCGGCAGCAGGTCGTCGAGGACGCTGCGGATCTGGCTGACGTCGATCTCGATGTGGCTGAACGACGGCGTGCCGAGCGTCAGCACGATGTGGCGGGCGCGAGCGGCCTGGGCGACCTCGCTGGTCATCTCCAGTCGGCCCTGCTCGCGCACGCGCGCCAGGATCTCGTCGGCACCGGGCTCGAAGAACGGCATCCGGCCGGCGGCGACGGTCTCGACGATCTCGGTCTTGGCGTCGACGCCAAGCGTCTTCAGGCCACGATCGGCAAAGGCGAGTGCGAGCGGGAGGCCTACGCGCCCCACGCCGACGACGGCGACATCCAGATCCACGGGAAGCAGGCTAGCGGCCGGCCGGTGTCGCCGAGCGGCGACGGGCGGAACCGCGGGCCGGCCGCGGGGGCGGCGGCTGGTGCAGGACCGGTGCCGCGGCGTTCCCGGAGCGACGCTGGCGGATCAGCTGCGCGGCGAAGCCGGCGACGAACAGCGGGTTGTAGCGCGCGTACCGACGCCACAGCCGGCGCGGCTCCTGAACCAGGCGGAAGGCCCACTCGAGCCCACGCGCCTGGAGCCAGCTGGGGGCCTGCGGCACCAGGCCGGCGTGGAAGTCGAACGCGGCACCGACCCCGAGCAGGACCGGGGCGTCGAGCCGCGGCCGCATCCGGGCCATCCACTTCTCCTGCTTCGGGACGCCGATCCCGACCCAGACGACGTCGGCGCCCGACTCGTTGATCTCGGCGACGACCCGCTCGTCCTCGGCCTCGGTCAGGGGCCGGAACGGCGGCGACCAGCCGCCGACGATCTGGAGGCCCGGGAAGCGCGTCCGGAGGCTGCGCTGGAGCGTGTCGAGCGCGCCGCGGTCGCGTCCACCGTAGAGGTAGACGCGGGTTCCGGTGCGCGCGGCGTGGGCGCAGTGGCGCTCCATCAGCGTCGGCCCGTAGACGCGCTCCCGCTGGCGGTGGCCCAGCAGGTTCAAGGCCCACACGAGCGGCTGGCCGTCGGGGACGGTCAGCGAGCTGCCGAGCACGGCGTCGCGCAGCTCGGGATCCTCCTGGCACGCCATCACCGTGTGCGTGGCGGCGACGCAGACGTAGCCCTGGCGGCGGGACGCGACCATCGCGTCGATCCACGAGACGGCGTCGTCGTAGTCCGTCAGGGCCAGCGGCACGCCGAGCACCTCCACCTGGGGCGGGGGAGTTGCGAGCGCGCGCAGCACGTCCGCATTGGTGACCGGGTGCGCGTCGTCGTGCATCAGAAGAGGGGGGGGACCGGGACGGGTACGGGGATCGTCGACCGTGCCGCGGTTCAGGGCTTGAAACCCATGAACGGTCCCGAAGTTGCACGAATAATACCGTTCACCTGCAACGCAACGTATGTTGCACGGTTTGCCGGCACCGACGAGCGGGGTGCGGAAACCCGTTCGGAGCAGGCTCCGGCTAGCCTGCGCTGCATGCCACGACGCCCAGCCCAGGGGACCGGATAGATGACCCGTCGCGTGTTGATCACCGGGATCACGGGCCAGGACGGCGGCTACCTGGCCGAGCAGCTGGTCGCCGCCGGCGACGAGGTGGTCGGGACCGTCCGCCGGACCGACGGCGCGCTGGCGGCGGCCGGGCTTCCGCAGCTCGACGGCCAGGTCCAGCTGCTGGCCGCCGACCTGCTCGACCCGGCCTCGGTCCGGGCGGCGATCGCGACCGCACGGCCGGACGAGATCTACCACCTGGCGGCACCGACCTTCGTGCCCGACTCGTGGCGCGATCCGTCCGAGGTGACCGCCGCGATCGTGACGGGGACGGCGACCGTGCTGGCGGCGGCCGCCGAGGTCGGCGACGACGTGCGGGTGCTGGTGGCGAGCTCGAGCGAGATCTTCGGGGACGCCGGCGAGTCGCCGCAGGACGAGGAGTCGCCGATGCGGCCGCGGAGCCCCTACGGCGTGGCCAAGCTCGCCGCGCACGGGCTCGTCCGGACGTTGCGGACGCACCACGATCGCTTCCTCGTCTCCGCCGTCACGTTCAACCACGAGTCGCCGCGGCGGCCGGAGCGGTTCCTGCCGCGCAAGGTCACCGCGGGGGTCGCGGCGATCGCGGCGGGCCAGGCGGAGACGCTGACCCTCGGCGACCAGGCCGCCGTCCGCGACTGGTCGCACGCCCGCGACATCGTCGCCGGGATGGTGCTCGCGCTGCGCCACGACGAGCCCGACGACTACGTCTTCGCGTCGGGGGTCCCGCGCACGGTCGGGCACCTGATCGACACCGCGTTCGCCGCCGCCGACGTGCCGCGGATCGTGCCCGGGCCGGACGGCGCGCCCTACGACCGCGTCCTCGTCGATCCGCGTTTCGTCCGGCCGGCCGAGCGTTGGCCGCCGGTCGGCGACCCGACGAAGGCGCGCGAGATCCTCGGTTGGCGCCCGCAGACGAGCTTCGGTGAGCTGGTCGGCGAGATGGTCGCCGCCGACCTCGCCCGGCTGGGCGCGGGCTAGCCGGGCGGGACGCGGCAGACGTCGCTCACGCCCGGTTCTCCGCGCCGGCCGGCAGGACGTTCTCGCGAGCGGCTGGCGTCGCCAGGACTCAGCCGCGAGCCGACGCGGCGAGCGCGCGGTCGTAGACCGCCAGGACGCCCTCGGCGCACCGTTCCCACGTGAACGTGGCGGCCTGGGCGCGGCCGAGCGTCCGCAGCCGTGCGGCCTGCTCGGGGTCGCTGAGGATCTTCCGGACGGCGGCCGCGATCGCGTCGGGATCAGTCGGGTCGAAGAGGACGGCAGCGTCCCCGGCGACCTCGGGCAGCGAGGTGGCGTTGGAGCAGGCCAGCGGCACGCCGCGGACCATCGCCTCGAGGACCGGCATCCCGAAGCCCTCGTAGAGCGACGGGTAGACGCAGACGTCGGCGGCGGCGTAGAGCCCCTCGAGGTCGGCGTCCTCGATCCAGCCGGTCAGGACGACGCGCTCGCTCAGGCCGAGCCGGGCGATCTCGGCGGTCAGCCGCTCCTGCTCGCGGCCCTGGTGCCCGGCGATCACGAGTCGGACGTCCTCGAATCCCGCGCCGAGGACGGCGAACGCCTCCAGCAGGCGGGGGATGTTCTTGTGGACGAGCGCGGCCGAGACGCAGAGCGCGAGCCGGCCGTCACCGAGGTCGAGCTGCTGGCGCAGCGTGGCGGCGGGGGTCGGGTCCGGCGCGGCCCGCATCCCGCGACCGAGCAGGACCGGATCGACGCGCTCGGCGGGCACGCGCAGCCGCTCGACGACGTCGCGCTTGACTGCCTCGGAGATCGTGATCACCCGCGTGGCCCGGCGGGCGGCGGGGCCGACCAGCGCCTTGAGCCCGAGCCGGGCCGGCGTCGGGAAGGTGTCGGGGTAGG
Source organism: Patulibacter ginsengiterrae (assembly GCF_056269115.1). NCBI lineage: Bacteria > Bacillati > Actinomycetota > Thermoleophilia > Solirubrobacterales > Patulibacteraceae > Patulibacter > Patulibacter ginsengiterrae. The sequence goes on from NZ_JBWDOG010000009.1 coordinate 26,766, forward strand.
CCTCGTAGATCAGGTCGAGGATCGTGACGACGCTCGGGCGGCCGGGCACCACCGGCGGCGACGTGGTGCCCAACGAGTGCAGCAGGTCGACCCCGGCGCGGGCGGCGGCCCCGGGCAGCAGCGCGACCTCGGCGGCGACCCGGGCCGGCTTGTTGCGGGCGTCGACCGGGATCTGGTGGACGCGGACGTTGGCCGGCCAGCCCTGGGCCCGCAGCGACGGGGTCGCCTCGCGACCGGCGAAGGCGGTGAACCGGAAGTCCGGCCGCGCCCGCCCGAGCGCGTCGACGAGCTGGTGGGCGTAGATCTCGCTGCCGCCGACCTCGCCGGGCACGAGGTACAGCAGGTTCAGGCCGATATGGCGCGGGGAGGCGTCGGGCACGGCTCCGGAGGATGCCAGGGCGACGGATGGTTGTGGCGTCGGGACCGTCTCGGCGTTAGGTTCAAGCGATGAACCCTGTGAGATATCGGTCACTGATGGCCGCGGTCGCCGTCGGCGCGGTGACGACGGCGACCGTGGTCGCGAGCGCGACGGCGGCCACCACGCCCGCGAAGGTCGTGACCTCCCAGGGGCTGCGGATCAGCATCCCGGGCGGGGGCGCGAAGGCGAGCGTCGCCGGGGGCACGAAGCTCGCGGTCAGCGTGCGGCCGCAGGGGTCGCAGCGGGGCGCACGGCCGACGGCGAAGGTCACGGTCACGCGGGCCGCGTCCGGGGGCGAGAAGGCGGGGACCGTCGCCCGCAAGAGCCTCCGCCAGGGGACGGTCCGCTTTCGCGTCGCCGACGGCGCGGGCGTGCAGTACCGGGTCCAGGTCCAGGTCGGCAAGCGACGCTGGACGACCCGGCTGGTGACCGCCGACGCGGAGGCCCCCGAATCCACGCCCGCCCCGTCGTCCGGCCCGTGCGTGCCCTCGGGCACGCTCACGGCCGACGTCGCGAGCGTCGCCGCCGGCGGGACGATCCCGTTCCACATCACCAACACCGGCAACGCGGTCCTGACCTACGGCTCCGGCAACGGCTGGACCCAGTTCGTCGGCGGGGTCTGGTCGAACGTGCCGAACACGGGCGGGAGCACCGGCGAGGCGAGCACCTACAAGATCGCCCCGGGCCAGACGCAGGCCGGCAGCGGCAAGGTCTGGTCGACGCTGACGCCGGGGATCTACAGCCTGACCGTCGTGGCGACCTGCGCCAGCCCGGGCGCCAACGGGAGCATCACCTTCAAGGCGATCCCGCTGCAGACCACCCCGATCACGGTGACCGCGGCCGGCGGTCGCTGAGGCCGGGTCGTCGTCATCGCGCGGCCGGTGGCTCCCCCGTCGCGGGCCGCGCCTCTGGTCGCCGGCCGCGAGACGGTGACCGGGTCGACCGCCGTCGTGACCTCGTCGTCGACTCCGGGCAGCGCGGTCGCGGTGTGGGAGAGCCATCCGGCCCTCGTCAGGCACCGGGAGGCTATGCGCCGGTCAGCGGCCGCCGCGCGCGGCCCGTTCGGCCAGGACCCGGTCGACGTTGCGGGCGTAGCCGTCCCAGCGCCAGTTGGCCTCGACGTCGGCGCGCCCGGCGGCACCGAAGCGCTGGCGGAGGGCAGGATCGTCGAGCAGTCGCCGCAGCGCGTCGGCCATCAGCTGCGGGTCGCGCGGAGCGAGGAGGCCGGTCTGCTCGTGGCGGACCGACTCGCGCAGGCCACCGTCGTCGACGGCGACGACCGGCCGGGCGCAGGCCATCGCCTCGAGCGGGACGAGGCCGAAGGGCTCGCGGATCTGCGCGCAGACGACGACCGTCGCGTGCTGCATCAGCGTGACGATCTCGGGGAACGGCACCCCGTGACGCAGGTCGAGGTCGACGCCGAGACGGGTGGCCTGGGCCTCCAGCGCCGGTCCCTCGTTGCCGCGGTCGCCGACGATCACGAGTTGCGGACGGTGCTCGGCGGGCAGGCGGCTGACCGCGTCGATGACGAGGTCGTGGCCCTTCAACGGATGTAGGGCGCCGACCGAGAGCAGGTACGGCTCGCTCGTGTCCTCGGCGGTCGGGGGGACGGGCTGGAAGGCCTCCAGGTCGACCCCCAGGTGCAGCACCTCGGACTCGACGCCGTAGTTCCGGCGCAGGTCCTCGCGCGTGAACGCGGAGTGCGTGATCACGTACGCCGCGCTGCGGGCGGCCCGGCGATCGAGGATCTTGCGGGCCCGCTCGATCGGGTTGCCGCCGGCCCGGGTCAGGCGGATCTTCCAGTCGTCGCCGGGGTAGACCAGCATCGGGTCCTCGTACGCGGCCCGCAGCGCCTCCGGGGCGTAGTAGACGTGCGGCGTCCTCAGATGGTGCAGGAGCGACGGCGACTGCGTGAGCCGGCTGGGGAGGACCAGCACGACGTCGTGCCCGGCGGCGTCGATCTGGCGGGCGACGCGCCGGCCCGCCGGACCGGAGCGGGCGAGGCCGATCGCCGCGGGGAGCCCGGCGAACGGGCCCGGGACGTGGACCTCCTGGACGCGAACGTGGTCCGGGAAGCCGGCGAACCCGTGGACGCTCGCGTCCGGGGTGTAGATCGTGACCTGGTCGGCCGTGGTGTGGCGCGCCCACTCGGCGAGCACCCGTAGGGCGCCTCCGGTCGGCAGATGGTGGTACGCGGCGACGTTCAAGCCGCTCATCCTCCCATACCGTCCGAGGAGCGACGGAGCAGTCGCTGGACGGCCGAGCGCCCGAGCGCGAGCAGCTCCTCGGGGACGGCCCGGGTCAGCAACAGGACGGCGCTGGCGACGACCGTGGTGGCGACGAAGGGCACGAGCGGGAACAGATCCTGCGTCAGCAGGAAGGCGGCGAGCGCGGCGGCGACCGCGATCGCCACCTTGATCAGGTGGGAGAGCGGGCCGACGGGCAGCGGGTGGCCGCTCTCGCGCAGGCCACGACGGACGACCCAGTCGGCGGCCAGCGCGATCATGATCTCCGAGACCAGGATCCCGATCGCAAACCAGTGCGAGCCGAGCCACTCGCCGGCCACGACGGTCAGGGCGACGTTGCCGGTCAGGGCCACGACGTTGATCGAGAGCACGGCGCGGTAGCGGCGCTCGGCCAGCAGCATCCACATCCCGGCGGCTCCGACGAACAGCGCCCCGAGCGCGCAGCCGAGGATCACCAGCGCGTCGGTGGTGATCGCGTTGCTCTTCCCGGTGAAGATCAGGGTCATCAGCGGGGCGATGCCGATCACCCCGGCCGCGCAGAACGCGCCCATCGTCGCCGTCGATCGCCACAACAGGTCGTAGCCGCGCGAGAGCCGCGCGCGGTCGTGGAGCGCGGCGTGGGTCAGGATCGGGAACAGGGCACCGGTCAGCATCGACGGCAGCATCGTGAGCGGCTCGATCGCCCGGAAGGCGACGGAGAACGAGCCGAACTCGCTGGGGGAGAGGTACCCGGGGCCGATCAGGACCGGCGCCCGCAGGTAGACGACGCTGACCGCACCCGCTGCGGCGAACGCGGCCGACTCGCGCAGCAGCGCCTTCAGTCGGGTCAGGTGGAAGCGCGGCCACGGGAGCTGGCCCTCGGAGAGCAGGATCACGGCGAAGACGCCCGCGAGGCCGGCGGGGATCATCGCCGCGGCGAGCGGGATCACGCCGGCGCCGACCAGCACGAGGATCACCTGCAGGACCGCCTGGACGGCGACCGACAGCAGCTCGAGGGCGCCGACCAGGCCCTGCCGGAGCTGGGCGATCAGCGGGATCGTCAGGGCGGCCTGGATCGCGTTGAAGGCCACGCCGACCATCGCGAAGCACATGCCGACGACGACCACCTGGCCGTACCCGGCGGCGAGCGCGACGATCAACGCGATCACTCCACCGACGGCGGTGGCGACGATCCGCAGGCCGAGCAGATCCGCCAGCAGCAGCTTGCGCTCGTCCGCGTCGCGGCGGATCCACTCCCGGATCCCGACCCCGGAGAGCCCGAGGTCGCTGATCCCCGAGACGATCGTGACGAGCGCGATGATCAGCGAGAGCCGGCCGAAGTCGGCCTCCGACAGGTACCGGATGATCAGGACCGAAGCCCCGAGCGACAGCAGCAGGCCGACGACCCGCATCTGCAACCGGACGACGCCGCCGGTGGCGGCTACCGCCCCTGCGTCGGTGCTGCGCAGGTGGGCGTCGTCATCGGGGGAAGCGACGCCAGCGGTGGCGACGTGGGGTGGATCGGCCGACACGCCGGGAAGGGTCGCAGACTCGGGTGCGGTGGGTCGCGAGTGCGCGAACGCCCGCCCGACCGGCCGCGCGCTCGCGGCTCGGGACGAAACCGGCCCCTGTCATCATGGCCAGCCATGCTGGCGGTCGCGATCATCAACTACGAGACGCCGGACCTGACGGCCAACTGCGCACGCTCGGTGCTGGCCTGCTCACCGTCGGAGGCGTTCGAGGTCCTGATCGTCGACAACGGGTCGTCGGAGGTCACGCTGACCGAGCTGCGCGAGCTCGAGGGCGTGCGGCTGGTGGAGACGGGCCTCAACGGCGGCTTCGCGACCGGGGTCAACCGCTGCGTGGCGGAGGCGTCCCCGGAGGCCGACGTGATCGTGGTCCTGAACTCGGACACGGAGGTTCAACCTGGAGCGCTCGACGCGCTCGCCGAGGCCGCTCGCCGTCCGGGCGTCGGCATGTCGGCGCCGGTCGTGCTGGACCGGCACCGCAACGTGCAGCGCTCCGGGCACCGCCGGTTCCCGACGCTGTGGTCGACCTGGATGTCGATCTGCATCCCGCTCGTCTACGCGCAGTTCCTGCTCGAGCGGGTGGTCCGGCACCCGAGCTCGCTCTCGGTCGCCGAGCACGAGGACGGGGTCCAGCCGCTGCACGTGATGGGCGCGGTGATGGCGTTCCGGCGCGAGGCGTGGGACGCCGTCGGGCGGTTCGACGAGCGCTACTTCATGTACTTCGAGGAGACCGAGTGGCAGCGCCGGCTGCACGAGGCCGGCTGGCGGGTCGCGTTGGTCCCGCGGGCGCGCGTCCTGCATCTGCACCGGGGCGGGGACGAGGCGGTCGGGGTGCCGCCGCTGCGGTATCTCGATAGCGCGCGGACGTACTTCGTCGAGCGTGGTCGCTCGGACCGCGTGGTCCGAGCAGCGCTGGCCTCGTCGCTGCTGGTGTCGTACGTCGCGCTGCGGCTGTACGAGCCGCTGACCCGCTGGGTCCCGGCGCACCGCGGCATCGTCACCGCTTCGCGGCAGCCCGCCTGGCGGGGCGTCGTCCACGCGCTGCGCGGCCGCACCGTGCCTCGCCCCGACGGCCGCGATCCGGTGCGTCGCCGGGTGCGGGCCGTCGCGCGCTGAGCGCCCGCCCCGACCGAGGGTCGGGGCGCGCGTCCCGCGTCTCAGCGACCGATCACGGGTAGAGGACCCCGATGCCGGTCAGATCGCCCTGGGCGTTGTAGCGGCCCTCGGCGGTGCCTGGGTTGCTCGTCGGGTACATGATCAGCGCGTAGTCGTACGAGCCCCCGCTGACGTGGCCGAGGCCGTAGGCGTGGCCGAACTCGTGGGCGGCAACCGACCAGACGTCGTAGCACCCGGGGATGGCTCCGTCGGCCCAGCAGTGGTCCGCGTTGAAGAGGATGTCGGAGTTCAGGACCTGGACGTTCTGCCCGCCGGGACCGGGAGACGCGGCCCAGACCGCGCGCGAGGCCTGGCAGGCCAGGGTCGAGGCCCCGGCCCCGCAGCCGGTGGGCCTAGGCTGCGAGATCTGCGGCGCACCGCCGATGGTGACGACGTTCATCGTGTCGTCGGGGTTGAACGTCGCCCCGGGAACGGACCCGCCCCAGCTGGATGCGGTCCGCGGGTTGATCGCGAATCCACAGGAATTCCAACGGCCGTCGATGGTGGCCATGCCGCCCCCGACCAGGTTGTCCCAGCTCGCGTTCCAGAGGTTCGTGTAGTAGGTGTATCCGCGGGCGGGCCACCAGCTGTGCACGTTGGCGTCGTTGGGCCAGTTGACGATCGTGTTGTAGCTGTTGTTGAAGCACTTGGCCGGATCCTGGCTGCGGCTCTGGCGGGGCGCCGGGGGTTGCGGCTGCTTGTCCGTGAGGAGGCGCGCGTCGTCGGGCGGCTCGACCGTCGGTCCGCTCTTGTGCGCCGCGGCCCACTTCTGCTCGGCCTGCGGATCCGCGGGGGAGATGTAGTCGAGGTGGGTCGTGGTCAGGCTACCGTCGGGCCGCGGCTCGATCGAGGTGCCGAGGACGTACTCCTGGCGGTCCTTGGTCGTGGTGCGGAGCTCGTAGAGCTTCGCCCCCTCGAACCGGCCGGCAGGGGAGCAGCGCCGGACGGCGTAGGCGGCGTCAGGCAGGTAGAGGGTGGTCCGCGTGGCCGGACCCGAGGTGCGGCGGACGCCCGAGGCGCCGCCGCCCCCGAGGCCCTTCGCCATCGTGCCCGCGTCGGTGCACATGTTGTCGTTCTTCGCCTTCAGCGCGGAGGCGCTGAGCGGCGCGGCCTGGGCGCTCGAAGCACCGATCGCGAGGGCGAGGAGGAGGGGTGGGACGGTTCTCAGGACGGGATGGATAGCCATGGGTGCGATCCACGCTATCGGCGTGATCTCGGCGTCTGTATAGGTCGTGTGTCCGGGTGGTGACGCCGGGTTCACAACCTTCGGCTAGCCCACCGTCCAGTGCCGGTTCTACGCCGTCCGGTCGGCCTCGTCGGAGCTCGGGACGGGCTCCGAGCGGCGCAGCGCCACGAACAGGCCGCCGCCAGCGGCGGCGAGCAGCAGCACGAGCAGGCCGATGTAGACGGTGCCGGAGAGGCGGGGCGAGCGGAAGAGCGTGGCCCGGTCGCCGATCGTGCCCGCGATCGAGCCCACCGAGTGCGAGTCGCGCTTGAAGACCAGGGCCATGTCGAACGGGACGGCCTCGCCGTCGATCTCGACCTCCGAGTACCCCACGGCGGCGCCGCCGGTGCCGTAGATCGCGATCTTGTGCGGGCCCCGGTTGCGGAAGCAGACGCGGTAGCCGCGGCCGTCGAAGCGCTGGCCGAGGTCGATGTCCGGCCGGCTGAGGTCGGGGTAGCCGGCGGGGAACGTGCGCCGGGCCAGGACGCGGCCCCGCTGGTCGTGGACGCTGACGTCGATCGCCGGACCGGGACGGTGGTAGGTGCCGATCTGCAGGTTGACCGCGTTGAACGCTCCGCCGACGGGCACGTCGACCGGCGTCTGGCAGGCCTCCTGGCCCGCCTTCACCACGACGGCGGGGGTGCTTCGCGGGGCGTTGAGCGAGAAGGCGTCGCGGGTCGTCGTGGTCCAGGCGAGGACGATGAACCCGACCACGCCGACGAGCACGACACCGAGGAAGGCCGACGTCGACCTACGCATAGAAGCGGTCCAGGACGAGGCCGAGCGAGAACAGGTTGAGCACGAGCAGGCCGGCGATCGACGCGCCGACGAGCGCGCTCTGACGCGGCACCGGGACCCAGCGCACGGCCCGCATCAAGGCGAGCCCGGCGAGCGGGGCGAGCGGCAGCAGGTAACGGCCCTGGATGAACGAGGTGCGGCCCTTCTGGTACTCGGTCAGGTGGAGGCCGGCGAGCAGCGCCCCGGCGATCAGGACGAAGAACGCGACGATCGCCCAGTCGAGCCCGCGGCGGTCCCTCCACAGGCCAAGCACGGCGAGCGCGCCGACCGCGACGGTCAGGACCGCCAGCAGCACGTAGACCCAGTTCGCGAACAGGACCTCGAGCCAGCCGAAGGCGCCCCAGGACCCCTTGACGAAGAACTCGTAGACCGGCAGCGGGGCCTGGCTGGGGATCGGGTCCTGGAACGGCAGCTTGGGCAGGTAGAACTGCCAGAGGTAGGAGAGGAACTCCCTGACGTCGAGCCCGCCCTGGGTCACGTCGGCGGCCTGCGCCGAGGCGGCCGTCCCCGACAGGCGCGAGATCAGCGTCCAGACGCCGAAGGTCGCCCCGAGGCCGACGCCGGCCAGCCCGATCGTGCCGGCCAGCTCGCCGGCGCTGGCGGGCTCGGGCTTGCGCCGGGCCCGGAGCAGCGCGATCAGGAAGACGACCAGGACGGCGGGGACGAGCGCGAGGCTGGTCGCCTTGATCACGCAGGCGGCGCCGACGGTCAGGAACAGGGCCAGCACGCCCTTCGTGCTGATCCCCCGTCGCAGCAGCCGGACCGCGAGCCACATCGTCAGGGCCCAGCTGGCGAAGACGGCGGCGTCGGGGTTGACCGAGCTGGAGATGAACTGGTTCATCGGCGCCAGGCCGACGAAGCCGGCCACGCCGAGCTGCATCAGCCGGTTGCGCTTGAAGAGCTCGCCCGCGAGCAGCCAGGCGCCGGTAACGGCGACGAGCAGCCACAGCAGCGAGACCAGCCGCATCAGGGTCAGGCGGGTGAAGAAGTCGCCGCCGGCGCCGAGCAGGTAGGCGGGAACGACGGTCAGGTAGTAGAGCGGCGGGTTGCCCGACGCCGGGTTCGGGCCGTCGCCGTTGGTTCGGTCGCTCGCCGGCAGCGCGTCGCTGGCGCGGCGCCACTGGTCGAACGCCTGGGCGCTCCAGTTCATGTCGACTTCGAGCAGCGCGGCGGCGTTGACCCCGTTGGAGGAGTCCAGGGCCAGCTGCTCCTCGGTCGAGATCATCTGTCCCGTGGGGTCGTGCCCTGGGAGCGAGCTGGTCTCGGCGAGGTGCTGGGCGTACCCGATGTGGGAGAGCTCGTCGGGAGCCTGGTTGGCGGGAAGGACGAGGTTCCACGCCAGGCCAAGCGCAAGAACGGCGAGCAGCAGCGCCGCTAGTGGCGCCGGGACGGACCGTCGCCAGCGCCCTAGGCGCGAAGGAGAAGCGTTCACGAGTCGCGGATGGTAACAAGGACCCCAGGTGGAGCGACCCGCTGAGCGACCGCTCAGAGCAGCCGCTGGACCATGCGCCAGAACAGCCCCTGCGCCCCGGCCACGCCGGGGATCGCGTTGGCGGCGGCGAGGAACGGGGAATCGAGGCTGCTGGTCAGGCCGGCGGCGAAGGCCCGGGCGTCGACGGTCGCCGCGGCCTGGACGGCCCGTCGGTGCCGCAGCATCGCCGGCAGGTCGCGCACGACCCGTCGCTGCGCCCGCAGCTTGGGCCCCAGCCAGCCCGCCCGCCAGGCCAGCGGCAGCAGCGCCAGCTCGAAGACGAGCAGGGCCGGCAGCAGCAGCCACAGCAGGCGCGACGGGTAGCTGCCGACGATCGTCCACCAGCGGTTGCGCTCGAGGTGGAACCACTTGTAGTCGCCCTTGGTGAACTCGTAGTCGTGCGTGGCGCGGGCGGCGGGGGCGATGCCGACACCCCATCCCCGCAGCCGCAGCCGCAGCGACAGGTCGAGGTCCTCGCCGTACATGAAGTAGTGCGGCTGGAAGCCCCCGACGGACGCCCAGGCCTCACGGCGCACGATCATCGCGGCGCCGGACGTGAAGCCGACCTCGACCGGCTGGGCCGGCGCTTCGCTGACCGGCCGCCCGTTGCCGCCGGCCCAGCCGAAGCCGAGGAAGTGGACGAGGTTGCCCTGGGTGTTGACCACGGTCCCGCCGGGCAGCGTCACCAGGGCCTGCCAGGTGCCCCAGCTCGGGTGGCTCGCGGCGATCGCTCGCAGCTCGTCGAGGAAGCCGTGCTGGGGGACCGTGTCCGGATTCAGCAGCAGCACCAGCTCGGCGTGGCTGGCGTCGACGCCGATGTTGCAACCCTCGGCGAACCCGGCGTTGCGCGCGGTCTCGATCACCCGCGCGCGGGGCAGCTCACGGCGGACGACGTCGGCCGTCCCGTCGGTCGAGCCGTTGTCGACGACGAGCAGCTCGTCCGACTCGCGCAGCTGGTCGGCGAGTGCGGCGAGCGTCGCGTGGACGTCACCGGCGCTGTTGTAGGTGACGATCACGACGGCGATCGCCGGGTCGGACGTGTCCTGCGCGGCGGCCGTGGTCGTGGCCGTGGGTGTGGTGCTCACCGGGCGTGGTCGGCGTCGGAGCCGGTCGCGGCCTCGTCCCCGGAGGCCGGCTCGTCGGAGCGTCGCTCCAGATGCTCGAGCCGTCGCTGGAGCAACCCGACGCTCTGGGCCAGCACCTTGTTCTGCTCCCCGAGCCGCGAGATCACGATCGAGAAGTGCAGCAGCAGCATCGTCATGAACCCGAGCGCGACGGCGAACAGGGCCGACGGCCCGTAGGTGATGCCGATCGCCCGGGAGACCTGGTTGAGCAGGTCGCCCCAGACGGACAGGCCGAGCAGCACGACGGCGGTGAACAGCCACAGCAGCGCGTAGCGCTCGAGCAACCGGCGGCGCCGGACGAGCTCGAAGACGATCAGCAGCAGCCCGAGGCTGACGATGATCGAGACGATCTGGAGTTGGGTCTGCACGTCTGTTCGCCTAGATCCCGTGTTCGCCGGTGACCGCGGCGGGGTCCCCCGCCTCGACGTTGGGTCGTGCCCGCAGCAGCCCGATCGAGATCGCCAGCAGCACCTTGACCATGTAGAGCCCGGAGTGCCACGGCCGGATCGACGAGGCGCCGGTCGTCCGGGCCCGCATCGTGACCGGGACCTCCTCCCGCGAGAGTCGGTGGGCGTGCAGCATCAGCACGGCCTCGACCTCGGGGTAGTCGTGCGGGTAGTCGCGGGCGAACAGCTCGATCGCCGTGCGGTCGCACATCCGGAAGCCCGACGTCGGGTCGGTGACCTTCTGGCGGGTGATCGTGGAGAGCAGGACGCTGAAGAAGCGGATCCCGACCCGACGGGCCGCCGACGACTGGAAGCCGTTGCGATCGTCGGTCATGAACCGCGATCCGGTGACCATGTTCAGCTCGGGGTGCGCCTGGAGGTGGCGCAGCAGCTTGTGGATCTCCTCGGCGGCGTGCTGCCCGTCCCCGTCGACCTGGACGGCGACGTCGTAGCCCTGCTCCTGGGCGTAGAGGTAGCCGGCCTGGACCGCCCCGCCGATCCCGAGGTTGAAGGGCAGCAGCACGACCTCGGCGCCGGCCGCTCGGGCCCGTTCGCCGGTGGCGTCGGTCGACCCGTCGTCGACGACGACCACGTCGAAGTCGGGCGCGTTCGCGCGCAGATCCGCGACGGTCGCGGCGATCGCGTCCACCTCGTTGTACGCGGGGACGATGGCGAGATTCTTGGACATGCCGGAGGAGGGCCTCGCAAGCGGGCGCGCGGAACCCCCGCGCGGCCGAGGCGCTGCTGCCGCGCGCGAGAACCGAGCCGCAGAGTAGTTGATGTCCGCGCGGCGACGCGTCATCGACAGGTCGCGGTGCCCGTCGCCGATGCCGGCAGGCGGCGCCGGGTAGGGGTCGGCGGTGGCGAGACGCGTGCCGCGCAGCCACGTCACGCACTCCCCGCGGTGCCCGGTGCCGGGGTGCCCGGAACCGCGACGCGCGGTCTCCCGAGCCGCCGTGCGACGATGCCGGCGCCGTGTCTTCCGCTCTGCGTCTCGCACTGAACCTGATCTACCTGGTGCCCGGTGAGACCGGTGGGATGGAGGTCTACGCGCGTGAGCTGCTGCCGCGGCTGGCCGCGATCGACGGCATCGAGCCGGTCGCGATCATCAACCGGGTGGCAGCAGAGGACCGCGACGCGCCGTGGAGCGGTGCGGTCCGCTCGGTCGTCGCCGACGTCGACGCGCGGGACCGCAAGCAGTGGATCTGGGGCGAGCAGCGCCACGTGCCGCGGCTGGCGAGCGAGCTCGGCGCGGACCTGGTCCACAGCCTCGCCTCGACCGGCCCGGGGCGGCTGGCCGGCGGGCCGCCGCGCGTGACGACGGTCCACGACCTGCACTACGCGGTAGCGCCGGACGCGCACTTCGGGCTGCGGGGCCTCGGGATGCGGGTGCTGGTGCCGGCGGCGATCCACGCGTCGCGGCGGGTGATCGCGATCTCGCGGTCGACGAAGAACGACATCGTCCGGTCGGTGGGGAGGGCGGCGGACACGATCGACGTCGTGCACCAGGCGACGACGCTGCCTGCCGTCGGGAGCCCGGTCACTCCGGAGAGCGCGCTCCGTGCGCGGCTGGGCCTCGGTAATCGTCCGATCCTGCTGAGTATGGCGGCGAAACGGCCGCACAAGAACGTCGAGGGCCTGATTGACGCGCTGGCGGGCATGCCGCCGGAGCGCCGTCCGCTGCTGGTCGTTCCGGGCTACGCGACCGAGCACGAACCGGCGCTGCTGCTCCGTGCTGCGGCCCGTAATGTCGGTGACGACGTGCGGTTCCCCGGCTGGCTGCCGCAGGCGGACGTCGAGGGGCTGTGGCGGGCGTGCGCGGGGCACGTCTTCCCGTCGTTCTACGAGGGCTTCGGGCTGCCGGTGCTGGAGGCGATGGCGCGGGGGGTGCCGGGGGCCTGCGCGGATCGGGCGTCGATGCCCGAGGTCGCCGGTGACGCGGCGCTGCTCTTCGATCCGGCCGATCCGGCGGCGATCCGGGGGGCGATCGAGCGGCTGCTGGGGGACGAGCGGCTGCGCGAGCAGCTCAGCGCCCGCGGGCTGGCGCGGGCGCAGAGCTTCTCGTGGGAGCGGACGGCCGTGCAGACCGTCCGCAGCTACGAGCGGGCGCTGGCGTAGCCGGCGGCGACGGTCCGCAGGGAGCTGTCGATCGAGAGTCGTTCGGCGTTCTCCGCGAACCACTCGCGGGTGCCGGTGCGCAGCGCCTCGCCCTGCTGGTGACAGCATGCGATCGCCGCACCGATCGAGGGGCCGGTCGGCTCGGCGGCGACGAACCCGTTGCGGCCCTCGTCGATCAGCTCGACCGCGGCGTTGTCCTCGCCCGCGACGACGATCGCGGGGACTCCGTGGGCGGAGGCTTCGACGACGACCATCCCGTATCCCTCGCGGGAGGACGGCTGGACGACGCAGAGCGCGGTCCGCATCGCTTCGTCGATCACCTCCGCGTCGACGAACCCGGGCATCTCGACGACGTCCTGCAGCCCGAGCTCGGCGATCCGCGCGGCGACGCGCTCCGCCTCCGGCCCGGCCCCGAAGATCCGGCCCCGCAGGTCTGGCACCCGCTGCCGGGCCTCGGCGATCGCGTCGACGACCAGCCAGGCCCGCTTCTCCGGGATCATCCGGCCGGCGTAGACGACGGTCGGCGGATCGGCGGGCGGCGTGGCCGGCGGCGGTTCGAGCGCCCCGGCGTACTCGCCGGTGAGCACGGTGACGTCGCCGCGCAGGCCGAGGCCGCGGAGGCGGGTGGCGTGGAGCCGGCTGAACGCGTAGGCGGTCTGCGGGACCCACGCGCAGAGCCGCTGGATCGTCCAGCCGATCCGCCCGCCGAGCCCGCCGAGGTACTCGGTCCAGTACTCGCGGCTCCAGACCTCGTGCCAGTCGCAGCTGATCCGGAACCGGCCGAGCGGCCGGGCGACGGCGGCCGCGAGCAGCGAGAAGTAGGGGAACGACGCGGTGTGGACGACGTCGTAGCGTCGGCCGTGCCGCAACAGGTGCAGGAAGACCCCGAGGCCGAACCGCACCGGCGGCCCGATCTGCCGCCGGTCGCCGACGTACAGCTCCATCCGCGGCCCGACGGGGATCACCTCGACGCCCTCCAGCTCGGGCGCGTCGCCGGCATCCCACTGCGTCAACGTGAGGTACGTGACCTCGTGACCGTCGGCGGCGAGTCGCTCGGCGAGATTCCGGTACCACCGCTCGGCCCCGCCCACGGTCCAGGGGTAGAGGCAGTCGTAGACGAGGCAGATGCGCATTAGACGAGGGGATTGCGGCCCATCGGGGAACGAGGGGCCGAAGCAGCCGCTAGCGTCCTGGGCAGATGGCGAATCTCATCAATGCGAACCTCACGGCGGCGCTCCAGGTGCGGGAGTACGACGAAATCGCGCGTGAGGCCGTTGCGGCGGCCGGAAGCGGACGAGTCCTCGATTGGGGCTGCGGAGAAGGGCAGCTCTCGAAGCGGATGGTGGATCAGGGGGCGCAAGTCGATTCCTTTGATTTCGATCCGGAAGCTGACGGTACGGAGGTCCGCCCGTTCGAACTCTTCCCGGACCTATCGGCCATGCGGTCCGATGACCCCATCAGCTTGCCGTATCCCGATGAGACGTTCGATGTTGTGCTGTCATGCGGCGTTTTGGAGCACGTCGCGCAGCCGCTCGAATCGCTGCTCGAGCTTCGGCGTGTCCTGCGCCCGGGCGGGACGCTCCTCGTGTACAAGCTCCCGAATAGAACGTCGCTGTTGGAGTTTGTCGCCCGTATAGGGGGATTGCCGTACCACGGCATGCGAGTGCACGACACCCTCTGGGGGGTCCGATCGACCCGCTGGGCCCTTGAAGCTGCGGGGTTTGAGCCGAACTGGGTGCGGCGAACGAACTCCTTGCCGCTCACGGTCGATCATCCCTCAGTAACCCGGCGGGCCGACGCGTTGTGGCGTCTCAACAGAGGTTTGGCACGCGTTCCTGGATTGCGTCTGCTGGCAACGAATGTCGAAGCCTCTGCGGTCAAACCGGCTGCGGTGCACCGCCGTGAGATTGTGACGTAGAGGGGCAAGAAGGGGCAGACGCCCGCGGGCGTCTGCCGAGACGGCCTTACTTGGACAGCAGCTCCAGGTCCGCCCGGGTCATCAGGCGGATGAGCTCCTCGAAGCTGGTCTCCGGGACCCAGCCGAGGTCCTTCTTGGCCTTGCTCGGGTCGCCGATCAGCAGGTCGACCTCGGCCGGTCGGACGAACTGCGGGTCGATCCGTACGTACTGCTCGAAGTCGCCCAGGCCAGCCTCGTCGAACGCTACCTGCACGCACTCGCGCACGGTGTTGGTCTGGCCGGTGGCGATGACGTAGTCCTCGGCCGCGTCCTGCTGCAGCATCAGCCACATCGCCTTGACGTAGTCCTTGGCGTAACCCCAGTCGCGCTTGGCGTCGAGGTTGCCGAGCGCGAGTTCCTTGCGCAGCCCGAGCTTGATCGCGGCAGCGTGCCACGTGATCTTGCGGGTCACGAACTCGAGGCCGCGGCGCGGGGACTCGTGGTTGAAGAGGATCCCCGACGTCGCGTGCAGGTCGTACGACTCGCGGTAGTTGACGGTGATGAAGTGGCCGTAGACCTTGGCGACGCCGTACGGCGAGCGCGGGTACAGCGGGGTCTCCTCGGTCTGCGGGACCTCGCGGACCTTGCCGAACATCTCGGACGACGACGCCTGGTAGAAACGGGCCTCCGGCGCGGCTTCGCGCATCGCCTCCAGTACCCGGGTGACGCTCACGCCCGTGAAGTCGGCCGTCAGGGTTGGCTGGACCCAGGACAGCCCGACGAAGCTCATCGCGGCGAGGTTGTAGATCTCGTCAGGGTTCGCCGCGCGCATCGTGTCGACGAGCGAGCGCTGGTCGAGCAGATCACCTTGGTGGAGGGTGACCTTGTCGCGCAGGTGCTCGATCCGATCGAACTTCTCGGTCGATGCGCGGCGCACCATTCCGTGTACCTCATACCCCTGCTCGAGCAGCAACTCGGCGAGATACGAGCCGTCCTGGCCGGTGATTCCGGTGATGAGGGCGCGCTTCGGCATGCCGGGGAGCCTAAGGGACGGGCCCCGCGGCGGGCGTCGTCGCCCCGACCTCAGAGCCAGTTCGGCCGGTAGGACAGCTCGTACCGGAGATCCCGACTCCGCTCGCCGATCACGGTGGCCGGCGTGCCCCCGACGATCGCGAACGGCGGCACGTCCTTGGTCACGGTGGCGTTGGCGGCGACGACCGCGCCTTCGCCGATCGTGACCCCGCCCAGCACCGTGACGCCCATCGCGATCCACACGCGGTCGCCGACGACGATCGGACCGTAGGCGGCCTCGAAGTCGGGGTCGTTCACCAGATGCTTGGCGGTCATGAACCGGGAGTAGCTGCCGATGTTGACGTCGCGCCCGATCGTGATCCCGCCGCGGGCGTCGAGCAGCGCGTGGCGTCCGACGATGCTTCGCGCGCCGAGCTCCAGCCCACGCGGGAACCAGACCTCGGTCCGCAGCATCACCACGCCTGTCCGCGGATCCTCGAGGCGAACGCCGAGCAGCCGGTAGAGACGGAGTCTCCAGGCGGCGAACGGCAGCCGGTTCACCAGCCCGTTGAGGACGGCCTCAGGCGGCGGGACGAACGGCAGGAGGGCACGGAGCATCGGGGGCACGGTCCGGTCAGCGCCCGGTCGTCGCGCGGCGGCCGGCAACGCGATCGGAGAACGGCTGATCGAGGGGATCCGACATCGATCGAGTATCCCAAGTGCGCCCCGTCGTCCGCCGCAGACGTCAGCTGGCGGTTCGGCGACGCAACCGCGTCGGCAACAGCGCGAGCACGTCCTGTCGCGCGAATGACCAGACGGCGACCAGGTGGACGAGCAGGCCGACCATCGTCGCGGCGGCCCCGGTCTCGAAGCTCGTCGTCCCGCCGAGAGCGAGCCAGGTGGCGAGCGCCGCCGCAGGGCCGGGTAGTGCGACGAGTCCCGTGACCCGGAAGGCGCCGGCGATGACGGGGAGCGCCTCGCCCCGGAGCGCGACGACCACCGGCACGGCCGAGAGCGCGATCGAGGCGAAGAAGCTCTCGACGGCGAGCCCGGTGAGCGAGCCGAGGTTCGCGACCAGGACGGCCGCGACGGCGTGGGTGGCGGCGACCACGAACGACCAGAGACCCGCCCGGCCGACCGTGTCGGCGGCGATCGTGCCCACCAGCGGGACCATCGACAGCAGGGTGGCGAGGACGACCGGAGTCAAGATCGAGGCGATCAGGAACACCTGGTCGACGTCTCCGTAGGAGAGCGCCGTCATCACGAAGCGGGCGGGCGGCGGTCCCAGCAACAGGGTGGGGATGGCGAGCGCCGGAAGCAGGGCGGCCCCGAGTCGGAAGGTGCCGAGGACCAACGGCGAGAGCGTGCTCGGCCGACGGTCCCAGGTACGGGCGACGTCGGCGGCCAGCACGATCGAGACCGGTGAGGCGACGACCGCCGTGAGCACGGCGACCGCGAGCATCCCGTAGGTGTAGAGGGTGCCGTTGCCCGAGCCGGTGTGGCCCGCCGCGAACGTGGAGACGCTGATCACGACCTGGCTGGCGAGGATCGGGACCGCGCCGCGCAACAGCCGTCCCGTCAACGACCTCACACGGGGAGCGGAGGCCTCCTCGGCGGCTGGATCGGGAGCGCTCGCCTCGGCGCGGCGCCAGATGAGAGCCATTGCCCCGGCGCTGAGGAGGGCGCCGAGGGCAACCGCCGTCGGGATCGCGTCGACGCCCAGCGACGATTTCAGCGCGACGAAGGCCAGCGCCATGACGATCGTGCCCAGGGCGTAGGCGAGGGCGGGTAGCGCAAAGCTGCCGAGGACGGCGCAGCGGGCGGCGAACAGCCCGCCGTAGAGCTGGGCCACGGCCGCCGGGGCGAGGATCAGCAGCGCCGTCCTCAAGGTGCGGGCGGCGGCGTCCGGCAGGAGGACGTCGGACGCCGCCGCGACGACCGCGAACAGCAGCAGCGCGGCGGCGGCGAGGACGGCCACCGACCGGACGTGGGCGGCGAAGCTGCCGTGGCGGCGGTCGATCAGCGACGCCGGTGCTGTCGTCCGCAGGCTCTGGGCGGCGAACAGCGCGATCCCGTAGACGGTGTTTGCGGCGAAGAACCCGTCGGTCGCGCCGCTGCTCCCGAGCTCCCGTGCGATCAGCAGCCCCAGGATCGACGACCCGACCATCGACAGGACCTGGGCGACCGCGGTGGCGGCGCCGGCCCCGAGCCGGTTGGAGGCCCGGTCAGTCACGGGCGTCCGGCACGTGTGCGCTCGCGGCCCATCCGATCGGCAGCGCGTGGCGACGGTCCAGGCGGTCGAGTCGTCGTGCCGGCCGCTCCAGCAGCTTGGAGAGCACGAGCAGGGAGAACGCGAGCAACCGCGTCGCCAACGTCGCGGCGCGATCGGTCGGTCGGAACGCGGTTCCGCCGATTCGCAGCAGGTGCGTGATCGTGCGGAAGTAGCCGGTCAGGGGAACGACATCGTCGACGGTGAAGCCCGCCCGCTCAAGCAGCCCGCGGAGGCCGTGCGACGTGTACCGGTAGTGGTCGTGCGGCTCCTCGTGAAGCTCCCCGACGAACGGCACCGTCACGAGCAGCCGGCCTCCGGGCCTGAGGACCCGGCGCAGCTCCGCGGCTGCCTCCCACGGGGTCTCGACGTGCTCGAGGACCTCGGTGCACAGCAGGGCGTCGAAGCTGTTGTCGTCGACGGGCAGGCTGCGAAGGTCCGCCACGATGTCGGCGTCGCTCGCCCGCTCGTGCGGTGAGGAGGGCCAGTCCTGGGTCCGGTAGTCGCAGTGCGCGAACAGCTTGCGGTACGGCGCCTGACCTGCGCCGGCATCCAGTACGACCGAGCCGCTCGGGAGCGACGCTGCGAAGCGAGCCACCTGATCGAGGATCGGAGGCCGGTGGACGGGAGACTCGGCGACGAAGGCGGCGAGGCCGAGATCGACGTCACGGGGGGCAGGCACGGCGACCCATACTAGAGTCGTGCCGGTGTCAGACCGTCGTCAGGGCCTCCGCGTCGCGCTCTTGGGTGGGGTGCCCGCGGTGCTCGGCGGCGGCGGCCTCGAGCTGCAAGTGGATCGCACCGCGCAGGCGCTCAACTGTCGCGGGCACGATGCGCGGCTGGTCGCCGCCGCACCCGCGGACTGGGAGTTCGACGTCTTGCACGTCTTTGGTCCCGCGGCCGATGTTGGGCACGTGCTCGGCCATTGGCGGCGCCACCCGGCGCGGCTGGTGATCTCGCCGGTGGTGGTGGTGCCCGTTGCCCGCGAGCGGCGGCTGTTGCTGGCCACCCGCTTGCCGATCCCGGCATTCGAGCCGCGGGTCCTGGCCGCGATGGTCCGACGGGCCGACCAGCTCGTCGCGCTGACGGCATGGGAGGCCACGTTCCTGCGGCGCGTCGGGCGAGGCGGTTGCGCACCGATCAGTGTGGTCGGCAACGGTGTCGATCTGCCCGATGGCGTTGGCCCGCAGTCGACATTCGACGGTGAGCCGCTGCCCGAGCGCTACGTGGTGACGGTCGGGGCGGTCTCGGAGCGCAAGCGCCAGCTGGCGATCGCCCGGGCACTACGCGGTGTCGCGCCGTACGTCGTCGTCGGCGGTTGGGACGGGCCGGCCGATCAGCGCCAGTCGTTCGAGGGTACGGTTCGGGCGACCGGCGGTCGCTGGATCGGCGAGGTGACGGACCAGGCGGCGTTGCTTTCGCTGGTGGCCGGAGCCGACGCGTTGATCCATCTCAGTGAGGCCGAGGGCATGAGCCTGGCGGTGCTGGAGGCGCTCGCTGTCGGCACGCCCTGCGTGCTCTCCGACTTGCCGCAGCAACGTGAGCTGCAGCGCCGGTGGCCCACGCACGTGCAGGTCGTCGCCCGCGATGAACAGCTCCCGGAGGCTCTGGCCCGGGCCAGAGCCTCCGGAGCCGAGCCGTCCGCGCCCGAGGTTCCCACCTGGGACGAGGTGGCGAGTGACCTGGAAGCTGTCTACGTCGCTGCGATGGGCGAGCCCGCACGTCTCTGGAACGCTCGTGGCTGAGCCGCGGATCTTGCTGCTCTCGCCGGAGCATCCCGACCCAGCGGGCAACGGGGGCGAGGTCCGCCTGTTCCGGGTCGTGCGCGAACTCGGGCTCCGTGGCTGGGACATCACGCTGGTCGCGCCGGGCTCGTCCGACGCGATCGAGCGCGGGAGCAGCCTGGCGGGGGACGGCATCGTGCTGTGCTCCGTTCCCCGGCCGCAGTCGCGCGCCCGCGAGGCGCTCGACGCAATGCTCTCCGATCCGCGGATTGCGGTGCGCGCCGTCAGCCGCTCCTGGCAGGCGTGGCAGGCCGAGGTCTACCTCCGCGAAATGCGTCCGGTTCTGCGCGAGGCGCTGACCCAGCGGTGGGATGCGGTCGTCGTCGAGCACGACTGGGCGATCGAGTGGCTCCGAGTGCTGCCTCCGGACCTACCAGCGGGGATGGTGTTCCACAACCTCACCGACGCGCTGATCCTCGGACGGGCCGCGAGCGAGCGCGGCGTCGCCCGGCGTCGCTTGGTGCGCGACGCCGCGCTTGTCCGGCGCGAGATGGCGCGCAACGCACCGCGGCTCTCGCGGGCGTTCACCTGCTCGGCGGAGGACGCCGAGACCGTCACCCGCCGCTGGGGCGTGCGATCGGACGTGGTTCCCAACGGCACCGACGTCGGCGCACTGGCGTCGATCGGGCACGAGCAGGAGCGGCCGGGACGGATCGTGTTCACCGGAACCATGAGCTACCCGCCCAACGCGCAGGCCGTCGTCTGGTTCGTGGACGAGGTGCTGCCGCTGGTGCGACGGACGCGCCCGGATGCGACCGTGGAGATCGTGGGCGGTGGGCCGGGTCCCGAGGTACTGCGGCTGGGGGAGCGCGACGGGGTCGTCGTGACCGGGCGCGTCCCGGAGCTTGAGCCGCACCTCGCGGCCGCTCAGGTCACGGTCGCCCCGCTGCTCTCGGGAGGGGGCACAAAGCTCAAGGTCCTGGAAGCGCTGGCGGCGGGGCGGGCGCTGGTGGCGACCCCGGTCGGGGCGGAGGGCATCGAGGTCACCGACGGCGAGCACCTGCGGATCGCCGACGGCGTGGGGCCGTTCGCCGACGCGGTTCTCGCGTTGCTGGACGATCCGGACGCCGCGCAGGCGATGGGCGAACGCGGGCGGGCCCGGATCGCCGAGCGCTACGACTGGTCGGCGGTGGGCGCCCGGATGGACGCGGCGCTCCGCGACTGGCTCTCGGACTGACGGATACGCTCCCGGGCGATGGAACTCCGCGACACGACGCTCCCCGACGCCAAGCTGCTCGTCCCGCGAGTGTTCCCCGACGATCGGGGCTTCTTCTGCGAGACGTTCCGGGAGAGCGCGCTGGCCGAGGCCGGTATCCACGACCACTGGATCCAGGACAACCACTCGCGTTCGTCGTACGGCGTCGTGCGCGGGCTGCACTTCCAGATCGGCGATGGCTGCGCCAAGCTCGTGCGCTGCGGCCGCGGCCATATCTGGGACGTGATCGTCGACCTGCGCCAGGGGTCACCGACCTACGGCAAGTGGGAGGGCTTCGACCTGACCGACGAGAACATGCACGTGCTGTACGTGCCGGTTGGCTTCGCCCACGGGTTCTGCGTCAAGAGCGAGATCGCCGACGTCCTCTACAAGCAGACCCGCTACTACTCGGGCGAGGTCGAGCGGGGGATCGCCTATGACGACCCGCAGGTCGGCGTCGCCTGGCCGCTTCCCGCCGCTGACATCCAGGTATCGGAGCGCGACGCGACGGGTCCGCGGCTCGAGGCGGTCGCGGCGTCGCTGCCGTTTGCCTACTAGCGGCAGCCTCCGGTAGACATCGGGGGGCGTGGACGTGGCTCTTGCCGGGTCTACCTCAGTGATGCCTACGATGGAGACCCGAAAGATGTTGCGCAGCGCTTGCGTGGGGCTGGCCGCAGCGATCCCTGCGGCGGGAATGCTGGCCTTCTGCGCGGACGCACGCGCCGGGACCTACGAGGTCTGGACGTGTCGAGCGCCGGACGGGACGCCGGCGGTGACGCGGGATGCAGGTGGCGGCTGGAGGTCGACAGAAGTCAACATGAGCTCCTTCGGTGGAAATCAAAACGTCGATGCTTGCCCGTCCGGTCGCGCCCTAGCGCTCGAGATCGCACGCACGGCGATGCAGCCGACGCCC
This sequence comes from Patulibacter ginsengiterrae, assembly GCF_056269115.1. Taxonomy (NCBI): domain Bacteria; kingdom Bacillati; phylum Actinomycetota; class Thermoleophilia; order Solirubrobacterales; family Patulibacteraceae; genus Patulibacter; species Patulibacter ginsengiterrae. Next base: position 48,344 of record NZ_JBWDOG010000009.1, read on the forward strand.
TCATGGGCACGATGGGAGTTTGTTGCCCCGTCATTCACGGTAGTCCGTGAATACGTCGTGGACTTCGATGGGTACGTGCGGGTAGCGAACGCAACCCAGCCGATCTTCGGGGATCTAACGCTTGCCACCGCGGACCAAAAAGACCCAGACTACGATGCGCGATTCATCGGGTCTGGTCCGGTCTCGCGGCATGTTCTTAGTTTCGCGGGACGAGATTCGGCATCAATAGTGGCCCAAATCGGCTGCGGAGATACGGGTCTTCTCGGTCGGAAATGCAGTCCCGGCCCCGACGGCGCCCCAGCTCGCCTGAACATCTACCGCGGGACCTTCACGCTGCAGGATCGCGAGTCGCCGACCGTGACCGCGGTATCGGGCGATGCGGTCTCGGAGGCGGTCTGGACCGGTCCGACCGGGATCTCGATCGCGGCGAGCGACAACGGCGGCGGGGTCTATCGGCTCGGGGTCGAGGTCGATGGGCAGCTCCGGAGCTGGGTGAACCTGGCCGGCGCCCCGTGCGTCAGCTGGCCGGGGCGTGAGCGCGTGTTCCTCTCTCCGAAGCCCTGCCCAGGCAGTGTCGGAGGCGTGCAGACGATCTCGACGAGCGACCTGCCGGAAGGAGCGCATTCCGTGCGGGTGATCGTCGAGGACGCGGCGGGGAACCAGACCACCGCCTACGGCCCGGCGACCAAGACCCTCCGGAGAAGCGCCGTCGGCGGCGGCTCCGGGGCGGCGGGAATTGGCGATCCCGCCGCGGCGGGGTCCGCCGACCTCGGGCCGGAGAACGGCTCGCCCGCCACCGCCGATGCGCGGTTGCGAGCGCGTTGGGGCGGGCGAGAGGACCTGGTCAAGACGATCCGTCACAACCAGCGCCCGACGCTGAATGGACAGCTGACCACGGCCAACGGACAGCCGATTCGGGACGCCTTGGTTCGCGTGACGATCACGCGCGACGCGCGGCGCTCGCCGTCGTTCGAGCGTGACTCGCTGAAGACGGATCGCGACGGTCGGTTCCGCTGGCAGCAGCCCGCCGGCGTCAGCTCGCGCTCGATCCGCCTGGCGTACCACCGGCACTTGCGAGACGCGACGCCCGCAGCCACACGCACGCTCACGTTGAAGGTCCGGACACCGCTCCGGCTGCGACTGAGCCGCAAGAGCGCCCGTCGCGGCCAGTCGGTGCGGCTGACGGGCACGCTCGTCGGGCGGCCGCTGCCGGCGATGGGCAAGGTGGTCGAGCTGCAAGCGCGGAACCCGGGCGGCCGGTGGATTACGTTCCGGACCGTCCGCAGTCACAAGGACGGGCGCTTCGCAGCCCGGTACCGGTTCCGCAACCCGGGCCCGGCACGATTCCAGATGCGCGTCCGCGCCCGGCGCTCCGGCGACTACCCGTACGCCACCGGCACGTCCCCGATCCGGACGATCGTCGTTCACTGATCGCGTTCGCCGTCGCCTCGACCCGCGCCGCCGCCTTCGGCCGAACGGCAGTCTCGGGTCGGGATCCGGCATCCTGTCGAGCAATGGCCCGCACCGCCGCCGCCCCTCCCGCCTCGGGCCCGCGCTTCGCGCAAGGGCTGCGACGCCGCATCCAGACGAGTCCCGAACGGATGCTGCTCGCCGCCCGGATCGCCCTGGCCGCGAACGTCGGCATCATGCTGACCGGCGCGCTGGTCCGGGTGACCGGCTCCGGCCTCGGCTGCTCGAACTGGCCGAAGTGCGACACGCGGGTGCTGCCCACCGAGGCCCACGCCCCGACCTTCATCGAGTTCGGCAACCGGATGCTGACCTTCGGCGTCAGCGCGTCTGCGATCTTCGCGATCTTCTGCGCGCTCACGCTCGTCACCTACCGCAAGGACCTGCTGCTCCTGTCCCTGGGCCTGCTCGGCGGGATCGCCGTGCAGGCGGTCATCGGGGGCATGAGCGTGCTGTACGACCTCGACTGGATCTGGATCAGCGTCCACTACATGGCGTCGATCACGTTCCTGCTGGTCCCCGCAGCGCTGCTCACCTGGCGGGCCGGCCAGGGGACGAAGGCCCCGCGCGAGCACCAGGCGAAGGACCGACTGACCGCGCGCGCCGTTCAGGTCCTGCTTCCGCTGGGGTTCCTGGCGCTCGTCGCCGGCACGCTCGCGACCGCGGCCGGACCCAACAGCGGCGGCGAAGGCACCGGTGACATCGTCAAGCGGTTCGACGTCCACGGCACCGGCACCCTCGAGTGGATCGTGCAGCGGCACGGCGCGATCGCCGCGATCTTCGGGGTCGCGATCGTCGTCGTCTGGTCGATCGCGAAGGCCCGTGGAGCAGGCGAGCGCCTGACCCTGACGCTCACCCTCGCCGGGATGCTCGTCGGCGTGCAGGGCATGATCGGCCTGATCCAGTACGGCCTGCACCTGCCCGGGGGCCTGGTCTGGCTGCACGTGTTGCTGGCGACCCTGACCTGGGTGGTCGTGGTCTGGGCCTGGCAGGTTGCCGGCCCGGCCCGCCGACACACCCCGGTCGCGCAGCCCTAGGCGACGCTCATCGTCCGCTGACGCGGACGCAGGCGCGGTTCGGGTGCCATCGCCGACGACGGCACCCGTTGCACCCAGCCGCTACTCGACCGTGACGCTCTTGGCGAGGTTGCGCGGCTTGTCGATGTCCCGCTCCAGGTGCAGCGCCGCGTGGTAGGCCAGCAGCTGCAACGGGATGTTGAGCAGGATCGGATCGAGCTCCGGCTCGGTCCGCGGCACGACGATCGTGCGCTCGGCCAGCTCGATCGGCAGCTCCTGGTGGCCGATTGCGAGGATCGGTCCGCTGCGGGCCCGGATCTCGTGCAGCGTCGAGCGCTGCTTCTCGCCCAGCTCGTCGTCGGGGACCACCGCCACGACCGGCATCTGCTCGCAGATCAGGGCCAGCGGACCGTGCTTCAGCTCGGCCGCCTGGTACGCCTCGGCGTGCATGTAGGCGACCTCCTTGATCTTCTGGGCCGCCTCACGGGCGATCGGCCAACCGCGCACGCGGCCGATGAACATCGCGTTGTCGAACTGGGCGAGCCAGGTCGCCGCCTCGATGATCTTGTCCTCCTGCTCGAGGATCGCGGCGATCTTCGCCGGGAGCTCGCGGAGGGCCTGGATCAGACGATCGCCGTCGGCCGGGGACAGATCGCGGATCCGCCCCATGTGGACGGCGAGCATCGCGAACGCGACGCAGGTCGCCGTGAAGCTCTTGCTCGACGCGACCGAGACCTCCGGGCCGGCGTGGATGTAGATGCCGCCGTTGTTGGCCCGCGCGATCGCGCTGCCGACCTGGTTGATGACGCCGAGGACGCGGGCGCCCTTGCGGGTCAGCTCCTCGACCGCGGCGAGCGTGTCGGCGGTCTCGCCGGACTGGCTGACGGCGATGTACAGCCCGTCGGGATCGATCACCGGGTTGCGGTATCGGAACTCGCTGGCGGGCTCGGCGGTGGCGGGGATCCGGGCCAGCTCCTCGATCAGCTGGGCGCCGACCTCGCCGGCGTAGTAGGCCGAGCCACAGCCGAGGATGTAGACGCGCTTGAAGGACCGCAGCTCGTTCGGCTCGAGGTTGAGCCCGCCGAGCTTGATCGTCGAGAAGCGGTCGTCGAGTCGGCCGCTGAGGGTGCGCTCGACGGCCTCCGGCTGCTCGCCGATCTCCTTGCGGAGGAAGTGGTCGTACGACCCGAGATCGAAGTCGTCGGCGTCCATCTCGACGCGCTCGGAGACCTTCTGGACCGGCCGGTTGTCGAGCGTCGACGTGGTGAAGCCGTCCGGCTCCAGCAGCGCGATCTCGCCGTCCTCCAGGTGCACGACCTGCTTGGTGTGGCGAACGATCGCCCCGACGTCGGAGGCGACGTACATCTCGCGGTCGCCGAGACCGAGGACGATCGGGCTGCCGAGCCGGGCAACGATCACGCGATCGGGGTACTTGGAGTCGAGCAGGGCGAGGCCGTAGGCGCCTTCGACGTTCCGCAGCGCCGCGCGCAGCGCGTCGACGGGGTCGTCGTGGTCGGCCGCAGCCTGGCCGATCAGGTGCGCGACGAGCTCGGTGTCGGTCTCCGAGCTCAGCACGATCCCGTCGGCGAGCAGGCGCTCCTTGATCTGGGGCGCGTTCTCGATGATCCCGTTGTGGACGACCGCGAACCGGCCGCTGAAGTCGATGTGCGGATGGGCGTTCTCGTCGGTCGGCGCGCCGTGCGTCGCCCAGCGCGTATGCCCGATCGTGGGCGAGCCCTTGATCCGCTTGGGAAGGTCGGTCTTCAGGTCCGCGATCCGGCCCTTGGCCTTGTGGACCTTGAGCCCGCTCGGTCCGGCCACGGCGATGCCCGCCGAGTCGTATCCGCGGTATTCCAGGCGCTGAAGCCCCTCGAGAACGATGGGCACTCCGTTACGGGTGCCGACGTAGCCAACGATGCCACACATACGTGGGGATTCCTCCTACGTGTAAACGATCCTGCGCAGCTGCCGGAGCGACAGCGCAGGCGGGGTGAACCGCCGGCCGACGAGCTCGTCCGAGATCCGTTGGAACGCTTGGTCGTTGCGCATGCCACGGGACTGGAGCTCGCTGTGCCGGCGCCGCACGAACACGGCGACGTCCTCGTCGAAGTAGGCGAGCACCTCGGCGATCACGCGCTCAGCCTCGGATGGGCTCAGCGACGTGCTGCGCGTCAGATGGGTGCGGAGATCACCGAACGAAGAGGACGGCCGGGTGGCGGTCACGACGAAGATGGTGGCGTACTCGGAGAAAGAACGCAAGCGTCCTGCCCGCAATCGGGCAAATGTGAGGAGATTACGGCGCTCTGCGGTGAAGGTACGTCGATCCTGGGTCAACTCTGCGCGGTTCGGTGCGGAGGTGGCGTTCCGTGACACGGTCGTCCCGTGGTCACGGAAGGCGTTGACCGCATGCGAATCACATGGGAAGCTCAGGAGGCCATGGTCATGATCCAAGTCCGCAACGTCCCCGACGACCTGCACCGGCAGCTCAAGGCCCGAGCGGAGCGCGAGGGCCTGAGCCTGTCGGAGCTGATCCGGCGTGAGCTGCCGCGGATCGCGGGACAGCCGTCGATGGCCGAGTACCTGGAGCGGCTCAGGAAGCGAGGGCCGGTTGAGTGGAAGGACGTCGGCGGCCCGACGCCGACGGAGATCATCCGTGAGTGGCGCGACCTGTGATCGTCGTCGACGCAGGAGCGGTGTTCGAGCTCGTGGTCGGGCGAGGGTTCGAAGGGCCGGTCGCCGAGGTGCTCCAGGACCAGGGTCGAGACGTCTTCGCGCCGGAGATCCTGGACCTGGAGGTCGTCCAGGCCCTGCGGAGTGTCTCGCGAACGGGATCGCTGGCCGCGGACAGGGCGGCGTCGGCTGCGGCGGCGCTGCACGAGCTGCCGATCGAGCGGGTCGGGCACCGCCTGCTGCTCGAGCGGGTCTGGGAGCTGCGCCACGTCTGCTCTGCCTACGACGCGTCGTACGTCGCGCTGGCCGAGTGCTTCGGGGGTGACGGCGGCCTGCTGACCACCGACCGGCGCCTGGTGCGGACGGTCGAGCAGCTCGGCTCCTTGATCGACGTGACCGTGGTGCCGATCGACTGATGGCGACCGACGTCGCCGCCTGGCCGTCGGACTGGTCGGTCCGCGAAGCGCGTTCGTGGTCGAGCCGCACCCGGGGACTGCTCGGCGCCGATGCTCTGGGCGACGCCGAGGGGCTGTGGCTGCCGGTCCGCTCGATCCACACGCTCGGCATGCGGTTCGCGATCGACCTCGTCTGGTTGGACGCTGACGGGGGCGTTGCTCGGATCGACGAGCGGGTCCGGCCCGGTCGGATCCGGACCTGTCTCGCCGCACGGGGCGGCGTCGTCGAGGTCGCCGCCGGCCGGGCCGCGGACCTGGCGGCGGCGCTCGGCGCGGTCGGCGCCCGGACGGACGCCGTCTGACGCCGTCGGGGTGCCCTGCCCGGGGGCTTCGTGGCCGGTGCCCGGGACGTCGCCTGAGCGTTTGCCGGGCCTGGTCCTAGGACTCCTGGTCGTCCTCGCGGTCCTGGCTGCGGCTGCGCGAGCCGCGGTAGATCAGCAGCGCGGCCATGCCGACCACGAGCGCCATCCCGCCGGTCGTCACGAGGTCGGAACCGAGCGAAGCGAGCACCATCACCTCCATCGTACGCCGCGGTCGGCGGGGTGGCCCTGCGCGCCCTGTCGGGCCGGTCGTCTACCCTGCTACAGGTCCCTCCGGCCCTGCGCGACGTGCGTGGGGCCCGTCGTGCGTTCCTCGATGAGCGCCTACACCATGAGCGCCACGATTCCCTCACGTTCTCCGCAAGCTGCCGATCTCGACGCGCACGACGAGTACGTCGTGTCGGTGGTGATTCCCTGCCTCAACGAGGAGGAGAACATCGTCGCGGTGGTCACGCAGGCCCGGGAGGCGCTGGACAAGGCCGGCATCTCGGGCGAGGTCGTCGTCGCCGACAACAACAGCACCGACCGCTCGGCCGAGCTCGGACGCGAGGCCGGCGCGCGCGTCGTGCACGTGCCGACGCGTGGCTACGGGGCCGCCTACATGGGCGGGTTCGACGCCGCCCGCGGGACGTACATCGTCATGGGCGATGCGGACCTGACCTACGACTTCCACGAGATCCCCAACTTCGTGCGCGAGCTCGAGGACGGCGCGGATCTCGTCATGGGCAACCGGATGAACAACATCCAGCCCGGGGCGATGCCGTGGCTGCACCGCTACGTGGGCAACCCGCTGCTGTCCGGCTTCCTCAACCTGCTCTTCCGGACCGGCGTCCGCGACGCCCACTGCGGGATGCGCGCCGTGCGGCGGAGCGCACTGCCGGCGATGGACCTGCGGACGCCCGGGATGGAGTTCGCCTCGGAGATGGTGATCCGGGCGAGCAAGGCCAAGCTCGACATCCGCGAGTTCGACATCCAGTACCACCCCCGTGGCGGCGAGTCGAAGCTCTCGACCTGGCGCGACGGCTGGCGGCACCTGCGGTTCCTGCTCGCCCACAGCCCGACGCACCTCTTCCTGATCCCGGGGCTGGTGCTCCTCGTCCTCGGCGCGCTGGTGATGGCCACGGTCCTCGCCGGCGTCAGCGTCTTCGGACGGGCCTGGAGCGTGCATTCGCTGATCGGCGGATCGCTGCTGACGATCGTCGGCGTTCAGGTCATCTCGCTCGGTCTCTGCGCGCACGCCTACGGCATGTACTTCATGGGCGACGTGGATCCGTGGTTCGACCGGATGCGCTCGCGCTACCGGCTCGAGCACGGGCTGGCGATCGGCGGCGCGGTGATGCTGGTCGGCTTCGTCGCCGCCGCGGTGATCCTCGTGCAGTGGATCGTCGACGGGTTCGGGGCGCTCAGCCAGACGAACCTGGCGGTCGCGGTCGTCACCCTGATCGTGATCGGCGTCCAGATCTTCTTCTCGAGCTTCCTGCTCTCGATCATCGGGTTGCGCCGCAGCAACGCCTAGCGCTGCTGCGGCCCCACCCGCCGCGGTCAGGCCTTCTGGGCTGAGGCTGCTGCGACCGCAGTCGAGGCAGCCCGAAGGCCCTCCTCGACCCGCCGCGCGGCCTTGTCCCACGTGTGCTGCGCGACGAAGGCCAGGCCCTGCGCGGAGCGCGCCTGCCAGTGCTCGCGGTCGTCGAGCAGCCGTCCGAGGGCGTCGGCCAGATCGGGGACGGTCGGCGGGACGAGGTCCATCGGGGCCTCGCCGCCGTAGGCGACCTCGCTGCTGAACCCGGCCAGGTCGACGCACGGCAGGCCGCAGGCGAGCATCTCCTGCGGGACCAGCGAGTAGTTGGTCAGCGAGAGCGTCAGCCCGACCGTGGACTCGGCGTACAGGCGCGAGAGGTCGTCCGGCCGCAGGACCCCGGCGTGCTGGTGGGCGAACGGCAGCGGCAGCGCGCCGGCCCAGCCGAAGGTCACCACCCGCACGTCGTCGCGGCGACGCAGCAGCTCGGTCAGCGCCATCGTCGCCAGCGGCCCGGCCCGGCGCGCGGTCACCGTCCGGCCGTAGAGGGCGATCGTGTCCGCCCGGCGCTCGATCTCGGGATGCGGGCGGTAGACGCCGTGGTCGACGCCGAGGTCGAACCAGGTCGCATCGCCGCCGTGCTCGCCGGTGATCAGCTGGGCGAGCCAGCGGCTGGCGCAGATCGGGTGGAGACCGTAGGTGTAGGTCCGCTCGGCCCAGAGCCGCTCGGCCGAGGTCGCGAAGAACTCCGGCTCGTGGTCCTGCACCAGGTACGCCCGGGCGCCGGTACGGGGCAGGCGGAGCGCGGCGTAGACCGTGTCCCAGCCGGTCGCGAGCACCACGTTGGCGCCCGCCCAGGCCCCGAAGCCGACGTGGACCGAGGCGTCGAGGTCGCGGAAGTGCCGGGCGATGTCGGCCCGCACCTGGGCGTCGGTCTGCCGGCGGTGCATCCCCTGCGGGTCGTGGAGCCAGATCGAGCAGCGGTGGCCGTAGCGCTCCAGCTGCTGGATCAGGGTGAAGATCGTCGAGTGGCCGCCGCTGCCGGGCCGGAACCCGGGGATCACGACCGCCACGTCCAGCGGGCCGTCCTCGCGCAACCAGGCGGGATCGAGCGGGACGACGCCGCGGGTCTCGACCTCGGCGACGACCGCGAACGGCTCGGTGAACGGCTGCGGCCCGACGCGCTCGGTCGGGACGACCGCGGACGGGACGTCGGCGGGGGTCGTCAGCGCCGCCGGGCCCTCGCCACCGGTGCCGCCGTCCGAGTCCCGCCCCTCGAGCGAGATCAGGCGTCGGATCGGCGCCGGGAAGCGGTGCGCACGACCACCGGCGAGGCCGGCCAGCCGGCGGCCGCCGTGGTGGCGCGCCGAACGCAGCATCCAGCGCCGCCGGGTGCCCTGCGGGACGCCCAGCTCCTTCAGCCAGCCCGCGTCGTTGCGGGCGGCGATCACGGTGTCGCGCGCCATGCCCTTGGGGTAGAACGAGGCGCGGTAGCCGGTCGTCTCGTAGAGCCCGCGGTACTCGTCGAAGTAGCGCCGCATGAACTGCAGCCACGGGTAGTCGTGGGCGTGGAGGACCGCGGCCCGCGGTTGGTAGGCCTTGTGCCAGCCGGCCACCAGCGCGTCGCGGGCGAAGGCCTGGTCCTCGGCGTAGCCGATCTCGCGGAACGGGATCTCCAGCAGGGCGGCGCGGCGGTAGGCGGCGTTGGCGTTGCTGAGGAACTCCGGATGCCAGCCGGGCTCGGTCGCCCGCCGCTGGACGTGGACGCGTCCGTCGGGCGAGAACGGCCCGAAGAAGTCGAGCAGCTCGCGGGCGATCATCGGGCTCGTGTCCTGCCGCGGCAGGTGCGGGCCGAAGACGGCCGCGATCCGCTCGTCCTCGGCGAACGCCGCCACGTAGGCGTCGAGCCAACCGGCGACCGGCGTCGCGTCCTGGGTCAGGAAGCAGACCAGCTCGGCGTCGAGCTGCTGGACCGCGAAGTTGCGGGTCCGGCCGTGCCCGAACGTCTCCGGGGCGATCTCGAGCACCGTCGCGCCGGCCGCGCGGGCCGCCTCGACGGAGCCGTCGGTCGACCCCGAGTCGATCACCAGGAACTCGTCGGCGCCCTGCGCGGCGGCGGCCCGGAGAACCTCGGCCAGCAGGGGCATCCCGTTCTTCACGGGGAGGACGATGGCGGTGGTGGGACGGGCGGTCGAGAGCTCCACTCCGGCACACGGTATCGGGGCGTCGCCGGACGGGGTGCGACTGGTGGCCGACCGCAGCCTCTACTCTGTGCGGCTGTGACTGAGCCCGCGCTCGTCGTCCAGGACCTCGACAAGACGTTCCGGATTCCCAAGCAGCACGTGCACACGCTCAAGGAGCGTGCGCTGCACCCGTTCCGATCTACGGACTACCGCGAGTACCCGGTCCTCAAGAACATCTCGTTCGAGATCGAACGCGGTGAGTTCTTCGGCATCGTCGGCCGCAACGGGTCAGGCAAGAGCACGTTGCTGAAGTGCATGGCGGGGATCTACCGTCCGGACCGGGGGCGGATCCAGGTCGCAGGCCGGCTCGCCCCCTTCATCGAGCTGGGCGTCGGCTTCAACCCCGACCTGACCGCCCTCGACAACGTCGTGATCAACGGCGTGATGATGGGCCTCTCCCCGCGGGAGGCCCGCCGTCGCTTCGACGAGATCATCGAGTTCGCCGAGCTCGGCGAGTTCCTCGACATGAAGCTGAAGAACTACTCGTCGGGGATGCAGGTCCGCCTGGCGTTCTCGGTGATGGTCCAGGCCTCGGCCGACGTGCTGCTGATCGACGAGGTCCTGGCCGTCGGCGACGCCGCCTTCGCGCAGAAGTGCCTCGACGTCTTCTACCGGCTGCGGGACGAGGGCCGGACGATCATCCTCGTCACCCACGACATGTCCGCCGTCGAGCGGTTCTGTCACCGGGCGATGTTCCTGCAGGACGGGGACATCAAGCTGATCGGCGACCCAGCCGAGGTCGGACGCGCCTACCTGGCGGCGAACTTCGCCGGCTCGGGCGAGGAAGCAGCGACCGACGTCACGATGCAGGACAGCGGCCGGGTCCTGGCCGAGGTGCACGTCGAAGACGCCACGGGCCTGCCAGTGGCCAGCCTCTCCAGTGGGGAGACGGTCCGGGTGCGGGTCGAGGTCCAGGCCACGCAGCCGATCGAGCACCCCAACCTGATCGTGCAGCTGCGCGACGCCGAGCGCACGGTGGTCACCGGCGCCCGGATCGAGCTGTTCGAGCACGGTCCGCTGACCGTCGGTGAGCGCGTTCGCGCGGTCGTCGAGTGGGACCTGACGCTCGCCGACGGGCACTACGACATCGGGATCCTGCTGACGCAGGGCTCGGCGGAGACGGACATCGTGGTCGATGCCCGCCACGCGGCCGAACTGGTCGTGCACTCGGCCGAGCGGAGCGTCGTCGGAATCGTGCAGACCCCGACGCGGGTCGTCCTGGACAGCGTCGAGCAGGAGCGCACCGTATGAGCCTGGAGCTCGAACCGGCGGTCTCCACCGCCGCACCGCAGTTGAAGGAGATGAAGGGGCCCGCCGCCCTCGGGGGCGGTTGGCGACGGTTCTTCTCGCTGACCTGGATGGTCGCGGTGACCGAGTTCCGGTTGACCTACTTCGGGTCGGTCCTCGGGTACCTGTGGACGCTGATGCGGCCGCTGATGATGTTCGGCGTCTACTACACGGTCTTCACGCAGATCGTGAAGCTGGGGAACGACATCCCGCACTACCCGGCGCTGCTGCTGATGAACATCATGCTCTTCCAGTTCTTCGCCGAGGCGACGTCGAACGCGATCCAGTCGGTGGTCGCGCGGGAGAACATGGTCCGCAAGATGCAGTTCCCGCGGATGGTGATCCCGCTGTCGGTGATCGGCACCGCGCTGATGAACCTCGCGGTCAACCTGATCGCGGTCTTCATCTTCGTGATCGCCAACGGCGTGCCGGTTCGCTGGACCTGGCTGCTGCTGCCGCTCGCGCTGATCCCGCTGATCCTGTTGGCGACGGGGCTCGCGATGATCCTGTCGGCGGCGTTCGTGAAGTACCGCGACGTGCTGCCGATGTGGACGGTCTTCACCCAGGCGCTGTTCTACGGATCGCCGATCCTCTACACGGTCAACACGGTCGAGAACGAGACCATCCGCTCGATCCTCCAATACAACCCGCTGACGGGGATCATGGAGGGCGTCCGGTACCTGGTGATCGATCCCAACGCCCCGGGCGCGATCAGCTCGTGGGGCGGTTGGCCCCAGGCGTTCATCCCGATCGGGATGATCTTCGGACTGTTCGCCCTCGGCCTCTGGTACTTCAACCGACAGGCGACGACCGCGGCGGAGCTGCTCTGATGCGGCCCGCGGCGGGACGATGAGGGGCCACGGCATGCTCGACCGGCTGCGCGGCCTGCTGCGGACGCACTGGGTCTTCGTCGTCGTGCTCGGGCTCGGCGTCGCCCTGCGCCTGGCCTTCATGGTGGCGCTGCGGCAGCCGCTGATGACCTACACCGACGCGAACGTCTACGTTCAGGCGGCGCAGGAGGGGCTGTTCCGGCCGCTCGACGGACGGACCGCCGGCTATCCGTTGTTCCTGCGGCTGACGCACGGGATCGTCGACACCCCGTCGTTCCCGGTCGTGCTGCAGCACCTCATGGCGCTTGGGTCGTGCGTCCTGCTCTACATGATCGGGCTGGCCGTCAAGGTCCCCCGGGCGTGGGCGGCTCTGGCGGCCGGGGTCTGGGCGGTCTCGATCGACTGGATGTGGCTCGAGCACCAGCTGCTGACCGAGACGCTCGGCATGACCCTGCTCATCGGGGCGCTGGCGGTCTTCGCCCTGGCCCGCGCCGGGCGTTTCCCGGCGCTTCCGGTCGTGATCGGGCTCGGCGTCGCCGCCGCGGTGCTCGGGATGGGAAGCGGGATCGTGCGGCCCGCGTTCTTCGCGGCGATGCCGGGCATCGGCCTGGCGGCGCTGCTGCTGCCGCGGATGCCGCTGCGCGCCCGGATCGTCGGGGCGATGACCCTGGTGCTCGCGAGCGGCGCGCTGCTGGGCGGCTACCTCAAGCTGCAGGAGCACCAGACCGGCTTCAGCGGAGGGATCATCGGCACGTGGCTCGATCTCGGCGCGTACCCGCGGGTCGCGCCGGTCGCTGACTGCAAGCGCTTCCGGGTGCCGCGGGGCACCGAGTCGCTCTGCCAGCGGTCCCCCACGAGCACGCGGCCCGGCCCGGACTACTACTACTGGGCGGTGAAGTCGCCGGCGCGGCTGCTGCTGGCCCGGCGTCCGGAGTCGCTGAGCGCGATCCACCTGTGGGCGCAGCGGGCGAGCAACGCCGAGGCCGACCAGCTGCGGAAGGGGCAGCTGGTGGCGTTCCAGCGGCTGTTCGGGCTCGGGGGCGCGAGCTACTCGGAGGGCGACCAGGGCCCCGACGTGATGAGCATGCGCGACGCGGATGTGCATCCGGCCGCGGTCACGGTCGAGAAGATCAAGGCGTACTACGGTGAGGGTCGCGCGCCGAACCATCCGGCCGGCGCGCCCTACGGGCTGCTGGTCGCGCTCCAGGGGTGGACGCGCCCGCCGGGGCTGCTGCTGTTGGTATCGCTGCTGGTGACGCTCGCCGGGGCCGTGTGCGGTCGCGGGATCGCGCGGCGCGCGACGATCGCGATCGCCGTCGCCGGGTGGGTGCCGGTGCTCTACGGCACCTGGGTCGGGAGTCAGTACAACTGGCGCTACGCCGTGGTCGGCGTCCCGCTGATCGCGTTGGCCGTCGCGGCCGCGTTCGCCGCCCTCCGGGAACGTCGCCGCGGGTCGGTGGACACCGCCGCCGCGGACAGCCAGGACGATGCGTCGGCGCAGGAGCCGGACCGCCCGCCGACGACGGACGAGCGGGGCGCGGCGGCCACGTCGTAGGGGCGAGCCTTCGCCCCTACGGCAGTCGCCAAGAGCGCCGCGCGACCCGTCGCTCGAGGGTTCGGCGTCGCGCGGCCGGGAGTGCGTGTCGGGCCGCCGCTCCACACGGCCGGCTCACCTAGACTCTTGCAGCGTGGAGCGTCAGACGGCCGACGAGCAGCACGACACCGGGGTCTACTCACCCGATCTGCAGGCGTTCATCGACGAGGCACCGTGGGAGCGGGCCTCGATCGTGCGCTTCGTCGCTGAAGCAGCCGCGAGCCTTCCGGCCGGAGCACGCGTGATCGACATCGGCGCGGGCGCCGCTCCCTACCGCGAGCTGTTCGCCCACACCGACTACGTCACGTCGGATTGGGAGCAGTCGCTGCACGCCGGTGCCGAGGCCCTCGACGTCGTCGCCTCGGCCGACGCCCTGCCGACGCCCGACGGGGCGTTCGACGCCGTCGTCTGCACGCAGGTGCTCGAGCACGTCGCTGAGCCGGCGGTGGTGCTGGCGGAGATCTTCCGCGTGCTCGACGACGACGGCCAGCTGTTCCTGACGGCGCCGTTGGCGTGGGAGGAGCACGAGATGCCCCACGACTACTTCCGGTACACCCGCTCGGGGCTCGACCACCTGCTGACGGACGTCGGCTTCGGCGCGATCGAGATCACGGCGCGGACTGACTGCTTCACGACCCTCGGTCAGCTGATCCGCAGCGCCAAGTGGTCGCTGGGAGACGCGTCCGACGAGACCGCCGAGATCCGGCTCGCGGCCTTCGATCGGCTCGAGGTGCTGTCGGATGAGGTCGCCGCGCTGGCCCCGCTCGACGCGCGACGGTCGTTCCCGCTGGGCTACACGGTCGCGGCCCGGCGGCCGGCTCGTCGCGCCGCCGAGCGCGGCCAGACCAGTGCGGCCTCCCTGCAGGTCGAGACGCCCGCTACGGCTCACCGGGTGCCGGTCCTGTACCTGGCGCCGTGGGTCGACCTGGGCGGCTCGGACAAGGGCACCATCGACTGGTTCAAGAGCATCGACCGCGAGCGCTGGGCGCCGTCGCTGATGACGACGCAGCCGTCGCCGAACCGCTGGGTCCCGCCGTTGGAGGAGTTCGCGGAGGAGGTCTGGACGCTTCCCGAGCTGCTCCCGGGCGAGCAGTTCGCGGAGTTCGTCCTCGGCTTCATCGAGAGCCGGGGGGTGGAGGTCGTCCACATCATGAACTCGCGGTTCGCGTTCGACCTGCTGCCGGACCTCTCGGCGCTCGCCAACCCGCCGGTGGTCGTGGTCCAGCTCCACGCCGAGGAGCCCGACCGTTCCGGCTACGTGCGGTACTCGTCGACGCGCTACGGGAACCTGATCGACGCGTTCTCGGTCACGAGCCAGCAGCTGGCCGACGCGATGCTCGACTTCGAGGTCCCCCGATCGAAGCTCCACGTGATCACGACCGGGGTCGACGCCACCGGCGAGTTCGATCCGGAGGCGATCGAGCCGTTCACTGACCTCGAGGGGACCGCCCCACGTGTCCTCTGGCCCGGCCGCCTGGTCGACCAGAAGGACCCGATGTTGACGCTCGATGTCGTCAAGCTGCTCGTCGACCGGGACGTCTCGTTCGTGCTCGACGTCGTCGGCGATGGCGAGCTCGAGACGGCGGTGCGGGAGCGTGCGCGTGAGCTGGGCGTCGACCAGCACATCTGCTGGTACCCGCCGTCGCACGCGATGCCACGGTGGTACCGCAGCAGCGACCTGCTGCTGATGACCAGCGTCTTCGAGGGCGTTCCCTACGTGATGTACGAGGCGCTGGCGATGGGCGTCCCCGTGGTCGTCCCGGCGCTCGCGGGCAACGTCGAGCTGTTGGACCATCCGGAGTCCGGTGGCGTGCTGATCGACCCGCGCGACGACGCCGTCGCCTACGCGGACGCGGTGCAGGCGTTGCTGGAGGATCCCGAGCGCCGTCTCGAGCTTGGACGACAGGCACGGGCCCGGATGCTGCGCGACTTCTCGCTGAGCGAGATGGGGGCCAACCACGACCGCCTCTACGACCAGCTGCTCGCGAAGCGTTCGGCCGCGCGCCCGTCCGCCGGCCGGTCTGCGCGGACCGTTGCGCCGGTGACGCCCGCCATCGAGCCGCTGCCCGCGGTGACCTTCCCCCGAGACCCGGGCGCGCCGGCCGAGCACTCGGTCGCCGTGATCGTCCCGTGCTACCGGCACGGCCGCTTCATCGACGACGCGATCGCCTCGATCCACGCCCAGACGCTGACGGCCGCGCAGATCATCGTGGTCGACGACGCCTCGCCGGACGACGAGACGGCCGAGGCGCTCAACCGGCTCGACCGCGATCCCCTCGTCACGGTCATCCGGTTGGCGAAGAACGGCGGTCCGAGCGTGGCCCGCAACCGGGCGCTGGCCGAGGTCCGCGCCAACTACGTGCTGCCTCTGGATGCCGACGACATGCTGCTGCCGCAGGCGCTCCGGGACATGGTCGAGCAGCTGGAGCAGGCGCCCGCCGACATCGGCTTCGTCTACCCCAACGCGCAGCACTTCGGCAACCGCCACGACTACTACGCGGCGCCGAGCTACAACCTGCACCTGCTGATGCAGAACAACTACTGCCCGGCGACGACGCTGTTCGACCAGCGGGTGTTCGAGGCCGGTATCCGCTATCCGGAGGAGATGGTCTTCGGGCACGAGGACTGGGACCTCGTGCTGCAGATGGCCGCCCACCAGATCCACGGTGAGCCGGCGCAGGGGCCGACGTTCCTCTATCGCAAGAACGGGTTCAGCCGGATCAACGCCGTCGAGTTCGGGGGCGAGAGCTCCCGCAAGCGGATCGAGGACCGCCATCCGACGCTCTACTCCGACCGAGCGCGGATCAAGGCCGAGTGGGCGCCGGCGCTCTCCCTGATCCTGCTGGACGGGAGCGCTACGGCCGACGGGTCCTGGGACGACGGCCTGGCCGACGACCTCCGCCGGCAGTCGTGCCGCGACTTCGAGGTCATCCGCACGACGCCGATCGCGGGCAAGCTCGACGGGCTCTACGTGCGCGCCGCGGAAGGTGACGGAGTCGAGCAGCTGGCCGACGCCGTGCAGCGCGCCCGCGGGCGGTTCGTGGTCGTGCTCGGCGAGAGCGCCAGGGAGCGCCTGCGCGGCCGGGCGTTCGTCGAGCAGATCATCCGCGCGTTCTGGGGCAACGTGCTGCTGCCGCACTTCGCCCTGACCACGCCGGCCGGCGTGTCGACGGCGCCGATGACGCAGCTCGAGGCCCGGCAGGTCGTCGACGCCGAGCCGATCGCTGTCGCCTGGCGCCGGGATCCGGAGGACCGGACGGACCCGGTCGAGGTCTTCGGGCGGGACTCGGCGTTGGCGGACATCGTACGGAGCTGGGAATCCACCGCCCCGCTCCAGTGGAGAGCAGCATGAAGATCGAGACCGGGTACCCCAAGACGACCACCGCGGCGGACGAGGTGACCGCACGCGCGCTCTCCTGGGAGGCACCGCTGCTTCCCAGCCTCGGCCTCGACACCAAGATCGGCCGCTGGAAGGGCGCCTCGACCTGGTCCCCGCCGGACACGCACCTGATCGTCCGCCACAAGGCACAGGACGGAAGCGGCTGGCGGTTCACCAACAGCCGCACCTCGCCCCCCGGCTACGAGATCGACTTCGACCTCGGCCTGGTGCACGCGCACGCGCAGCCGGGGACGAAGCGCCTGCTGTCGACCCCGACGGGCTTCGTCTGCACCCCGGTCGAGGGCGACCTCGCCGACGGCTACCGCGGCCTCGGGCACGTGGAGGCGGCACCGCTGCCGATGCTCGAGGGCCTGGAGGTCCGGCGCGACCGTCGGTCCGGGCAGCTGCTGCTCGTCTGCGGCGTCACCGATCCGCTCTACACCGTGACCGAGTACCTCACCACCGTGGGGTTCATCGAGAGCTACCCGATCCACCCCCGGCAGGTCCGCGACCTGCGCGTCGAGCGCCACGTCGTGCCGTTGCGGCGCAGCCAGGACGGGGCGCGTCGCCGGCACGTGTACACGACGGTCGACGGCGAGGCCGACGGAGCGGTCACCGTCGCCGGCGTGTGGGACGTCGCCGTGCCCGGGTTCGTCCCGCTGCGACGCCACCGCAGCGGTCTCGTCAGCTCGGACCTGCTGCGCCCCGGCGGGCGCGCGGCCCGGCCGGCGAGCATCGCTCGCTGGACCGCGGCCCCACTGGGCTGGGGCGACGGCGCGTTGCCGAAGAGCTGGGGGATGCGGGCCGCCGTCGGCCGCGCCCGTGGGCTGCCGAAGGTCGTCCGCCCGCCCCGCCGGATCTCGAAGGACGCGACGGTGCTCGGATACGTGCGGGCCGAGCCGATGCCGGGCTGGACCCCGCTCTTCTCCGCCACCCACCCGGTGACGGGCGACCAGTACCTGACCCGGTCGGAGATCGAGGCCACCGACATGGGCTACGTCATCGACGGCGTGCTCGGCTACGTCGCCGGTCGCGGGGCCGACGACCACCTCCGCCTGGACGAGGTCGCCTGGGCGTCGCGGTTCGGCCACCGGCGACGCTACGTCGTCGGGGTCCAGCGGATGACGCACTGACCGGGAGGCGGGCGGCGCCCTACGAGCGGTCGGCGGCGCGCTCCTTCGCGGCCGCCGCCATCGGGTCGTACGGCGGCAGCGCCCGGCCGCGGACCAGCAGCCAGTGGACCCCGTTGAGCAGGGCGACGACGGGCGCGCGCGTCAGCCGGCGACGGGTCAGCGCGGCGATCAGCCGCTGACTGGGGAGCGGGAGCAGTCCGACGTTGGGCTCGACCAGCGCCATCCCGGTCGGGCCGATCTCGTGGCGCAGGCCCCAGTAGCGCGCGTCCCGGACCAGCTCCGCGTCGCGGGTCGCGCGGGCGGCGGTGACCGGGGCGGCGAGCGTCTCGTCGTAGGCGTCGACCAGCGCGGCCCCGCTCCGGTCCCAGGTCAGCTCGGTCGCGGCGGCACGCACGGCGGCGACGAGCTCCGCGGCCCGCGCCGGGTCGATCAACGCGGCGTGGACGCTGGCGGCCGACGCGTCGACGTCCCACGGCACGATCGTCGCGGCTTCGGGGGCGAGCTCACGGAGCGAGGCGATCGGGGCGAAGAAGCAGGGGGTCCCGGCGGTCGCCGCCTCGAACGGGAGCAGCCCGAAGCCCTCGTAGGCGGTCGGATAGAGCGCGGCGGCGGCCTCCGACAGGAGCCACGCCTTGACGGGATCCGAGACCGAGGCCAGCTGGACGACGTGGCGGGCGAGCTCGGGGTGGGCGGCGGCCCAGGCGGCCTCGCTCCCGGCCGACGAGCCGTGGGCGACGCGTGGCCCGGCCAGCACCAGCTGCCCGTCCCAGCCGTGGACCGTCCGCAGGCGCGCGAACAGCTCGAGCGCGAACGGGCGGTTCTTGTGGTGCATGTCGGTGCCGAGCACGACGAGGAACGGCCGCCCGTCGAGCCCGGCCGTGGCAGGCGGCGCGGTCCCGGCGGCGTGGGGCACGCACTGGTGGTCGACGCCGATCTGGACGACCCGGGTCTGGTCGCTCGGGACGAGGCCTTCGCGGTGGGCGTCCTGGGCCGCGTGCTCGGAGAAGAACAGCACCCGATCGGCGATCGCCAGCGCCTCACGCGTGAGCTCCCGGTACGCGAGCCAGACGCCGGAGTCGGGGAAGTACGACGGGTTGCGGAAGGCGATCAGGTCCTGGTGCGTGAGCACGATCCGGCGCCCGAGGCTCAGCAGCAGCCGGACGTCGACCTGCCCGGTCACCTGGTAGGGCCGGTGGACGATGTCGTCGATCGCGACGCCGTCGTCGACGTCCTCCGCGGCCAGCAGCTCGATCCCGGGCATCGCGGCGATCGCGTCGCGGGCGGTGGTGCTCAGGTCCCAGCCGACCAGCACCCGGATCCGGGCCCGCTTCGTCCGCCACAGCGCCCCGATCAGCTCCAGGGTGTGGACCTGGGTGCCGGTCGTCGATCCGCTCAGGCAGCGTCCGTCGATCGTCACCCGCAGCGTGGTGATCGCGCGCGACGCGATCTGGAGCGCGCGGCCGAGCGGCCCGTGCTCGTCCCGCTCGGCGGCCTCGACCGCGGCGCGGTAGTACGGGTAGCGCGAGCGGATGATCTGCTCGTGCTCGTCCTGGAGCGGGTTGCGTCCGCCGTCGACGCCGAGCGAGGCCTGGCCGTGGTGGAGCACGAGGACGTCGTCGGCGAGCACGTGGCGGAGGCCGACGCGGAGGCAGCGCTGCGCGAAGTCGACCTCCTCGCCGTAGCCGGGGGAGAAGGCCTCGTCGAACGCGCCGACCAGCTGGAGCGCGTCACGACGGAGGTAGAGGCAGTGGCCGACGGCCGTCGGCAGCTCCGGGTAGAGCCGGCACGAGGCGGTGCGGATCCGGGCCGCCGCGTCGTCGAGGGTCACGTCCTGCGGCAGCGCGGGCAGCGGCGTGTTGCGGAAGGGGACCGAGACGATGCTGCCGTGGTTGGTGAGCGCGGTCGCGGTCGCCACCTGCGTGTCCGAGTAGGCCGCGTCGCGAAGCCCGTCGAACCAGTCCGCCGCGACCACCACGTCGGAGTTCACGAGCACGACGTCGGACGGCGCGGCGATCGCGATCGCGCGGTTGGCGTTGGCGACGAAGCCGCCGTTGCGCTCGGCCCGCGACCAGTGGACGTCGTGGGCGATCACGCCGCGATCGTGGAGGTCCATGAGCCAGGCGTGGCTCGCGGGGTCGGGACCGGCGTCGTCGGCGATCAGGATCGGGACGTCGACGGGGGTGTGGGCGAGCACGCTGCGTAGACACTGCGCGAAGGCGTCGTGGGCGCCGTACAACGGGATGCAGACCACCGCCCGCGCGCCTGGCCGGAACGGCGCGTATGGCGGGGAGACGCGCGAGGGCTCGGCCTGGATGAGGGGCATCCGGGGCCACAATAGTTTGCGGGCCGGACCGGGTGTACCCTGGACACCTCCGCCGGTCCGGAGCGCGGAAGGCCGCGCTGGCCGCGAAGCTGACGGCCCCGGCGCGGCAGCTGGGAGAATCCGCCGGATGGACGGCCTACGCGACGGTTGGTTGGTCTTCCTCGACAGCCCGGTGCCCGCGCGGCTGGCCGCCGGGGCCGCTGGCGCGATACCCATCGCGGGCTGGGTCTTCCTCCCGTCCTCGCCGACGGTCTCGGTCGCGTTGGCGTGCGGGGACGGTCCCGAGGTCCCCGTCGATGCGCACTCGATGGGGCGGCCCGACGTGCGCAACGCGCTGGCGCCGGCCGGTCGCGGCGGTCGCCGTCGTGCCCAGGCGAGCGGCTTCTGGGGCCTGCTGCCGCTGCCGGCGGTCCGCGCGGAGACGACCGTGGCGATCCGGCTGCGGGCGCGGGCGGCGAACGGGGCCACGCTGGAGGAGGTCCTCGGCCACGTGACGCTGGTGCCCGGCGATCCGCCGCCCGCGCCTCGGCCCGGTGCCGAGCCCGGCGCCGGCCCCGAAGAGGCGGCGGCGCTGGTGATCTGCCTGGCCACCCACGAGCCCGATCCCGGGCTGCTGGCCGCGCAGGTCGAGTCGATCCGCGCCCAGAGCTACGAGGACTGGCACTGCCTGGTGGTCGACGACGCGTCCTCGGCCGCGGCGCGGGTGACGATCCGGGCGACGCTCGCCGGCGACGCCCGCTTCACGCTCGTCGAGCACCGCCAGAACCTCGGCTTCTACGGCAACTTCGAGCGGGCGCTGCTGCGGGTCCCGCCGACGACCCGCTACGTCGCGCTGTCGGATCAGGACGACGTCTGGTTCCCGGACAAGCTCCGCCGGCTGGTCGACGCGCTCGCCGACGGGGCGCAGCTGGCCTACGGCGACATGCACGTGGTCGAGCGGGACGGCCGCCTGCGGCAGCGCTCGTTCTGGACCTCGCGACCGAACAACAGCAGCGACCTCGCCGCGCTGCTGAGCGCCAACACGGTGACCGGCGCCGCGTGCGTCTTCCGCCGCGAGCTGCTCGACCGGGCACTGCCGTTGCCGCCCCGCTGGCGCCACGCCTACCACGACCACTGGCTGGCGCTGGTGGCGTTGGCGACGGGCACGATCGCGTTCGTCGACGAGCCGCTCCAGGCCTACGTCCAGCACGACCAGCAGGTGATCGGTCACGTCGACGGCGTGGTCGAGCGGCGCTCGCGGCGGGCGCGGGTTCCGCTGGCCCCGGCGTGGCTGCGGCACCACCGGCTGAGCGTGGCGATGGGCGGCGGCGACTACGCGGGGTACACGCTCTACCGCCGCTGGCTGGGGACGATCCTGCTGGCCCGGGTCGGCGGGATCGCGACCCCGCGGACGCGGCGGATCCTGCGGCGCGCGGCCGACGGCGACCGGGGTGCTCGCGGCCTGGTCCTCGCCGCGGCGCGGGCGCTGGCCGGCCGCGGCCCGCGACGGAGCACGGTCGGCCACCATGCGGCTGAGCTGCGCGGCGCCCTCTGGCGGCGGCGGAACCGCTGCCAGGCCCGTTCCTCGCTGCTCCCGCCGGGCGCGCTCGAACCGGCTGCGCGCCACTTCGACGGGTTGGTCGCGTACCTCCCCGACGCGCGCGACTGACCGCGCGCCGCGGCTCGTCCCGATCGCCGACGGCGACCGGGACGGCGGCGGGCCTACGCCGTAGCGGGGACCCCGGCCGGCTGGGGCTCGAGCGCCACCTGCAGGACCTCGTCCAGCCCCATCGAGGGATGGAACGTGACGGCGTCGAGGACCTCCTGCGGGACGTCGTCGAGGTCGCCGCGGTTGCGCTCCGAGATGATCACGTCGGTCAGGCCGGCGGCGTGGGCGGCGAGGCTCTTCTGCTTGAGCCCGCCGATCGGCAGGACCCGGCCCTGGAGCGTGACCTCGCCGGTCATCCCGACGGTGTGCCGCACGGGCCGCCCGGTCAGCAGCGAGACCAGCGCGGTCACCATCGTGATCCCGGCCGACGGTCCGTCCTTCGGGACCGCGCCCGCCGGGACGTGGACGTGGAACTCCGCGTCCTCGAGCTTGGCCGGGTCGATCCCGAGCTTGTCGGCGTTGGCGCGCACCCAGCTGAGCGCGATCCTCGCCGACTCCTTCATCACGTCACCGAGCTGGCCGGTCAGGATCAGGCTGGGCGCGCGGTGCTGGTTGCCGGGCACCGGCACGCGGGTCGCCTCGATGAACAGCACGTCGCCACCGGCGCCGGTCACGGCCAGGCCGGTTGCCACGCCCGGGACCGCGGTCCGGGCCGCCGACTCGTGGAAGACCTTCTGGCGGCCGAGGGCGTCGCGGACCCGGCTGAGGTCGACCGTCACCGGCGCCTCGTCCTTACCCGAGGCGATCCCCGTCGCGGTCTTGCGCAGCAACGTTCCGACCTGGCGCTCGAGCTGGCGGACGCCGGCCTCACGCGTGTACTCGTCGACGACCGTCCGCAGCAGCCCGTCCGGGATCGTGACCTCGTCGTCGTGCAGGCCGTTGGCCTTGCGCTGACGCGGGACCAGGTGATCGCGGGCGATTGCGGTCTTCTCGGCGACCGTGTAGCCGTCGAACGGGATGATCTCCATCCGGTCCAGCAGCGGCGCGGGGATCGTCTCCAGCGTGTTGGCGGTCGCCAGGAAGAGGACCTGCGAGAGGTCGATCTCGATGTCGAGGTAGTGGTCGCGGAAGCTGTGGTTCTGCGCGGGGTCGAGGACCTCGAGCAGCGCTGCCGACGGATCGCCGCGGTGGTCCGCGCCGACCTTGTCGACCTCGTCCAGCAGGATCACCGGGTTCATCGTCCCGGCGTCGCGCAGGGCCCGCACCAGGCGACCCGGCAGGGCGCCGATGTAGGTCCGGCGGTGGCCGCGGATCTCGGCCTCGTCGTGGACGCCGCCGAGCGCGATCCGCACGAACTCGCGGCCGGTCGCCTTCGCCACCGACTCGCCGATCGACGTCTTGCCCGTGCCGGGGGGACCGACCAGGGTCAGGATCGAGCCGCCACCGCGACGACGCGACGAGCGTCCGCTCTTGGCGTCGTCGACGTCGAGGTCGTCGAGGCCGCGGTCGGCCCGCAGCTTCTTGACGGCCAGGAACTCGACGATCCGGTCCTTGACGTCGTCGAGCCCGAAGTGGTCGCTGTCGAGCGTCTCGCGAGCGTGGACGGGATCGAGGTTCTCCTCGGACCGCTCGCCCCACGGCACGGCCAGCAGCCAGTCGAGGTAGTTGCGGATCATCTGGGCCTCGCCGCTGCCCTCGCCGCCCATCCGCTCGAAGCGGCCGAGCTCCTTGTCGGCCTGCTCGCGGACGTCGTCGGGCATCCCGGCCTCGGCGATCTTGGTCCGGTACTCCTCGACGACCGATCCGTCGTCCTCGCCGAGCTCGTGGCGGATCGAGTCCATCTGCTTGCGCAGCAGGTACTCGCGCTGCTGCTTCTGGGCGCCGGACTCGACGCCGTCGCGGATCTTCTGGCGCAGCTGGAGGTCGCTCAGGCGCTCCTGCAGCAGCTCGATCGTCTTCTCCAGCCGCTCGGTGACCTCGAGCGTGGCGAGGATGTCGACCTTCTGCTCGACCGTCAGCTCGGGGTCGTAGCCGACCGAGTCGGCCAGGGCACCGGGCTCCTTGATCGCACGCAGGACGGCCGCGACCGAGCCGTCGTCGCCGCGGGCAGTCAGGATCTCGTCGATCGTGGCGCGCAGGGTCCGCGTCAGGTCGCGGGTGCGGCCGTCGACCGGAACCTCGTCGGGGTGCTCCTCGACGGTCACGCGGAGGTCGCCGTTGGGGCCGGTCTGGGCGGCACCGGCGACGCCGCGGGCCTCGCCCTCGAAGATCGCGCCGTGGCCGCCACCGGGGAGGCGGACCCGCTGCTTGACGCGGGCGATCGTGCCGACGGCGGCGAACTCGCCGTCGACCCGGGGGACCAGGAGCACGCGCTCCTCGTCGCCGGGGTCGACCGGCAGGGTGACGTCCATCGTCGGGAAGACGACGACGTCGTCGAGCGGGATGAGGAGCAGGGTGCTGGGCATGTGGTCTCTCCGGGATCTTCTGGTCGTGGAGAGCAGGTGCAAGGCACCTCCGTCTCCTGGCTTCACTGAATCTCAGTGTTGCACACGCAGATCTCCGATGGCAAATCTTGTAGGTTTCTAGCGGCTTTCGGGCAGAGTCGATCTGTCGCGAGCAGCAGGAGCCTTTGATCGGGGAGGGGGTGCGGGACCGGGGTGCTTGGGTCAGCGGGACAGCGATCCGGGCGTCGCCCGGCGTCCCGCCCCGGCGTCCTGCCCCGGCGTCCCGCCCCGGGGGCGACGGGCTCGGGTTTGGGTGGGGGCGGTGCCGGGGGGCGAGCTCGGCACGGCTTCCGGCGACGGGCTCGGGTTTGGGGGAAGCGGTGCTGGGCGCCGAGCTGGGCCGCCGCTCCGGAAGCGCGGTCTGGGCGCGAGGCGGCAGGGCCAGGCTGGCCCTGCCGATGGGCAGGGGTTCGATCGAGGCCCGAAGGCCGCGTACGGGCAGCAGGCGTGGAGAACGGCGCGGCCGAAGCGTCGGGCGAGCGGAGTCCGTTCGCGTCGGTGCTCGCGCCTGGGGTCAGCTTGCGTCGCATAGCGACGCGACATGACCCCGCTCCTCGCGTGCCGACGCAAGCTGACCCCAGGTGCCCGGCGTCCCTCCGTGGCCGCCCGCCGCCCCGCCGCCCGCCCGACCTCCCGCCGTCCCGCCTCCCGCCCGGGTGACCTCGTCCCGCCGTCCCGCCGCGCCCCTCCCGCCGGGCGACCCGCCTCCCGCCGGGCGACCCGCCTCCCGCCGGGCGACCCGCCTCCCGCCGGGCGACCCGCCCGCCCCCCTCCCACCGGGCGACCCCCCTCCCGCCGGGCGACCCCCCCCCCTCCCGCCGGGCGACCAGCGCCCGGCGTGCGTCAGCCGCTCAGGCCGTGCGGTCGAGGAGCACGAGGATCGTCTCGGCGGTGGGGTCGCTGGCCCCGTGCAGGCGGCCGCCGGTGGCGATCAGCGCCTGGAGGTAGGCGGCGATCTCGGCGGTGACCTGCTCGCCGGGCAGCACGGCCGGGATCCCCGGCGGGTAGCCGGCGATCGACTCGCACGAGACGCGGCCGACGGCGTCGGCCATCGCGACCCGCTCGCGGGCCCCCAGGAACGCGTCCCGCGGGCTCATCACCATCGACGTCTGCGGCATCGGCGGGGTCTGGAACAGCGGCTGATCCTCGCTGTCGATGCCGATCCGGCGGACCACGTCGTCGAGGTCTCCGGCGGCCCGGACCAGCGCGGTCGGGTTCTCGGCGACGCCGGTGACGAGCACGATCGTCGCGTGGGAGGCCAGCTCGACGTTGAGGTCGTAGGCGTTGCGGGCCTCGGTCGCCACGTCGTAGCCGGTCCGGCCGGTCGCGCGGACGTCGAGCACGATCCGCAGCGGATCGATCGCCGCGACGCCGGGCAGGCCCAGCAGCTCCGGCCCGACGACGGTGACCCCCGGGGCCTGGTCGAGCTTCTCGCGGGTCCGCTGGAGCGCGGCGAGCGTCTCGTGCAGCAGCGCCTCGCCGTGGACGGCGAGCTGGCGGCGGGCGGCGTCGAGCGACCCGAGCAGCAGCGACGAGGGCGAGGTCGAGCGCAGCAGGCGGAGCACGCGGGAGATCGACTCCGGGTCGATCCGGCCGGTGTCGGCGACGTGCAGCATCGCGCTCTGCGTCAGCGACCCGCTGAGCTTGTGGGTGCTGGTCAGGACCGCGTCGGCCCCCTGCTGCAGTGCACTGGCCGGCAGGTCCGGATGGAAGCCGAGGTGCGGTCCCCACGACTGGTCGACGACCAGCGGGACGCCCGCCTCGTGGGCTACCGCCGCCAGCCCGACGACGTCGGCGCAGACGCCGAAGTAGGTCGGCGAGACGACGAAGACCGCCCCGATGTCGGTCTCGCGGGTCAGCGTCTCGCGGAGCGTCTCGGGCGTCACGCAGAGCGCCATCCCGAGCTCGTCGTGGTGCTCGGGGGCGACGAACGACGGCTGCCCGCCGCTGAGGACGAGCCCGTCGACGAGCGAGGTGTGCGAGTTGCGCTGGACGACGACCTTGCGGCCGAGCGGGGCCAGCGCCAGCGTCAGGGCGTGGTTGCCCTGGGTCGCGCCGTTGGTCAGGAACCAGGTCCGGAGGGCGCCGTGGGCGTCGGCGGCGAGCTGCTCGGCACGCTCGTAGGGGGTCGGGCTGGGTCCGAGGTCGACGCCGTGGATGTCCTGGCAGATGTCCAGGCCCAGCGCGCGATCGCCGATCGCGTGGCGTAGTCCGGGGTCGGCGCCGTCGCCCCCCTTGTGGCCCGGGACGTGGAAGCGACCGGCGCCTCGCAGTCCGTAGGCGACGACAGCGTCGAGGTACGGGGCGACCGGTTGGTCCCCGTTCCGAATGCGGCTCATATGGGGCGAGCATCCCAGACTTCGGCCCGGGGACCAAAACGATCTGGTCCCGTCCGAACGGCTGGTTGGGAAAGGACCCCCTGCGGCGGCCGGCGACGGGGGCCCGCGGCGGCCGAACGACCGCCGGTAGGGCGTGCTCCGTCGTTCCGGCCGCTCAGTACTCGTCGCGCTGGACGCGCCAGACCGCCAGGCCCAGCAGCGCGACGAGCCAGACCGCCAGCAGCGCGAACGAGCCCGGCAGCGAGACGTGCGAGTTGGAGAGGAACTCGCTCGTCGTCGTCAGGTTCATCACGTTCTCGGCGGCGCGCGGCAGCAGCACCCGGGCGATGCCCTCGGAGATCTCCGAGCCGATGATGCCGGTGATCAGGTTGCCGCCGATGAAGAGCACGATCGAGGCCGCGATCGCGGGCCCGTTCGAGCGCAGCATGGTGCCGACGGCGAGGCTGACCAGCGTCCAGATCCAGAGACTGCTGAAGGTGCTCCAGATCGCCGTCAGCGACTCCTTGGCCGTCGCCTGGGCACCACCCTCGCTGCCGATCAGCAGCGCGCTGGCGAACGCCAGGACCAGGACCAGGACGGCGACCGCGCCGACCGAGATCAGCAGCGCCGGAACCCGCACCAGCGTCAGCTTCCAGCGCGGCACGCCGGTCAGCACGAGGTACCGCATCGTGCCGTTGGCGGTGTCGTAGCTGCCGGCGAGCGCGCCGATGATGACGGCCGCGAAGACGCCGGCGAAGCCGCCGGCGCCGTTGACGATGTCGAGCGCGTCCTTGCCCCCGCGAGGATCGCGGAGGAAGACGACCAGGATCCCGATCACGCAGAGCGCGAGCACGAAGCCGAGACCGCCGAGGAACGACCCACGGCGGCGCGTGATGCGGGTGATCTCTGCCCCGAGCAACGGGAACATCAGCGGGCCTCCGGAGGCGTCGTGGGGACGGGCGGCGTGAGCCCGTCGATCGGCAGACCGGAGGGCGGAGCCAGGCCGCCCACGGGCGGGCCGGACGGCGGGCCGTCGAGCGGCGCGTGGGCGAGCTCGCCGGCGGTCCGGCCGGTCAGCTCGAGGAAGCGGCGCTCGAGCGTCTCGCGGACCGGGCGCAGCTCGAGCACGCCGATCCCGGCGGTGAACAGCTCGCGGCCGGTCAGCCGCAGCTCGTCGTCGGTCAGATCGGCGACCACGACCTCGAAGCCGTCGGTCCCGACCGGGCGGACGTCGGTCGCGAACGGCAGCGCCTCGAGCACGGGGCGCGCGCGGGAGGGGTCGTCGGTCCGGACCCCGACGGCCTGGGTCCCGCCGCTGAGCAGCTGGGCGACCGAGCCCGAGGCGAGCATCTTGCCCTTCTCGATGATCGCGACGTCGTCGGCCATCTTCTCGACCTCGCCGAGGATGTGCGACGAGATGAAGACGCTGCGGCCCTCGTCGACGAACTCGCGGATCATCTCGCGGAACTCGACGAGCCCGGCGGGGTCGAGCCCGTTGGTCGGCTCGTCGAGGACCAGCAGCTCGGGGTCGTTGAGCAACGCGCGGGCGACGCCGAGCCGCTGGCGCATGCCGAGCGAGTAGCCGCCGACCTTGTCGTCGGCACGGTCGGCGAGCTTGACCCGTTCGAGCGCGCCCGGGATCGCGGCGCGACTCTCGGGACCCTGGTGGGCGGCCCAGACCTCGAGGTTCTTGCGGCCGGTCAGGTACGGGTAGAAGCGCGGCTCCTCGACGATCCCGCCGACGCGCGAGAGGGCCTCGCGGGTGCGGGACGGGATCGGCATCCCTCGCACGACGATCTGACCGGAGCTGACCCGGGCGAGGCCGAGCATCATCCGGATCAGGGTGGTCTTGCCGCAGCCGTTCGGGCCGAGCCAGGCGTAGCAGCGGCCGCGCGGGACGTCGATGGTGACGTCGTCGACCGCGACGACCGAGCCGAAGCGCTTGGTGACGTTGCGCAGGGAGATGACGGGTTCCATGGCGGGGCGTGCCGCGGTTGGACGGGCCGACGGGGTTCGCCGGGGGAGACAGCACGCCGACGGGACCATAGCGAGCGTCGTGGTCGTGATCGGCGAAGATCCCGGGGTGAGCGCGACCCGTCGACCGTGGACCGCAGCCCGCGCGCTGCCGCTGGTGAGCCAGGCCCGTGAGCGCTGGGGGCTGGACGCGGACGCGCCGGCGGAGCTGCTGCGGTTGGGTACCAACGCCAGCTACCGCGTCGGGGAGACCGTCGTCCGGATCGCGCCGGCCGGTCGTTCGCGGCCGGCGGTCGATCGCGAGCTGGAGCTGGCGCGGTTCCTGGCGACCGCGGATGTCCCCGCCGTCCGGCCGGCGGCGCTGGAGCAGCCGATCGAGGTCGACGGCCACTGGGCGACGGCCTGGCAGTGGATCCCCCACGACCCCGAGGCGGTCGTCGACGGGGCCGCGTTCGGGGCGCTGCTGCGTCGGTTCCACGATGCGACCGAGCGCTACGAGGCGGCGCTTCCGGAGTGGGACGCGCTGGAGCTGATCGAGGCCCGGCTCGCCGGCCTCCACCAGCATCCGGCCTTCGCGGCCGACGAGGTCGCGTTGCTGGAGGCGACGCTGACCGAGCTCCGCGACGCGCTGGCGGTGCTCGGCGACGCGGTGCCGAGTGGCGTGATCCACGGCGACGCGCACCCGGGCAACGTGATCGCGGCCGAGGACGGCTCCGGGGCGGTGCTCGCCGACTTCGACCTGATCGGCCACGGGCCGCGGGCCTGGGACCTGGGGCCGGCGGCGCTCTTCCCGCGTCGCTACGGCGCCGACCCGAGCTGGTGGGAGGCGGTGCGCGTCGGCTACGACCGGCCCGAGGACCCGTCGTGGGAGGTCTGCCTCCGGGTTCGCGAGCTGGCGTCGGCCGCCTGGCTGTTCGCGGGGGAGGACGCGACCCCCGGGCCCGACGGACAGGTCCGCCGGTCGGCCGAGGCCGACGTGCGGATGCGGGCCTTCACCGGTGAGCCGGATCCTCCGGTGTGGGGACGGCGCTAGCCTGCTCGGCCTGCTCGTAGGGGGAGGCGACCGGCTCCGGCTGCTCGTACGGTGACGGGCCGCCGGTCGGCCGCTCGGCCTCGGCCTGCTCGTAGGGCGACGGGCTCTCGGCGGCCTCGGACGGCTCGGCCGCCGCCGGATCGGGGGCGGAGGCCGGGGCCGGCGTCGACGCCGACGGATCGGCCGGGGTGGCCGCTGCCGGCGACGCCGCGGTCGGCGCTGAGGCCGCGGCCTGGCGGTCGGCCTCGGCCTGCTCGCCGACGGCGTCGAGCTTCTCGCGGAGCGCGTTGGTCGCGGCGTGGAGCTCCCCGAGCAGCGCGCCGATCGGCCGCGGATCGGGCGTCGCCTCGGCCTCGACTCCCTTGTAGGCGGCGCTGAACTCGCGCACGAACCCCCGCGGGCCGGCCGCCACGCGGCCCCGCACGGCGACCAGCGCCGTCGTCAGCCGATCCCACTCGCCCCGCGCCTCCGCCTGCCCCTCGGGGCCGAGGGCGTTCCAGCGGGACTCGAGCTCACGGGCGGAACGGATCCGGGCGTTGGCCGCGCGCGCGACCTGGGCGAGTTGGAAGTAGCCGGCCATGGTCGGACCAGGGTAGCCGGAGCGGCGTCGACCACGAGGCCGATCGTCGGTAGGGTCGCCGTCGATGCGGCGTCCAGCGGCCTTCCCCCACGCCGGCGTCCGATGACCCGGATCCTGATCGCCGCGCCGGTCCGCCAGCGCCCCGAGAACCTGCGGGAGTTCCTGCGGTCGCTGGGCGACCTCGACCTCACGGGGCTGACCGTCGAGTTCGCGTTCGTCGACGACAACGACGACGAGCGGGCCAGCGCGCTGCTGCACGACTTCTCGCCCGAGGCCGCGGTCCGCTTCCTGCCGGCCGGGGCCTCGGGCGTCGCCTACGTGACCGACGAGCGCTCCCACCACTGGGCGCCGTCGCTGATGGACCGGGTCGGGACCTTCAAGGACCGGTTCCTGGCGATCGCCCGCGACGAGCGGTTCGACGGGGTCTTCCTCGTCGACTCCGACCTGGTCCTGCACCCGCAGACGCTGCGGCAGCTGGTCGCGCACGACGTCGCGATCTGCTCCGAGCTGTTCTGGACCCGCTGGGAGCCCGAGGACCCGGAGCTGCCGCAGGTCTGGATGCACGGCCAGTACTCGCTGTTCCCGCTCGCCCGCGACGAGACGATCGATGCCGACGAGGCCCGCCGCCGGGCCGACGACTTCGTGGCGATGCTGCGCCGCCCGGGGCTCTACGAGGTCGGCGGGCTGGGGGCGTGCACGTTGATCCGGCGCGCGGCGATCGAGCGGGGCGCGTCGTTCCGGCCGATCCCGAACCTGCAGCTGGTCGGCGAGGACCGCGACTTCTGCGTGCGCGCGGCGGCCCTCGGGATCCCGCTGCACGTCGACACCCATCACCCGGCGCTCCACCTCTACCGGCCGCGGGACCTGGAGCGGGTCGCCGCGTTCCGGGCCGACTGTGCGACCGGGCCGGCCACCGGCTGGCGCAAGCAGACCGGCAACCGGGTCGTGCTCTCGATGATCGTGCGCAACGAGGCGGGCCGGTTCCTCGACGAGGTCCTCCGCCACGCGGCGAGCTACGTCGACGCGGCGGTGATCATCGACGACGCCAGCACCGACGAGACCGTCGCGATCTGCCGCACCGCGCTCGGCGACCTGCCCCACGAGATCGTCTCGCTCGACCGCTCGCTGTTCGCCCGGGAGCACGAGCTCCGCCGGCTGCAGTGGGAGCGCACGCTGGAGGCGGAGCCGGACTGGATCCTCAACCTCGACGCCGACGAGCTGTTCGAGGACGCGATCCGCGAGCTGCTGCCGGCGCTGGTCAACCAGACCGAGGTCGACGCCTACTCGTTCCGCCTCTTCGACATGTGGAGCCCGACCCAGTACCGCAGCGACGAGCGCTGGTGCGCCCACACGCTCCACCGGATCTTCCTGGTCCGCCCGGTTCCGGGGATGGCGGCGGAGTGGCCGGCCTCCGAGCAACACGCCGGGCGCTTCCCGCCGTCGGTCGAGACGTTGGCCCAGTGGACCTGCTCGGTCCGGCTCAAGCACCTCGGCTGGGCGACCGACGAGGTCCGGCGGGCCAAGCAGGAGCGCTACCGGCGGCTCGACCCCGACGGACGCTGGGGCTCGGCGGGCCAGTACCGGTCAATCCTGGACGAGGCTCCGAACCTGCTCGACTTCGACGGCTGAGCCCGCGCGCAGCTGCTGCCGGAGGGCGCCCGCGATCCGCTCGCCGGCGTCGCCGCGGCCGAACGCCCCGGAGCCGGACCGGGGAGCGGACGACGCCAGCGCCCGGGTCGCCGCGGTCACGATCCGCTGCTCGTCGGCGCCGACCAGCTCGGCGACGCCGGCCTCGATCGCCTCGGTCCGCTCGGTCCGCTCGCGGACCACCAACGTCGGCACCCCGAGCACGGCGGCCTCCTCGGTGACGCCGCCGGAGTCGGTCACGACCAGCGCCGCGGCCGCCAGGCGCCGGAGGAAGCGCGGGTAGTCCGCGGCCTCGGCGAGCTGGACCTGCGGCCGGCCGCCGAGCGTCGCCCGGACGCGGCCGGCCACCCGCGGGTTGGCGTGCAGCGGCAGCCAGACGTCGAGGTCGGGGTGCGTGTCGGCGATCCGCCCGATCGCGCGCAGGATCGCCTCGATCGGCGGGCCGATGCTCTCGCGACGGTGGAGGGTCGCGACCAGCAGCCGGCGCCCGGCCGCGACCGGCGGCTCGCCGAGCCCGTCGGTGGCGGCGAGCGTGCGTTGGAGCTCGTCGACGATCGGGTTGCCGGTGAGGAAGACCGCCGCGGGCGGAACGCCCTCGGCCCGCAGCTGCTCGGCGGCGCGGGCGGTCGGGGCGAAGTGCCAGCGGGCGAGGGCGGCGATCATCCGGCGGTTGGCCTCCTCCGGGAACGGGATCCGGGGGTCGCCGCTGCGCAGCCCGGCCTCGACGTGCCCGACCGGGATCCCCCGGTGGAACGCCGCCTGCGCCCCGGCCAGGGCCGAGGTCGTGTCGCCCTGGACCAGGACGACATCGGGCTCCGCCTCGGCGAGCACCGCGTCGAGCCCGCGCAGCAGGCCGGCCAGCAGCTCGGTCAGCGTCTGGTCGACGCGCGTCAGCGGGACCCGGACGTCGGCGGTCAGGCCGACGGCGGCGAGCGCCTGCCGGGTCAGCTCGTCGTGCTGGCCGCTGTCGACGACGGTGACGCGCGCCCAGTCGCTCGCGCGGAGCGCCCGGACCACGGGCGCGAGCTTGATCGCCTCCGGGCGGGTGCCGATGACGACGAGCAGGTGGACCGCCGAGGGTGGGCGTCGCGTCATCGGCGATGACCCTAGCCGGGATCCGCCGCGGCCGGGGCACGTGCGCACCGAGCGGCGCCTGCCGTACGCGCGTGCCGCGGATCAGGGAGCATGCCGGGCGATGTCGTCTGACGCGCCCTCGGAGCGGCCCACGATCTGCCTCAACATGATCGTGCGGGATGAGGCCCACATCATCGTCGAGGCGCTCGACTCGGCGGCCCCGCACATCGACCGCTGGGTGATCGTCGACACCGGCTCGACCGACGAGACCGTGGCCACGATCGAACGGCGGATGGCCGAGCACGGGATCCCCGGGGAGATCCACCACCGACCGTGGCGGGACTTCGGCAGCAACCGCACGGAGGCGCTCCGGCTGGCCGACGGGCAGGCGGACTACCTGTGGGTGCTGGACGCCGACGACCTCGTCGAGGGGGACCTCGACCTGACGTCCCTGACCGCCGACTCCTACCTGCTGCGGTACCGCGTCGGCCACGCGTTCTGGCGGCGGCAGATCTTCCGGGGTGGGATGCCGTGGCGCTACGAGGGCGTGCTCCACGAGTACCCGGTCTGCGACGCCCCGGCGACCGAGGCCCGGCTCGAAGGCCGCTACGTGATGCTCGGCCGCAAGCTCGGGGCCCGCAGCAACGACCCGCGCAAGTACGAGCGCGACGCGGAGCTGCTGCGGACGGTGCTCGAACGCGAGCCCGACGACCACCGCGCGCTGTTCTACCTCGGCCAGAGCCTCGCCGACGCGGGCGACCACGAGGGCGCGCTCGACGCCTACACCCGCCGCGCCGCGCTCGGCGGCTGGGACGAGGAGC
Organism: Patulibacter ginsengiterrae; assembly: GCF_056269115.1. NCBI lineage: Bacteria > Bacillati > Actinomycetota > Thermoleophilia > Solirubrobacterales > Patulibacteraceae > Patulibacter > Patulibacter ginsengiterrae. The sequence goes on from NZ_JBWDOG010000009.1 coordinate 82,116, forward strand.
GGTGCCTGGCGCTGATCCGGCGGGCCGACTGCCTCGAGGCGCTCGGCCACCCGTGGGCGGCCTCGTTGGAGGCGCTGCTGGAGGCGTTCGACGCCCGCCCGACCCGGGCCGAGCCGCTGGTGCGGATCGCTCGGCACTACCGGGAGGCGGGACGCTTCACGCTCGGCTACGAGTTCGCGCGCCGGGCGAGCGCGCTGCCGTACCCGGTCGACGACAACCTCTTCGTCGACGCCTCGGTCTACGAGTGGCGGGCCCAGGACGAGCAGTCGGTCTGCGGCTTCTACACCGGCCGCCACGCGGAGGCGCTCGATCTGGGCACGGCGCTGCTGGCCAGCGCGGCGCTCCCGGACGAGGAGCGCGAGCGGGTCGCCGCCAACCGCGACGGCTGCGTCGAGCACGTGCGCGAGCAGCGGACGAGCTATCCGGCGGAGATCGTGGCCGCGCTCGGCGGTCCGCGCGGGGGCGTCGCGACCCCGGACGTCACGCTGACGATCAACTCGAGCGGTGCGCGCGAGCGGGTCGAGCGGACCCTCGACTCGTTCCTGCGCTGCTGCGAGGACCTCGACCGGATCGCTCGCTACGTCTGCGTCTTCCCGGCCGCCGACGGGCACGACGTCCGGCGCCTGGTCGAGCGCTATCCGTTCCTCGAGGTCGTCCGGACCCGGCCCGGGGCCGAGGATCCGGCAGCGACTCGCAACCGCCTGCTCGACCAGGTCCAGACCCCGTTCTGGATCTCGCTCGAAGACGGCTGGGACCTGTTCGCGCGCGGGCGGCTGGTCGAGCGCGCGACCCGGATCCTCGCCGACGACGAGACGATCGCCCAGGTCGCGTTCAACCGCTCCTACGGGGCCGCGCTGGCCGACCGCCACCTGGTCGGGGGCGAGGTCCGGACGGTCGACGGCCTCCGCTACCGGCTACACGAGCACCTGGCGCCGGACGGGCCGGAGTGGGACCGGTTCCGGGCGACGCTGGCTCCGGACGTCCACACCAACGTCCACTGGCCGCACTTCACCGTCCAGCCCTCGCTGCTCGCGGTCGAGCGGCTGCGGCAGGTCGGGCCGTTCGCCGCCGCCGCCGACGTCGAGCACGAGTTCGGCCGGCGCTACGTCGCGGCGGGCCTGCGGACGGCCTTCTTCGACGAGCTGACGGCGCTCCCGTCGACGACCCCGGCGATCCCGGCGGGGCCACCGCCCGGCCCGCTCCTGCTCTCGCAGCTGGCTCCGGGGACGCGGACCGGCGAGCTCGAGCTCGACCTCGATCCGCCGTGGCCGGTCGTGGCGGGGGCGGTGACGAGCGACGCCGACGGGCTGCGGTTGACGGTCCGGACGGCGGTCGCGGACGAGGCCCCGCGGGACCACGTGGTCGGGCTCGGGCCGGACCTGACGGTCGAGCGGCTCGAGTCGGCGGTCGCCGGGAGCGCGCTCGTCGGGCAGCACGAGGTCGCGCTCGACGACGGGACGCTGCGGTTCGAGGATGCGGGCGAGGGGCTGAGTCGGATGGTCCGGCGCGCGTCGGACGGCGCCGAGCGCCGGTCGCCGGCCTTCAGCCTCGCGGGAGCCGAGCAGGAGCGGGTCTTCGGGCTGGTTCGGAGCGGTCATCGGCTGCTGCTGGTGTTCGGCGTCCACGGCGAGCGGCTGGCGGTGGCGGTGATCGACCCGGCGGAGATCGGCGGCGTGCTCGGGTAGCCCTGGGCCGCGCGGCGGGCAGGATCCGGGAGGACATGTGTCCAGCTGGCCGTCGTCTCTGGCGATGGGTGGCTCGGTTCGGTTAGGCTGCCCGCGGCCACGCTGGCCGCGACGCGACGGGAACGACGACTTGCACGACGACGGACAGCACCCAGAGGACGGCGGGGACCAAGCGGACGGGCGGTCGCACGACCTCAGCCGTCGGCAGCTCCTCAAGGGCGCAGGGGGCCTGGCGCTCGGGGGCATCACCTGGTGGATGCCGGAGACCGCGCTCGGCGCTTCGCCGACGCCGCTGGTCCGGATCCGCCGGCTGGCGCGGACGATCTCGAGCTCGAAGGTCGAGAAGCGCTACCGCAACCGTCTGACGAAGCTGCTCTTCAAGGCCGAGGAAGCGCTGATCAACAAGCGGCCGAACCGCGCGCGGCAGATGCTGCGCGAGTTCAACGTCGTGCTCGGGGAGAACGGCGGTCGCCGCAACCTGAGCCGCGCCCTCGGCCGCCGCTGGATCCGCGAGTCGCACATGATCCGCGAGCGGATCGCGCCTGCGGCCTCGCCGCAGGGCCACACGGGCCCGGCTGGCGAGACCGGCGCGGCCGGCACCGGGTCGACCGGCGCCACCGGCGGCACGGGAGACACCGGCTCGACCGGCTCGACCGGGGCCCAGGGCGGGCCCGGAGTCAAGGGCGACACCGGCGCGACCGGTCCGCAGGGCGAGACGGGTGGCACGGGTGGCACGGGCGCGACCGGTCCCACGGGGGCTACGGGAGAGACCGGCGCCACGGGCGCGACCGGTCCGACGGGTTCCGCCGGCAGCACGGGCTCCACCGGCGCGACGGGTCCGACGGGTTCCAGCGGAAGCACGGGAGCCACCGGCCCGACCGGCGGCTCGGGTGCGACCGGGGTGACCGGCGCGACGGGGGCCACCGGTTCGACCGGTGAGACGGGCGCTACGGGGCCGACCGGCAGCGCGGGTTCGACCGGCGCGACGGGTTCGACCGGTCCGACGGGCGCTACGGGCCCGACCGGCAGCGCGGGTTCGACCGGCGCGACGGGTTCGACCGGTCCGACGGGAGCCACCGGCCCGACCGGCAGCGCGGGCTCGACCGGCGCGACGGGGGCCACCGGTTCGACCGGTCCGACGGGAGCCACCGGCCCGACCGGCAGCGCGGGTTCGACCGGCGCGACGGGCCCGACCGGCGCGACGGGCCCGACCGGCAGCGCGGGTTCGACCGGCGCGACGGGGGCCACCGGTTCAACCGGTGCGACGGGTGTCACCGGAGCCACAGGCAGCACCGGCGCTACGGGTGCTACGGGATCGACCGGGAGCGCGGGCTCAATCGGTGCGACGGGGGCCACCGGCGCCACCGGGAGCACCGGAGCGACCGGTTCGACGGGAGCCACCGGCCCCGCGATCTAGCGGGAGGCCGCGCCGCGGGACGATCGCGAGGCGGTCGTCCCCCGTTCGGCCGTGTGCCGGTGCCGCCGATCCGACGGGGCCGGTCGGGGGTGCTCGGCGGTCCCGCCGAGCCCGGCCGTCAGGCGGAGCCGGGCATTGGGGCTACGAACGAGTAGCTGTAGCCAGCAAGCGGGATTCCTCGCGTTGGGGTCCGTCGGAGCCTTCGACGAACGTAGGGGTGCACGGGGGGCTCCGGGCTGGCAGGATGCCCGCATGGCCGACCAGTCCAACGCGAACCTCGCGACGCTCCTGACCACCACCGCGGCGAAGCATCCGGAACGGATCGCCGTGCGGTTGGACGAGGCGGCGGTTCCGTACGGCGCGCTCGACGCCGGCAGCCAGCGCGTCGCCGGCCTGCTGCGCGACCTCGGCGTCCAGCCGGGCGATCGCGTCGGCGTGATGCTGCCGAACGTCCCCCACTTCCCGCTCGCCTACTACGGCGCGCTGCGGTTGGGGGCGGTCGTGGTGCCGATGAACCCGCTGCTCTCCAAGCGCGAGGTCGCCTACTACCTGCGGGACTCCGGCGCCAAGCTGCTGCTGGCCTGGCACGGGTTCGCCGAGGCCGCCGAGGGCGGGGCGGCCGAGGTCGACGGCGCCGAGGTGCTGCTGGTCGAGCCGGCGGACATCGCGCAGCGCGTCGGTGCCGCCGAGCCGATCGCCGAGGTCGCGCACAAGGACCCCGACGACACCGCCGTCGTCCTCTACACCTCGGGCACGACCGGCCAGCCCAAGGGCGCCGAGCTGACCCACAACAGCATCGGCAGCAACGTGCAGGCCTGCCTGAGCCTGTTCGACCCGACGCCCGAGGACGTCTTCTTCGGCGGCCTGCCGTTCTTCCACGTCTTCGGTCAGACGGCGACGCTGAACGTCGCGGTCGCCGTCGGCGCCGAGGTGACCCTGCTGCCGCGCTTCGACCCGACGGTCGCGCTCGAGATCGTCCAGCGCGACAAGGTCACGATCTTCATGGGCGTGCCGACGATGCACGGCGCGATCCTCCACCACCCCAAGCGGGCCGACTACGACACCAGCTCGCTGCGGCTGTTCGTCTCGGGCGGGTCGGCGCTGCCGGTCGAGGTCCTGAAGGGGATCACCGAGACCTTCGGCACCCCGATCCTCGAGGGCTACGGCCTCTCGGAGACGTCGCCGGTCGCGTCGTTCAGCCGCCGCGACCTGCCGCAGAAGCCGGGCTCGATCGGCGTCGCGATCCAGGACGTCGAGCTGCGGGTCGTCGACGACGAGGGCGTCGAGGTGCTGGTCGGCGAGGTCGGCGAGCTGCAGGTCCGCGGCCCGAACGTGATGAAGGGCTACTGGAAGAACCCGGAGGCGACCGCCAAGGCGATCGACGCCGACGGCTGGTTCTCGACCGGCGACATGGCCCGCAAGGACGAGGACGCCTTCTACTTCATCGTCGACCGCAAGAAGGACCTGATCATCCGCGGCGGCTACAACGTGTACCCGCGGGAGATCGAGGAGGTCTTCTACGAGCACCCGGCCGTGGCCGAGGTCGCCGTGGTCGCGATCCCGCACGAGGAGCTGGGCGAGGAGATCGGCGCCGCCGTCGCGCTCAAGTCCGGCAGCGCGGCGACTGCCGACGAGCTGCAGACGTTCGTCAAGGAGCAGGTCGCGGCCTACAAGTACCCGCGCAAGATCTGGATCGTCGACGAGCTCCCGAAGGGGCCGACGGGCAAGATCCTCAAGCGCGAGGTCTCCGCGCCCCAGGCGTAGGCACGGGCGGCGTCCCGACCGGAGCCGGTCAGGACGCCGGGCCCGCGGACCCCGCCAGGCCGGCGAGCCGGTCGGCGGGGACCAGCTCCGCCGGGTGCGCGCCACCCGCCACCCGGCGGGCGAGCGCGTCGCGCGGGAGCGGCGCGTCGGACGCGAGCAGCAGCAGGTTGCCGGCGTGCTTGCCGCGCACCACCTCGCGCCCGCCGAAGGCGACGACGTGGGCGAAGGTCGCGCGGAGGATCGCGGCCTGCGCGGCGACGACCGGCCACGGCGGCTGGTCGACGACGTTGAGCAGGTAGCGGCCGTCGGGTCGCAGGACCCGCCGGACGTGGCGGGCGAAGGCCGCGGTCGCCATCGGCTCGGGCGTCTCGGTCCCGACGAACGCGTCGCCGATCACGAGGTCGAAGGCGTCGTCCGGGCTGCGCTCGGTGGTCACGCCCGCGTCGGCCTGGACGATCCGCATCCGCTCGCCCCGCCGCAACCGCAGGTGGCGCTCGGCGAGCTTGACGACCGCACCGGAGCGCTCGACCACGGTCTGCGTCACCTGCGGCCGGGTGCTGGCGAGGAAGCGGGGGAGGCTGAACGCCCCGCCGCCGAGGTGGAGCACGTCGGCGGCGGCGCCGCGCGGCACGAGCACCTCCAGCGCCGCGCCGATCCGGGCGACGTAGTCGAGCTCGAGGTGGGTCGGGTCGTCGAGGTCGACGTAGCCGTGGGCGAGGCCGTCGATCAGCAGCAGCCGGCCGCCGGGCCGGTCGAAGGCGGGCAGCAGCTCGAGCACGCCGACGGTCGACTCGATCCGGACCGGCTCCGCTCCGGAGCGGCCGCGGGTACCGCGGCGGGAGGAACGACGTCCGGCCATGCCCTGATCGTCGCCGATCGGCGGCCGGCGGGCGGTGACGTGGCCCCGTCTCCGCTCCGCCCCGGAACGACCGCGACCCGGTCGAAGCTCGACCGGGTCGCGGGGTCCTCGGGTGCCGGGCGACGGGCGCCCGGCGGGTGACTCAGCGGGCGCTGGTCACCGGTTCCGGGGTGGGATCCACCGTCATCGCCGGACCGCGCTCGTCGACGTTCTCGACCAGGTGCCCCTCGAGCGAGACGTTCGGGAGGATCTTGTCGAGCCAGCCCGGGAGCCACCAGGCCTTGTCGCCGAGCAGCAGGACCACGGCCGGGGCGATCACCAGGCGGACGATCAGGACGTCGATCAGGATCGCCAGGCCGAGTCCGAGGCCCATCATCTTCGCCGTCACGTCCGGCTGCGAGACGAAGGCGAGGAAGACCGCGGCCATGATCAGGCCGGCGAACAGGATCACCTTGCCGATCCGCGAGACGCCGTGGATCACGCTGTCGCGCGGGCCGTCGCCCTCCTTGTACGCCTCGTGGATCCGGGAGAGCAGGAAGACGTTGTAGTCCATGCTCAGCCCGAACAGGATCGCGAACAGCATCACCGGGATGAACGAGACGATCGGCACCCCGCTGTCGGCCCCGATCAGGCTCGCGCCGATCCCCTCCTGGAAGACGGCCACGACCACGCCGTAGGCGGCACCGACCGAGAGCAGGTTGAAGACCGCCGAGACCAGCGGGACCCAGAGCGACCGGAAGGCCATGATCAGCAGCAGGACCGAGAGACCGATCACGACCGCGATGAACAGCGGCAGCCCGGCGGCGGTCTTCGAGGAGAAGTCCTCGAAGCCGGCGGTGTTGCCCCCGACGTAGACCTTGTCGGCCAGCGGCGTGCCCTTCGTCGCCGCGGGGATCACGTCGTCACGCAGGCGCTTGAGCGTGTCGCTCGTGGCCTGGTCCTGCGGGGCCGAGGTCGGCACCGCATTGAGGATCGCCGCACCACCGTCGGCGGTCGGGAAGGCCGGTGAGGCCTGGGAGATGCCCTTGGTCTCCGAGACCGCCGCGTAGAGCTTGTCGAGCGCCGCGCTGGTCTCCGGGATCTCGGCCTCGGCGGCGTCGATCTGCTTCTGGAAGCCGGCGATCTCCGCCTTCGGAGCGCCGGTGGCCATGGCCTGGCCCATCGCGGCCGCTGCCTTCGAGATCCGCGCCAGCGCCGGGGCGTCGGCCTTCGGCGTGTCGATCGCCAGCAGGAACGGGCCGTTGTGGCCGGGGCCGAAGGCCTTGCTCTGCTGGTCGTACGCGATCCGCTGGGTCTTCGACGTCGGCTGGTTGCCGTCGTCGGGCTGGCCGAGGCGCATCTGCGTGACCGGCGCGGCGAAGATCAGCAGGATCACGACGCCGACGGCGATCGAGACCCACGGACGGCGGGTCACGATCTCGCCCCAGCGGGCGAAGAACGGCGAGGCCTGGACGTGCTTGGCCTTCCTCGGCTTCAGCCAGCGGGCGAACGCCCCGATCATGATCGGGAGCACGGTCAGCGCGGAGACGACGACGGCGGCGATCCCGATCGCGGCGCCGATGCCCATCTTGCCGATCATCGGGATCCCGATCACCAGCAGGCCGGCGATCGCGACCATCACGATCAGGCCGGCGGCGACGACCGAGGAGCCGGCGGTCGCGGCGGCCTTGGCGGACGCGTCACGGGTGCTGTCACCGGCGGCGACCTGCTCGCGGTAGCGCCCGATGATCAGCAGCGCGTAGTCGATGCCGGCGCCGAGGCCGAGCATGACGGCGATCGTGGTCGCGAACGCCGGCAGGCCGAGCGGCTTGGCCAGGATCGCGAGCAGGATCTGCCCGAACGCGACGCCGAGCAGTGCGCCGAGCAGCGTTGCCCCCATCGCCGCGAACGAGCGGAAGAGGATGGTGAGGAGGACGATCGCGATCGCGACGCCGACCAGCTCGCCGATCGGGGCGTCCTGCTCGGCGGCGACGTCGACGACCATCCCGCGCATCGCGACCGAGACGTCACCGGCCTTCTCGGCCGAGCGCGCGGCGGTCTCGAGCTTCTCGCCGTCGGTCTTCTCGATGTCGGACGGCTGGGTCTTGTAGCTGACCTGGGCCGCCGCGATCGTGCCGTCCTTGGAGACGGTGCCGTCGCGGAACGGGTCGGAGACGGTTGGATGGCCGGACTTGCCGTCCTTCAGCAGGGCGACCTTGGCCAGGGCGGCGTCGACCGCCGTCTTGTTGGCCGGATCGGTGATCTTCCCGCTCTTCGCGCTGAAGACCAGGGTCGCGTCGGACCCGGCGAGCTGCGGGCTGTGGGCCTTGAGCAGGTCCATCGCCTGCTGCGTCTCGGTGCCGGGGATCGAGAAGTCGTCCGCGGCCTTCCCGCCGGTCCCGGCGAGGATGCCGAGAATGATGATCACGGCGATCGCGGCCGCGAGGCTGCGCTTCCAATAGTGGGTGAGCGCGCGGGCAATTCGCGCGAGCAGCGAAGACATGGTGCTCCTGTACGGGCGGGAGAGAAACGCCCCGAGGGGACGCCGCGGGGCAAGATACCACAGCCGCTGAAAGTTCGCAGGAGTTGCAGAAATGCAACCTATGCATTGCTGCATTAGTTGCAGAATGCCGCTAGAGTCGGTTCATGACGAAGTGCACGGCGGCGTCGCGCGGGGGTCTGCGCGAGCGGAAGAAGCAGCACACGCGTGAGACCATCGCGCGAGCGGCTGTGGAGCTGTTCGACCGTCAGGGCTTCCAGCGAACGACGATCCCCGAGATCGCCGCCGCCGCCGACGTGTCCCCGCGGACCGTCTCCTCCTATTTCCCGGCGAAGGAGGACCTGGCCTTCCTCGACACCGCCGAGACCTTCGAGCGCCTAGAGGGCCGGCTCGCCGACCGCTTGCCCGGGGAGACGACTGCCGACGCGCTGCGGGCATGGATCGGCGAGGCAACCCCCGACTGGGAGCAGCGCGGCCCCGAGCTGCGCGCGCTGCGGCGGGTGATCGACGCGGACGAGGCGCTGCTGGCCTACGAGAAGCGCTACATGGCCCACGGCGAGCGGCTGATCGCCGAGGCGATGGCCCGGGACCTCGGCGCTTCGCCGCAGGACCTCGAGCCGCGGATGGCCGCCGCCGCGACGATCGCCCTCTTCGACGTGCTCGACGAGCACCACGACGTGGCGGTGCCGCAGTCCGAGGCGGAGGACGGCGCGCCCGCCCGGGCCGCCGAGATCCTCGGCCTGCTCGACCGGGCGCTGCTCTTCATCGGGGCCGGGATCCGCGCGCTCCAGGACGATTCCGGAGCGGCGGCGACCGTTCCCGAGGTGGTGGCGACCACCCCCGCGGCTACGTCGCGGGCGCCGGAGCCGACCACCCGCTGAGCGCGGAGCACGCCTCCCACAGGCGGCGACGATCGGCGGCGGTCTCCCGCGTCGACCGCAGGCGATGGGTCGGGCGCTCGCGGCGGTCGTTCCAGAAGCCGCCGGTCGTCAGGCCCGGCTCGTCCGCGGTCCCCAGCCAGACGATCGTGTCGGCTCCCTCCTCGGGGCTCCGCAGGATCGGGCGCATCAGGCGGTGGAAGCCGGGCAGCGACGCTCGGATCCCGGGGGTATCGACCCAGCCGGGGTGCATCGCGTGGGAGACGACGCCGCTGCCGCGGAAGCGGGCCGCCCACAGCTCGCTGAGGACGACCTGGGCGCGCTTGCTGCGCGCGTAGACCGCCGCCGGACGGTACTCCCGGCGCTCCGTCTGGAGGTCGTCGACGTCGAGCCGCTGGGCGTACATGCCGCCGGAGGAGACCGTCACGATCCGGGCCGGGGCACTCGTCCGCAGCAGGTCCTCGAGCAGGCCGGTGAGGAGGAACGGGCCGAGCACGTTGGTGGCGAAGGTCAACTCGAGGCCGTCCTCGGTGCGGGTCCGCTCGGGCGCCATCACCCCGGCGTCGTGGACCAGCACGTGGAGCGGCTCCCCGCGCGCGAGCAGGCCCGCCGCGCAACGACTGATCGAGTCCGGGGAGCTGACGTCGCCGTCGACGACCCGCACGTCCGGGTGCCGCTCCGACGAGGTCCTGCGGGCGGCGACGGCGATCCGCTCGGCGGCGGTCGCCCCGCGTTGCGGGTCGCGGGCGACGAGCCGGATGCTCGCGCCGAGCGCGGCGAAGCCGGTCGCCGCCGCGAGGCCGATCCCGGAGGTCGCACCGGTGATCAGGACGGTCCGGCCGGCCATCGTCGGCAGCGCGGCGGGCCACGTCCCGAGCCGGCGGCGGGCGGCCAGGCCCTGCCGGCTGTACCCGGGGGCGATCGTCAGGTCGAGCGCGCGGTCGGCGGCGCGGGCGAGGAGCACGGGACGTCGGTGGCCGCCCGTCACCGGGCCGGCCGCCGGTCAGTCGCGGGCGGCCGGCGGCGCCTCGGCGGGGCGGCGCACGTCGGCGTGGGTCTCCGTCACGCGGGCCTCGACCGGGCGGGCGGCGGGCGTCTCGGGCTCGTCGCCGTCTCCGCCGATCGAGTCGCGGAACCCGCGCATGCCGGAGCCGAGCGCGCGGCCGACCTCGGGCAGGCGCTTCGGTCCGAGGACCACCAGCGCGATCACGAGCAGGACGATCAGGTGGGTGGGTTGCAGCAGGCCTTGGAACATGGGGGTCCTCCGGGGCGGCACCGGCGTGGCGGCGCGGTCGTTCAGTAGATGGATACGCCCTTCGGGCGGCGGCGGACGTCAAGCTGGCGCGTTGCCGCTCGTGACGTGGGATCGCGTGCTGTGGCGGGAGCGAACCGGACGACGGACCCGGTGCATCCTCGTGCGGCGGGGTGCGGTGCCGTAGAGTTGGCCCCTGGTGTGCCGGGAAGACTGGTCGGCGAAACTCGTCGTCGACCCCGAAAACGCCCCTATGGCTCCCGAGCACTCCCCGCCCGCCGCGGCTTCCCCCACCGGCCCCGCGCGAACTCCGTGGACGGATCGCAGCTCACGCTCGCTCCGCGCCTTCCTCAAGACCGAGACCGGCAGTGCCGGCCTGCTGCTGATCGCGACCGTGGTCGCCCTGGTCTGGGCGAACTCGCCGCTGTCGGGCTCCTACGAGGACCTCTGGTCGACGCACCTCTCGATCGACCTCGGCGACTGGGGGATCGACGAGTCGCTCGGGCACTGGGTCAACGACGGCCTGATGGCGTTCTTCTTCTACGTGGTCGGGTTGGAGATCCGCCGCGAGCTCGAGCTCGGCGAGCTGCGCGACCGGCGGGCGGCGGCGATCCCGGCGATCGCCGCACTCGCGGGGATGGTCGTTCCCGCCCTGATCTACAGCCTGATCAACGCCGGCGGCGAGGGCGCGCGCGGGTGGGGGATCGTGATGGCGACCGACATCGCCTTCGTGCTCGGGGCGCTCGCGCTGCTCGGCTCGCGGGTCCCGTCCGGCGTCCGCGTCTTCCTGTTGACGCTGGCGATCGTCGACGACGTCGGGGCGATCGCCGTGATCGCGATCTTCTACTCCGACTCGATCGACCTGACCGCGCTCGCGGCCGTCGGCGTGATCCTGGTGGCGATCCTGCTGTTGCGCCGCTACGGCCCGCCGTGGCGGGGGCCGGTCTACCTGGTGGCGGGGATCGTGCTCTGGGTCGCGACCCTCGAGTCGGGGATCCACCCGACGATCGCCGGCGTCGCGATGGGGCTGCTGACGGCCGTCCACCCGCCGCAGCGGGCCGACGTCGAGCGGGCGGCGAGCGTGACCCGGCTCTTCCGGCGGGCCCCGACGCCGAGCAGCGGCCGCGCCGCGGTGCTCGAGATCGGCGCCGCGGTCTCGCCCAACGAACGCTTCCAGCAGGTGATCCACCCGTGGACGAGCTACCTGGTGATCCCGCTGTTCGCGCTCGCCAACGCCGGCGTGCCGCTCGGCGGGGACGCGCTCTCGCGGGCCCTGACCTCGCCGATCACGCTGGGGGTGATCGGCGGGCTCGTGCTGGGCAAGGCGCTCGGGATCTCGATCAGCTCGCTGGCCGCCGTGCGCCTGCGCGTCGGCCCACTGCCCCAGGGGATGCGGCGCGGGCACGTCTTCGGCGGGGCGACGCTGGCGGGGATCGGCTTCACCGTCTCGCTGTTCGTCGCCGATCTGGCGTTCGCCGACCAGGCGTTGCGCGACGAGGCGAAGATCGGCGTGCTCGTCGCCTCGGTGCTCGCCGCCGCGCTCGGGCTGGCCCTGCTCGCGCGCAAGAGCGACGACGACGAGCCGGAGCAGGATCTGCCGTTGGATCCACCCGTCGATGTCGCCCACGACCGGATCCTGGGGCCGGCCCGCGCGCCCCACACCCTCGTCCTCTACGGCGACTACGAGTGCCCCCACACGCGGGCGCTCGGCCCCGAGCTGGAGGCGCTCCGCGCACGTGCCGGCGAGCGGGTCCGGCTCGTCGTTCGCCAGCTGCCCAACGAGGACGCGCACCCGGGCGCGACGCTGGCGTCGGAGGCGGCGCTCGCGGCCGCCGCCCAGGGGCGGTTCGCGGCGATGCACGCGCGGCTGCTCGCGCAGCCGATCGGGGACGACCTCGGGCCGGCCGACCTGCTCGAGGTCGGGCGGGAGGTCGGGGTCGACGCCGACCGGTTGGCCGACGACCTCCGCCACCACGTGCGCGGGCCGGCGGTCGAGGCCGATGTCGACGGCGCGGCGCGCAGCGGCGTGGAGGGCACGCCGACGCTGTTCCTCGACGGTCGGCGGCTGGAGGACGGCTACGACGCGGCGTCGCTGCTGGCGGCGCTCGACGCGGCGGAGGCCGGCGCTCCGCAGCCGTGACCTGCGGCGTCGGAGCACGCAGCCGTTTGGTCGCCGAGGGCGCGAGCTGACGGAGGGCCGCGGGTCGGTCGGCCGCGGGTCGGTCGCCGTGCTCAGCCGTCGGGACGGGTGACGACCAGCTCTCGGTCAGCGGTCTCCGGGCCGCCGTGACCGAGGTCGCGCAGCTCGTCGCGGAGGTCCTCCAGCACACGCCGCGTGCGGGGGAGGTCGGGGAGCGCGGGAAGCGGGGCGGCCAGACGGGGATCGTCGGCGGGGCCGCCGGCGGTGCGGTCGGCCAGCGCCTCCAGCAGCGCACGGAGCTGGTCGGCGGTCGCCGCCACTGGGCCGTCCGACGGGCCGCGTTCGTCCCCGGTCGGACCGGGGCGATCGGTCGGCAGCGCGAGGCAGAGCCGGGCCAGGCGCTCCAGCGTCGCGGTCAGGGGCCAGCGGCCGTCGGCCCGGGGGTCGCGGCGGAGGGCGTCGCCGATCGTGTCGGCCTCGGCCGCGCGCAGCCGCAGCAGCGCGTCGTGGAGGCGGCGCCGGCCGACCAGCAGATGGCCGCGGTCGGTGTCCGGCGTGACCGCGGGGACGAGCACCTCGGTCATCGCCCGCAGGGCCTCCGCCTGGGCGCCCGCCAGCCGGTCGCTCGGCCGCCGGGGCCGCGTCGCGAGCACGACGGCGCCCGCGACCAGGCAGCCGACGAGGGTGTCGAGCAGGCGCACGTCGAGCAGGCCCTCGACGGTCCCGCCGGCGCCGCCGACGCTCAGCAGCAACAGCACCAGCGGGGTGATCGCGGCCACCGCGAGGCCGTAGCTGGCGACGATCACCAGCTCGATCGAGAACTGGAGCACGACGATGATCGCGACGACCACGCCGACGCTCGGCTCGAGGGCGAAGATCGCGGCGGCCACCAGCACCCCGATCGCGGTCCCCACGGCCCGGTGGATCGCGCGGCTGCGCGCGACGGTCAGCGTCGAGCCCTGGAGGACGGCCGCGGCGCTGGCGGCGACCCAGGCGGGGTGGGAGAGGCCGGTCGCGTGGCCGACGGCGAGCCCGGCGAGGACCGCGAGTCCGATCCGGGCGGCGACCCGCAGATGCGGCGATCCGCGCCGCAGCGACCACCGCAGCGGCGGGGTCCAGCGCGGGTCGGGGGCCCGCTCCGGTCCGGCGGCAGGTGCGCCGGGGACGCCACCGCCGGCCGCGGCGGCACGGGCGTCGTCGAGGCTCCGGCGGAGGCGCGCGGCGGCCGGAAGGTCGGGCAGCGGCGGGTCTCCGCCGGGGACGGGCGCGCCGTCGGCGAGCGCACGCACGCTGGCCCCCCAGTGGCGGTCGAGCGGAGGACTGGCCTCGACGTGCAGCGCGAGCGCGGCCTCGAGCAGCAGCTCGGCGGCGATCGCCCGGGCCGAGTCGGTCGTGCCGGTGGCGCTGGTCGCGCCGGTGGTCGCCTCGAGCGCCGCCCGGACGGCGACGATCGCGTCGTGGCCGGCGGCCTCGGCGGTCGGGCCGCCGATCGCGTCGAGCAACCGCGCGACGGCCTCGTGCGCCCGGCGAACCGCGGCGCGACCGGGGCCGGGGCGCCCCAGCAGCCACGGTCCCATCGCGACCAGCCAGGCGACCGCGGCCCCGGCCAGCACGAGCCCGATCCGTTGCGGGGCGGCCGCGGGATCGACCGGCAGGGTCGTCCCGAGCAGGAAGGTGAGGACGACGAAGTACTCGCGGGGTGGCCCGACCCGCAGCGCGAGCGCGCCGAGCGTGGCGCCGAAGCCGACCGCTCCGCCGACCAGGCAGATCAGGACCGGGCTGGCGCCGGCGACGATCGTGCCCAGGCCGATCGCGGTCGCCAGGACGAGCGCGATCAGCGCGAGCAGCCACCCCCGCCGGCGGTACGAGGCGTCGGCGCCGTAGATCGCGACGAAGCTGCCGAGCGCGGCCTGGCCCCCGGAGGCGGTGTCGCCGGCGGCGAGGCCGACGACGAGCGGGATCCCGATCGCGACCGCGGCCCGGACGCCCGCCGCGCGGCGGGTCACGGCGGATGCGCGCAGCGAGCGCAGGGCGGTCCGGAGGTCGGCGGGGCGCGAACGGCGAAGGAGCGAACGAACCGTGCGCATTGCAACCATCTTCGCGCCTGGGCGGCCACCGGGCCTTCCCACCGTGCGCGGGCCACTGCTGGTAGAACCTCGCTCGATGAACGATGCCCCTGCTCCCCGTCGGGTATCGGACACGGTGCACGCCGATCTGCGTGCCCGGATCCTCGGCGGCCGCCTGGCTCCCGGTGACGCCGTTCCGTCGGAGCGGGTGCTGGCCGAGGAGCACGGGGTCAACCGCCACGCCGTCCGCGAGGCGCTCAAGCGGCTCCAGCAGGCGGGGCTGATCCGGATCAGCCAGGGCGGCGCGACCCGCGTCCAGGACTGGCGCGACCACGGCGGCATGGACCTGCTGCTGGACCTGGTCCTGAGCGGTGGGCCGGTGCCCCCGGTCGAGGTCCTGCGGTCGGTGCTGGAGTTGCGGGCGCTGGTCGGGGTCGACGTGGTGCGGCGGTTCGTCGGGGAGGCGGACGAGGCGGCGCGCGAGCACGCCGCGCAGCTGGTCGAGGCGACCGCGGAGGGGGTCGGCGGGCCACCGGCCGTGCTGGTCGAGCGCTACGCGGACGTCTGGCGGGCGCTGGTCAGCGGGACCGGCAACCTCGCCTACCGGCTGATGCTGAACAGCCTCAACGACGCGCTCGCGACCTATCCCGAGCTGTCGCAGACGCTGCTGCCCTCCGACGTCGAGGCGCTGCGGCGGTTGGCGGCCGCGATCCGGGCGAGCGATGTCGCGGGCGCGGTCGCGCTGGTCGCGGCACAGCTGGAGGGCGACGTCCCTCCGCCCGCGTAGACGCCGGCCGCGGGCCGTTGCGCTTGCCCGCGCGGCGCTCGACTGGTACAACCAGTTGGAGCACCTGGCCCAACCAGCACCCGGAGTCCGTCCGTGGACGATCTGATCCTCGCCGCCATCCCGTTCTTCCTGCTCTTCATGGGCCTGGAGCTGTTCGCCCTGCGGCACGCCGCGCACGAGCACGCCGAGGATCCGGGGGCGCCGGTCGGCTACACGGCCAAGGACAGCGCGACCAGCGTGACGATGGGCCTCGGGCACCTCGGCTTCATGGCCGTGATCAAGCTCGGCGCGGTCGTCGTCTACGCCGCGCTCTACGAGCTGACCCCGCTGCGGATGCCGTCGGACGCCTGGTGGGCGTGGGTGATCCTGTTCTTCGCCGACGACCTCGCGTTCTACGCCTACCACCGCGGGCACCACCGGGTCCGGATGCTGTGGGCGACCCACGTCGTCCACCACAGCTCGCAGCACTACAACCTCTCGACCGCGCTGCGTCAGGACTGGTCGCCGTTCACCGGGCCGGTCTTCTGGCTCTGGCTGGCCCTGCTCGGGTTCCCGCCGTGGATGATCCTGCTCGCGCAGAGCTGGAACCTGCTCTTCCAGTTCCTGCTCCACACCGAGGCGATCCGCAAGCTGCCGTGGCCGATCGAGCTGGTCTTCAACACCCCGAGCCACCACCGCGTCCACCACGGCACGCAGGACCAGTACCTCGACAAGAACTACGGCGGGATCCTGATCGTCTGGGACCGGCTGTTCGGCAGCTTCCAGCCCGAGCAGGAGCGGGTCGTCTACGGGCTGACGACCAACATCGAGACCTACAACCCGGTCCGGGTCGCCTACCACGAGTGGCACGCGATGCTGGGGGACGTCCGCCGGGCGTCGAGCTGGCGGGAGCGCTTCGGCTACCTGCTGCGCGGCCCGGGATGGGCGCCCGAAGCGGCCGGTCTCGACCGGTCGTCGTCGGCGCCCGTGGGCCGGTCCGGCGGCGCGGGGGAGGCGTCGTCGGAAGCGGCTCGCTACCTAGGGTAGGATCGTCCGCATGCCGCTCAGCCGCCGTGTCTTCGTCACGGTCCTCCGGATCCACGCGGCGCTCTACGAGCGGACCGACGGCCGGATCGGCCACCGGCTGCTCGGCCTGCCGACGCTGCTGCTGCGGACCACCGGCGCCAAGACCGGCCAGCCCCGAACCAGCGCGCTGGTCTACGCCCAGGACGGCGACCGCTGGATCGTGGTGCCCTCGAACGGCGGCGCCCGGCGGGCCTCGGCCTGGCTGCACAACGTTCGCGCCACGCCGCGCGTCGAGGTCCAGGTCGGGCGCACCCGCTACCCCGCCGAGGCGACGGTCGTCAGCCGGGGCGAGCCGGACTTCGACCGCCTCTGGAAGCTCGCCGACGACAACAACCGCGGCCAGTACGGGCGCTACCAGGAGCAGACCGAGCGCTCGATCCCGGTCGTCGTGCTGAGCCCCGTCGGCTAGCGCCCGACCGGCGCATCTGCGGCCGGGAGACGCAGTTCAGCGCTGGCGCGGTGCCGGTCGACCTGGGAGCCTGCCGCCATGGCCCGCGAGGAGACGACGATCGAGGCGGCCGGACGCGAGGTCCGGCTGTCGAGCCCGAGCAAGGTCTTCTTCCCGGCCGCGGCCGACCGCGACGACGGTCTCGGGCCGGAGAAGCCGATCACCAAGCTCGACCTCGTCGAGTACTACCTCGCCGTCGCAGGCGACCCGGCCGGGGACGAGGCCGCCCGCGGCGGGGCGCTCCTGCACCTGCGCGAGCGTCCCGGATCGCTGAAGCGGTTCGTCGACGGGATCACCAAGAAGCCGTTCTTCCAGAAGCGGATCCCGGACACCGCCCCCGACTGGCTGGAGACGGCGACCGTCAGCTTCCCCAGCGGGCGGACCGCCCGCGAGCTGGTGATCGCCGACGCCGCCCACCTGGTCTGGGCCGTCCAGCACGGGGTCGTCGACTTCAACCCGTGGCCGGTCCGCCGGGCCGACCTCGACCACCCCGACGAGCTGCGGGTCGACCTCGATCCCGAGCCGGGCGTCAGCTGGGACCAGGTCCGGCGGGTCGCGCTGGTGGTCAAGGAGGTGCTCGAGGACCACGGCCTGGTCGGCTTTCCGAAGACGTCGGGCTCGCGCGGGATCCACGTCAACGTGCGGATCCACCCTGAGCACGACTTCATCGGCGTCCGCCGGGCCGCGGTCGCGCTCGCCCGCGAGGTCGAGCGGCGCGCCCCCGACCTGGCGACCTCGAAGTGGTGGAAGGAGGAGCGCCACGGCGTCTTCCTCGACTACAACCAGAACGCCCGCGACCGCACGGTCGCCTCGGCCTGGTCGGTCCGGCCGACCCCCGACGCCCGCGTCTCGATGCCGCTGACCTGGGAGCAGGTGCCCGACGCCGAGCTCGGCGACTTCCGGATCGACACCGTGCCGGCGCTGTTCGCCGCCCACGGCGATCCGCACGCGGCGATCGACGAGCACGCCGGATCGCTCGACCAGCTGCTCGAGCTCGCGCGGGTCGACGAGCAGGAGCGGGGGCTCGAGGACGCCCCGTGGCCGCCGAACTTCGCGAAGCAGGCGGGCGAGCCGAAGCGGGTCCAGCCGAGCCGGGCGAGGAAGCCGGCGGCCGACGCCTAGATCCAGCCCTCTTCCCAGGCGATCCGCGCCGCCTCGGCACGGGTCGGGGCGGCGAGCTTGGCCATCGCGGCCGAGAGGTAGTTGCGGACGGTGCCGGGCGCGAGGTGGGCCGCGGCCGCGATCGCCCCGGCGCTGAGCCCCTCGCGGACCAGCCGCAGGACCTCCAGCTCGCGGTCGCTGAGCGGGCAGGGGCCCTCGGTCAGGGCGGTCGCGGCGATCTCGGAGTCGACGTAGCGGCCGCCGGCGTGGACGTCGCGGAGGATCCGGGCCAGCCGGTCGGCCGGGGTCGTCTTCGGCACGAAGCCGCGAACCCCACTGGCCAGCGCCCGGCGCAGGACGCCGGGGCGGGCGTGGCGGGTCACCAGCACGATCGGCACCGTCCGGTGGGCGAGGATCCGGCGGGCGGCCTCGACCCCGTCGAGCTTCGGCATCTCGAGGTCGAGCACGACCAGGTCGGGCTCGTGCTCGGCGGCGAGCGCGACCGCCCGCTCGCCGTCCCCCGCCTGGGCGACGACGGTCATGTCGGGCTCGAGCCCGAGCAGCGAGGCGAGCGCGTCGCGCAGCAGGTCCTCGTCGTCGGCGAGCAGCAGCCGGATCATCGCGGCGCCCGTCCGGTCAGCGCGAACCCGCGGCCGGAGAGCGGGCCGGCCTCGACCCGGCCGCCGACCGCCGCGAACCGCTCCCGCAGCCCGACGATCCCGGTGCCGGGGTCGTCGCCGGCCTCCGGCCCCGGGGCGCGGGCGGTCCCGTCGTCCTGCACCCGCAGCACGACCTCCGGGCCCTCGACCTCGACCGAGATCGCGCAGCGCTCGGCGCGGGTGTGGCGGAGCAGGTTGGTGGCGCCCTCGCGGACGAGCGAGCCGAACAGCGGCTGCAACGGCTCCGGCACCCGCTCCGGCGTCCCGCTGATCGTCGCCTCGACGCCGGCCGCGCGCAGGATCGCGACCGCGTTCTCGAGCTCGGTCGAGAGCCCGACCCGGCGGTAGCCGTGGACCAGCGCGCGGGTCTCGGCCAGCGCGGCCAGCGCCAGCTCCTGGACCTCGGCCGCGTGCCGGCGGGCGCCGTCGTCGTCGCTCCCGACCAGCCGCCGGGCCAGCTCGGCCTTGAGCGCGATCGCCTGCAGGTGGTGGCCCTGGACGTCGTGGAGGTCGGCCGCGAACCGCAGCCGCTCGCGCAGGACCGCGAGCTCGCCGGCGGTCGCGCGGGCCTCGTCGAGGCGCAGGGTCACGTTCCAGAGCCAGACCTGGAGGACGTCGGTGGACGCGATGAAGAGCACGACCACGACCGCCGACACGACCGCCGGCGCGACGTCCTCGTCGCTGAGGACGGCGGCCACGGTCGCGACGGCCGCGGCGAGCACGGTGCCTGCCCCGACGAGCCACCAGCGGCGCGGTCCCGGCAACCAGAGCGCGGCGCCGCCGAGCAGGCCGGCGAACGGCAGCGCCCACCAGCCCAGGCCGCCCGACGTCGAGCCGGGAGCGACCAGCGCCAGCAGCGCGAGCGAGACCACCGCGGCGGCGATCACACGCGGTTGCCGCAGCGCGCGCGGGTCGACCGGGCCCATCGCGCCGAGCAGCAGTCGCAGCTGCTCGCCGCCGACCAGCAGCAGGCCGAGGACGGCCGCGACCAGGGCGGCCGGCGAGAGGTCGCGTCCGGCCAGGTCGACCAGCGGCAGCCCCAGCGTCACCGCCGCCAGCCCGATCAGCGACCAGCGGGTGAAGCGGCGGACGCGGGCGAGGTCGTCGGGGCGGGCGGGGGCGACGGCCATCGCCGCCAATCTAGATGATTGATTCCACGGCCTCGAGGCGGTGTGACAGCTGCACGAGAATCGGTGACGACCGGCCACTACCGGGACCGCCGGCCCGCCGGGAGCATGCGGAGCATGCAAGAACTCGCGATCGAGGTCGAAGGGCTGCGCTGCGCCTACGGCAGCCACGTGGCGGTCGACGGGGTCGATCTCACGGTCGGCCGCGGCGAGCTGGTGGCGCTGCTGGGCACCAACGGGGCCGGCAAGACGACGACGATGGAGACGATCGAGGGCCACCGCGCGGCCGACGGCGGGCGGGTCTCGGTGCTGGGCCGCGACCCATGGCGCGACCGCGACGAGATCCGGCCGCGGGTCGGGATCATGCTCCAGGCCAGCGGCTTCGCCGGCGAGCTGACGGTCGGCGAGACCGCGAAGCTGTGGACGACGTTGCGCAGCCGCGCCCACGACTACGAGGCCGCGCTCGAGCGACTCGATCTCGCCCACCGGCGCGACGTCCAGGTCAAGCAGCTCTCCGGTGGCGAGCAGCGGCGCCTCGACCTCGCGATCGCGCTGCTCGGCGACCCCGACGTGCTCTTCCTCGACGAGCCGACGACCGGACTCGACCCGCAGTCGCGGCGGCGGACCTGGCAGGTGATCGGCGATCTCGTCGCCGCCGGGACCGCGGTCCTGCTGACGACCCACTACATGGAGGAGGCGGAGACGCTCGCCGATCGGGTCGCGATCCTGCACGGCGGGCGGATCGCCGTCGAGGGTACGATGGCCGAGCTGGTCGCCGGCCTGCGGGGCACGATCTCGTTCCTGCTGCCCGGGGACGTCGGGCCGCCGCCGGACCTGCCGGGGCTGGCGGGGACGGTCGAGACCGCCCGCGGCGGGGTGATCGTCGTCACCACCGACCGGCTCCAGCAGGACCTCGCGCTGCTGCTGCGGTGGGCCGACGGCCACGGTCTGCGGCTCGACCGGCTGCAGGCCAGCGAAGGCAGCCTCGACGAGGTCTTCGCGGCGGTGCAGGCATGAGCCCCCGGACGTTGCGCGCGATCCTCGCGCTGGCGGGCAGCGAGATCCGGTTGCTGTGGCGCAACCGCCTGGTGGCCTCGACGGCGCTGCTGCTGCCGCTGGTGATGGGCGCCGGGATGGCAGCCACGGGGCAGCGCTTCGGCGACGGCTGGGGCGGGACCGCCGGTCTGCAGCTGCTGACGATGCTGCTGCTGACCGTCTACATCTCGGCGACGACCGCGGTCGCGGCCCGACGCAGTGGGCTGGTGCTCAAGCGCCTGCGCAGCGGCGAGACCCCGGAGGCGGCGATCCTGGCGGGGATGCTGCTGCCGACCGTCGGCTTGGCGCTGGTGCAGTCGGTCCTGCTCTGCGGGATGCTGGTCGCGTTCGGGGCGCCGGTGCCTGAGCAGCCGCTGCTGCTGCTCGCGGCGATGGCCGGTGGCGCCGTGCTCTGTGCGGTCCTGGCGCTGGCGACGACCCGGGTCACGCCGACGGCGGAGATGGCCCAGGTGACGACGACGCCGTTCTTCTTCGCGGCGCTCGCGGGGGCGATCTGGGTGCTCTCGAAGCCGGTCGACGAGGTCACCCGGCTGATGCTGTTCGCGCCGGGTGGGGCGATCATCCAGCTCGTCCGCGGGGGCTGGGACGGGGGCAGCGACCCGCTGCTGGCGATCGTCGCGCTGGTGACGTGGATCCTCCTGGCCGCCGACATCGCCAAGCGGACGTTCCGCTGGGAGCCGCGGATCTGAGCCGCGGGCCCGCTCAGACGTCGAGCTGGTCGATCGTGCAGGCCGCCGGCGGCTTGTCCTCACGCCAGCGCTGGAGCTTGGCGCCGTGCCGGATCCGTCCGCCGCTGACCTGGTCGAAGCTGACCTCGACCACCAGCTCGGGGCGCAGCGCGACCCATTCCAGCTCCTTGTCGCTGCGCCAGCGGCTCGGCTCGGCGCTGCCGGTCTCGCCCGAGGCGTAGGGCGCGAGCGTGTCGACCAGCTCGCGCTTCTCCTTCGCCTTGAGCCCCGAGCTGTGGCCGACCGTCCGCAGCTCGCCCTCGGGCGTGTAGAGGCCGAGGATCAGCGAGCCGACGGTCCGCTCCTCCTTGCCGGGGCGCCAGCCGACGACGACGCAGTCGATCGTGCGCAGGCGCTTGATCTTGGCCATCCCCTTGCGCTCGCCGGGGCGGTAGGGCGCGTCGACCTCCTTGGCGACGACGCCCTCGATGTGCTGGAGCCACGGCTCGGCCTCGGCGGCGGTGGTGACGATCGGGGTCAGGCTGACCGAGGAGTCGGCGAAGCGGTCGTCGGCCAGGAGCCCTTCGAGCGCGGTCCGGCGGGCCGAGAACGGCTCGTCGAGCAGGATCGCGTCGTCGTGGGCGAGCAGGTCGAAGGCGACGTAGCGGGCGGGGATCTCGACCGAGAGCTTGGCGATCCGCGAGGCCGCCGGGTGGATCCGCTGGGAGAGCGCGTCGAAGTCCTGGTTGGCGGGGATCCCGTCCGGCCGAGCCGCGGCGGCGGTCTGGTCGGCGGCCGGCTCGCCGTCGGTCGCGGGCCGCTTCCCCTCGTCGATCACGATCTCGCCGTCGAGCACGTAGCGCCCGGCGGGAAAGCGCAGCTCGGGGAAGTAGCGCTCGAGCGGCTTCCCCCCGCGGGACAGCAGCGTGACCGTCGGCTCGTCGCCGTCCTCGGGGACGTCGACGAAGGCGATCGCCCGGAAGCCGTCCCACTTCGGCTCGTAGCTCCAGCCGTCGCCGTCGGGCAGGGCGGTCCGCGAGCGGGCGAGCTGGGGGGCGAGCGGCGGAACGAGCGGCAGCGTCACGGTGGGCACGAGCCTAGCCGCTGCGGTCCCGCCGATCGAGCGGCGCGACGCTGACCGGCTGCGTCACCGCGCCTTGTGCGGACGCAGCCGGACGACGGTCGCCGGCTGCTGGCGGTTGCCGGCCCGGTCGCGGGCGACCAGCTGCAGCCGGTAGCGGCGGTCGGCGCGGAGCCGGCGGGCGGTCACGCCCCAGTGGCGTCCGCCGATCGCCCGCGACTGCAGCGCGACCTGGCCGCTCGACGTGCAGTGCGCGTCGCGCGCGCAGGGGGTCGCACGCGTCCACCGCAGCCGGGCGGAGACGCGGTCGATGCCGGACGACGGCGCCGGATCGGTCACGACCAGGTTGACGCTGCAGGTCGTGCTCGTGCACGAGCGGGAGGCGACCCGTGAGGACGGAGCGGCGGTGTCGTCGGCGTACGCGACCCGGCCGCCGTTCGGATCGGTCGCCCCGCCGAGGTTGGCCTCCCTCCGCAGGAAGTCCCCGACCGCAGGGTCGGCGACCCGCGCGTAGAGGCCGGGCCGGGCGGGCTGCCCGCAGCCGATCCCGAGGCTGACGATCCCGGCCAGCCGGGGCACGCCAGCGACGTCGACGGTCAGCGGGCCGCCGCTGTCGCCCTGGCAGGCGTCGATGCCGCCGCGCGGCTCGCCCGCGCAGAAGGTGCGGCTGGTGAGCGAGAGCCCGGCCGCGGCGTAGATCCCGTTGCAGGTCGCCCGGGGGAAGACGTGCATGTGGGCGACCTGGAGGTCGCGGGGGAACGCCGACGGGGCGCCGCCGAAGATCGGTTGCGACTGGGTGTCGCCCCACCCGCTGACCGTGACCGGGGCGGTGCTCGCGGGGTTCGCGGCGACGGCGGCCTCGGCGGCGGTGATCGGGGCGACCGGGGCGATCGCGGTCGCCCCGTCGATCGCCGGGGTGCCCTCGTAGAGCGGTGTCGCGAGGGTCACGACGGCCGCGTCGCCGTCGCTGTTGGCGAGGGTGAAGCCCGGGCGCGCGGCCGTCGCCCGGACCGCGACGTCGCGGGCGGTCGGCAGCTCGGGCTCGTTCGCCTGCCGGAGGCGGTCGACCCCGGCGATCACGCGGATCCGGCTGGGCGGCCGGAGCCGGCCGGTGCTGGCCGCGAAGACGCAGTGGCCGGCGGTCGCGACGTGGGTCGCGTCGAGCACCGAGCCCCCGCAGAACTGGCCGAGGTAGGGCGTGTTCTGGCTGCCGCCGAGGGTCGGGTCGTAGAGCGCCACCTGGTACGGCCGGGCGGTGATCGTGGTCGTCTGACCCCCGATGATCCGCGGACGTGCGGGGTCGGACGAGGCGTTCGCCACGGTGGGCAGGCCGGCGGCGAGCAGGCCCGCGGCGACGAGCAGGACGACGAGGAGCCTGGGGCGCCGAACCGCTCCGCGATGGTCGGTCGGTCGGCCTCCGTTCGGTCTGCTCGTCCTCGACGGCATGGGCGTCCTCCGTTCCTGTCGGACCACCACCACACGGCCTCTCAGACCTTCCCACGCGCGGGACGGGCCACCCGGGTGAGAACGGCCCTTGCCCGGAGGGGAGGAATCGCCTCACGCGCGCCCGGCGGGCACGCTCTCAGCAACGTCCCAGGAACGTCCGAGGTCGCTCCCATCCGCGGCCCGCAGTCTGCTTGGCATGCCCTTCCCGACGGTCTCCTCCGCGTCCCCCGGCACCGCACCGGGGGCGCAGGACCAGCGCTCCCCGGCGACCCGCGACCGGCCGGTGGTCGAGGTCGTGGTCCCCGTCTACAACGAGCAACGGGCCCTGCCGGAGTCGATCCGGCGGCTGCACGAGCACCTGACCGACTCGTTCCCGTTCAGCTGGCGGATCGTGATCGCCAACAACGCGAGCACCGACGAGACGGCCCGGGTCGCGGCGGCGCTCGCCGCCGACCTGCCCGGCGTCGAGCGGTTCGACCTCGCCGAGAAGGGCCGCGGGCGGGCGCTGCGGACCGCCTGGATGCAGAGCGACGCCGAGATCGTCTGCTACATGGACGTCGATCTCTCGACCGACCTCCGGGCGCTGCTGCCGCTGGTCGCGCCGCTGGTCTCGGGCCACAGCGACATCGCGATCGGGACCCGGCTCGCGGCCGGCTCGCGGGTCGTGCGGGGCCCGAAGCGGGAGCTCATCTCGCGCTCCTACAACCGGCTGCTGCACCTGTCGCTGGCCGCCCGCTTCTCCGATGCCCAGTGCGGCTTCAAGGCGATCCGGGCCGATGTCGCCCGGCGGCTGCTGCCGGAGGTCCGCGACCAGGCCTGGTTCTTCGACACCGAGCTGCTCGTCCTCGCCCAGCGCGAGGGGCTGCGGATCCACGAGGTCCCGGTCGACTGGACCGACGATCCGGACTCGCGCGTCGACATCGCCCGCACCGCCCGCGACGACCTGCGCGGGATCGTGCGGCTACTGGCCAGCGCCCGCCTGACCCGCTTCCTGGGGATCGGGGTGCTCTCGACGGTCGCCTACGCCCTGCTCTACCTGCTGCTGCGCTCGGGCGCGGTCGGGCTCTCGGCGGTGGTCGCGAACGTCGTCGCGCTGGCGGTCACGGCGGTCGCCAACACCCAGGCCAACCGCCGCTTCAGCTTCCGGGTCCGTGGCCGCGAGGATCTCGTCCGCCACCACGCGATGGGTGGCGCGGTCTTCGTGCTGACCCTGCTGCTGACGAGCGGATCGCTCGCGGTCCTGCACCTGATCGACCCGGGACCCTCCGCGGCGGTCGAGCTGGCGGTGCTCGTGGTCGCCGGCTTCGCGGCCACGGTCAGCCGCTACGTGGCGCTGCGCTCGTGGGTCTTCGCCCGGCGCGGCCGGATCGACGGGTCACGCCGCGCGCTGCCGGCGCCCGATCCGCGGACCGTCGTCCCCGCCGACCGCCTCGGCGGCTGAGCCACACCGATCGGATCGTCGTCCGCCCTCCCCGATGAGCTCGCCACCGCAGGGGTGGACGACCGACGACCTTCCCCGCCGTCGTCCGCCCTGACGGATCCCGACGGCCGCCGCCCTTCCCTGTCCCGCTTCCGGAGAACCCCGATGTCGACCCAAGACCTGACCCTCGGCCTGCGCTTGCGCCGCGCCCGAACCCGCACCGCCAGCGCGGCCCGCAGCAGCATCCGGCCCGAGCTGGCCGTGCTGCTGGCGCTTGCCGCAGTGCTCTACCTGTGGGCGCTCGACCGCAACGGCTACGCCAACGAGTACTACAGCGCCGCCGTCCGCTCGATGACGACCAGCTGGCACGCGTTCCTGTTCGGCTCGTTCGACAGCGGCGGCGTGATGACGGTCGACAAGCCGCCGATGGCCTTCTGGGTCCAGGCGCTGTCGGCCCGGATCTTCGGCTTCAGCTCGTGGAGCCTGCTCGTGCCGCAGGCGCTGATGGGCGTCGGCAGCGTCGCGCTGACCTACGACCTGACGCGCCGCCGGTTCGGGCGCGTGGCCGGCGGGGCGGCGGGGCTGACGCTCGCGTTGACCCCGATCGCGGTCGCGGTCTCGCGCCACAACAACCCCGACGCGCTGCTCGTGCTCTGCGCGGTCGGCGCGCTGTGGGCGCTGGTGCGGGGGCTGGAGGACGGCCGCACCCGCTGGCTGCTGCTCTCCGGCGCGCTGGTCGGGCTCGGGTTCGAGACGAAGATGGCGGCGGTCCTGATGATCGTCCCGGGGGTCGTCGCGGCCTGGCTGTGGGTCGCGCCGCGCGGGCGCTGGAAGGCGGTCCGGCAGCTGTCGGCGTTCGGCGCCGTCGCGGCGGTCGTCGGGCTGGCCTGGCCGGTGCTGGTCTGGCTGACCCCGGCCGCCGAACGCCCGTGGGTCTCGGGCACCAGCGACAACAGCATCTGGTCGCTGATCCTCGGCTACAACGGCCTCGGCCGCCTGTTCGGTCAGAGCGGTGGTCCCGGTGGCGGCGCCGGCGGGGCGGGGGCGGGAGGCGGTCCCGGCGGAGGCGGCGGCATGGGCGGCGTCTTCGGCGGCGACACCGGGCCGTTGCGGCTACTCAATGCGGCGCTCGGCGGGCAGGCCGGCTGGCTGCTCGGCTTCGCGCTCGTGGCCGGCGCGGCGGTGCTCGTCCTGACGCGCCTGCGGCGTGACGACGCCCGCACCGGCTGGCTGATCGCGATCGGCGGTGCCTGGCTGGTGACCGCGGTCGCCTTCAGCCGCGCCGAGGGCATCTTCCATCCCTACTACGTCTCGTTCCTCGCCCCGCTGACCGCGGCCCTGGTCGGCGCTGGGGTCGGGGAGATCGCCCGCGGCGGCCGGACGGCGCGGATCGTCGGCCCGCTGGCGCTGGCCGGGGGCCTCGCGACCGAGCTGGTGGTGGTCCACAACAGCGCGAGCGACATGCGCTGGTGGGTGCCGTTCCTGATCGGCGGGACCGCGATCGCCGCGATCGTCCTGGCGCTCGGGCTGGCCCCGCGGATCCGCGCCGTGGCCCTGGCGGCCGCGATCGGGCTGCTGCTGGTCGCTCCCGGGGCCTGGGCGGTCGAGACCCTCGGCCACACCACCAGCGGGACGTTCCCGGCCGGTGGGCCCGCCTCGGCCGGGATGGGGATGGGTGGTCCGGGCGGTGGCGGCGGCGGCGGCGGCGGTGGCGGCCGACCGGGCGGTCCGGGCGGCGCTGGCGGCCGGATGGGCACCCCGCCGGCCGGTGCTCCGGGGATGCCCGCCGGTGCGGCCGGTGGGACCTCCGGCTCGGCGGCCGGCCTGCCGCCGGGGACGACCGGGACCGGCGGCACGACCGCCAGCCCGCAGGCGGGCACGACGGGCTCGGCGACCGGCCTGCCGCCCGGCACGACGGCGACCGGCGGAACGGGCGCGGGAAGTCGCGGCGGCGGGGGCGGCGGCATGGGCGGGCTCGGCGGCGGCAACACCCAGACGCTGACCAGCGCCCTGAAGTACGCCGCGGCCCACGGCGGCGGGGTGGTGGCGGTCTCGAGCCAGAACGGCGCGGCCTCGCAGCTGCTGACCACCGACCCGAATGCGAAGGTCGCGGCGATCGGCGGCTTCTCCGGCCGCGAGAGCCAGGTCACCACCGCCTGGCTGGCCGACGCCGTCGCCGCGGGCCGGATCCGCTGGGTCCTGGCCGACGGCACGAGCGGGGGCATGGGGCAGGACAGCCGGGTCGGCTCCAGCGACGTGATGGCGCTGGCCCAGAAGGTCGGCAAGCAGGTGAGCAGCGTCGACGGCCTCTACGACCTCCAGGGTCTGGCCGGCGCGCTGCGGGCGGCCGGCTAGCTGGAGGATCTGGGCAGGCGACGCGTTCTGACTCCAACAGACGGTTGCTCCGCCGCTTCTGGCGTCAATTCGCGTCGGGCTCGACACTCTGGGGTCATCTTGCGTCGCTCTACGACGCGAAATGACCCCAGAGCACTACGGGCGACGCGTCGTGACTCCAGACGCTCGTCGTCGCCGCTCGTCGCCGCGCCCGCCGCCGCGCCCGCCTCGTCTCGCCGCGCCCGCCTCGTCTCGCCCCGCCCGCCTCGTCTCGCCCCGCCCGCCTCGTCTCGCCCCGCCCGCCTCGCCTCGCCTCGCCTCGCCCCGCCCCGGCCCGCCGGACGAGACGTCGGGCGGGCCGCCCAGGCGATCCCCAGGTTCCTCCCAGGTTCGGCCGCGATACTGCGTCCATGAGCAGCGAGGAGACGCCTGCGCACCGCGTGCTCGTGGTCGACGACGAACCGAACATCGTCGACGTCGTCTCGATGGCGTTGCGCTTCCAGGGGTTCGAGGTCGCGACCGCGGCGACCGGCGCCGAGGCCCTGGCCCAGGTCGAGGCGTTCCGGCCCCAGATCATGGTCCTCGACGTGATGCTGCCCGACATGACCGGCTTCGACGTCGCCGAGCGGCTCGGCGCCCAGCGCAGCCACGTGCCGATCGTCTTCCTGACCGCCCGCGATGCGACCGAGGACAAGCTCCGCGGCCTCACCACCGGCGGCGACGACTACGTCACCAAGCCGTTCAGCCTCGAGGAGCTGGTCGCGCGGATCCGGGTGATCCTGCGCCGGACCGGGCAGGCGACCGACGAGACGCCGATCCTGCGGTTCGAGGACCTGGAGCTGGACGAGGACACGCGCGAGGTCACCCGCGCCGGCCACCTGATCGAGCTGACCGACACCGAGTACCGGCTGCTGCGGTACTTCCTGCGCAACCCGCGGCGGGTCCTGACCCGCGCCCAGATCCTCGATCACGTCTGGGACTACGACTTCGGCGGCGACGCCCGCGTGCTCGAGACGTACGTCAGCTACCTCCGCCGCAAGCTGGAGACCCCCGCCGGGAGCGGCGGCGAGGCGCTGCCGTCGCTGATCCACACCGCCCGCGGCGTCGGCTACGCGCTGCGCGCTCCGAGGCGCTGACGGTGACCCTGCGCGCGCGCCTGATCGCGACCCTCTTCGTCCTCACGACCGTCGCGATGCTGGTGCTGGCGACGGTCACCTACACCGCCCAGCGCTCGGCGCTGATCGAACAGGTCGACGGCCAGCTGCGCTCGGCGGCCCCCGGGGTCACGCGCGAGCTCGACCGCATCGACGGTCGCTCCGTCACGCCGCTGCCCGGCCCGCGCGGCGGGCCGGCGCCCGACGGCGACGACGCCCGCGGGCCGAGCCTCCCGCCGGGCACCTACGGCGAGTCCCGTGACGCCGCCGGCCGGCGCACCGGCAGGGCGCTCACGCCCCGCCGCCCGTACGGCTCGACCGCGCCGGCCCCGGCGATCCCGAAGCTGCCGGCGGTGGTCCATCCCGGTCGTCCCTTCACCGTCGAGGCGGTCGGCGACGATGACCTCCGCTATCGCGTCCAGGTCGTGCGAACGGGGCCCGGTCCGGGCTTTGGGAACGCGGCGAGCCGGACGTCGACGCTGGTCGCGGTGCCGCTGACGAACGTCGACGAGACGCTGTCGAGCCTGGTCCGGACCGAGGCGCTGGTGATCGCGATCACGCTGGCGCTGCTGACCGGGCTGGCCTGGGTGATCGTCCGGATCGGGCTGCGCCCGCTCGACCGTATGGCGGCGACCGCGGGGGCGATCGCCGCGGGCGACCTCGACCAGCGCGTCGACCACGCGACCCCGAAGACGGAGGTCGGGCGGCTCGGGCTCGCCATCAACGGCATGCTCGCGCGGCTGGAGCGAGCGTTCGCCGAGCGCGAGGCGAGCGAGGGGCGACTGCGCCAGTTCCTCTCCGACGCCTCCCACGAGCTGCGCACGCCGCTGGCCTCGATCCGCGGGTACGCCGAGCTGTTCCGAGTCGGCGCGGTCCGCGAGCCGGCGGACGTGCAGAAGGCGATGGGCCGGATCGAGGACGAGGCCGCGCGGATGGGGACGCTGGTCGAGGACCTGCTGGTGCTCGCGCGGCTCGACGAGGCACCGGAGAAGGCGACCGCGGTGATCGACGTCGCGCTGCTGGCGGAGGACGCGGTCGAGGACGCCCACGCGACCGATCCCGCCCGCCCGATCGAGATCCGGACCGACGGCGAGGCGCTGGTTCGCGGCAACGACGGGCAGCTCCGCCAGGTGCTCGGCAACCTGCTGCGCAACGCGCTCGTCCATACGCCGCCGGGGAGCCCGGTCGAGGTCCGCTCGCGGCGGGACGACGGCCACGTCGAGCTCGAGGTCCGTGACCACGGACCGGGACTCCCGGGGGACGATCCGGACGCCCTCTTCGACCGCTTCTGGCGCGCCGAGGGCGGGCGGGCCCGGGGCCGCAGCGGGGCGGGACTCGGCCTGGCGATCGTGGCCGCGGTGGTGGCGGCGCACGACGGCGAGGTCCGTGCGGCCAACGCCCCGGACGGTGGAGCGTCGTTCGTGGTCCGGCTGCCGCTGGTCGGGCCGGAGGCGCGCGGCGGGACGCCCGCGGGCGCCGCCTGAAGGCCGGCACGCGCGCCGCCAGCCGGGGCGCGGCGGGCTGCGCCCTACCGCAGCAGGTCGTAGCCGGCGACGAGCAGCACGAGGTCGCGGTGGGCGAGCTCGCCCTCGACCTCGATGTCGACGCCGCGCGGGCCGCCGTGCCGCCGCCGGAACGCGGCCGAGGCCTCCGGCCCGCGGATCTCGAGGCCGGTCGGCTGACGCCGGTGGCGCCGCCACGACAGCGGCTCGCCGGGCTCGTCGGGCAGCTCGATCTGGTGGTCGCGGAGCAGCAGCTCGACCTCGTCCGCGTCGTTCACGGCTTCGATCGCCGACGGGCAGGGGCCGGGCCGTAGTCGCCAGACGATCTCGTCGACGGTCGCGATCGCCGTCCGCGGCGTCTCACCCCAGAGCAGGGTCCCGCGGACGTCGCCGTCTTCGCTGAGGGTGAACTCCGGTCGCCAGCGCGAGGTCTGGATCAACTGGAGTTGTGTCGGGCCGGCGCGCATCGAGGGGCACTGCGCGCCGAGGCACGCGGAACACCGGACCGTCAGCCCGGATTGCGGGCGGCGGGTTCGGTGATGAGGAAAGCGTCGCAGGTCGAGCCGCCGTACGCGCAGGTTCCCGTGCACTCAGCGGTCCGGACACGTCGTTTGCCATCGAACGCGTCCAGGTTCGGCGGCGGCGGACCGCGGACGGATGGTGGTGGCGATTCCGGTTGGCGTACGCCCCACATCGGTCTACGATCTAGGCCGTGCTGACCGGTTCCGACGCGTACGCCCCGATCGAACAGGAACTCGAGAGCCACCGCCGGGCCCTGACCGGTTACTGCTACCGGATGCTCGGCTCCGGTTCGGAGGCCGAGGACGCGGTCCAGGAGACGATGGTCCGGGCGTGGAAGGCCGCGGACCGGCTCGAGGCGCGCGCGGCGTTGAAGTCGTGGCTCTACAGCATCGCCAGCAACGTCTGCTTCGACATCCTGCGGAGCCCGCAGCGGCGTGCGCTGCCGATGGACCTCGGGCCCTCGTCGAGCGCCGGCGCGGCACTCGGTGCCGGTCTGCCCGAGCACGCCTGGGTCCAGCCGATCGCCGACACGCGGGTGCTGTCGACCGAGAGCGACCCGGCTGAGGTCGCCGGGGCCCGCGAGACCCTGCGGCTGGCGTTCGTCGCCGCGCTCCAGCATCTGCCGCCCCGCCAGCGGGCGGTGCTGATCCTGCGCGAGGTGCTCCGCTGGCAGGCGACCGAGGTCGCCGAGCTGCTGGAGACGTCGGTCGCGTCGGTCAACAGCGCCCTCCAGCGGGCGCGGGCGACGTTGACCGAGCTCGACCTCGACGAGGCTGGCGAGGAAGTGGTCGAGCCCGAGCAGCAGGAGCTGCTGGCCCGCTACGTCGATGCCTTCGAGCGCTACGACATCACCTCGCTGGTGGCGTTGCTGCACGAGGACGCGACCTTCTCGATGCCGCCGTTCCCGCTCTGGCTGCGCGGTCCGCAGGCGGCCGGCGAGTTCATGCTCGGCACCGGCGCGAAGTGCGAGGGCTCGCGGCTGCGCGTCACCTCGGCCAACGGCGGCCCCGCGGTCGGGATCTACAACCAGACCGGTCCGGGCGTCTACGAGCCGTGGGCGATCGTGGTGGTGGAGACCTCAGGCGGGCGGATCACCGGGTTGCACCACTTCATCTACCCCGAGCGGTTCGTGGACTTCGGGTTGCCGGCGCGGCTCGAGGACTAGGACCTCCTCCAGCCCGAGCAGCACGAGCAGTGACCGCAGGTCGTCGGTCGCGTCGCGCACCTGCAACCGCCAGCCGCGTCGGCGCGCGTGCAGTTGCAGGCGGAGCAGCGCGTCGACGACGTCGAGGTCGACGGCGCGCGTGCACGCGTGACCGACGATCCTCTCGCGCCCGTCGGCGAGGACCATCACCACGGTCATCGGCTTGTCTCTCGGATCGTGCACGAACCCCTCGTCTCGCTTGCCATCAAGACGGCAGGGAGACGACGAACTCATCGGGCGGCGTGGTGGACGCCTGCCTGGCGGCGGGGCGGGCGGGGCGGGCGGGACGCGGAAGTCGGTGGGGGCGACGGGGGCCGGCGGGCGCCCGGGCGGGGCGACGGGGCGGGGCGACGGGGCGGGGCGACGGGGCGGGGCGACGGGGCGGGGCGACGGGGCGGGCGGGACGACGGGGCCCGGCGGGACGGCGCGGCGCGCCGGGGCGGGTCCTGGGGTCAGCTTGCGTCGGACGATCCTTCCGGAGTCATCTCGCGTCGCATAGCGGGGCCAAATGACCCCACCCGCCAGGCCCGACGCAACGTGACCCGCTTCGTCGGCCGGCCGCGCCGTACGATCTCGGCGAGATGGCCCTGACGATCGCCGACCTCGCCCACCTGCGCCGTGCGCGGGACCTGATCGACCGCGAGTACGCACGCCCGCTCGACGTCCCGGCGATGGCCCGGGCGGCCCATGCGTCGCCGTCGCACTTCGCCCGCCAGTACCAGGAGGCGTTCGGCGAGAGCCCCTACCAGCACCTGCTCACGCGGCGGGTCGAGCGGGCGATGGCGTTGCTGCGGGCGGGGGAGCTGTCGGTCTCGGAGGTCTGCCTCGAGGTCGGCTTCCGCAGCCTCGGGTCGTTCAGCGCGCGGTTTCGCGAGATCGTGGGGATGACGCCGAGCGCCTACCGCGCGGCGGTTCGGGAGGCGCCGGGGGTGCCGGCCTGCGCCGCCCGCGCGCTGAACCGCCCGCGACGCCACCCGGCCAGCGGCTGAACGGGCCGGCCCGCGGCGCCACCCGGCCAGCGGCTGAACGGGCCGGCCCGCGGCGCCACCCGGCCAGCGGCTGAACGGCGGCGGCGCGCGGCGCCCCCGGCGGCTGACGAGCCGGCCCGCGGCGACCTAGCCGTTCAGCAGCTGACTGAAGCGGAGGTGGTTGCCGGACGGGTCGCGGAAGCCGCAGTCGCGCACGCCGTAGGGCTGGTCGATCGGCTCCTGCGTGACCTCGGCTCCGGCGGCCCGGAGCCGCTCGAAGGTCGCGTCGCAGTCGTCGGTGACGAAGATCAGCGAGGGCATCGAGCCCTTCGCCACCAACTGCCGGATCGGCTCGTGGTCGGCGGGCGGGAGCGGGCTCCCGATCGCCTGCAGGGTGATCTCGACCCCGGGCTGGTTCGGCGGCCCGACGGTCAGCCAGCGCATGAAGTCGAGCGGCGCGTCGGTCCGGACCTCGAGGCCGACGGGCCCGGTGTAGAAGGCCAACGCCTCCTCCTGGTCGCGGACGTAGAGGAAGACGTGGGAGAGGCGGGTCGCGGTCATGCAGGTGACCCTAGGCGACGCTCCCGACGGTCGTTTCTCCGTTTCTGCTCGGTTGCAGTCCGAGGACTCCGTGTGCCAGTGGGACCGCGTCCCGCAACTGGTGGGAGGCAGCACGGGACGGGCCACGCCGGACGCGGTAGGTCGGCCCCGGGTGGCGCGTTATCGGAGGGGAGACGGAGGCGAGAGCGGTTGCGTGGAGGGCGGCGGGGCGGGGGAAGGAAGAGCGGGCGGGAGCGGCTGCGGGCAGGGGAGCGGCTGCGGGCGGGGGGAACGGGGTCCGGCCGGGGAGCGGGGTCCGGCGGGGGAGCGGGGTCCGGCGGGGGAGCGGGGCCTGGCGTCATCTCGCGTCGTTCGCGCCGCCCGACCCACGAAACGGTGCGTTCGATCGGCGTTCGCCCGCGAGCGCACCGCGATGGGGAATGAGACGACACAACGGTGCGTTCGTCGCCGCCCTGTGGTGAGCGCGCTGATCCCGCTGTTCGGGGGCGAGCCGAGCGGCGGCAGGCCCCCCCCGGGGCCGACGACCCCCCCGCTACACCGCGTGCCGCTTGCTCCCGCGCCGCCTCCGCACCCCCCGACCGCTCCCGCACCCCCGACCCCCCGCCATACCGCCTGCCCTCCCGCGCCGCCTCCGGCGCCCCGACCGCCTCCGCGGCCCCGACCGCTCCCGCACCCCCGCCCCCCCCCCCACACCCCCCCCCCCCTTCCCTCCCGCGCCGCCTCCGGCGCCCCGACCGCCTCCGCGGCCCCGACCGCCCCCGCACCCCCGACCACCGCCGGCCGCCCCCAGAGTCGATCGCCCAGCAGGGTCAGCGCGGCGGGGGCGAGCAGCAGCCGCACGAGCGTGATGTCGACCAGGATCGCGCTCGCCAGCCCGAAGCCGGACATCTTGATCGTCGAGTCCGGGTCGGTCGCGAAGCCGAGGAAGACCGCGATCATGATCGCCCCGGCGGCCGTGATCGTCCAGCGGGTGCGGGCGGTCGCCTCCGCGACGGCCGGCGGCACGTGTCCGAGCCGCTGCCACTCCTCGCGCACGCGGGAGAGCAGGAAGACGTTGTAGTCGGTCGAGAGCCCGAACAGGATCGCGAACATGAACAGCGGCACGTAGGGCACGACCGGCTGGACCTCGACCCCAATCAGGTCCGCCCCGCCGCTGGTCTGGAACAGCAGGTGGATGATCCCGTAGGCGGCCGCGATCGAGACCAGGTTCAGGACCGCGGAGAGGACGGCGACCTTGAACGAGCGGAAGGTCAGCGCGAGCAGCAGCAGCGAGAGCCCGACGACGACCAGCGCGAAGGCGGGCAGCCGGTCGCTGATCCGCTGGGCCTCGTCGACCAGCCGCGCGTTGTAGCCGCCGACCAGCGCCTCGACCTGCGTGCCGTCGACCGCGGTCGGGATCGTCGTGTCCCGCAGCCGGTGGACGAGGTCGGCCGTGCGGCTGTCCTGGGGCGAGCTGCGCGGGAAGACGGTCAGCAGGGCCGCGTCGCGCTGCTGGCTGAGGACGGGCGGCGTGACGGAGGCGACGTCACCTTCGGCGGCGATCGCCCGGCGCAGCTTCGCGGCGGTCGCGGCGGCGTCCCCGCCGCGCTCGGCGTCGACCGCGATCACGAGCGGCCCGTTGAAGCCGGGGCCGAACGCGGCGGCGAGCCGGTCGTAGGCGACGCGCTGCGTCTGGTCGGTCGGCAGGTTGCCGTTGTCGGGCTGCCCGAGCTCGAGGCCGGTGGCGGGGATCACCAACGCGACGGCGACGATCCCGCCGAGCAGCAGCGCGAACCACGGGCGCCGCACGGCGAAGCCCGGATGCGCGGTCCCCGGATCCGGGGCGAGCGGGTGGCTGCGCTCGCGGCGGGGCAGCATCTTGTGGCCGGCGGCGGCGAACAGCGGCGGCAGCAGCAGGACGGCGACCAGCGCGGTCACGAGCACGAAGAGCCCGGCGACGACGCCGACCTTGCCGACGAACGGGATCCCGGTCACGAGCAGGCCGCTGATCGAGATCAGCACGATCGCGGCCGCCGTCACCGCCGAGTGCCCGGCGGTCTCGTTGGTCCGGATCGCCGCGGCGGTG
Source organism: Patulibacter ginsengiterrae (assembly GCF_056269115.1). Lineage (NCBI taxonomy): Bacteria > Bacillati > Actinomycetota > Thermoleophilia > Solirubrobacterales > Patulibacteraceae > Patulibacter > Patulibacter ginsengiterrae. Next base: position 117,824 of record NZ_JBWDOG010000009.1, read on the forward strand.
GGGCGCTTCCCGCGCCGCAGCTCCTCCTGGTGGCGAGCGGCACTGAGCAACGCGTAGTCGATCCCGGCCCCGAGCCCGAGCATCGCGGCCATCGTCGGCGCGAGGCTGGGGATCTCGACCCCGGTCGCGGCGAGCCTCATCAGCGCGAAGCCGAGCGCGAGACCGACGAACGCGGTCAGCAGCGACGAGAGCGCGGCCCGGACCGAGCGCAGGACGAGCAGGAGCAGGAGCAGCGCGACGACCACGCCGGCCAGCTCGCCGATCGGCAGCTTGCCCTCGTTGCCGGCGTCGACGATCTGCCCCGACATCGCGACCCGCACGCCGGCCCGTTCGAGCGGGGCGGTGGCGTGCTCCAGCCGTTCGCGTGGTTGGGCCTTCAGGTCGTCGGCCTCGGCGTCGTAGGAGACGGTCGCGAACGCGGTCCGGCCGTCCCGCGAGAACCGGCCGGCGGCGAACGGGTCGTCGACGGCGGTGACGTGCGGTTGCCGCTCGATCGCGGCGAGCGCGTCGCGGATCGCGGCGGTCCGGGCGGGCGTCTCCAGCTTGCCGGCCGGGACGCTGAGGACGATGGTGGCGGCGTCGCCGCGCTGGTCGGGGAAGCGCTCGGCGATCAGGTCCTGGGCCTTCTGGGACTCGATCCCCGGGACGGTGAAGTCGTCGACGGTCTGGCCGCCGACGGCGAACCCGCCGCCGATCAGGCCGATCAGGAGGACGAGCAGGAGCACGATCGACAGCCGTGGCCGGCGGGTCGTCGCTCGGGCGAGGGTGCGGAGCAGGGCGGTCATGCCCCGAACGTAGCGAGACGCAGTCCAGAAATCGACGGAGTCTCGGAAATATGCCAGCTGGCCGGAGGGTTAGGCGGGGGTTTTCCCCAGTCGTGCGAGTCCGCCGTCGACGAAGGCGATCGCGTCGTCGAGCAGGCGGTCGACCTCGGCCGGCGAGAGTGCCTGTCCGCTGCTGCGCATCCGCTGGGCGGCCTCGTGCTCGACGGCGGCGAGCGCTGCGGTCAGCGAGCTGGCGACGAGCCGCGGCGCGAGCGGGCGGGCCGGGTCCATGGTGGGGGCGAGGGCGGTGGCGATCGTCGTCTCGACGCTGCGCAGCATCCGCGAGCGAGCGGCGTTGACGGCGGGGACCTCCTCCGCGAGCTGGCTCTGGAGCAGCAGGTCCGGCTCCATCCAGCCGGCGAGCGTCCGCAGCCACTCGCGGACGGCGGTGATCACGCTGGCCTGGTCGCTGGTCTCGGCGAGCAGCGCCTGGAGTGCCTCGATCGCCAGCGGGGCCTCGCCGAGGACGATGTCCTCCTTGGCGGGGTAGTAGGTGAAGACGGTGGCGCGCCCGACCTCGGCGGCCTCGGCGATCTCGGCCACGGTCACGGCGGCGTACCCGTGCTCGGCGAACAGCCGCATCGCGGCCTCGTGGATCGCGGTGAAGGTGCGGTGACGCTTGCGTTCGCGGAGCCCCGGCATGGCGATCGATCCTACGTGCGGGCCGGGGGCGGTGGGCCCGGCAGGGGGAGGTGGTTCGGTGGGGGGAGGCTGGGCCCGGCGGAGCGTCGTGGGGCGTCCATCGGGTCCTGACTGTCGTCCCGAGTGTGGTCTGCCCCTCGACTTGAGGGTCTGGGTCGTCGTCCCTCGTCCGCCCTCGCGTCGTCGATCCGCCCGGGCCGGGGGTTTCCCCCACCGGCGCGGATGGGGCCTGCTCCAGAATTCCTGGACGCCGTTGAAATCCAGACGGCGACCAGCAATCCTCGGCCCATGTCCACTCGCTCCGCGCCCGCCGTCACGGCTGAGGACCTACGTGCCACCGCCGCGGCGAACGCCGAGCTCGGCCGCGACTACGAGGACGCCCTGGCGGCGTCGCTCCTCGAGCGGGTCGACGCCCACATCGAGCGCGGCCCGCGGGCCGACAGGCTCTCGCTCCTCCACGACCTGGTGACGATCACGATCGCCCTCGGCTCGATCGGCCTCGGTGTCCTCGTCTTCGCCTCCTCCGACGGCCTCGGCCCCTTCGGCGGCACCCTCGCCGTGATCGTGGCGTGGGTGGGGATCGCGGTGATCAACGTGGCGCATGCGCGAGGGCGGCGATCCCGGTAAATACAGAAGGCCCTCGCTGGTTGCGAGGGCCTTCTCATCCGTCTACTCGCTTCGTGCGGCAGGCTGCCGAGCTGCCGGTACGAATTGGGGCTACGGTGCCTTCGGCGCGCCGGCGGGGACGGTCCGCTCCTCGCCGTTGGCCTCGCGCCACGTGAACGTGGTCGGCCCGCCGCCAGCGACGACCGTATCGACAATGTTCTCGGTCACCGGAATCGCCTCGGTGGTGCCGTCCTTGAGGGCGATCTTGAACGTCTCGACCCCATCGGGAAGCATGAACGCGACCCGCCAGTGATTGGCGTCGACGACGTCGAGTGCGCCGAGCATCGGGACCTTCTCCAGGCCTGGCCCGCAGCCAAAGCTGGAGCCGTACTTGCCGGTGAGGAGGGAGGCAGGTGCCGTTCTGGTCGTCGACGACGGCCAGCGACCGATCCACAGTCCCGCTCGGGGTACGCGCACTGTGGCGCTGGCGTTGTTCAGCGTTGCGGGGCCTTTCCCGCCGTCTGCTGCCTTGTCTCTCAGTTTCGCGAGGGCCGGGGGAATGATCGTGCCTGCCGTCGGCCCCCGTTCGGGTAGCGAGACGCGAGCGCCGGGACTTGCGGCTTGCATGGCGACCGCGGGGCGTTTGCGTCGGCGCGGTGGGCGCGCTATCCGCGCCGGCGATGATTGGACTGCGGTGGCTGCGCCCGCCGCTAGGGCGAAAGCACCGAAGGTCAGCGCGCCGCGTCGGGCGCGTGAGACATTCTGGCTTGACGTAGACATACGGGTTCGTGCTTCCTGAATCATCTTAATTTTCGCGGCGCTTCTTCCGTCATTTTGGGGCATGGCTAGGTATCTGACCTGCCGGCTATATACGGCGCAATTACGGTGCATCCTCCGCGGAATACGTATCCTCTACTGTACGGGGTGGGCCCTGAAAGAATGGAGCCTTGGTCCGCCACTCCATATTGTATCCTGACCCTGTGCGAATATTTCCGACTGCTGTGGATGCGTAGGCGCGAATTGTCTCTACGGCTCGACTGTTGCCCGAGGCATCCGACGTGCCGGCGAATACCCACGCCCAGGAATGGAGGGCCACCTCCGGGTCATACTGTGTCGTCCACTCAAGGTCGGCGGTGGGACCCCAAAGGTGGGTGAGGGCCTGGGCATCGCTGGGTACCGTCATTGCCAAAGCGGCAGGCAGGCTGACAAGTGTTGTAGCGATGCGAGATCGACTCATAGGTTTCCTCGGTTGTGGTTCGGTGAGCTCGCGCGGTCTGTGTCGCCGCGTCTCGGTCGATTGCTTCGCAAGCGTTTCACGCGGCGCACGGCTAGAGTCGATCGTCTTAGTCGTGGGGCTCATTAGGCCGTTCTGGTAAAAGGGTATCTGTCGAACTCGGGCGCCTCCGGGTATCGTTCGGGTTGGCCGTCGCCCATTCGTGGTTGTCGCGCCATATCCTCGGTAGTCCGAAGGGCCTCTCCTCCTCGCCACTGGGCGGTGGAGCTGGGGCGAGTGGGCCATGTAGTGGCGCGGTTCGGTCTGCGAGGCCTCCAACGACTCGGGCCCCTGATTCAGGGGCAGGCGCTCTTGTGGGGGTCCTGGCAGAGCTATGACTGGATGCTCTTCGGGGCCTTTGCCGTCGTTGTAGAGCCAGCCCTTCGGGAGCTTGATGGCGACCTTCGTCACGATCGGCTGGCTCTCGCCGTCTTCGCCGGTGGCCGTGACCGAGCCCGTGACGCTAAGGGCGATGGTCTGCGTGAGGCCGACGGTCTGGGGCTTCTTTTCGTGCCCGCCTTGTTCGACGAGGCGGTCGGCTTGACGTCGATCGACGTGACGGGCCGGGGGCCACTGGGCGTACGATGATGGGACGTCCATGACCGCGATCAGGGCGACGATGGATGGGGGCGCTGTGATGAGCGTGGCGCATGCGCGGGCCGGCTCGCGAGGAACGACGAGGGGCCCCGCCGAGGCGGGGCCCCTTCGTGCGCCGCCCTTTTGGTGGCAAGACCAGTCGCGGGAGGTGGCGCGCGCATGCGTGCGGGCGGGCCCCCAGGTACTGCTAGGGGGCGCAGGTCGACTGGTTGATGACCCAGCGTGCCATCTTGCCCGAGGGCTGCGATGTGCCGTGGCCGATGTAGCTCGTGATCCCGGGATTCATGATCGGCCCGTAATCTTCGATGCGAAAGTAGCCACCCTCGGGAATGATGTAGAGCAGGGTGCCGATGGTGGTGTGAAACACGGGTCCCCCTCCGGTTCCTCCTGCCACGCGGCAGAGGTCGCCCGGTGTGCCTGCCTGCGCGGCTCCCGGCAGGCCGAGTGCCGCGGTTGCGGCCAGCACGGTGGCGGTGGTCATGATCGACTTAATCTTCATGTTTTCTCCACGGTTAGTACGGGACAATGCGCGAAGCTCGCGTCTGTCCTTTGACAGGGCACAGGTCCTCATCGGGCGCCCTCGCAGGAGAGCACCTGCGGGCGCCGCCCGTTGAAGCGGCGCAGCGTGTGGTGGGGCGTAGTGCCGTGTGCCGGTCTACGCCTCCATGGCCGCGAGACCGAGTCTTTCATCCAAGCGGCAGGGCGGCCAGAGTCGGTCGTCATAGTCTAGGTGCGCGTTGGACTGTACCGCATCGGAGTTCTATATTAGGTAGCTACCCCCGGGGTTTGCCCTGCTCGCCGTATTTTGCTCAGGGCTCTCTCGCCCGTCGCGCCCCGGGGTAAGAGGGCGCAAGGGATCTCTCCACTCTCGTGGTGGCGTTGCTAGGGCGCGTGCCAGCGCGGGCGGGATGCCGCGGAAGGGGGACGGCTACGACGCGTTCTGAGCCTCTGGGATAGTGGGCCGGGTGTTGCTTGGCGGCGCTCGTTGAGATGGCGAATCAACTAGCGGTTACGACCGCGGGTCGGGGGTCGCGGCGGCGGTGAGCTCTGCGTTCGGCCGCGACTGCCGAGGGGTACTTGGCGCCGTGTGGGGTGGCGAAAATCTCGCTTCCCCTCGAGTGCTCGCCTGCTCCTGGCCTGGCCCTGGCCGGTGCGGTCGGCCGTGATTCTGGCTTGGCGCGTAGGCGGAGTTGTGTCAGCCGCGCACCGCTTCGACAGCGAAACGGGGCCCCTGAAATCAGGGGCCCCGAGGAACTGTCGGACGCCGTAGGTGTCCGTGGCAACGTCGAGTCCGCTGCGTCGCACTAGGGCGACGCGCAGATTCGCGCTGCTGTAAAGCGGTCTGCTACTTGCAGGGCACCGAGCTGGCGAAGGTCGCGTCAGCCGTGGTGTTCTGCGAGCTGATGACCTCGAAGGGCCACTTCTTGTCCTTCGGGCAGGACGTCGTCTGCAGCCAGTTCTGCTTCTTGGCGTTGGCGTTCGTCTTGATCTTCATCGTGCGAAGGGAGATCGGCACGCCGCCCACGACCTGCAGCTTCTGTGGGACGACCGCCGTGGCGATGTACGCCCACTGGCCGGTGCCCTTCTTGATGCTGACCGGCACCGGGGTCTGCACGACGGCCGGGTTGGTCATCTCGGTGTAGAGGAAGGCCTTGTTGGCGCCGCCGTTGACGAGCGTGAACTTGGCCGTCGTCGAGACGGTGTCGGCCCAAGCCGTTGCGGAGCCGGCGCCCATGATCGAGCCCGCCGGGCACTTGGCCTTCGGGAGGCCTGAGTTGATCGCCGATTCACTGCACTTCGGGGCCTTGCCGCCGTTGTAGAGGCTGCCCTTCGGGAACTTGATGACGACCTGCTGCACGATCGGCTTGTTCTCGCCGTCCTCACCGGTGGTCGTGACCGAGCCCGAGACGTCGAGGCTGACGGTCTGCGGCTTCTTCTTCGTGCCCGCCTTGTTGGGCGAGACCTTCGGCTTGACCTCAATGGTCGTGACCGGCGTGGGTCCCTGGGCGTAGGACGGCGCGACGGCCGCGGCCGACAGCGCAATCAGGGCGACGGTGGGGATGGCGAGCTGGAGCTTGCGCATTGGGAGACCCTCTTCTCCTCGGGGATGAACCTCAGGGCGCTCGCGCAGGTCGCGTTCGACGCGACCGACGGTAGAGCCGACCCCTGAATAGGCCAAACGTACACGTTTGCCACGATCTGTGACGCAGTTCGCTTGACGGCCTCCTGTCCGCCTGGCCAGCCGTCGCGCTGGACGTCGGCTATTGTGCGCCCCGTCACGGCGCGGCCGGCAGGTTTCGCAGCGACGGGAGAGGGACTCTGCAAGATGTCGACCGTCCGCGCGACGGCAGGCGCTGGGAGAAGCAGAGAAGGCGCGCCTGCGTCATGCTCTCGTCGGACCCGAGGTAGGAACGATGTTCCTGGCCGAGGGGTCAGCAGCACCGCGGCATAACGAAAACAAAACCGGTTTTCAGCCTGAGACTCGATGTATAGTCAGATCGCTCGCGCAGCTCGTCGGCCCTTCGGCGCCGCGTGAATTAGGAGAAAAGCCCTGTCCCGTTCCGCCATATCCCTGCGCCGTACCCGGCGCTGGACGCCGATTGCCCTCGCTCTGATCGTGGTGGCCGTCGTTGCGTACCTGCTGTTCGCGCCGGAACCATCGCGCGAGTACCGACTGGTCTTCCAGAACTCGAGCCAGCTCGTCAAGGGCGGCGTCGTGCGCATCGGCGGGACGCCGGTCGGGACCATCAAGAACATCCAGCTGACGCACGACGACCTCGCCGAGGTTCGCGTGTCCGTCAGCGACGAGTTCGCCCCCCTGCACCAGGGGACCACCGCGGGCGTTCGCGCTCAGGGCCAGGCGGGCGTCGCCAGCCGCTACGTCGACATCAGCCCGGGCTCGAACCTCGAGCCCGAACTGCCCGACGACGCGGTCATCCCGGTCGACGCCACGGCCTCGACGGTCGACCTCGACCAGATCTTCAACGCGATCGACGGCAAGACCCGCGCAGGCCTGCGCCGGTGGATCGACGGCTTCTCGCAGTGGTATGACGGGCGCGAGGCCGAGGGCAACGCCTCGGCCGAGCAGCTGCCGAAGGCGCTCGCCGCCTTCAAGGACCTCGGCGCCCAGATCAACGCGCAGAACTCCGACTTCGAGCGCCTGCTCACGACCAGCGGTCAGGCGCTCGGTGCGCTGGGCCAGCACAGCCAGCAGCTGACCGGCGCCGTCGGCGGTGCCCGCGGGACCGTCCAGGCGATCGGTGCCGACACGGCCGCGCTCAACGGCGTGCTCGACGACATGCCCGCCACGCTCAAGAACGGGAGCGAGGCGCTCGCCAGCCTGCGGCCGGCGATCGACGACTTCCAGAAGCTGGTCGACGCGTCCGACGAGCCCTCGCGGATCCTCGCGTCCTACTTCCGCAACGACCTGCGGCCGGTCCTCAACGACTCGGTGCCGGTCATCAAGAGCTTCCGCACGCTGCTCGAGCGTCCCGGCGCCGGCAACGACCTGCTCGACTCGCTGCGCGACCTGCCGGCGGTCGCCAAGGCGACCGACTCCGCCTTCCCGCAGGGGATCAAGGGCCTGAAGACCTCGACGCCGATGCTCTCCTTCATGCGCCCCTACGCTCCGGATCTGATGGCCTGGTTCCGTGGCTTCGGCGCGGCGGCAGGTACCTATGACGCCAACGGGCACTACGTCAGCTCGCTGCCGGTGACCGACGCGTACAAGCTGGTCGAGGACGGCGCGGGCGGCAAGCTCGAGCCGAAGCCGCCGTCCGAGCGCGGCAAGGACTTCAGCACCGGCAACCTCAAGCGCTGCCCGGGTGCCGCTGCGCCGGCCCCGAGTGACGGCTCCGCGCCGTTCCGCGACAAGGGTCGGCTGGCCAACGTCGACTGCGATCCGTCCCAGACGCCGGGAGCCAAGAAGTGATGCGTCGTCGTTGGTGGGTTGCACTCGCGGCGGTCGTCGTCGCGCTGGTGGTCGCGGTCAGTGCTCTCGGGTCGAACGGGAGCGACGAGGGCGGCGACCGGTACCGCGTGCGCGCGGTCTTCGACAACGCCAGCTTCATCATCCCGGGCGAGGACGTGAAGGTCGGCGGCGTGATCGCCGGCAAGATCGAGAAGACGGAGCTGAGCGACGACAACAAGGCGATCGTCGTCTTCAGTCTCGATCCCGCCTTCCAGAACCTGCGTCAGGACGCGACCTGCCACGTCGGCCTGCAGTCGCTGATCGGCGAGCAGTTCATCGAGTGCGTGCCGACGCAGCCGCGCGGCGAGGGCGTCGCCCCGGTCGCGCCGCTCGCGGTGATCAAGGACGGCCCGGGCAAGGGCCAGCGGTTCCTGCCGGTCACGCAGACCAGCAGCCCGGTGGGTCCGGATCTGCTTGCCAACATCATGCGGGTCCCGCAGCAGGAGCGCTTCCGCCTGATCCTCGCCGAGTTCGGCGCCGGCTTCGCGGGCAACGGTACGGAGCTGCGCGCGGCGATCAACCGGGCCAACCCGGCGCTGCAGCAGACCAACCGCGTGATCCAGGTCCTCGCGGACCAGAACGAGCTGATCGCGCGGCTGGCCACGCAGTCCGACCAAGCGCTCGCGCCGCTGGCGGCCAAGCGCAAGGACCTCAGCGGCTTCATCCGCACGGCGGGCCAGACCGCACAGGCGACCGCGGAACGTGGCGACGCGTTCGAGAAGAACCTCGAGCTCTTCCCGGCCTTCCTGCAGGAGCTGAAGCCGGCGATGGAGCGGATCAGTGCGCTCTCCGACCAGCTCGGGCCGAGCGTGGCCAACCTCTCTGCCCAGGCCGACTCGCTGAACAAGGTGACGACGAACCTCGGGCCGTTCTTCAAGGCGGCGACCCCGGCTTTCGTGAGCCTCGGCGACGTGGCCGATCGGGGTCGCAAGACCTTCCCGGAGATCTCGACCCTGGTCGACCGGGCGGGCAAGCTGACCAAGCCGCTCGGCCCGCTGGCGAAGGACCTCGCCAACCTCGGTGACGACTTCGACAAGAACAACGGGATCACCAACCTGTTGCGGACGATCTACTACTACACGGGCGCGATGAACGGGAAGGACGAGACGTCCCACTACATCCGTGCCAGTCTCTTCGTCGGTGTCTGCGCGGATCGCGTCGCCCGCTTCGATGCAGACTCCTGCTCGGCGCGATTCTCCACGAAGGCGGATCCGCAGCCGAGCGGGCAACCCCTGGGTACGGCCGGTCCGCTCATGGGGCCGACCAGGACGCCCGCGGGTACGACGCCGGTCGCAGGAGCGCCGGCTGCGCCGGGCGCGGCGGCACCTGCTGCTTCCCGTTCCAACGCCGAGGTTGGCGATAGCGCCGAGACGAAGCAGTTCGTAGAGAAGCTGGACTCGCTGCTCGGCACGGCACCGAAGGGCACCCGATGAACCCGCGCACGAAGCGCAGCTCGCTGGCCGCCAACCCGGTGCTGATCGGCGCGGCGACGATCCTGATCGCGATGGTCGCGATGGTCCTGGCGTACAACGCCAACAAGGGCCTGCCGTTCGTCAAGACCTACGACATCAAGGCCCAGCTGCCCGATGCCTCGGGTCTGATCGTCGGCAACGACGTCCGCAAGGGTGGCGCCCGGATCGGCGCCGTCAGCAAGATCTCCCCGCGGACGGCGCCCGACGGCAGCGTCGGCGCGACCGTCTCGCTCAAGCTCGACGACTCGGCCCGCCCGTTGCCCGTCGACAGCGTGATCGCGGTACGCCCGCGCTCGGCGCTCGGTCTGAAGTACGTCCAGCTCGTCGCGGGCACGTCGAAGCAGATGCTGCCGGCCGGGGGAACCATCTCCCTCCAGTACGCCGATTCGAAGCCGGTCGAGCTGAACGACTTCTTCACGATGTTCGACGAGCCGACGCGCACGGGCTCGCAGGAGAACCTGCTCGAGTTCGGCAATGCGCTCGCCGGTCGTGGCCCGGACCTCAACCGTGCCTTCAAGGACCTGCTGCCGCTCGTCGAGCACCTCGAGCCGGCGATGCGCAACATCATGCGGCCGGAGACCGGGTTCACCCGCTTCTTCCCGGCGCTGGCCCAGGCCGCGGGCGAAGCCGCCCCGGTCGCCCAGCAGCAGGCCACGGCCTTCGTCGGCCTGCACCAGACGTTCGGTGCCCTGGCCAGCGTTCGCGACGACCTGCAGCAGACGATCGCCTACGGGCCCGCCGCGCTGCAGGCGGGGATCGACGAGTTGCCCAAGCAGGCCTCGTTCCTGAACGAGTCGACCGAGCTGTTCCGCCGGTTGCGGCCGGCGTTCGCCTCGCTCAGCAACGCGGCACCGAGCCTCGCCGGTGCGGTCACCGCCGGCGTGCCGGCCCTCCGTCGCTCGCCGGACCTGAACAAGCGCGTTGTGACGACGCTCGAAGCGGTCAACCGCTTCGGCACGGATCCGAGCGTGCTCAACGGCATCAGCGAGCTGAGCAGGACGGTCAACGTCCTCAAGCCGACCGTGGCCTTCATCACGCCGGCGCAGACCGTCTGCAACTACTACGGCCTGCTGACACGCAACCTGGCGAGCACACTGTCCGAGTCGACCTCGACCGGCAGTGCCTTGCGGACCGGGGTCATCGTCCTGCGCCAGCAGCCGGGTAGCGAGATGGGTCCGGCAGCAGTTCCGGCCAACGGGCCGCAGATGTACGACCCGTTGAACAACGCGCAGTACGACAGCTTCCTGCACAGCAACCCGAACCCGAACACCGCGGCTCCGGGTCAGACCCAGGAGTGCGAGGCAGGCAACGAGCCTTACGTCATGAACAGCGGCAAGGTCATCGGCAACGTTCCGGGCAATCAGGGCAAGAAGACCATTCGTACGAAGGGCACCCCGTGAAGAAGGCTCACGCGAAGCGCCCGGGCCCGGGCATGAGCCCGATCAAGGCGGGCATCCTCCTGATCGTGCTGATCTTGATCGGCGTCTTCTTCGCCTTCACGAAGCAGATCCCGGGCAAGCAGCACTACGAGATCAAGGCCGTGGTCCAGACCTCGAACCTGCTCGCCAAGGGCGCCGTGGTCCGGATCGCCGGGGTCAACGTCGGCAAGGTCGTCGACAGCGGTCGCTACCGCGACAGCAACCTGGCCGAGATCACGATGCGGATCGACGGCAACGGCCGTCCGGTTCGCAAGGACGCGACGATCAAGATCCGCCCGCGGCTGTTCCTCGAGGGCAACTTCTTCGTCGACTTGCAGCCCGGGACCCCCGGTTCGCCGCAGCTGCCCAACGGCGGGGTGATCCCGCTCGGCAAGACGGCGGTCCCCGTCCAGTTCGACCAGGTCCTCAGCTCGCTGAAGGCCGACTCGCGCAAGGCGCTCCAGCAGACCGTGCAGGGCCTCGGTGCCGGCTTCGGCTCGACGCCGACCGCGCAGGAGGACGTCAGCCAGGATCCCGAGGTCGCCGGCCTGACCGGTGGTCAGGCGCTCAACCGCACGCTCGAGACGAGCGTCGACTCCCTGCGTGGCGGGGCGAAGGTCGCGAACGCGCTCGGGGGCGAGAAGCCGGGTGACCTCAGTCGTGCGCTCGAGGGCATCGGTGACGTCACGACCCAGCTCGCGGCCAACCAGGGGCAGCTCGTGAGCCTCGTCGACCACTTCGACAGCACGATGCGCACGATCGCCAGCCGCTCGCCCGAGCTGCGGGCCACGATCCAGAAGCTCAGCGTGACCGCAGCCCGCGGCAAGCTGACCTTCGCCCAGCTCAACGAGGCGTTGCCGCCGACCCGTGCTGCGGTCCGCAACCTGACCCCGGCGATGGCCGAGGTGCCCAACGCCGTCGAAGCGTCGCGTCCGTGGCTCAAGCAGGCCAAGTCGTTGGTCTCGCCGGCGGAGTTGCAGGGTTTGCTCGACGACCTGACGCCCTCGCTCGGCGACTTCGCCCAGCAGCTGCACACCTCCCGCACCTGGATCCCCGAGATCGATGCCTTCTCCCGCTGCATGAACGAGGTCTTCCTGCCGACCCTGTTGGTCAAGGTCGACGATGGTCCGCTCTCCTCGGGTGTCGAGAACTACAAGGAGTTCTGGTACGCGATGGTCGGACAGGCTGGGATCGGCCAGAGCTTCGACGGGAACGGCAGCAAGCTGCGGATTCTCGCTGCGGGCGGCACCAACTCGATCAAGAGTGGACTGGTCAACTTCACCGGGCGCCCGCTGTTCTCCAACATGACCTCGCCGTCCGCAGGCACGAGCCCCGCCTTCAGCGGGCAGGTGCCGCTGGTGCGTCGCGACGTGCGCTGTGACCAGAACCCGGTGCCGGACATCAACGGGCCGGCGTCACGCGGCACGGGCGACGGCGCGACGCCGAGCGCCACGGCTCCGCCGTTCCCGCCGATGAACGTGGAGGCGAAGAAGTGACCCGCGGATGGCGTGGACATCTCGTCGAGAGTGGCTTCATTCTCGTCATCGCCCTGCTCGGGATCCTGGTCGGCGGTTACATCTTCGCTCACCAGAAGGTCACCGCTCCCGGCTGGGTGCCGGTGATCGGGCAGGAGTACTACAAGCTCGAAGCGCGCTTCACCAGCGCCTCCGGCGTCATGCCGGGTCAGGGCCAGACGGTCACGATCGCGGGCATCAACGTCGGCAAGGTCCAGGGCATCCGTCTCGACCAGGGCAACGCCATCGTCACGATGCGGATGGAGGTCAAGTACAAGGACCGGATCTTCCCCGACGCGACGATGCTGCTGCGTCCGAAGACGACGCTCAAGGACATGGTCATCGAGCTCGATCCGGGCCACCGCGCGTCCGGTCCGCCGCTCGAGCCGGGAACGGTGCTGAACACCTCGGCGACCGCGCCCGACGTCAACTTCGACGAGATCATGGCCACGCTCGACACCGACACCCGCGCATCGCTGGCGATGCTGCTGGGCGAGGCGGGCACCGCGATCGGCGGCCAGAAGGGCGGCCGGGCGCTGGCCCGGGCCCTGCGGCGGTTCGAGCCGCTCTCCCGCAACGGCAAGACGGCCTCCGAGCTGCTGGTCACCCGTGAGGCGTCGCTCAAGCGCGTGATCACCAACCTCGGTCTCGTGACCAAGGAGCTGGGCAGCAATGACGCTCAGCTGGCCGGCTTCGTCCGCGAGAGCGACAAGGTCTTCCGGCGCTTCGCGGCGCAGAACGCCAACATCGGCAAGACGCTCGACGCGCTCCCGGGCGCGCTCGACTCGACCAACGTCGCGCTGCAGAAGGCGGGCCGGCTCTCGGTCACGCTCGAGGACGGCCTCCGCAAGTTGAAGCCGACGACGGAGAACCTCGCGCCGGCGCTCAAGCAGGTCGCACCGTTCTCGCGCACGACCACCCCGGTCCTGCAGAACCAGCTGCGGCCGTTCGCCCGCGACGCCCAGCCGGTTGCTCGCAAGCTCGTTCCCGTCGCCGATCAGCTGGCCAAGGCGACGCCGGACCTCGACCGCTTCACCGGCTTCCTCAACAACCTCTTCGACTCGATGGCCTACGACCCGCCGGGCAACGGCAAGAGCCAGCAGAGCTTCCTGTTCTCGCTGCCGTGGGCCAACCACAACAGCAACTCGGCTCTGTCGGTTCAGGACGGGGTCGGCCCCCTGCAGCGCGGCTTGCTGCTGATCTCCTGTGGACAGCTGAATCTGCTTGAGCCGTTGCGAAAGTACAACCCGACGGTGACCGTGCTGACCCAGCTGCTCAACCTGCCGCAGTTCAGCGACCCCAACGGCTGCAAGAGCAGCATCACCACCAAGTGATCAAGACGATCCCCACCATCCCGAAGCTGTTGGCCATGGTGATCTTCGCCTTGGGCAGCTTCAGTGCGCTGCTGTTCCTCTGGGTCTCGTTCGGCGGCCCCGTGCCGCTGCACGCCAAGGGCTACCGCTTCGAGGTGCTCTTCCCGCAGGCCGCGCAGCTCGCGCGGCAGGCGGACGTCCGCATCTCCGGCGTCACCGTCGGCAAGGTCGTCGCGCTCGAGAGCGGCGTCGGCAACCGGACCCGGGCCACGATCGAGCTGCAGCCGCGCTACGCGCCGATCCCCGCGACGGCGAAGGCGATGCTGCGCTCGAAGACGCTGCTCGGCGAGACCTTCGTCGAGCTCGCTCCCAACCGCTCGGCTGCGAACGCGCGCCCGCTGCCCGAGAACGGCAGCCTCCCGGCCTCGGCGGTCTCGCCGACCGTCGAGCTCGACCAGCTGCTGCGGGCCTTCGACCCGAACACCCGCAAGGCCTTCCGGGTCTGGATGCAGACCCAGGCCGGCGCGATGCGCGGGCGTGGACAGGACATCAACGCCGCGCTCGGGCAGTTCCCCGGCTTCGTCGACGAGATGGAGAAGCTCGTCGCCACGATCGACACCCAGAGCACGGCCGTGCAGCGGTCGGTCTCCGGCACGGGCCAGGTCTTCGACGCGATCAGCAAGCGTCAGGGCGACCTGCGGGGCCTGATCGAGGCGAGCAGCAAGACCTTCGGCACGATCGGCGCCCGCAACCAGCAGCTGGCGGCGATCTTCAAGAACTTCCCCGCCTTCGAGCGTGAGGCGACGGAGACGCTGCCGAAGGTCACCGCCTTCGCCGACCGCTCCCAGCCCGTGGTCGAGCGCCTGCAGCCGGTGGCGACCGAGATGGCCCCGACCTTCCAGGCCATTGAGCGGCTGAGCCCCGACCTCGAGCGGCTGATGAACCAGCTCGGGCCGGTCATCGACGCGTCCGACAAGGGCCTGCCGGCGCTCGATCGGATCCTCAACGGCCTGCCGCCGTTGCTGGACGCTTTCGATCCGTTCCTGCAGAACATCAACCCGTTGCTGCGCTACTTGGGCGAACACAAGGGCGACTTCACCTCGTTCGCGGCCAACATGGCGATGGCGTCACAGGCCAGCCAGTTCCTCGGTGGCGATGACTCGCCCCCTGGCTTGTCGGGGGTTGCGAACTACCTGCGGGTTGCGCAGACCATCTCGCCGGAGAGCCTGGTCCTCCAGAAGCGCCCGCTCGGGCAGAACCGGAGCAACGCCTACGTTGCGCCGGGCGGGATGAGCAAGCTCGCAAGCGGACTGGAGTCCTACAGCGGGGCCTCCTGCAACAATGGGGATCCGGCACCGCCCACGCTTGAGCCTGGCGCACCGGACTTGGCCCAGTATGTGTTCCGTAGCAGCGGCCGCGATTCAGCGCGACCGGCCTGCACGGTGCAAGGCAAGCAGCCCGGATACCAGACGATCTTCCCTCAACTGCAAGCCGATGCCCCCGTGGGCACCGAAGGAGGCGCGCGATGAGCGCACCCCGCACGACGAGCGGTGTCCTGGTCGTCGTTGCTGGCCTGTTGGTCCCGAGTGCAGCGCATGCGCTGCCGACGACGACGTCTACGACGCCGACGACCACCAGCACCAGCGCGACGACCACCAACGTGGTCCCGCCCCCGGCGGCGACCACCACGGAGACGGCACCGGCGCCGACCACGGAAGCGGCACCGACCACCACGACCGCACCGCCGGCGACCCCGCCGGCGGAGCCCCCTGCCACGACGACGCCGAAGGCGTCGACGAAGGACAAGGGCAAGGACAAGACGCCGGAGACGCCCGTCGCCGACGACAGTGGTGGGGACGGCCGCGCCGCGGCCCGTCGTGCTCGGCGCGCCGAGGAGCGTCGCGCCGCCCGCGAGAAGGTCAAGGCCGAGAAGCAGGCCGCGCGGGACGAGAAGCAGCGTGAGAAGGCGGCCAAGGAGAAGGCCGAGAAGCGCAAGAAGAAGCAGGCCGAGAAGCAGGCCCGCGAGGCGGCGGCGCAGGCCGGCGGCACGACCGGCGGCAACGCGGGCGCAGCCGGCGGCAACGACGGTGGCATCCCCGGGGGCGAGATTCCGGCCCCGCCGGCGTCTGCCGTGCCCAACTTCTTCATCGACCAGTTCCAGATCCCGCCGTTCCTGCTGCCGATCTACCAGGCCGCGGGCATCCAGTACGGGATCCGCTGGGAGATCCTGGCCGCGATCAACGAGATCGAGACCAACTACGGGCGCAACCTGAGCATCTCCAGCGCCGGTGCCCTCGGCTGGATGCAGTTCATGCCGCCGACGTGGAAGTCCTACGGCGTCGACGCCAACGGTGACGGCAAGGCCGACCCGTTCAACCCGGTCGACGCGATCTTCGCCGCCGCGAACTACCTCAAGGCCGCCGGCAGCGACACGGACATCCGCAAGGCGATCTTCGCCTACAACCACGCGGACTGGTACGTCAACTCGGTCCTGGCCCGGGCCCGTGTCATCAGCGGCCTGCCCGCCGACGTCGTCGGTTCGCTGACCGGTCTCACGCAGGGCGTGTTCCCGGTCGAGGGCGACGAGGCGACCTACCCCGGCGACACGACCGGTGACGCCGGCGGCAACGACGAGGCCGCGAAGGCCGACGCCGCTGCGGCTCCGGACGACGCCCAGAAGCGCAGCATCGAGATCGAGGCCCCGAGCGGCTCGGACGTCGTCGCGGTCCAGGACGGCACCGTCACCAGGATCGGCGAGAGCGAGCGACTCGGCAAGTTCATCGAGCTCCGCGACGTCTACGGGAACCGCTACACGTACGGCCACCTCGCGTCGATCGCCAAGACGTACCCGGCCGCGGCCGAGGACAAGACGGCGGACCCGAAGGCCGAGGACGGCAAGCCGGCCAAGCTGCCGGCGCCGACCGAGCCCGCGACCGCCGGTACGCAGCAGCCCGGCGACACGAGCCCGGCGACCGACGCCAAGGCCGACGCCAAGCCCGCCCCGACCGACGGCCCGATCGCGACCGATGTTCCGGTTGCCACCGACGGCGAGCTCGGCAAGGAGCGCCTGTTCGCCAACCCGGATCGTCCGGGAGCGCAGCAGGCCGACGTGTCGACGGAGGAGCCGGCGGCTGAGGAGCCGAAGGTCGAAGCCGGCGTGACGATGAAGCCGCTCGTGCGTGGTGCGCGGGTGGTCAGCGGCACCAAGCTCGGCACGGTCGCCAAGCTGGCCGGTCGCAAGAAGGACGCGGCGAAGGACGACGAGACCACGGCGCTCGACCAGGACGCGACCGTCCCGGCCGACACGACGAGCCCGAACGATCCGAACGCCCTCACCGGCGTGACGACCGACGAGGCGCTCGCGACCAACCCTGACGCGGGGACGCCGGAAGGCAGCGAGCCGGGGGCGATGACCTTCGAGATCCGCCCCGCCGGCAAGGGCACGCCGCGGATCGACCCGACGCCGATCCTCGAGGGCTGGAAGCTCCTGCAGACGACGTCGACCTACCGCGCGAAGGGCAACAACGCGCTCTTCGGCGGTGCCGGCAGCCTCAACGCCTCGGCGGGCCAGGTCCTGCTGATGAGCAAGGAACAGCTCCAGCGCCGGGTGCTCGCCGACGACCAGATCGAGATCTACCCGCGGGGGATCGAGCAGATCCGCGCCGGGATGATCGACCGCCGGATCCTGGCGACGCTGGCCTACCTCTCGGCCAACGGCCACAAGCTGTCGGTCTCCTCGCTGGCCCGACCCGGGGCGATCACGAGCTCCGGCAACGTCTCCGAGCACGACTCGGGCAACGCGGTCGACATCGCCAGCGTCGACGGGCAGGTCATCTCCTCGTCGACGCAGGGCAAGGGCACGATCACCGAGGACGCGATCCGCCTGCTGCTCCAGCTGCAGGGGACCGCGAAGCCGCACCAGATCATCAGCCTGATGACGCCGTCGGACTTCGGTGGGGCGGACAACATCCTCTCGCTCCCCGACCACGACGACCACATCCACGTCGGCTTCCGGTCCGAGGACAGCAACGACCCGACGCTCGGCCGCCAGCTGACCTCGGTCCTCAAGCCGGGCCAGTGGGACGACCTGATGGCCCGCCTCGGGAAGATCGAGAACCCGAAGGTCGCCTCGAAGCCCTCGAAGTACGCCCTGCGGACCACGGTCCCCAAGCGCGCCAAGAAGAAGTAGCCACCGCCACAGAGCGGTAGCGGTCGAACGGGGCGCGCTCACTGAGCGCGCCCTTCTTCGTGGTGCGGGCAGGTCTTCGCGCAGGGTGGGGGCGGTGTCCTCGTGAGACGGGTCTGCCTGTGGCCTTCCCGGGCCTCGGGGACGACCTCCGGGCGGGCGGCGTCCCAGAACGCGAACGGCCGCCCCTCATCGTGAGAAGCGGCCGCCTACGGCTCTCGTCTGCCGGGCACGGACGTCGGGAGGGCACACGCTTCCCTCCGGACAAGTCCTCCCGTGCCGCGCTGAGCGGCCCTCGGGCCCTGCTGCGCCCCCCTAGGGCACCACCCGCGGCATGATCTGGGACGGTTGGACGCCGAGACCGATCGCGAGCTTCTGCAGGACGCGGTAGCCGACGTTGCGAGTGCCGCGCTCGACCTGACTGATGTAGGTCCAGTGGAGCCCAGCCCGGTGGGCGAGCTCCTCCTGGGTCAGATTGCGGACCTTCCGCAGCTCACGAACCTGATCCCCGAGAGCCAGCAGCTCGGGGTCCTTCTCTGGTGACGCAGGTGTGGTGTCTGGCGTTTGGGACGGGACCATGCCGATGGATCAACTCACGCAGTCGGCCACCACTCCAGAGATCATGCGTCCAGTGCCGGCCGCGACCGCCCGCGCTGCTCCCCGGTGGGGCGGAGACGACCTCCGTCGGGCGACTCCCGGGACACGCTCCCAGGGCCACGCGACGCGGTCGCCTTCCGGCGGGCCGGAGTGCGAGAACGGGCCTCCGTGCAGGTCAGGGGCGGTCGGGCATCACCTGGGACGGCGACAGGTCGAGGCCGCGGGCGAGCTTTCTCAGCGCCTTGTAGCTGATGTCGCGTTTGCCTCGTTCGACTTGGCTGACATACGTCCAGTGGAGCTCGGCGCGATGGGCCAGCTCCTCCTGGGTCAGCTCGGCCGAGTGGCGCAGATGGCGCAGGTGGAGCCCGAAGGAGATCAGCTCCGGGTCCTTGCTCGACGGTGAATCCTGGTGCGAATCGGGACGGTTCTTCGACATACCCTTCCATCAACTCATTCGGCAGACGATCCATCCAGAGACGATAGGCTCAAAATGCCACGTAAATGTACGTTGTCCGGGCCGGGACTCCCACGCTTTTCCCGTTCCCGCTGTAGTAGTTCGCACGGGAATCACTTTCGAGCGGCAACCCGCCAGAATTCGCGAAGACCGCTTTCCCTACTGGCGTTTGCGCATCTTAGGGCTCGGCGCGGAGGGCCGCGTCCCAGCGGGGTTCGCGATTCGTTGCACGATTCCCATGAAGGCGTTGGACGACGTAAACGAATGTTGGCTTGCCCTGGACGTTCCGGTCAGTTAGCTTCGCGTCCTGAGCTGCCCCGGCAGGAGGAGTGTGGTATGCAAGTTGATCATCCGCGTGACAGTCAGGCCCGCCAGGACCAGACGGGACCGCTGCTCACGGCGTGGGAGCAGGCGTTCACGGCGCCAACTTCCTGGCGAGAATCACTCGCCGCAGGCATGGACGCCATGATCGAGCTGTTGGAGGCTGATCGCTCCGTCGCCAAGACGTGCGTCCTGGCCCAGCTGCCGGTCTCGACCGGAGGGCCACTGGTCTGGCACCGAGAGCTGGTCCGTGGTCGCATCGTCGACGTGATGCACCGTCAGTGGGACCGCTGCGGCGGCCCGCCGGTGCCCTCGGTGCACTTCGAGGTGTTCCTGGGCGAGGCCTGTACGTTGCTGCGCGACCGCGCAGCGAAAGGCACCAGTTACGCCGACCTCACCGGCCTCGTCGTCGCCCTCTGGGGCAACGAGGGGGGCCCTGGTGTGAGCGAACGGTCGTCGAGCATCGATGCTGATGCCGGCGCCGCGACGGACGACGGGGTGCAGCACCGCCCCGCCCGGAAGCGCCCGAGCGGGCACACCCGCCCGGCGGCGCACTAGACGTTCCCCGAGCAGTACGCCGTCGCGCCTGCGCGCGGGGTGGGTATCCGGGCTTCAGTGCCTGGATCCCGCCCGATCGGTGTCCGGCGGCGCAGCCGCCGCCCCCTTCGCGATCAGGGCCGCGATCCGCGTCCCCGGTCGCGGGGGTGTTGGGCCATGGCCGTGGCCGAGGCCGAGGAGGGATGGCGGACGGGCCTCGGGGTCAACGAGCGCTCGAGCCGGCGGCCGAGGCTGGAGGAGTTGGTTCGGAGGGGTCGGCCGGGGCTTGCTCGGAGGGCCTTCCCGAGGAGCTTGCCTGGAGGGGCCGACGGACTGGCCTGGAGAGGCCAGCGGACTGGCGTGGCGGGCCGTCGGACTGGTCTGGAGAGGCCAGCGGACTGGCCTGGAGGAGTCGCGGACTGACCCGGAGGGGGCAGGGGGAGCTGGCCTGGAGGGCCGGAGGTGTCGGCCTGGAGGGGCCCCGGAGGACTGGCCCGGAGGGGCCGGCGGGGCGCTTGGAGCCGGTCGGGGGCCGGCGGGGCCTGAGAGGGGAGCGTCGGGGAGGCTGCCGCGGGAAGGGACACGCGCGACGGCAGGGCCGGAGCTGCTCGGTGACCGGAGGAGGCGTCCTGGCCCGCCTCCGTGTCGACCCTCGGTACTAGGAGGTCTTCTCGGTCTGCTGCTGCTCGCGGCGGACGCGCTGATGCTCGACCGCGGCTTCGCGGGCGGCCGTAGCGCCTGCGGTCCCGGCGTAGGGGAGGAAGAGGCCGTAGACGAGGTCCGGGACGGCCTCGCGCAGCTCGTCGAGCTCGCCGCGCAGAACGCGGGCGTAGACGACCTCGTGGATGCCGCCGGCGATCGTCTCCGCGGTCAGCGGGGGAACGCCCTCGCCGCCCTGGGCCTGCTTGACGCCCTCGGAGATCAGCCCGGACAGGATCTGCATCGTCTTGTCGCGGCGGGCCACGGCATCGGGGCCGGCACCGAGGACCTCGACGACGCACATCTCGGCCATCGCCGGATCGTCCGCCAGGCGCTCGACGAGGACCGCCACGGCACCGGTGGCACGCTCGATCAGCGACCCCTCGCCCCGGAAGACCTCGGCCATCTCGTTCTGCAGGGCGCCCGTCGCTTCGTCGTACGCTGCGAGGAAGGCTGCCTCCTTGTTGGAGAAGTGGTCGTAGAACGTGCGGCGTGAGACGCCGGCCGTTCCGATGATGTCCTCGACCGACATCGTCCCGTAGCCAGCGATGCTGGCGACGTCGACGACGGCACGGAGGATCCGCTCTCGCTGGTTCTGCGCGACGGTCTCGCGGGTGAGACCGTGGCGACCCGGAGGCAGTTGCCCGGGCCGCCTACCGCGGCTCTTTGTCTCGTTCACACGAGGAACATAGCCGTTTCGGAGGACAGATTCCTCCCCCCGACCGGGGGGACTGTTACTGAACGGTGGCCTGCCGGTGCCGCAAGGACGCCGGCTCCACCCGTCCGAACGGGTGGTAGGCCGGCGGGCTGTTCCGATCAGGCGATCGAGAAGCCTTTGCCCTGTTTGCGGATCCGCCCCGAACGCTGGAGCGGCGGGAGCAGGCGGAAGAGGGCGCTGACCGGGACGTTCAGTCGCTCGGCCATCTGGCTGGCGGTCAATCCCGGCTCGGTCGCGATCAGCTCGAGCGCCGCGCGCTCGTAGTCCGCGCCGGAGGGCTCGGGCTCGGGCTCCGGCTCGCGCCGCGCCGGAGCAGCCCGACCGGTGCGCTTGCCTGCGGCGGTGCGGCTCTGCTGGCGCTTGCCGCGCGCGCGGCTTCCTTCGGCCTCGCCGAAGCCGTTGCCGCCGAGGAGGTCGCCGCCGCCCGGAAGCGGGAAGGCGCTGACGTGCGCGGCCACGGCCTCGGGGTCGAGGCTCGTGATGGCGCTGCGCAGCTGCTGGAGCGCGTGGTACTCCTGGACGAGCGGCTGGATCTCAGCCATTCGTTCGTCGATGCGCTTCTGGAAGTCGTCGATGAGGTCCAACGGAACAGGCTCCACTATGGGGTGGTGAGCGGGTGAGACAACGGGGCACGCACGACTTACCGCCCTGAACCGTAGCGCGTAGACAAGACGTCACACGCTCAGGTGTCGTTCAGGGGCCGTCAGGAACGCGGGAGGCAATCAAATACGACCGGTCCTACCAGGAGTAGGTACTGTCCTGGAATGTCGCTCGTCCCCCGTCCTGATCGGGCCTTCGCCGCCGCCCGTGCCGTTGTCGCGCCCCGTGCCGACGAGTTGCGGCACGGACTCCTGACCCTCGGGTCTCGGACGCCGAACACACCGGCGCGTGTGCTCCGGCGTCTGACCTCGGGAACGTTGCGGGGTGCGGTCGACGGACGCGTGGTGCTCGTCACCGGCGCGTCGTCGGGTATCGGGGAGGCGACGGCGCTGCGGCTCGGCCGCGCGGGGGCGACCGTGATCCTGGTGGCGCGGACGCGCTCGGCACTCGAGTCGGTTCGCGACCGGATCGTCGCCGACGGCGGTCGCGCGGTCGTCCATCCCTGCGACCTGAGCGACCTCGAGGCGATCGACGCGATGGCGGCCGAGGTGCTGGCCCACCACGGTGCGGTCGACGTGCTCGTGAACAACGCCGGTCGCTCGATCCGCCGCTCGATCGGTGACTCGTACGACCGGATGCACGACTTCGAGCGGACGATGCAGATCAACTACTTCGGAGCGGTCAAGCTCGTGCTGGCGCTGCTGCCGGCGATGCGCGCCCAGCGGCGCGGGCAGATCGTGAACATCCTCTCGGAGGGGCTGCAGCTCCAGACGCCGCGGTTCTCCGGATATCTGGCGTCGAAGGCCGCATTGGACACCTTCTCGCGCTGCGTGGCCAACGAGGTCCGCGGGGACGGGGTCCGGGTCAGTGGCGTCCACATGCCGCTGGTGCGCACGCCGATGATCGCGCCGACCGCCGAGTACCAGAGCGTCCCGGCGCTGCGGCCGGACGAGGCCGCTGGGCTGGTCTGCGAGGCGATCGTGACGCGGGCGTTCGCCGTCACCCCGCGGGAGGGGCAGGCGCTCGCCGCGCTGCGGGCCGTCGCGCCGAGCACGTTGGAGGCGGCGATCGCGGGCGTCACGCGGCGGCTGAGCGGGCCGGATGGGCGCGCGGACGGCGGGCGGGAGGCCGAGGTCGACGCCGCGAGCGTCAACGGCGACGACCCGGCGCCGGGCTCGCGGGAGGGGGCCGGGGTGAACGGCCCCGGCCGATCATTCTGAAACGGGTGCTTCGTCGCGGGGCCGGCGCAGGGCCAGGTACTCGGCCCGCGCGGCGAACGTCTCGCGCATCTGGCCGGTCAGCTCGTCGAGGAACTCCTCGCGATAGGAGGAGTCGGTCAGCACGCTGATCGCGTAGTAGAGGCCGGAGAGCGCGCCGATCGCGACCGAGACGCGGACCAGCTCGTCGGTGAGGCGCAGGGGAACGCCGGCGATGGTCGTGGCGAACAGCTGCTGGCCGCCGGTGGCGATCCACGCCTCCATCGTCTCGGCGTCGATCACGAGCATCCCGAAGGCGACGAAGAACCCGGTGACCGCGAGCGTCACGACCAGCATCTGGAGGCCGTGGCTGATCAACATCACCAGCCCGACGTTGGCCCGTTGCGCGCGGCGCAGGGGCACGAACGGCGGCGGGCCGGGCGTCGCGTCGGCCACGCTCGCCTCGAGCGAGCGCACCTCACGCGGGATCCGGGCCCCCAGGAACGAGACCACGACCACGGCGAGCAGCAGTCCGACGCCGTTCATCGAGGCGGTCGGCATGTCCCCGAACACCTGCCACATCTCGGTGTTGATGAAGAGGACGACGGCGAACAGCAGCAGCAGGGGGACCGCCCGGGCGAGCAGGGTGACCGAGACCGCGAGCTGCCCGGCCATGCGGCGGAGCGCCCAGAGCAGGATCGCGCCGATCCCGAAGCCGAAGCCGAGCGCGACGACGCCGAGCAGCAGCAGGTTGCCGGCTGCGGTCACCAACGCGCTGGTCAGCTGACCGTTGAACACCAGCGGCAGCAGTGCGGGTACGAGCACGAAGCCCGTGAGCTCGGCCGTGCCGAGGTCCTCGGGGATCGCCAGGGCCGGGCGGCCGCGGCGCCGGTTGGCGAGCGTGACGGCGACCAGGGCGATCCCGACCGCCCCGGCGATCGCCGCCAGATTGGCCACCACCGACCAGTCGAAGTCGAGCGCCCCGAACAGCTCGGCGACGAAGACCAGGGCGAGCAGCGGGAACGCCCGGTTGAACGCGTCGGTGCGCGCCGACCAGTCTTCGACGAAGAGCGGGAGCCCGGCCCGCCGGAAGCGTTGTTCGTAGCGCTCGAGCTGATCCACCGCGCCATTCCATCGGGCGGGGCGGACGACGGGCGTGGCCGTCCCCGTCGGCGGGTCAGTGGCGGGGCCGCGCGAGCGTCGCGACGACCGCGAGCGCGGCCCCTGCGGCGGCGCCGATCAGCGCGGCCGTCCGGAGCCCGTCGAACAGCTCGTTCCAGACCGCCGAGGCGATGTCGCGGGTCGAGCTGCCGCTGACGCTGTCGGTGGCCAGCGCGTGCCCGAGCAGCTCGGCGGCGACCACCAGCAGGCAGGCGATCGCCACGCCGACCCCGATCCCGATCGCGATCCGGCGACGGTTGCCGGCGGCGAGCAGGGCGACGAGGAACGTCACGAGCGCGGCGATCAGGGCCGGGATGCCGAGGCTGCTGATCGTCTCGAGCCGGTCGACGGCCTCGGCCTGGGCGCGGCTCCGGTCGAGGGTCACGACCGTGACCGCCCCGGCGCGCCGCAGCGGTCGCGCGATCTCGGCGGGGAGCGGGCCGGTCGCCTGTTCGACGAGCGTCGCGGCGTCCTCGACCGTGATCGCGATCTGGCGGTTGCTCGGGTCGAGGATCTTGCGCAGGGCCAAGCTCACCGACTGCCGCCAGACGGCGGCGAACTGGGGGCTGTCGACGACCCGCTGGGTCAGCGGCTCGACGATCCGCCGCGTGCGCTGGGCCGAGGTGCCGGTGAGCTGGACGATCTCGCGGGTGATCGCGGTCGTGAACTCCTCGTTCAGGCGCTCGCGAACGGCGGGCTCCTCGAGCACGGCCGTCGCGTGGTCCGCGAAGCGGTCTGGTTCGATCGTGCGGTGGGCGTGGGCGAGCGGGAGGCCGACCAGCACCAGCAGGGCGCCGACGACGAGAAGCGCGGCGAGGCCTTGACGCCCCCGGCTCGTGGGTCGGGCTCCGGAGGCGCGGGTGCTCACCCCCGCAGGATCTCAGCTCGTGGGTCAGGCCGTGCCGCTATGGCGGGTGGGCGCCGTGCCGTGCGCGTGGTGGGCGACGCCGATCGAGGCTGCCGTGACCCGATCGTCGAGCGCGACGCCGGTGTCGCACCAGGGGCAGCGCCGGTCGCCGGCGACCAGCACGTGCTCGGTGCAGGTCGGGCACCAGCCACGCTCGATCGCCAGGTCCTCCAGCGCCATGGGGTCGAGGCCGGCGTGGACGGCGACCGACGCACAGACGTGGGTCACGCGGGCGCCGTTGCCGGCTCGCCCGAAGGTGATCTGCTGGACGAACCGCTCGGCTCGGGGCAGCTCGATCTCGAGCTGCTGGGCGAGGCCGTCCGGCCCGAGCTCGAGCAGCAGATCGCCGAGGCGGTCCTGGAGGACGCCCGGGAGCGGGACGTGGAGGACCCCGAAGGTCTCCGGGCCGTGGGTGATGATGTCCTCGACGCAGCCGCGGTCGAGGAAGTGCGCGTGCTGCCCACGGGTCGTGCGCAGGGCGACGATCGCGCCGAGGCGCCGACGGCAGAGGCGAAAGCGCTGGCAGGTGACGTCGACGCCGTAGCGTTCGACATGAGTCCGGAGGAGGGCAGCGGTCGGGCGGATATCGACCCGGTCGCGGGCGGGAGCGGTGGAGGCCGGGGCGGGTGCCGAGGCCGGCGTCTGGGCACGACGTGAGTGGGGCATGCGGATCATCAACCGGGGTAGCAAGCGGTGGCGTCCGTCGCGGTGGGGGGAGCACGACCGGCGCCCGGTTGCGGCCCAGCATACGCCCGTACGCGCCAATAGTCGAGTATTGAAAAAGCACGCGCTGTCACTGGAGATACGGTGTATGTGGATGGCGTACGGCATCCGCCTCAGACCATCGTCTTAGGGCGTCTGGCGGGGTTAGTGGTCAGCGACTAGCGTGCACCCGCCACATCCGATTTGAAGACGTAGTCGTCCGGTGTGGGGATGGGTGGTTCGGTGGGATGGTGCGGTGTCCGAAGTGTCCATGTCGTCGCCGGCGTTGATCAGCGCTGCGCTGTCGGGGCGTTCGAGATGCGGTTCTCCCTGCTGAACGGGGGAATCTGGGGCGGCGTTCGGGTGCGGCCGGCCTCCCGGAAGCCGTGCCGTCGGGGCTCGGAGACGCGTTGTGTTGCATGCTCGGCGTCGGTTGCTGCGCGGCGGGCGTTGCGGAGGCTGGGACGACAGCCGTCACCGGGTGTCAATCGCTCTCGACGGGGCGGCGGTGGGGCCGCGTGGGGCGGCTCGGGGCGGCCCGGTGGGCGGCGCCGCCCCGGTGGTCTGTCGGGTGGTCGACGAGCGGTGTTCGATGGCCGTCGGTGTCGCCGCGCAGTCGGTGTTGACTGGTCAGCGAGCGGCGGGTGTTGACCCGGCGCAGGCGTGCGTTCGGGGGCCGCGCCTGCGGGGGCCGTGCGGCCCTGCGGCGGCGCCGGGTCGTGCGGCGGCGCGGGGTCGTGCCGCCGACGTGTCGCCGGCGGTCGGTCAGCCGGTGACCGTGTAGCCGGCCTCGGCGACCGCGGCGCGGACGGCTGCGTCGTCGAAGGCCTGTCCGTGGACGTTCACGCGGCCGGAGCTGAGGTCGACGTCGACCTGCTCGACGCCCGCGACCTCGGAGATCTCCTCGGTGACCGAGGCGACGCAGTGCTGGCAGGTCATGCCCTCGACGACGTACTGGTGGGGGCTGGCGGCGCTGGTGCTCATGGTCGTCCTTCGGTTGCGGCGCGCGGCGCGCGTGGCCGTGGCGTGGCGTCGGCCGCGGCTTCGGTGGGACGTCTCACGATACACCCTGGGGGTATTGATAGAATCGGTCCAGACCGACAGGAGAGCCACGTGTCCCCGACGCCCCGAAACGCCCCGAGCCCGACCACCCCGACCGCCGACGCGGCGGCGACCGGTGCCGCGCCCGACGCTGCCGCGGGGACGCCGACCCGTGGCTACAGCTCCAGCAAGGACGCGCTCCGCAAGCGTCTCAAGCGGATCGAGGGGCAGGTCCGGGGGATCGACGGAATGGTCGAGAGCGACCGCTACTGCATCGACATCCTGACCCAGATCAGCGCCGTCCAGGCCGCGCTCGACAAGGTCGCCCTCGGGCTGCTCGACGATCACGCCCACCACTGCGTGATCGGCGGCGACCCGGCTCAGAGCGAGGAGCGGACCGAGGAGCTGATGTCGGCCGTCGGGCGCTTGATGCGCCGCGGCTAGGACCCGGGCGACCGTTGTCGCTCGACGGCCCGACGCCCGGGGGATACGCTCCCGGGAACCGCTCCCTGTCCCGCGCTCCGCGCGGCGGGTGCCGCCGTCTGCCGCATGCCGCCCGTTCCGCCGACCACCGACGCCCCGACCGACACCGTCACCGTGCCTGGTGACGGAGGCGCACTCGTCGGCCGGGCCGCCCGGGGGTTCCTCGGGCAGCTGGCGTCGGCTGCGGCCGGCGTCGGCCGGACCGCGCTCCAGCCCGCGCAGCTGCCGGCTCGGACCGTCCTGCGGGTGGCCGAGGCGGCCATCCGCTCCCGGATCCGGCCGGCGGACATGGACGAGCGCGACAGCTACCTGGTCCGCGACGTGATGCCCGTGGCGTGGCTCGTCGCGAGCCTCTGGTTCCGGGCCGAGGTCCGCGGGCTCCATCACATCCCCCGTGACCGGCCGGTGCTGCTGGTCGGGAACCACTCCGGCGGCAACATGACCCCGGACTCGTTCGTCTTCGCGCTCGGCTTCACCAGCCACTTCGGTCCCGAGCGCCCGCTCCACGTCCTGGTCCACAACCTCGTATCCGCCTACCCCGGGCTCGGCGTGCTGCGTCGGCTCGGAACGTTGCCCGCCGATCCCGACGTCGCCCGCGACGCGCTCGCCGCCGGCTCCTGCGTGCTCGTCTACCCGGGCGGTGACTGCGAGGTCCACCGTCCGAGCTGGGAGTCGGCGACGATCGAGTTCGGCGGGCGCGCCGGCTTCGTGCGGCTGGCACAGGAGGCCGGCGTGCCGATCGTCCCGGTCGTCTCGATCGGGGGCCAGGAGACCGCGCTCTTCCTCGGCCACGGCGAGCGGGTCGCCCAGGCGCTCGGGCTCGACCGTCACCTGCGGCTGAAGACGATGCCGCTCTCGCTCGCGCTGCCGTGGGGGATCAACGTCGGCGACCTGCTCGGCCACCTGCCGCTGCCGGCGAAGATCGTCGTCCAGGTGCTGCCCCCGATCGACGTCAGCGACGCGTTCGGCGACGACGCGGACGAGCGCGAGGTCTACGACCACGTCACCTCGACTATGCAGGAGATGCTCACCGAGCTGCAGCGGCGACGCCGACTGCCGGTCGTCGGGTAGCGCGACAGCATGCGGATCACCGAACGGATCGACTTGCCCGTCTCCCCCGAACGCGCGTGGGAGGCGATCGTCGACGAGCGCGTGATCGCCCGCACGATGCCGGGCCTGAAGTCGTTCGAGGTCCTCGACGAGGGGCCGGTCGGCCCGGGCACGCGGATCCGGGCGGTCCTGACCGTCGGCCCGGCCGAGCTGGGCAGCGAGCTCGAGGTGACCGTCTACAACCCGGGCCGTGACGTGGTTGCCGCCGGCGTGACCGGGATCGACCTGCACATCGGGATCCGGGTCCGCCCGCAGTCCGACGGAGCACGGGTCACGGTCCGGCTCGGCTACAACCCGCCCGGCGGCATCCCGGGCTCGGTCGCCGGGATCCTGGCGCTGCCCGAGATGCGCCGCCGCACCCGCGAGATGCTGCGGGCGGTCGAGCGGCTGCTGCTCGCCGAAGAGCCGCCGCCCCGGCTGCCGCGCCCCAGCGACGTGGCGCGGCAGGCGATCCGGTCGGTCGACGTCTTCGCCCGCGCGGGCGTGCTGCGGCCGATGCGGCCCGACAAGTACCTCACGGTCGGCCGTCAGCTGACCCGCTGGGGCGCGACCCCGGCCGGCGCCTACTCGGCGGCGGCGGTCCGCGACCCGCAGCGGCTGGCGATCGTCGACGGCGATCGCGCGCTGACCTACGCCGAGCTCGACCAGCGGACGACTGCGCTGGCGGTGGCCCTCCGCGATCGTGGCGTCAGCGAGGGGCACCGGGTGGCGATCGCGTGCCGCAACCACCGCGGGTTCGTCGAGGCGCTGGTCGCCGTCAGCAAGGCCGGGGCCGACGCGCTGCTGATGAACACCGCGTTCGCGGCGCCGCAGGTGCGGGCGGTCTTCGACCGCGAGCGTCCGACGGCGATCATCTGCGACGCGGATCTGCTGGCGACGATGGACGCCGCGCTCGGCGAGGTCCGTGGTCGCTCCGGCGTGGCCGGCACGGCGACCGTCTCACGCGTGGTCTCGGCCTGGGACGACACGAGCCCGGACGCGATCCGCCCGAGCGGGGTGCGAGCGCTCGACGAGCTGATCGTGGAGGG
Organism: Patulibacter ginsengiterrae; assembly: GCF_056269115.1. Lineage (NCBI taxonomy): Bacteria > Bacillati > Actinomycetota > Thermoleophilia > Solirubrobacterales > Patulibacteraceae > Patulibacter > Patulibacter ginsengiterrae. Next base: position 147,193 of record NZ_JBWDOG010000009.1, read on the forward strand.
GGCCGGCCGGACGTTGCGCCTGCCCGGGGCGCCCGGCCGCGTGGTCCTGCTGACCTCGGGCACGACCGGGACGCCGAAGGGCACCCGGCGCAGCCGGATCTCGCTCGACGCACCCGTCTCGTTCCTCGACCGGATCCCGTACCGCGACGGCAGCACCTTCATGATCGCGCCGCCGCTGTTCCACGCGTGGGGCTTCGCCAACCTGCTGCTGGCGCTGCTGCTCGGGTCGACGGTCGTGCTGCAACGTCACGTCGAGCCGGAGGACGTCTTCCGCTCCGTGGCGCGGCACGGCGTCGACGTGCTCGTCGCCGTGCCGGTGATGCTGCAGCGGATCCTCGACGTCGACCCCGAGGTGCGGGCGTCGTACGACCTCTCGAGCCTGCGGGTGACGGCGAGCTCCGGATCCGCGCTGCCCGGGGACCTCGCCCACCGGTGGATGGACGCCTTCGGCGAAGGGCTCTACAGCGTCTACGGCGCGACCGAGGTCGGGTGGGCGGCGATCGCGAACCCGGCCGACCTGCGCGCCGCGCCGAACACCGCCGGACGGGTGCCGCTCGGCGCCACCGTACGGATCTTCGCCGCCGACGGCGTGCCGTTGCAGAGTCACCGGATCGGCCGGATCCACGTCGGCGGCGGGTTGGCCAACGACCGCTACACCGACGGGACGCGGCTGCCGCGGCGCGACGGCCTCGCCGACACCGGTGACGTCGGCTACTTCGACGACCTCGGCCGGCTGTTCGTGCTCGGGCGCGAGGACGACATGATCGTCTCGGGCGGGGAGAACGTCTATCCCCGCGGCCTCGAGGACCTGCTCGCCGACCACCCGCAGATCCAGGACGTCGTCGCCGTCGGCGTCGAGGACGCGACCTACGGGGAGCGGCTCGCCGTCCACGTGGTCCGGGTCCCCGGCTCGCGGCTGAGCGCGAAGGCCGTCCGCGAGCACGCGCGCGCCAACCGCCCGAACTTCGAGGTCCCGCGTGACGTCGTCTTCGTCGACGAGCTGCCGCGCGGGGCGACCGGCAAGGTCATCAAGCGCGAGCTCGCCGGCTAGCGGCGGGAGCTACGCCGGCGGCCACGGGGCCTCGGCGTCGGGCTCGCCGTCGAAGTACTCGAGCGCCGAGATCGGCAGCAGGACCCCCGGCCGAACCGCGATCTTGCCGCTGTCCGGGTAGACGGCGACGTCCCCGTCGACGAGGTCGCCGATCGTCACGTACTCGATCCCCTCCGGGCCGACCTCGATCCGGTGGCCGACGCCGGGCTTCGGCGGGCGCAGGAAGAACGAGCCGGGGCGGAGCGGGTGGGCGGCCTCGCCGATCCGCGCGATCCCCGTCCCCCGCAGGACGTAGAAGCACTCCTCGGCGATCGTGTGCCAGTGCAGCGGCGTGTTGATGCTGCCGGGCGGCAGCTCGTCGGTGGCGAGCACCAGCCGTCGCGCGCCGGCCGCCGCGGCGGCGTTGCGGGTCGCCCAACGGAAGCGGCCCCGGCCACCGACGTCGACCGGACAGTCCTCCAGCGCGACGATGCCCGGCGGCCGCACGGGGGAGACGGCCGGGACCACGAGCGGTCCGGCGTCGGCGTCGGCGCGGTAGGGGTGCGGGGTGGCGGCCGGGGACCAACGGGGCCCGAGCCAGAACTGCTCCGTCCGCGGCAGGTAGGTGATCTTCGTGCGGGAGCCCTCGGAGGCGGCCAGCACCGTCAGGCCCCGTGCGCCGGCGATCAGCGTGTGGGCAGGGCCGTTCGCGCGGTGGACGAGCACGTCGCCGGTGGCGACGCGGTAGGCGTGGGCCCGACGGTCGCTCGTCGCCTGCCAGCTGACCCCGTTGCCCGCCAGCACGAGGAAGGCCTCCTCCTCGTCGGCGTGGCTGTGGGGCGGGGTCGAACGCCTGCCGGGCGCGATCGTGATGATCGAGACCCCGAGGCGGTGGGCTCCGACGGCCGCGCCCAGGCGCTTGCGACGGGCCTCCAGCTCGCCGATCTGCCAGCTGGTCTCCGGCACGTCGTCGACGTGGATCGGGGGATCGTTCGGGCCCGCGAAGGCGTCGGACGAGTCGTCGTGCACCATCGGGGCCGACCCTATCCTGCGGTTCGGGCGCCGCGGCCGAGGTCGGGCGGCTGGACGACCCCGCTACGCTCGAGAGGTGACCGAGGCTTCCCAGGCGCCCGCTCCGACGGCCCCGTCGACGACCTTCGACCCGACCGCGTTCGCGAGCTTCCGGTTCGTGGCGGTCGAGGTCGACGAGCAGGCTCCGGCCGTCACGCTGCGCTACGCGCTCGACGACGCGGTCGCGTTCGTCGAGACGATCCGCTTCGAGGGCGTCGACTGGCCGAGCGACCCGGCTCGGCAGGAGGCGTTCCGACGTCTGGCCCGCCTGCTGCACCTGCTCGCCGGCGTCTCCTACTACAAGACCGCGGTCCCCCCGGCGATGGTGGTCGAGACCGGCCCGCTCTCCCCGCGGCTGCGGACGCTGCTGCAGGACGTCTACACGCTGGGCCTGGGCGAGTTCGCCTACCGCAACCAGATCGACATCCGCGAGCGGGTCGCGTTCCCGCCGGCCGCGGCCGACGGCGACGCTGCCCCGGAGCCGGTGGCGCTGCCCGAGACCGGCCGCACGCTGGTCCCGATCGGGGGCGGCAAGGACTCGGTCGTCGCGCTCGAGATCGTCCAGCAGGCCGGACGCGAGGCGGTCTGCTTCTCGGTCGGCCGGGCGACCCCGATCGTGCGCTGCATCGGGGCAACGGGCCCGCCCGCCCTGCCGCATGCCGTCGCGCTTCGCTCGCTCTCGCCGAACATCGGCGAGCTGAACGCCAGCGGGGCGCTCAACGGGCACGTTCCGGTGACGGCGGTCGTCTCGACGATCGCGCTGATGACCGCGGTGCTGCACGGGGCGGATGCCGTCGCGATGGCGAACGAGCGCTCGGCGTCGGAGGGCAACCTGGTCTGGGACGGCCTCGACGTCAACCACCAGTGGAGCAAGGGCGCCGACTTCGAGCGCGAGCTGCGCGGGCTGATCGAGGCCGAGATCGCCGTCGGGCTCGACTACCGCTCGGTCCTGCGTTCGGCGAGCGAGCTGACGATCGCCCGCGCGTTCAGTCGCCTCGAGCGGTTCCACCCGCACTTCACCTCCTGCAACACCGTCTTTCGGATCGATCCCGCCCGCCGCCGCTCGAACTGGTGCGGGGACTGCCCGAAGTGCCGGTTCGTCTACCTGGCGCTCGCCCCGTGGCTCGACCCGCCGGCCCTGCAGGCGACCTTCGGCGTCGACATGCTCGACGATCCCGATCAGTACGACGGCTTCTGCGACCTCGCCGGCCTCCGCGAGCACAAGCCGTTCGAGTGCGTCGGCGAGGAGGCCGAGTCGCTGGTGGCGATGCGGCTGATCGCCGGGGCCGACACCTCGGGTGCGGTCCTTCCGGGGCAGGAGGCGATTGCCGGGGCTCGTCGTGGGCCGAGCCCGTGGGCCGGTCACGTGGTCGTCCGGCGGCTGCGCGAGGAGCACCTGCGTGAGGTCGCCGACGGGCGCGGGCCGGCCGAGCTGGCGGTGCCGTTCGCGCTCGAGCCGACAGCGCTCGCGGCGCTGCCGGCGGAGTTGCGCCCGGCCGCCGAAGTCGTGCTCGGGAACCACGCCGGGACGTGAGCCGCGACGGGGTGGAGGGGCGAACGTGCGTTCGGTCCGAGCGGGCTGGCATGATCGTCCCGATGCCCGGATCCGCCTGTCCTCGCCGTCCGTCGTACTCGGTGCGGGGCCGGTGAGCGTGACCACGGAGGTGCTGGCGCTGAGTCGACTCCAGGCCCGCCGGATAGCGCTGGCCGCGCAGGGATTCGCCGACCCGGCTCCGCGCGGGCCGGTGACCGCACGCCACCTCCAGCGCGTGATCGACCGGGTCGGGGTGTTCCAGATCGACTCGGTCAACGTCGTTGCCCGCGCGCACCTGATGCCGCTGTTCAGTCGGCTCGGCCCGTACGACCCGGCGCTGCTGGACCGGGCGACGAGCCGCCGGCCGCGGCGGCTGGTCGAGTACTGGGCGCACGAGGCGTCGTTCGTCCCGCCCGAGACCCACCGGCTGCTGCGCTGGCGGATGCAACGGGTCGACATCGAGGGCTGGGGGATGATCCGGCGGGCCGCGGAGCAGCCCGAGGTGCTCGCGATCGTCGAGGCGGAGATCGCCGCCCACGGTCCGATGACCGCCGTCGAGGTCGAGCGGCGGATCGAGCGGGACGGCGCGCTCGGGCTGCTCGGCGAGCGGAGCGGCAACGGCTACGCCTGGAACTGGTCGGCGGTCAAGCGGGCGCTCGAGTACCTGTTCTTCTGCGGTCGGGTGACCTCGGCCGGGAGGACGCCGCAGTTCGAGCGCCGCTACGACCTGCCCGAGCGGGTGCTCCCGCCCGAGGTCGACAGCGCCCCCGACCCGGAGCCGGAGGACGCGATCCGCGAGCTGGTGCGGATCTCCGCCCGCGCCCACGGGGTCGCCACCGAGCAGTGCCTGCGGGACTACTTCCGCCTCCGGGCGCAGCAGGCCCGCTCGGCGGTCAGCGACCTGGTCGAGGCCGGTGAGCTGGTGCCCGCCCGGGTCGAGGGCTGGGCGCGTCCGGCCTTCCTGCACGTGGAGGCTCGTCGCCCCCGCCGGATCCAGGCGCGGGCGCTGCTCTCGCCGTTCGACCCGCTGGTCTTCGAGCGGACCCGGACCGAGGCCCTGTTCAGCTTCCGCTACCGGCTGGAGATCTACGTCCCGCGCGAGAAGCGGGTCTACGGCTACTACGTGCTGCCGTTCCTGCTCGGCGACGAGCTGGTGGCCCGGGTCGACCTGAAGGCCGACCGGGCGGCGGGCGTGCTGCGGGTCCAGGCGGCGCACGTCGAGGCGGGCGTCGCCGACCGCGAGCACGTCGCCGCTGAGCTGGCGGCCGAGCTGCGGACGATGGCCGGCTGGCTCGGGCTCGGCGACGTGGCGGTCGAGGGGCGCGGGGACTTGGCCGGGGCGCTGGCCGTCGCCGTCCGCTAGCTGCCGCCCGCGGGCGCGTCCGGCCCCGCGGGCCAGTCCGGCCCCGCGGGTCGGTCCGGTCCGCGGTCGCGCGTCCCGGTCAGGCGTCCGGATCGTCGGGCAACGCCGCGACGGCGGCGGCGAAGCGGTCCCCGCGGTCCTCGAAGTCCCGGAACACGTTGTGGCTCGGCGCGGCCGGCGAGAGCAGGATCGTCGCGCCGGGCGGAGCGATCTGGCGGGCGGCCGCGACCGCGGCGTCCATCACCGGGCCGGGCTCGGTGCCCTCGATCCGCCGGACCGCCAGTCCGGTGCCCGCCGCCTGGACGGCGTCGGCCAACGCAGGCCCGGTCCCCGGGAGCGTCACCAGGCCGGCAACCGTGACCGAGGCGGGCGGCTCGCCGATCGCCCCGGTCGGGATCTGGCCGCTGGCGAGCGCGCTGGCGAGCGCGTCGTAGTGCTGCTCTCGGTGGTCGCCACCGGCGAGCAGCACGACCGGACCGGGGCCGAACGCGGCGACCGCGGCGAGCGCGGCCTCCGGCGTGGTCGAGATCGAGTCGTCGACCCAGACGTGCCCGGCCCGCTCGGCGACGACCTGCTGGCGGTGGGGCAGCGGCTCGAAGTCTCGCAGTGCCGCGGCCAGATCCGGGATCTCGTACCCCAGCGCCCGCACCGACTCGAGCGCGGCCGACGCGTTGCGTGCGCCGATCACGCCCCGCAGTGGGAGCGCGTCGATCGAGCAGACGGTCTGGGGACCGTCGAGCAGCTGACCTTCGGCGACGTGCAGGCCGTCCGGGTGGTCGACCCACAGGATCGGGCAGCGGAGCGACGCCGCCGCCTCGCGCAAGGCCGGGTCGGCGTACGAGAGCACCGCCAGCCGCGGGTTCGACCTGCCGCCGGCCGGCGCGCCGGCCTCGGCGGTCAGGATCCGCAGCTTGTCGGCGTGGTAGGTCGCCTCGTCGCCGTGCCACGGCACGTGGTCGCGCAGGAGGTTGGTGACGACCGCGACGGTGGGGGCCCGCGGCAGGTCGGCCAGCTGGTAGCTCGACAGCTCCAGGACCCAGACCTCGGGCGGGTTCGCCGGGGTCAGCTCGTCGAGCAGCGGACGCCCGATGTTGCCCGCCAGCTGGCTGCGGACCCCGGCCTTGCCGAGCAGGTGGTGCAGGAGCGACGCGGTGGTGCTCTTGCCCTTGGTGCCGGTGACGCCGACGACGGTCTCGCGGTCGGCCCGCTCGGCGAGCCAGAGCGCGGTGCCGGTCGTCAGGATCGCGCCGCCGGCGCGGACCTGCTCGGCCTCCGGGCCGCGGACCGGCACGCCGGGAGAGCGGATCACCACGTCGCAGGCGGCCAGCGCCTCGATCCCGTCGGGGCCGAACAGCCACGGCACGGCCGGCCCGGCGGAGGCGGGCGTGCCCGAGGCCAGCGCCGACGACTCGACCGACGGCGGAGTCGACGTCACGACCAGCGAGCTGGCGTCGGGAGCGTGGCGGACGAGCGCCCGCAGCGCGGCCGAGCCTTCGCGGCCGGCGCCCCAGATCCCGACGCGCTTGCCGTTCAGATCGGCGATCCGGAGAGCGGGTGGCGGCAGGGGAATCGGACCGGTCTTCACCGAGCGGAGGTTATCCCGCGGGATGGGCTCCACTCTCCGAGGCGTCGCCCGAACGACGGTCATCCGTATCCTCCCTCGCTGATGTGGCGGTCGCTGACAGTGCTCCCGGTGGTCTTCGCCCTGGCTCTCGGGGTGGCGGGTTGCGGTGACCAGACGGAAGCGACGGTGACGCGCCCGACCCCGCCGGCCGCCGCCAAGCCGTCGGCCCAGTCGGTCGCCGCGACCCCGCCGCTGGCGCGCCGGACGATCGCCTCCGGCTTCCAGCGCGCCGCCGGACTGGTCGAGGAGCCGGGGCCGCAGGGGCGCGTGCTGGTGCTCGAGCAGGCCGGCACCGCGCGCTGGCTCGACGGGCACGGTCCGACCGCCGGCCCGCCGTTCCTGGACCTGCGCGGGATGATCAAGCTCGACGAGGAGCAGGGCCTGCTGGGTCTGGCGTTCCTCCCGGACTACCGCAAGGATCCGCGGGTCGCCGTCCACTACAACGACCTCGACGGCAACACCCGGGTCGACCTCTACCGGCTGCACGACGGCTTCGTCGACCCGCTCTCGCGCGAGCCGATCCTGGCGGTCGAGCAGCCGTACGGCAACCACAACGGCGGCGAGCTCGTGGTCGGACGCGATCGGCGGCTCTACCTCGGTCTCGGCGACGGCGGATCGGCCTACGACCCGCGTGAGAACGGCCAGGACCTCGACTCGCTGCTGGGCAAGGTGATCCGGTACGACCTGCGGAGCGATCGTGCTCCGCGCGGCGCGGCGGCGGTCCCGCCGTCCGACGAGACCGTCTCCGCCTCGCGCTGGCGGATCGTCGCCTACGGGCTCCGGAACCCGTGGCGGATCAGCTTCGACAAGCGCACCGGCGACCTCTGGATCGGCGACGCCGGCCGGGACGCCGCGCAGGAGCAGACGGAGGAGATCGACCGGCTGCCGGCCTCGCGGATCCGCGACGCGACGCCGCCGACGAACTTCGGCTGGGCCGCCTTCGAAGGCGCGCGCGACCAGCCCAACCGGGAGCTGAACACGACCGGGCCGCTGACCTGGCCGGTCGCCTCCTACACCTCGCGCAGCGGTTGCGCGGTGAACGGTGGAGTGGCCGTCCGCGGTCCGGGGAGCGTCCCCGCGAGCCTCCGCGACCGCTACCTCTTCGGCGACTTCTGCTCCGGCCGGGTCTGGTCGATCCCGGCCGACGCGAAGGCCCCGGTCGAGCTGCGCGACGAGGGCCTGCGGATCCCCCGGCAGACCTCGTACCTCCAGGACCGCCGAGGGCGGGTGCTGGTGAGCACGCTCGGCGGCGGGGTCGTCCAGCTGCTGCCGGCGCCGGTCGCGCGCCACGACGGCGACTGACCGGCGCTGCTGCGGCCAGGGTCTAGAGGCCCTTGGGGTGGACGACCCGGAAGCCGCTGGTCCCGCGCGACGCGACCTGCCAGCGGGAGCCGGTCGTCTGCCGACCGGAGGTGTCGAACCGCAGCCCGGCGACGTACATGAACGTGTGGCCGGCGTTGGCGTAGATCGTCACCCACTTGCCGGGGCCGGGCTCGCCCCAGTCGGCCAGGCCACCCGAGGTCATCGGGGCATCGATGATGCCGGCGGCGGCCAGCGCGAAGCTGATCGACCCGGAGCAGTCGTAGGCGGTGTCGATCCAGGTCGAGCCGGCGAGGCGCCCGTGGCCGCCACCGTAGACGTACGGCTTGCGCGCGACCTGGTTGCCGGCCCGGATGATGTCGGCGACCTTGCCCGGAGCGTCGAGCGGGATCGTGGCCATGCCGTCGGCGGTCAGCGAGGCACCGCTGATCATGGCCTCGTCGCTGGGCGACTGGCCGCCGGAGGTCTTCAGCGACCGGCGCAGCTCGGCGGCGACCTGGGCGTCGGTCGGGGCGCCCGACGGCAGCGTGTCCGGCGCCTTCTCGGGCGTCGTCGTGGTGGTGGTCGACGACTGACGGGCGTCGTCGGCGGGGGCCGCAGGCGCGGTCTCGGCCGCGTCGCCGCCGGCTGGGACATCGACGGGGACCGCGAGCGCGGGCGCGACGATCGGCCACGCACGCAGCTGGGCGACTGATTGACCGTCGGCGCCCGTGGCGCCGCTGACGGCGATCCCGCCGGCGACCAGCACCAGCACGCCGCCACCGGCGACGAGCGCGGGGCGACGCCACCGCTGGCCTTCTCGCGTTCGACGTCGTTCGCCCATCGCTCCGCACCATACCCCGACGGGCGGGAAGCGGTGGCGGTCGGTACGGTTGGGCCTCTTGTCGGGAACGCGCCATACGACGCTGCGCCTGGCCGCCATCCTCGGCGGCGTGCTGCTGGTCCTGGGCCTCGCCGTCGCCGCGGGCGGGCACGTGGCGCTCGAGCTCGCGCCGGCGCTGCTGCTGCTCGGGCTGGTCGCCGTCGGCTGGATGCCGGGCGAGGACCGTCTGGTCCGGGCGATCCGCCGTCGCCGCTCGACGCGCGGCCGTGGCCCCGCTCCGATCGTCCGCCTGCGCGGGCCGCGTCGCCAGGGTGGCGGCGGTCGGATCCGGATCGGCGTGCGCTCGACGCGGGGCCCGCCGGCGCCGCTCGCCGTCTGAGTCGTCGCCGCGGCTGCTTCCGCAGCGTCGCCGTCTCCGTCCGACGTGGCCTCCGCGTCGGCGCTCTAGGTCTTGCTGGCTCCACCTCCGGGTGTCGAGCCGTTCCACCGTCCGCATCGCCCCGAGGATCGTCGTGCTCCGTCCTTCCCGCCGTTCGCTCACCGTCGCGGTGGCGAGCGCCTGCTCGCTGCTGCTGGTCCTGGCCCCATCGGCCGGCGCCCACCAGGCGGATCCCGCCTACGACTCGATCCTCGCCGGCGTCAGCCCGGCGGTCCCGGGCCTCCAGGTCGCCGTGGTCTCGCGCGGGGACCACCTGACGCTCGCGAACGAGACCGGCAAGACCGTCGAGGTTCCCGGGTACAAGGGCGAGCCCTACCTGCGGCTGCTGCCGGACGGGACGGTCCAGGAGAACCTGCGGAGTCAGGCGACCTTCGTCAACAAGGACCCGAAGGGGGCCACGCCGGCGCCGGCCTCGGCCGACGCGACCGGGCCGCGCTCGAAGCCCGAGTGGCGGACGATCGACAAGTCCTCGCGCGTGGAGTTCCACGACCACCGGATCCACTGGATGGGCGAGGCCGGGACACCGGCCCCGCAGGTGAAGGACAGCTCGAAGCGCAGCAAGGTCTACGACTGGAAGGTGCCGATCCGGGTCGACGGCAAGCCGGCCACGATCGCCGGCACGCTCTGGTGGACGCCGGAGGAGGGCGGGGTGCCGACCGCCGCGATCATCGGCCTCGTCGCCGTCCTGCTCGCGGCCGTCGCGCTGGTGGTCGTCGTCCGTCGCCGCCGAGCCGGCAGCGACCCGACCGCGGAGGACGTCTGGTGACCGTCGGTCGCCCAACGACCCGGCTGCTCGGACTGGTCGCGCTGCTGGTCGCGCTCGCGGTCGCCTTCCCGGCGCTCGCCGGCGCCCACGCCTCGCTCGAGCGCTCGACCCCGGCCGCGGGAGCGGTGCTCGAGCGGGCGCCGCGCCAGGTCGTCTTCGTCTTCAGCGAGCAGGTCGAGGGATCGTTCGGGGCGCTGCGCGTCGTCGACGAGCACGGCAAGCGGGTCGACGACGGCCGCGTCACGCGACCCCGCGGTCGCAACGACGCGCTCGCCATCGGGGTGCGCCCGGGGACGCCCCACGGGGCGTTCGCCGCGACCTACCGGGTGATCTCGTCCGACGGCCACCCGGTCGTCGGCGGCGTGACCTTCGCCGTCGGTCGCGACGTGACCGCGGCCCCGCCCGACATCCGCGCCCTGACCGCCGACCAGGCGGCGCCCGCCGGCATCGGCACGGCGCTGTCGGTCGCGCGGGTCGTCCGCTACCTAGGGATCGGTGGGTCCTGCGGGCTGCTGATCCTGTTGATCGTGGTCTGGCTGCCACTGCGGCGCGCAGGTCGGATCCCGCCGGAGGCCGACGACGCGTTCGTCGGTGCCGCGGGCCGCTGGCTGCGAGTCGTCGCGTGCGTCGGCCTGGTCGGTGCGCTGCTAGCGGTCGTCCTCCAGGCGGCCAACGCCGGCGGCACCGGCATCGGCGATGCGCTCCGGGTCGACACGATCCGCGACGTGCTCGGGACGAAGACCGGCGCCTGGTTCCTGGTCTCGGCCGCGGCCTTCGCCGGGATCGCGCTGATCGCGGGTCGGGCGGTCCGGGCCGCGAGCCTGCGGACGTCGCCGGCGTTGCTCGCGGCGGTCGCGTTGCTCGCGGTGCTGGTGGTCTCCCCGGCGCTCGGCGGCCACGCGGCGGCCTCGTCCCCCGCCTGGGCGCTGGTCCCGCTCCAGATCCTGCACGTGGCGATGATGGGGGCGTGGATCGGAGGGCTGCTGGCGTTGCTGCTGGTGCTCCCGCGGGCCACCCGCGCGATCGAGCCCGGTCCCCGGCGGACCGGCCTGCTCGCCGCCGTGCTGCTGCGGTTCTCGCCGATCGCGCTGGTCTCGGTGGCGACCCTGACCGCAGCCGGCACGGTGCTGGCGATCCTCCACCTGACGACGCTCTACGACCTCACCGACACCGCCTACGGCCGGGCGGTCCTGATCAAGGCCATCCTGCTCGTGACGGCGGTCGGGGTCGCGGTCGTCCAGCGCGAGTGGCTAGTGCCGCGCCTGCGCAAGGCCGCCGACGCGGAGGACGTCCCTGCCGGGGGCGGTGCCGCTGCGGCTGCGGAGAACGACGTCGTGCCCACCGCCGCGCCGGCGCTCGCCGACGATCCGGCAGCCCCGGCGGGACCCGGGACCGCGGCGGCGGCCGGCCCCGCAATCCCGACGGTCGCCACCGCGGGACGCCAGATCCGGCTCGCCCTGCGGGCCGAGGTGCTGCTGCTGGTGGCGGTCCTGGCGGTGACCGGCGCGCTCGCCGGCTACGCACCCCCGAAGTCGCTGCTGTCCGGTCCGGCCACCGTCACGAGGACGGTCGGGGAGATCCAGCTGCAGCTGATCGTCGACCCGGCCCGCACCGGCGCCAACGCCATGCACCTCTACGCCTTCGACCGCCGCGGTCAACCGGTGGCGGGCGCCGAGCAGCTCGAGGTCCGGGCGATTCCGCCGGGCCGGAGCGGCGGCAGCGACGTGCCGGTCAAGGTCCCGTTCGTGGTCGCCGGTCCGGGGCACTGGACGGCGGCCGCGGTCCCGCTCGGCACCCCCGGGGGCTGGCGGATCGAGGTCGTGCTGCGCCGGTCGGCGTTCGACCAGACCGAGACGACCCTGCCGGTGCGGATCCGATGAACGCGCGGACGACCGCGACGGGGAGGGACCGGGCGGCGTGAGCAGCCTGCCGCAGATCCTGCTGCTGCTCGCCCCGGCGCTGTTGCTCCTGGCCGTCCTGGCCCTGGGCCGCTACCCCGGCGAGCGGACGCTGCGGCGCCTGCGTGAGCGTCGCTCCGCCCTGCGTCGGCGACCTGCCGTGGCGCGGCTCGGCCGGCGCCGCGGCGCGTCCCGGATCCCGCCGCGCGGAGGACGGCTGATCGGCGCGGGCGTCGCCTCGCGACCACCACCACGGTGCCGCGGAGCCCGCCGTCACGACGGGCACCGCTCCCTCCCGCAGCCGATTCCTTCCACCGTAGGAGCACCACATCACCATGTTCACCAAGAAGACCACCGTCCTCGGCGGGTTGGCGGCGTTCGCCGTCCTCGTCGCCCCGAGCGCCGCCAGCGCCCACGTCACGGTCCAGCCGCCACAGGCCGCGGCCGGGGGCTACACCGTGATCGACGTCCGGGTCCCGAACGAGCAGGACAGCCAGGGCACCGTCAAGGTCCAGGTCCAGTTCCCGCCCGGCGTCGCCAGCGCCAGCTACCAGCCGCTTCCCGGCTGGAAGGTCCGCGTGGCCACCCGCAAGGCCGCGAAGCCGATCGAGGTCCACGGCGAGCAGGTCGCCGACGAGATCGACACCGTCACCTGGACGGGCGACGGACGCACCGGGATCGTGGGTCCGGGCCAGTTCCAGGACTTCCCGCTCTCGATCCGGGTGCCCGACGGCGCCCCGGGCACGGCGCTGACGTTCAAGGCGCTGCAGACCTACGAGGACGGCGAGGTCGTGCGCTGGATCGGCGCCTCCGACGGCGAGTCCCCGGCCCCCCAGCTGACGCTGGAGGCCGCCGCCGACGAGCACGGCGCAACCGCCAGTGCCGCGAAGCCGGACGCCGCCGCCGACGACCACGCCGATGCGGCCGAAGACGACGGCGACGGCGACGGCGACGGCGACGGCAGCACGTTGGCGATCGTGCTCGGCGCGCTCGGCCTGATCGCCGGGCTCTCCGGGCTCGGCGTCGCGCTGGCCGGCCGCCGCCGCGCGAGCTGACCGACGCCACCAGCGCTCCCGCGTCCCGGCCACGGTGGCCGGGACGCTGAGGTTGCGTTTACAACCGCTTCAGGACCGATGACTGCCGATGCGCCACAATGCTCGAATGTCCGGAGCGAACAAGAAGAAGGAGGCCGCGCAGAAGGCGCGGCTCGAGCGGGAGGCCGCCGAGCGTTCGGCGCGCGAGCGCACGCAACGCCTGAAGATGCTCGGGGGCGTCGCGGCGGTGGTCCTCGTGATCATCGTGGCGGTGCTGCTGGTGAACCCGTTCAAGAAGGACGCCGCCGAGGGCGCGTCCGAGGGGAAGTACAACGTCGACGGTCAGGAGGTCACGATCAAGGGTGGCCCCGAGACGACGAAGATGATCAAGGGCCTGCCCCAGAGCGGCACGACGCTGGGGAACCCCGACGCGCCGGTGACGATCGTCGAGTTCGCGGACATGAAGTGCCCGGCGTGCAAGGAGCACGAGATCACGTCGCAGTCCGAGATCGTCGACAAGCTGGTGCGCACCGGCAAGGCGAACCTGCAGGTCCAGCTGATCAACATCATCGACCCGAACATGGGCACGACCGACGGCGCCGCTGCTCGCAAGGCGGCCCTGAACTTCGCGGCCACCAACACGTTCTGGAACTTCTTCCACACCAGCTACTTCAACCAGGGCGACGAGCAGGATCAGTGGGCGACCGAGAAGCGGCTGCGGCAGATCGCGGCCGGCTCGCCGGGGATCGACTACAAGACCGTGAACACGCGGGAGACGCCGGGGACCCGCAAGCTGGAGGCGGACGCGGACAAGCTCGCCGAGGCGCTCAAGGCGAGCGGCACCCCGGCGATCTTCGTCAAGCCGCGCGGCGTCGGGGCGTACACCTCGGTCCCGAGCTTCAACAACGTCGACGACATCGCCGCGGCGGTCGACGAGGCCGGCAAGAAGGCCAAGGCCACGCGCTGATGACCGGCGACGCCGAGCGGCGGCTCGCCCGCCGCAGTCAGCTGCTCGGCGTCGCCTTCCTCGTGGTCGCGGTCCTCGGAGGCGGCCTGATCGCCTTCGGGGCCTTCGGGGGCGATGATCCAGCCAAGGACGCCTCGGTCACCGACGGCGTTCGCGGCGTCACGGAGACGACCGCGCTGCTGCGGGGCGTGCCGCAGCACGGGATCGTGCTCGGCCGGCCCGACGCGCCGGTCACGATCGTCGAGTTCGCCGACCTCAAGTGCCCGGCCTGCCGCAGCTACACGCTCGGCCAGCAGCCGCAGGTCATCCGCGACCTGGTGCGGACCGGCAAGGCGAACATCGAGCTGCGGCTACTCGGGCTGGAGTCCTTCCGGCCCGACACCCTGCTCGGCCGCAACGCCGCCTACACGCTCGCCGGGCAGGACCGGATGTGGCCGTTCGTCGAGCTCGTCTACTACAACCAGGGCGACGAGCGCGACCCCTGGATCACCGAGCCGCGACTGCGGGCGATCGCCCGGCCCGCGCCGGAACTCCGCGACGTCACCGTCAGCACGGCGGCGACCCCCGGCTCGCAGGCGCTGTCGGAGCAGGCCGATCGGCTCGCCCGCAAGCTCGAGGTCGAGGCGACGCCGACCTTCTTCGTGCGCCCGCGCGGCAGCGACGACTACCGCAAGGTCGACAGCGGATCGTTCGGCGGACTCGCCGACAAGCTCGCCCGGGCGGTTGACGCGGCGACGCCGTCCAGTCGCTAGACCCAGGTACGTACCCGAATCGGGGCAGACGCGTCCAGGACTCAGGAAGCGTTTACGAAAGTTTCAGCGTCGGGCTGTGATGATGCGCCAGAATGCCCCGCATGGCCGACGCGAGCAAGAAGAAGGAGCTAGCCCAGAAGGCGCGGCTTGAGCGAGAGGCGGCCGAGCGTTCGGCGCGCGAGCGCAAGCAACGATTGAGGCTACTCGGCGGTGTCGGGGCGGTGATCGTCGTGATCATCGTGGCGGTGCTGCTGATCAACCCCTTCAAGAAGGACGCCGCCGAGAACGCGGCGGAGGGGAAGTTCACCGTCGACGGTCAGGAGGTCACGATCAAGGGTGGCCCCGAGACGGCGAAGATGATCAAGGGCCTGCCCCAGAGCGGCACGACCCTGGGCAATCCCGACGCGCCGGTGACGATCGTCGAGTTCGCGGACATGAAGTGCCCGGCGTGCAAGGAGCACGAGATCAACTCGCAGGCCGAGATCGTCGACAAGCTCGTGCGCACCGGCAAGGCGAACCTGCAGATCCAGCTGATCAACATCATCGATCCGAACGTGGGCACGACCGACGGGATCGCCGCTCGCCGGGCGGCGCTGAACTTCACGGACCAGAGCAAGTTCTGGAACTTCTTCCACACGAGCTACTTCAACCAGGGTCTCGAGCAGGATCAGTGGGCGACCGAGAAGCGGCTGCGGCAGATCGCGGCCGGCTCGCCGGGGATCGACTACAAGACCACGAACACGCGTGAGACGGCCACGACCCGCAAGCTCGAGGCCGAGGCCGACAAGCTGTCCAAGGCGCTGAAGGTCCAGAGCACCCCGTCGATCTTCGTCAAGCCGCGCGGCGTCGGGGCGTACACCTCGGTCCCGAACTTCAACAACGTCGACGACATCGCCGCGGCGGTCGACGAGGCCGCTGCGAAGGCCAAGAGCGAGGCGACGCGCTGATGCTCGACCGTCGACTGCGGTACCTGTCGTACCTGCTGGCCCTGATCGGGATCGGCTGTGCGATCTACCTGACCTACACGAAGTACGCCCACAACGGCGTCTGCGGGGTCAGCGGCGGTTGCACGACGGTGCAGCAGTCGACCTGGTCCGAGCTGTTCGGGATCCCCGTCTCGGTGCTCGGGATCGCCGGCTACGTCGGCATCCTCGCCCTGCTCACGTTCCCGCAGCGGAACGAGAACGTGCGGCTGCTGCTGGTCGTCGCCACCGGCGTCGGCTTCCTCTTCTCGATGTTCCTGATGTACCGGGCGTACATCACCCTCGAGGCCTTCTGCCCGTTCTGCACCACGAGCGCGGTCATGATGACCCTGCTCTTCCTGATCAGCACGTTCCGCTTCGTGCGCGGTCCGGGGCTGGCCCCGGGCGCCTTCTCGGAGCCGCTGGACGCGGACGATTCCGTCGACGTCGCGGAGCTGGCCGAGCCCACCCGGACGTCGGGTCCGGCGAACTAGGCCGTGCGCCCGCCCGCGTCCGAAGGCGCCGCGCCGGGTCCGGGCGGCGACGACGGCCCGGCGGGCCCCGCAGCCGGGCCACCGTCGCCGGACGGCGGATCGCCGGCGCCGGACGGATCCGGCCCGGGGCCGCGGCGGGCGCGGCGGTTGACCGTCGCCCTTCTGGCGGCGGTCGTGGTCGTCCTCGGGGTCGTGCTCGCCGGTGCCTTCAAGGGCGACCCGGCCGCCGATGCGCCGGTCACGACCGTCGCAGTCGGCGGCCAGTCGGTCGGCCTGAAGGGCACGGCGGAGACCGAGGCCCTGCTCCGGGACCTGCCGCAGCGCGGTCTCATGCTCGGCGACCCGAACGCTCCGGCGACGATCGTCCAGGTCGCGGACCTCAAGTGCCCGGCCTGCCAGAGCCACGAGATCGAGACGCAGCCGGCGATCATCCGCGAGCTGGTGCGGACGGGCCGGGCGAACTTCGAGATGCAGCTGGTCAACTTCCGCGACCGGGCAGCGGGCACCACCGACGGCGCCACCGCGCGGCGTGCGGCCCTGAACTACGTGGGCGCGAACACGTTCTGGAGCTTCGTCCACACCCTCTACTTCAACCAGGGCGACGAGCGGCAGGCGTGGGCGACGGAGCGGCGCCTGACGCAGATCGCGACGGCCGCGCCCGGGGTCGACCCGGCGAAGCTGGAGGTCCGCGAGACCCCGGCCAGCCGCAGCCTGTCGGCGGCGGCCGACCGGTTCGCCCGGCAGGTCAACGCCCCCGGTACCCCGGCGATCTACGTCCGGGCCCGCGGGGGCAAGCGGTGGGTGGCGGTACCCCAGGCGAACGACGTCGCGGCGATCGGGGCGACGGTCGACGCGGTCGCCCGGCAGGCGGGGATCTGGACCGCCGCGGCGCCGATCCCGACCAAGAAGCTCGGATACGTAGGGTGATACCCTACGTGGGGTGAAGAAGACCAGCGTCTACCTCGAGGAGCAGTTGGACGAAGCGCTCGCGCTTCGTGCTGCCGAGGAAGGCGTGACGAAGGCCGAGTTCATCCGCCGGACGCTGACCGGAGCCGTCGGCCGGCCGCAGCGTCCGCAGTCGAAGTCGATCGGGGTGATCGACAGCGGTCGCTCGGACCTCTCGACGCGGGTCGATGAGGTCCTGGCGGAGACGGGCTTCGCGCGATGAGCGTCGTCCTCGACACCAGCTTCGTCGTCGCGTTGGTCGATCGCGGCGACGCGCACCACAGCGCGGCGCTGGAGCTGTTCCGGTCGACCGACCAGGACTTCGTCACCACGCCGCTGGCGCTGGCCGAGATCGACCACTTCGCCGGCCAGATCGGCGGCCCGGTCGCCCAGCAGGCGATCTGGGACGACTTCGAGAGCGGGGTCTACGGGCTTCGCTGGTGGGCCGACGGCTTGCGCGACGCGCTCGCCGTCTCCCGTTCCCGGCCCGGCGTCGATCTGACCGACGCCTCGCTCGTCGCGCTCGCCGGGCGTCTTCACACCACGCGGATCGCGACCCTCGATCACGAGCCCTTCCGCAGCCTCCAGACCCGTGACGGGCAGCCGTTCGTGTTGCTCCCCGCCGACGCGCCCTGATCCAGTCCCTCACCAAGACCGAAGGACCCCTCGCATGACCACCAACAGCTTCGGCGCCAAGGACACCCTGTCCGTCGGCGACCGCACCTTCGAGATCTTCCGTCTCGACGCGCTCCAGTCGCAGTTCGACGTCGCTCGGCTGCCGTACTCGCTCAAGATCCTGCTCGAGAACCTGCTGCGCACCGAGGGCAACGGCTCCGTCACCAAGGCGCAGATCGAGGCGCTCGCCAGCTGGGACGCGAAGGCCGACCCCTCCCAGGAGATCGCCTACACGCCCGCCCGCGTGGTCCTGCAGGACTTCACCGGCGTGCCCGCGGTCGTCGACCTCGCCGCGATGCGCGACGCGATGGCCGACCTCGGCGGCGACCCGTCGAAGATCGAGCCGCTGGTCCCGGCCGAGCTGGTCATCGACCACTCGGTCCAGGTCGACGCCTACGGCACCGCCCAGGCCTTCGCCTTCAACTCCGCCAAGGAGTTCGAGCGCAACGAGGAGCGGTACCAGTTCCTGCGCTGGGGCCAGGACGCCTTCGAGTCGTTCAAGGTCGTCCCGCCGGAGACCGGCATCGTCCACCAGGTCAACCTCGAGTACCTCTCGCGCGCCGTCTTCGTCAACGACAAGACCGGCCAGGCCTACCCCGACACGCTCGTCGGGACGGACTCCCACACGACGATGGTCAACGGCCTCGGCGTGCTCGGCTGGGGCGTCGGCGGGATCGAGGCCGAGGCCGCGATGCTCGGCCAGCCGATCCCGATGCTGATCCCGAACGTCGTCGGCTTCCGCCTCAAGGGCGAGCTGCCCGAGGGCGCGACCGCGACCGACCTCGTCCTCACGGTCACCGAGCTGCTGCGCCACACCGGCGTCGTCGGCAAGTTCGTCGAGTTCTTCGGCGAGGGCGTCACCCGCCTGCCGCTGGCCGACCGCGCCACGCTCGGCAACATGAGCCCGGAGTTCGGCTCGACCTGCGCGATCTTCCCGATCGACGCCGAGACGCTCCGCTACATGGCCTTCACCGGCCGCCCGAAGGAGCAGCTCGAGCTGGTCGAGGCGTACGCCAAGGCCCAGGGCCTCTGGCACGACCCGTCCGAGGAGCCGACCTTCAGCCAGGTCGTCGAGCTCGACCTCGGCGACGTCGTCCCGTCGATCGCCGGCCCCAAGCGCCCGCAGGACCGCGTCTCGCTGTCGGTCGCCAAGCCCGCCTTCCGCGACTCGCTCGGCGAGCTGCTCGGCAACGGCAACGGCGGCAGCTCGTACGACGAGGTGCTGGCCAACAGCTTCCCCGCCAGCGACCCGCCGAAGAACACCCCGGGCTCGTACGGGGCCGACGAGGACGCGCACGCCGCGACCGCCGACGAGCACGACCGCGGCATCGCGGTGATGGAGTCGAAGACGGCGACCCAGGTCGAGTACGACGGCAACACGTTCCCGCTCGACCACGGCCACGTCGTGATCGCCGCGATCACCTCGTGCACCAACACGTCGAACCCGTCGGTGATGGTCGCCGCCGGGCTCGTGGCGCGCAAGGCGAAGGCGCTCGGCCTGAACCGCAAGCCGTGGGTCAAGACGTCGCTCGCCCCGGGCTCGATGGTCGTCACCGACTACCTCGAGCGGGCCGGCCTCAACGTCGACCTCGACGCGCTCGGCTTCAACCTCGTCGGCTACGGCTGCACGACCTGCATCGGCAACTCGGGCCCGCTCCCGGAGCCGATCTCGAAGGCGGTCAACGAGGCCGACCTGTCGGTGACGTCGGTGCTCTCGGGCAACCGCAACTTCGAGGGCCGGATCAGCCCCGACGTGAAGATGAACTACCTGGCCTCGCCGCCGCTGGTGGTCGCCTACGCGCTGGCCGGGACGATGGACTTCGACTTCGAGACCGACGCACTCGGCGTCGACCAGGACGGCAACGACGTCTTCCTGAAGGATGTCTGGCCGTCGACGCAGGAGGTCGCGCAGACCGTCGAGGAGTGCCTGCAGGCGGACATGTTCCGCAAGAGCTACGCGCAGGTCTTCGACGGCGATGACAACTGGCGCAACCTCGACGTGCCCGAGGGCGACCGCTACGCCTGGGACGCGGCGTCGACCTACGTCCAGAAGGCGCCGTACTTCGACGGGATGCCGGCCCAGCCGAGCCCGATCGAGGACATCTCCGGTGCCCGCGTGCTGGCCAAGCTCGGTGACTCGGTCACGACCGACCACATCTCGCCGGCCGGTGCGATCAAGCGCGACGCCCCGGCGGGCAAGTACCTCGAGGGCCGTGGCGTCAAGCCGGCGGACTTCAACTCCTACGGCTCGCGTCGTGGCTCGCACGACGTGATGATCCGCGGCACGTTCGCGAACATCCGCCTGCGCAACCAGATGGCGCCGGGCACCGAGGGCGGCTTCACCCGCTACCTGCTGGACGACGGGCAGCTGCCGCAGAACGAGGTCACCTCGATCTACGAGGCGTCCGAGGCGTACATCAAGGCCGGCGTCCCGCTGGTCGTGCTCGGCGGCAAGGAGTACGGCTCCGGCTCGTCGCGCGACTGGGCGGCGAAGGGGACCAACCTGCTCGGCGTGCGCGCCGTGATCACCGAGTCGTTCGAGCGGATCCACCGCTCGAACCTGGTCGGGATGGGCGTGCTGCCGCTGCAGTTCCCGGAGGGCCAGACGGCTGAGTCGCTGGGGCTGACGGGGGAGGAGACCTTCACGATCACCGGTCTCGCCGACCCGCTGAACGCCGGTGAGCTGCCGAAGACGGTGCGGGTCCAGGCCGGCGACGTCGCGTTCGACGCCCGCGTCCGGATCGACACGCCGAAGGAGGCGGACTACTACCGCCACGGCGGGATCCTCCGCTACGTGCTGCGGCAGCTGGTCGCCGAGGCCTGAGCCGCGGATCTTCGGCCTCGGGCCGGCGGCGACCGCGAACGTGCGGCCGCCGCTGGCCCGAGCCAGGCGGGATCTCGGCTTCCGATGGGATCCCCGCGCCCGCTACGTTCTGTGCCTGTGTCCGTGACCTCGCGCCGCCCCCTGGATCCGTCGGTCGAACGGGTCGTCGCCGTGACCTGCGAGCTGGTGGCGATCGCGGCACCGACCGGCCACGAGCAGGCCCGGGGCGCGGAGGTCGCGGCCCGCTTCCGGGCGGCGGGCCTGAACGTCCGCACCGACGAGGTCGGCAACGTGCTGGCGTGGCGGTCGCCGGCCGGTCAGGGCACGGGGGTCGCCGGGGCGGGATCCGCGGGCGACGCGGGCTCGTTCCCGTCGGCGCCCGCGATCGTCGTCTCGGCCCACCTCGACACCGTCTTCGCGGCCGACGTCCCGCTCACGCCGCAGCGGGAGGGCGAGCGGCTGCTCGGGCCGGGCATCGGCGACAACACGGTCGCGGTCGCGGCGCTGGTCGTGCTCGCGGAGGAGCTCGCCGCCGGGGACTACGACGACGCGCACCCGGTCGTCTTCGTCGCGACGGTCGGCGAGGAGGGCCTCGGCGACCTGTGCGGCGCCAAGCACCTGCTGCGGACCGTGGCGGTCCGGGCGTACGTCTCGCTCGAGGGCCATCTGCTCGACGAGCTGGTGGTCGGGGGGATCGGGTCGGTTCGCCTGCGCGCCGCCTACCGCGGCCCGGGTGGGCACTCGTGGGGCGACCGCGGGGCTCCGAGCGCGGCCCACGTGCTGCTGCGGGCGGGCGCCGCAGCGGTCGCGGCGGTGCCGGCGGGACGGCACGTCAACGTCGGCGTGATCGGGGCAGGCACCACGGTCAACGCGATCGCGGCGGAGGCCGAGCTGCTGGTCGACCTGCGCGACGCCGACGAGCAGCGGCTGGAGCAGACCACCCGCCTGGTGACCGCCGCGCTGGGGCAGACCGAGCCCGGGGTGACGGCCACGGTCGACCGGATCGGGCACCGCCCCGCGGGGCAGATGTCCGGCCGCGATCCGCTCGTGCGCGCCGCCCGCGCGGCGCGGGCCGACGCGGGCCTGCGCCCCGCCTCCGAGGAGATCGGCTCGACCGAGTGCAACGCCGCCTTCCCGCTCGGGATCCCGACGATCTGCGTCGGCCTGACCCGCGGGGGCGACATGCACCGCCCGAGCGAGTGGATCGAGATCCCGCCGCTGATCGACGGCCTCGCCCTGGTGCGGGCGCTGCTGCGGCGGCTGGCGGCGGGCTGAGGCGGTGGCCCTTCGGGGGCCCGGCCGGCCGTGACGCTGGCGGGCCCGAAGGACGGCGGGGAGCCCCGAGGCCCCGCTTACTGCCCCAGCGTCAGCTGGAGCGTGTCGATCGAGCCGTACGGGTCGCCGTCGGGGTAGAAGCCCTGGAAGACGCCGGCACCGGCGCCGGTCGGCACCCGGCCGGGGATCCCGGTGATCGTGACCACGTTGCCGCTCTGGGTCCGCGGTGCGGCGGAGGCGTCGAGCGACGCGTAGGTCCCCCGGGCGCCCGTGAGCGCCGAGCCGGCGGTGCCGCTGACCGTCGCGGCGATCCTCGAGGCGGCACCGTTCAGCAGCACGCTGGGGTTGCGCACGTACATGTCGATGCCGTGGGCGGAGAACTTGTGCCGGAGCGCCCCGGCGAAGTCGACGGCGGCCTGGCCGCTGACCGGGTCATACCAGCCGCCGGCGAACGGGAAGCCATAGGTGTAGGGGATCGCGACCGGATCGCCGTTGCCGGCGGTCGGCAGCGACTCGACGGGACCGGCCACGGCGCCCTCGAGGACGGTCGTGCCGCCGTCGACGGCGGTGCCGCGGCCCGAGTGGACGTACTGGAGCCACGAGCTGCGCTGCCGCCAGACGACCGAGGCCGCGGCGATCGGCACGGCCGTCGCCGGACGGTCGAGCGGTGCGGTCGGCGCGGCGGGGGCGGCGGGGGCGGTCGTCGCCGGAGCCCGCACGACGGCGTTGGTCGTGAGGGTGCCGAAGCGCCCGGCCCGGATCGCCTGGCGCCCGCTCAGCCGCAGGGCACGGTTGACGGTCTTCGCACCGCCGGCCGTCAGGTTGACGTAGACGTTCTGGATCGTGGCGGTCTGCGCGGGACCGTTGAGCCGCACGCTGCCCTTCGGACGGCGCACCACGAACAGCGCCTGCGAGCGCTTGCCGATCGTCGCTCGGAGCGACGAGGCGCGGCCGATCTTGAGGACCGGGGCGCGGAGGACGAGCGAGCGCGAGCCACGCTGCAGCTTGATCGTGCCGCGGTGCTCGACGGTCCCGACCGCGCCCTTGGCGTCGATCTTGCCCCCGGAGGTGGGCAGCGTCACGACGCTGCCCTTGCGGGTGGCGGGCTTGCCGGCCGTGACCCGGACCTGCTGCGTGCCCAGGCGGTCGGGCACCGAGCCGCGGAGGGTCAGCAGGGAGGTGCCCTGGGGACCCTCCGCGGGCGACTGGGCGACGGCGGGCGCCGCGCTGGCAGCGACCAGGCCGACGGCGAGCAGGGCGGTGCCGGTCAGGGGGAGGAAGCGGGGGTGGGGCAAGATCGGCCTCGAGGCGAGTTCACGGAGCCTGGCGGCCGTCCGGGGACGACCACCAGGCGGGCGGGGTGGGTCAGTCGGGCAGGACCACGGAGAACGTGATCGGGTCGAGCGACGACCCGGCAAGGTAGAAGTCGCCGAACGCGTCCTGGCCCGCGGCGGTCAACGTCGGGGTGACGCCGGTCCAGGTGACGCTGCCGCTGCCGCTGCGCTTGCCGGCCAGGTCGACCGTGGCGAAGGCGACGTCGTCGAGCGTGGTCGGGGCCGGCGGCGGCGCGGACGGGTTCTGGCCGGCGAACGGCACCCGCAGGAAGTCGGCGCGGAGGCTGCCGATCTGCCCGTCGGTGCTGACCACGCGCAGGTTCTTGAGGGTCATGTCCAGCAGTGGACCGCGGCCGTAGTTGTGGCCGACGAAGCGGACGCTGCCCGGGAACGTCGCGGCGACGGTGTTGGTGCCGGGCGTGTAGCTGAGGGCGGTCGCGGCCGCGAACGTGAACCCGTTGACGTCACCTGCGGCGTGGGTGCCGAAGGCCCCGTCGCCGCAGCCGACCGCGCCTTCGGCGATCGGGCCCTGGATGTAGGTGAGGAACGAGGTCTTGACCGTCCACGTGGCCCCGGCGACACTGCTGGCCGGGGCGTCGGCACAGGTCAGGACGGGGTTCGGGACCTTGGGCGCCTCGGGAACCGGCGGCGTGACGACCGGCGGGGCCGGCGGCGGCGTGACGACCGGCGGGAGCGACGTGGGGGGCGGGGTGACCGCCGGCGGGGCCGGGGTCAGGTCGGCCTTGACGGTCAGCGTGCCGAAGCCGCCGCCCTTGAGGGCCTTCTTGCCGAGCGCGCTGCGCAACGTCCGGAGGCCGGCCGGCGTCAGCTCGACGGCGGCGCGCTGGACCGACGCGGTCTTCGCGCCGGCGCTGAGCTTGACCTGCTGCTTCTTCGTCGGGGTGACCGTGAAGAGGGTGACCTTCTTGCCGCCGACGGACGCGGCGATGCTGGAGCGCGAGCCGAGCGTCACGCGCACGTTGCTGAGGACGGCGCTGCGCTTCCCGGCCTTCAGGGTGAGCTTGCCGCCGTGCGAGATCGTCGCCGACTTCGCGCTGACGCTGCCGCCACTGACGCGGAGGCTGAAGCGCTTGGCGGTCGCCTTCGCCGGGGAGCTCGCCGAGAACGTGACGCGCTGCTGCTTCAGGCTGCTGGCGGCGGGGCCGCGCAGGTCGATCGTCGTCGAGCCGCTCGGGGCGGCGACGCCCGTCGCTGGGGCGGCCAGGGCACCGAGGGCGATCGTGCTGATCGCGCCGGCCAGCAGGCGAGAAGGGGGAAGGGACATGTCGGACGCTCCGGTTCGGGGGCTGCGTCCCCCCGGGAAGCCAGGGGAATGAAAGGGAACCCTAACGAAGTTGCCCGAACGTGGCTCCGGTCCTTGCTGCGGACCCGGGCGCGGGCCTCCGCCGGCCGGCTGTCGAACCCTCGACGGCCGAGCCGGCGTGCGGAGGCCGGGACGCCGCGGCGTCCCGGGCCGACCTGCGTGACCGCTCAGGACGCCGGAGCGACCTTCGGCAGGCGGATGCTGAAGCTGCCGAACGTGTTCGGCGTGCGGTCGGGGCCGGCCCCGACCCCGTAGTTGCCCGGGAAGACGTGGCCGGTGGCCGCGATCGCCGGGACGACATCGTCGTAGGTCACGGTGCCGTCGCCGTTGTCGGTCGGCGCGTCACTCCCCAGGGCGAGGGTGAAGACCGCGTTGTCGTCGCCGTACGGCTCGATGACCGGGGCCTGCTGGGTACCACCGGTGCGCAGGCCGTTCGCGTACAGCTTGGCCGTGTCGGTGCCGTCGAACTCGATCCGCGGATCCTCGATCGCGATCGTGATGCCGTGACCGGCCGGCGGTGCGGCCGAGGCGAACGTCACGAGGCCCTCGAAGCGCACGACCCCGGTCTTCGCCGCGGCGCTCGCCGTCGACGAGGTCGCCGGGAAGCTCACCCGGTACGGGTCGGCGGCGATGCCGCGCAGGCTGGTCGGCGTGACCGTCGGGCCCTCGGCGCCGTCGCTCGGGGTGTACGAGCCGTTGTTGCCGGAGAACGGCGTCGGGTTCGTGAAGTACCCGAGCCAGGTCCGGTTGAGGGTGGGCGAGCCGGGGGCCGACGAGCCCTCGAACATGTTGCGCTGCGTCCAGGCCAGGCTGGAGGCGGCGATCGTGTCCGGCGTCGGCGTCGGCTTAGGCTCCGGGACGGGCGTCGGCGCCGGCGTCGGCGTGGTGACGTTCGGGGCGGGGGCGGTCGGGGCCGGCGGGACGACGACCTTGGTCGCCACCGTCAGCGTGCCGAAGCGGCCAGAGCGGAGCGTCGTGGCCCCGGTCGCGGAGCGCACGGCCTTGGCGGCACCGGCGGTCAGGCGCAGGCTGGCGTTCGAACGCCCGGCGGCCCCGTCGGGGTACTCGAACAGCTTGGTGATCTTGAGCTGGAAGAGCAGCTGGGGCTTGCCGCCGTCGATGCTCGCCCGCACCAGGGCGTTCTTGCCGGCCTTGATCTGCAGGTCGGTGACCGTCACGCTGCCGCTCGGGCCGGTCAGCGTCAGACCGCTCTTGGCCCCGTGGTCGAGGACGCTGGCCTTCCCGGGGAGGCCGAGGACCCCGGTGGTCAGCGGGACGGCGATCGCGGACCCGGAGGCCTTCGACTCGCCGGCGGAGGTGACCTTCAGCCCGGTCCGCTTGACAGCGGCCGACGGGGTGATGGTGCTGGTGCCACCGGAGACCTTCTTCGGCTGCGGTGCCGGGGCGACGAGGGACGTGGCCGAGGCGGCCGAGACCGAGGTCAGCGTGAGGACGCTGGCGGCGGCGATGGTGCCGGCGAAGCGCAAGCGGCGGGAACCGTGCATCGAGGAGAGCTCCTTGAGGGGCGAAAGGGCATCGGCAGGGGAGCCGAGGCCATACAAGGTAACCCTAACTTGGCGTGCGGGGCGCTGTGCCGGGCTCCGTCGGCCGGGCGCCGCGGCCGGTTCGCTGGCTCCGCGGGATCCCTCCGGACGGGGCCTGGGCCGCGGGGCGCACCCGCGCAGTAGCCTCGCAGGCATGGCCCTGATCGATCGTCTCCCTGGTCGTGGCGCTCCCGCGCCGCCCGCCCGCCTCGACGGGCGCACGGCCGTCGTCTGCGGGGGCGCCGGCGAGGTCGGCGAAGGGCTCGTCGCGGCGCTGCTCCAGGCCGGGGCGCGGGTGGCGGTGCCGTCGCGTCGCCACGAGCGGCTGCAGGACCTGGAACAGCGGCTGAAGGACGCCGGGGCGCCGGTCGAGCGGCTGGTCCCCGTGATCGGCGACCTCTCGGCCGGGGACAGCTCCGCCCAGCGACTGGCCTCCGACGTCGAGCGGCTGGCGGGTCCCCCGGACCTCGTCGTCGCGGCGCTCGGTGGCTGGTCGTCGGGGCCGCCGCTCGCCGAGCTGCCGATCGAGGAGTGGGAGCGGACGGTCGTCGACGGCCTGCGTTCGCATCAGCTCGCGGTCCGCGCGTTCGTCCCGTTGCTCCGCGACCGACCCGGGGCCGGCTACGTGATGATCAACGGCGCCGCCGCGCGCTACCCGGTCGCCGGCAGCGGAGCGGTCTCGACGGTCGCGGCCGGCGAGCTGATGGCGGCCCAGGTGCTCGCCGCCGAGGAGTCCGGCTTCGGGGTCCAGGTCGAGGCCTACGTGCTCGGCCCCGTCGGCACCCGCGGGCGCGACGAGGTCGCGCCGTGGATGGCCCACGCCGAGCAGGTCGGCGAGGTGATCGCCGACCGCGCCGGGCGCCGGCTGGCCGAACCGGGTGCTGCCGGCCCCGCGACCGTGATCGAGATCCTGACCTCAGGCGACCTGCGGAAGGCGCGCGAGCTGCCCGCCGGCGGGGTTCGCGCCGCGACCGCCGGCCGTGCGGGCTGGGTCCTCTGGGGCCTGCAGACGGGCGGGCTGGCCCGTCAGGTCCGTCGCGGGGCGCCGCCCCAGGGCTGAGTCGCCGCGCATCCGCCGCCCGGACTCCGCGGGGCCGACGCGGGGCCGTGGCCCGGCCGGTACGGAGGAACCGCGCGGCCCGGCCGGAGCCGATGAGTCCCCCCGGCCCGGACACCACGCGGTCCGCGCGATACGGTCAACGGATGAGCCTGCCCGACGTCCTGCGCGACCTCCTGACGACCCCGGGACCGTCCGGCCGTGAGGCGGCCGCCGCCGCGGTCTGGCGCGGGCACGCGGAGCGGTTCGCGACCGTCGAGCGCGACACCGTCGGCTCGACCGTCGCGCGGGTCGCGGGAACCGGCGGCGACGGCATCCCGTCGCTGGCGATCGTCGGCCACATCGACGAGATCGGCCTGATCGTCACCCACATCGACGACAAGGGCTTCCTGCGGGTGACCCAGGTCGGAGGCTGGGACCCCCAGCAGCTCGTCGGCCAGCGGGTTCGGCTGATCACCCGTGACGGCGACCTGATCGGCGTCGTCGGCAAGAAGCCGATCCACCTGATGGAGGCCGACGACCGGACCCGGGCGGCGAAGCTCAAGGAGCTGACGATCGACATCGGCGCCAAGGACAAGGAGGACGCGCGGAAGGTCGTGCGGATCGGCGACGTCGCCGTGATCGACGTCGAGCCCGTGGCCCTCCGCAACGGCCTGATTGCCTCGCGCTCGCTCGACAACCGCGTCGGCTCGTTCGTCGCCTACGAGACGGCCCGGCTGGTGGCCGAGGCCGGTGGCGCCCCGGGCGAGGTCCAGGCCTGGGCCGTCGCGCAGGAGGAGACCGGGCTCTCCGGCGCCAAGACGACCGCGCACCGCGTCCGTCCGAGCATCGCCGTCGTCGTCGACGTGACCTTCGCCAGCGACCAGCCCGGCGTCGACAGCAACGAGGTCGGCGACCACCCGCTCGGGTCGGGGCCGGTCATCGAGCGCGGGACGCCGCTGCACCCCTGGGTCAGCGACGCCCTGATCGACCTGGCCGAGGCCGAGGGGATCGACCACACCGTCAGCGCCGTCGGTCGCGCGACCGGGACCGATGCCGACGCGGTCCACATCGCCGCCGACGGGATCCCGACCGCGGTCGTCAGCGTGCCGCTCCGGTACATGCACTCCTCGGTCGAGACGGTCGCCGTGGCCGACGTCCTCGCCACGGCCAAGCTGCTCGCCGCCTTCGCCCAGCGCCTCGACGCGAACGTCGACCTGCTCCGGTGAGCAACGGCGGTCGCCCCTCACCCTGGCTGCTGCTGTGGGACATCGACGGCACGCTGCTATTGCGCGCGTCGGCATCCCACGTCCAGGCGGTCTGGGACACGCTCAGCGTGGTCCACGGGATCGAGGGCCGGCAGATGCCCGCCGGGCAGCGCACCGCCGGGATGACCGACGGCCAGATCTGTCGGGAGATCCTGACCGCGGCCGGGATTCCCGAGGCGGCGATCGACGAGCACGCGCCGACGGTCCTCGCCCGCACCTGCGAGATCTACGCTCCGGGCGACCTCGTCGCCCACGTCAACCCCGGGATCCCCTCGCTGCTGCGCGAGCTGCACGAGCGCGACGACGTGGTCCAGTCGCTCGTCACCGGCAACTTCGAGTCGATCGCGCGCCGCAAGCTCGCGGCGGCCGGGATCGGGGACTGGTTCGAGCCCCGGATCGGCGGCGGGTTCGGCTCCGACCACGAGCAGCGTGAGCTGCTGCCGGCGGTCGCCCGGGCCCGGGCCGGCGCGATCCTGCGGCCCGACGGCACGCCGTGGCCGGCCGAGCGCACCGTGGTGATCGGGGACACCCCGCGCGACATCGCCTGCGCCCGCCACGACGGCGTGCACGCCGTGGCCGTCGCGACCGGTCCCCACCCCGTCGACGAGCTCGCCCACGCGGACGCCGTCGCCGCCGATGCGGCCGAGCTGCGGGAAGCGCTCGTGCGGCTGTTCGCGTCGCTTCCCGTCACGGCCACCGACCCCTCCTCGGAGACCTCTTCATGACCGATTCCTCCCTCGCCCCGAGCATCGACGCCGCGCGCCTGCAGGACGCGCTCGAGCGGCTGATCCGGATCCCCTCGATCGCCTTCCCGGGCTTCCCCGAGGCGCCGGTCCGCGAGGCGGCCGACGTGACCGTCGCGCTGCTGCGGGAGGCGGGCGTCGCCGACGTCGAGCTGATCGACGTGCCCGGCGCACCACCGGCCGTCTTCGCCGAGATCGCGGGGCCGGCGGGGGCCCCGACCGTCCTGCTCTACGCCCACTACGACGTCCAGCCAGCCGGTCCGGAGGACGCCTGGACGACGCCGGCCTTCGAGCCGACGGTCCGCGACGGGCGGCTCTACGGGCGCGGCGCGGCCGACGACAAGTGCGGGATCGCGCTCCACGCCGCGGCTCTGGGGGCGTTGCTCGATGCGGGCGACGGCACGCTGCCGGTGACGGTCAAGATCCTGATCGAGGGCGAGGAGGAGACGGGCCAGGGCACGCTCTCGACGCTCGTCGCCGCCGATCCGGAGCGGTTCCGGGCCGACGCGTTCGTGATCGCGGACGGCTCGAACGTGGCCACGGGCACGCCGACGCTGACCACCTCGCTGCGGGGCATGACCGTCGTCGACGTGACCGTCTCGACGCTCGAGGCGCCGGTCCACTCGGGGATCGCCGGCGGTCCGGGACCGGACGCGCTGCTCGCGCTCGCCCGGATCATCGCCTCGCTGCACGACGACGACGGGAACGTCGCCGTCGCGGGCCTCGACCAGCTGCCGTGGACAGGGGCGGAGATCACCCCGAAGGCGTTCCGGGCCGACTCCGGTGTGCTCGAAGGGGTCGACCTGCTGGGCGACGGGCCGATCGCCGACCAGCTCTTCACGCGGGCCTCGATCACCGCGATCGGCATCGACGCGCCGGCCGTCGACGTGGCCGCCAACGCCCTGATCCCGGCGGCCCGCGCCCGCCTCAGCGTGCGGCTGGCCCCGACCCAGGACCCGGAGGCCGCGGCGCAGGCGGTCATCGACCACGTCTTCCGCGTCGCGCCGTGGGGCGTGCAGCTGAAGGTCGAGCCGGGCGCGTCGGCTCCCGGCGCGCTGCTGGCCGAGGACGGGCCGGTCGCGGCGGCCGCGGCGCAGGCGCTCGAGGCGGGCTACGCGGCGCCGGCGGTGCGAATCGGCAGCGGCGGCGCGATCCCGCTCTGCGCCGACCTGTCCCGGAGCTACCCCGACGCCGAGTTCGTGCTCTGGGGTCCCGGCGACGAGCGGTCGCGGATCCACGCGGGCGACGAGTCGGTCGACCTGCAGGATCTGCACCGCGCGGCGGTCGCTCAGGCGGAGTTCCTCCTGCGGTTGGTCTGAGGCGGTTGCGTCTGAGGCGGCCGTGGACGCGGCGCATCTCGGTGCGCACGACGCTCGGCAGGGCTGGCGCCCAGCTCTCGCATCGCGCGCCCCGACCTGCTTGGTCCACGACCACCTCAGACGCAACCGCGCGTTTCCTTCTGCTCTGCCCTTCGTCTTCGTCGCCTTCTTCAGCTCCCTGCTGCTGACGGGCGCCGCCTGCTTCGGGGGTCTGCCGCGCCGAGTCTGCGGACCTGGTCGTTCGGGAGCGGTCGATGGATCGCGAGGCGGTGTTCTTCCCGGGCTTGATGGGGCCGGTCGCATCGACGATGGGCCTTGCCCATATCGGGTTGTGAGGCCCGTTTGACCCCGGTCGGCGGTGGCCACGGCGGGGGCGTGCGGGTTGCGCTACTGGTGCTGATGGGCGGGTCGCATCAGCGATGGGCCCTGGCGCATCCCCAACCGCGGGGGCGGGGCGTTCCCGATCGGGCGCCGACGGACGGGCGGCGCGTGCGGCGGCGCGGGGTGGTTCAGGGGCGTCGGTGTGCCCAAGTGCTTGACGTGGACAGAGAGTGCGCTACTGTCTCGTTCGTACGTACGAACGAGACGGCGGGGACGAGATGACGACGATCACATCACTCGGGTTGCGGGAGCAGGCAGAGCTGCTGGCCAGCGGCGAGACCAGCTCCCGTCAGCTGGTCGACGCCGTGCTCGAGGGCATCGCGCAGGCGCAGCCGGAGCTCAACGCCTTCCGGATCGTGCTGGCCGACGAAGCGCGCTGCGCCGCCGACGAGGCCGATCGGCGCCTCGCGGCCGGCGAGCGGCTGCCGCTGCTCGGGGTCCCGATCGCGATCAAGGACGACACCGACCTCGCCGGCCAGGAGACGCGCTTCGGCTGCGCGGTGCGTCTGACCCCGGCCGCCGAGGACGCCGAGCTCGTCCGGCGGCTCAAGCAGGCCGGGGCCGTGATCGTCGGCAAGACCACCACCCCCGAGATCGGGCAGTGGCCGATCACCGTCGGCGACGACTTCGGCGCCACCCGCAACCCGTGGAACACCGCCTACACGCCGGGCGGCTCGTCCGGGGGCTCGGCGGCGGCGGTCGCGGCCGGGCTGGTGCCCGCGGCGGTCGGCTCCGACGGGGCAGGATCGGTCCGGATCCCCGCCGCGTGGACGAACCTCGTCGGGATCAAGCCGCAGCGCGGCCGGATCTCGACCTGGCCCGACGCCGAGGCCTTCCACGGACTGACCTGCAACGGCCCGCTGGCCCGCACCGTCGGTGACGCGGCGCTGCTGCTCGACGTCCTGACCGGCAACCACCCGGACGAGCTGCACCAGCCGCCGGCCCCGGAGGAGTCCTACGCCCTCGCCGCGACCCGCGACCCCGGTCGCCTGCGGATCGGCCTGGCGCTGAACCCGCCGTGGGTGCTGGTCTCGCGCCGGCTCGACCCCGACGTCCGGCTCCAGATCGAGCGGCTCGGCGACGTGCTGCGGGATCTCGGCCACGAGGTCGTCGAGCGCCGCGTGCCGTACGGCCCGATCGGCGCGCTCTTCATGCCGCGCTCGATGAGCGGCATCCGCGACTGGGTCAAGCGGTTCCCGAAGGACGCGGCGCTCGACCACCGGACCCGTGAGAACGCGCGCACCGGCACGATCCTCGGCGGCCCGCTGCTGGGGCTCTCGCAGGCGCTCGACCGGACCTACCAGCGCTGGATCGGCCGGACCTTCCGGGACTGCGACGTCGTGCTCAGCCCGACGACCGCGACCCCGCCACTGCCGGTCGAGGCGATCGACGGTCTGAGCAACATGGACACCGACCGGGTCGTCGCCGGGGCCTGCCCGTACAGCTACCCGTGGAACGTGCTCGGCTGGCCGGGGGTCAACGTGCCGGCCGGCTTCACCGGCGCCGGACTGCCGATCGGGGCGAGTCTGCTCGGCCCGGCGAACAGCGAGGGACGGCTGATCTCGCTCGCCGCGCAGCTCGAGAAGGTCGAGCGTTGGCATGAGCGCTGGCCGTCCGACAACGGCGGCTTCGACGTGACCGGCCGCGGCGCGGCGGACGCCGTGCCGCGCCAGGCGGCAACATCCGTGGGGTGAGCAACGCCCCCGAACCGACCTCCGAGACTCCGGAGGTCGCGGCAGACCAGCCGACGGGCGCGGTCGCGCCGGGTGCCGGCCGCGCCCCGGCCGCGGCCGATCCGTCGGAGGTCCCGCCCCGCGAACGGATCGTCCGCGCGGTCCTGCGGCTGATCGGCGAGCAGGGCGTCGGGGCGGTCAGCCACCGCCAGGTCGCACGGGAGGCCGGGGTCTCGCTGGGGACCTTGACCTACCACTTCCGGGACCGGACGGAGCTGTTGAGCGAGGGGCTGCGGCTCTTCACCCGGGAGGAGGTCGACCGGCTGGCGCGGATCGGGGCCGGCCTGCGCTCGGGCGAGCTGGGGCTGGCCGACCTCGGGGACCTGGTCGGTGTGGCGCTGGCCGGGGCGGCCGGCGTCGCCCAGACCGTCGCCCAGTTCGAGCTCTACCTGCACGCCTCGCGCGCGCCGGAGGTCCGCGACGCGGTCGCCGAGTGCCGGGCCGCCTACGACGCGCTGGCCCGCGAAGCGCTGGTGCTGCTCGACGTGCCCGACCCCGACGGGGTCGCGCCGCTGGTGGTCAGCGCGATCGACGGGCTGACCCTGCGCCGGCTGGCGACTGGCGAGGATGTGTCCGAGCAGATCGCGCGCGCCCTGCTGCTGTTCGCCGCGGGCGCTCGCGCGGTCGGCTGACCGTCCGGACCTGCTCAGTCGGCGGTCCAGTAGGCGTCGCTGCCGGTCGGGTGCTCGTGGGCGCCGGCGGCGAGCAGCCGCTCGCGGGCCTGGGCGCGGTCGTCGACGAGGTCGAGGACCCCGGCGACCTCCTGGGTCGAGAGCGGCTCGCCGGCCCAGCGCAGGACCTCCAGCGGGTCGTCGGCCCACGGCCGCTGGTCGAGCTCGGGGGCGAGGTTGGCGATCAGGGTCTCGATCGTCAGCGCGGTGTGGAAGCCGGGGGCCTCGAGCGTCCGGTCACCGACGCCGAGCACGTAGCTGGGGCAGGTGTAGCGGCGCCCGGTGCCGGTGTCCTCGCCGGGGCCGGGCTGCCACTCGTCGCCGGAGTCGCCGAGCTTGTGGTCGAGCGCGAGTGCCGCGGCGCTCGGATGGCGGGCGGCGGCGAGGTCGGCCTGGAAGGCACGCTCGACGTCGTCCTCGGCAGTCCAGGCGCGCAGCTCGTCGGGGTCGAGACCGGTCCGCACGGCGGCCTCGGCGATCGTCGCGTCCGCGCTCAGGTCCCGCCCCTCGGCCAGGGTCAGCGTGTGGAGCGCGCGCAGCAAGCGGATCGCCGCGTCGACGCCACGCCGCTCGCGGACGGCGACGATCGCGCGGCAGGCGGGCCAGGTGGCGCCGACCTCCCGCGTGGCCGCCGTCGTCAGCGGCTGGCCGAGCGGGTCGAAGAAGCGCAGGCTCTCGGCCGCCCGCTCGGGGGTGTATCCGATCCGGGCGTAGACGCTGCCGTCCTTCGAGAGCCCGACGAGCCGCAGCGACCAGTTCAGCTGATCGCCGTAGCGCCAACGCAGCCGCCACCGGATCGGCTCGGCGCTGAAGGCCCACGGGCAGGCGGGGTCGGTGTACGTGGTGACGTCGACGACAGGCACAGGCCGACGGTAGCGCGCGGGCGACCGGACCCCGTGCGCAATGGCGATCCGCAGGCGATCACGCGGCCGCTCGGGAAGCGACCGCGGACCGCCTCCCGTCAGGCGTGGGCGTGCGGGCGACCGCTGGCGACCTTGCCGTACACCCACAGGAAGAGCAGGGCGCCGAGGATCGCGGTGATCCAGGTCCCGAGGCTGAAGAAGCTGCTCAAGCCACCGATGCCGATCGCGGAGGCGATCAGGCCACCGACGATCGCGCCGACCACGCCGACCACCAACGTGCCCAGGAAGCCTCCCGGCTCCGGGCCGTTGCTGATCGCTCGGGCGATGAAGCCGGCGATCAGCCCGAGGATGAGGAAAGCGATGATGCCCATACGTGCACTCCTTGTCGTGACGGGCCCCCGGGGGGCGGGAGCCTCGCTCGTGGACTGCGGGTACCCGCGCCGGCCGACTCCCAATCGCGGCGGGACGAACGTCCGCAAGACGGCAGGCCAAGCCGACCGGACGGGTCCGGTCGGCTGCTGCGGGCGGGCGTCACCGCGGCGCGCCGCGCGGGCGCTACTTGCGGTGGAGCCGGTCCCGGACCGCGTCGACGACGTGCTCGGCCTTGTGCTTGACGTCGTCCAGTGCCTCCTTCGCCTTGCCGGCGGCCTGGTCGTTCTTGCCCTCGGCGCGGAGCTCGTCGTCGTCGGTGGCCGCGCCCGCGGCCTCCTTGGCCTGGCCCTTGATGCGATCCTTGTCCGGGGTCATGCGTCGTCCTTCGGTTGGGGGAGCTTCGACACCTCTGGAGTCGAGTACCCACCGAACGGCCGGGCGAACCCCGCGTTCGGCCGAACGAGCTAGCGGGCCGGTGGCTGGCGGCCGAGCAGCAGCTCCGAGAGCCGCTCGCGCAGGCGCCGGGCCTGGATCCGGACGTCGCCGAACCAGGTGCCGCCGGTCAGCACCACCACCGGCGCTCCGCGGGGCGCGAACTGCCCGGCCTTCTGGCGGACGTCGCCGAAGAAGGCCTTGCTCCGGACCTGGACCGCGACGCCCTCGGGGACGAGCAGGAGGACGTCGCCGAAGACGGTCGAGGCGTCGATCTGGACCTCCGCGTCGGAGACCACCGCCTCGCGCAGGTCGATCACCACGTCACCGAAGACGCTGGTCCAGCGGCTGCGGGCGGGGACCCGCCAGGCGCCCGCCTGACGGATGTCGCCGAAGACGGCCGACAGCCCGCCGAGCGTGGCGAGGTCGGTGCCGGCGCCAGCCGACCCGGTCGCCGCGACGTGGTCGAGCGTCACCGGCAGGTCGCGGGTGAGGCGTTCCAGCTCGACCCGGGTGGTCGAGGACCCGGCCGCCTCGATCCGGTCGGCGAGCTCCTCGAAGGTCAGACGGCCCTCGCCCGCGGCGTCGCGCAGGACGGTCATCGTCTGATCGCGCTCGGCGTCGGACGCGCGGATCGCGGGGGAGTCCTCGGGGACCGACATCGCCGTCGATGCTACCCCGCGCCGACGGGAGCGGGCGGGGCCGGCGGGGCCGGGCGCGGCGCTTCTCGCGCCCGCCCGGCCGTGTTCGGCTACCGCTGGAGCTTCTTGTACGTCAGGCGGTGCGGGCGGTCGGCCTCGTCGCCGAGCTGCTCGTGGCGCCAGGCCTCGTACGCCTGCAGGTTGCCCTCGAACCACTGGGCGGTCGAGTTGCCCTCGAAGGCGAGGATGTGGGTGGCGATGCGGTCCAGGAACCAGCGATCGTGGGAGATGACCACCGCGCAGCCCGGGAACGCGAGCAGGCCGTCCTCGAGCGCCTGCAGGGTCTCGACGTCGAGGTCGTTGGTCGGCTCGTCCAGCAGCAGGACGTTGCCGCCGCGGCGCAGCAGCTTGGCGAGGTGGACGCGGTTGCGCTCACCGCCGGAGAGCGAGCCGACCTTCTTCTGCTGGTCGCCCTTCTTGAAGTTGAACGACGCCACGTACTGGCGGGAGTTCATCTCGCGGTCGCCGACCTTGACGTAGTCGAGCTTCTCGGAGATCTCCTCCCAGACGTTGTTGTCCGGGTTGAGCGAGTCGCGCGACTGGTCGACGTAGGAGAGGTCGACGGTCTCGCCGAGCTTGATCTCGCCCGCGTCGGGCTTCTCGGCGCCGGTCAGCATCTTGAACAGCGTCGACTTGCCGGCGCCGTTCGGCCCGATCACGCCGATCATGCCGCCGGGCGGCAGCGTGAAGCTGAGGTCCTCGAACAGCAGCTTGTCGCCGAAGCTCTTGCTCAGGCCCTTGGCCTCGATCACCGTGTCGCCGAGCCGCGGTCCGGGCGGGATCGTGATCCGGGTCTCGTCGAGCCGCTGGGCGGACTGCTCCTTGAGCAGCTCGTCGAGGTTGTTCAGGCGCGCCTTCTGCTTCGTCTGGCGCCCCTTGGGGTTCTTGCGCGACCAGTCGAGCTCCTCGTTGATCCGCCGCTGGCGGGCCACGTCGGTGCGCTTCTCCATGGCCATCCGCTTGGCCTTGTTGTCGAGCCAACCGGAGTAGTTGCCCTCGAACGGGTAGCCGCGGCCACGGTCGAGCTCGAGGATCCAGCCCGCGACGTTGTCCAGGAAGTAGCGATCGTGGGTGACCGCGACGATCGTGCCGGCGTAGTTCTCGAGGTGCCGCTCGAGCCAGGCGACCGACTCGGCGTCGAGGTGGTTGGTCGGCTCGTCCAGCAGCAGCAGGTCGGGGGCCGAGAGCAGCAGGCGGGCGAGCGCCACGCGGCGCTTCTCGCCGCCGGAGAGGTCGACGACGTTCCAGTCGCCGGGCGGGCAGCGGAGCGCGTCCATCGCGTACTCGACCTTGTTGTCGAGGTCCCACGCGTCGGCGGCGTCGATCTCGCCCTGGAGCCGCGCGAACTCGGCGGCGGTCTCGTCGCTGTAGTTCATCGCCAGCTCGTTGAACCGGTCGACGAGCGCCTTCAGCTCGGAGAGGCCGTCCATCACGTTCTCGTGGACGGTCTTGTTCTCGTCGAGGTTCGGCTCCTGCTCGAGGATCCCGACCGTCGCGTTGGGGGCGAGCACGGCCTCGCCGTCGAAGTCCTTGTCCTGGCCGGACATGATCTTCAACAGGCTCGACTTGCCCGACCCGTTGACGCCCAGCACGCCGATCTTCGCGCCCGGGAGGAACGACAGCGACAGGTCTTTGAAGACCGTCTTTTCGGGCGGATGCACCTTGGTGAGCTGGTGCATCGTGAAGACGTACTGCGAGGACATGCCTAGACGGTATCGAGGCCGTGTGGCGTGATGCCCGGTCCCGCCTGCGGTCCCGGCGGTCGTGCCGCGCGTGTGGCGGTCCCCGGCCGGCGGCCTCAGACCCCGATGACCGGCTGTGTCGGGCAGAGCCGCCGCAGGTCGTCCGGATCGCTGGTGACGATCACGCCGTCGTACATGGCGGCGATGACCGCGACGTGCGCGTCGACGACATCGGTCGTTCGCGTGATCTTCAGGAGGCGGCCGATCGCCCGCGCGGCGGCGCGGTCGAGCGGGAGGATCCGGGCACGGGTGACGAGCGCCGAGAGGCCGGCCTGGCGGGCGGGGTCGCGCCAGACCGGGGCGAGGGCCGAGGCAGGGATCAGGAGCTGCGAGGCCACGAGGTGGCTGCCCCGCGCCAGCGCCCGCGCCGCGTCGGAGCCGCGCTCGGCGGCGATCAAGGCTCCGGCGTCGAGGATCACCGGACGCCGATGGGCCTCGGCGGTCATCCGTCGATCTCGCCGCGGATGATCCGGTTGGCCCACTCCTGGGTCTCGTCGGGGACCGGGCCGTACTGCTCGTCGAGTCCGTCGAGCCAGACGTCGATCCCGTTCTTGCTGGGGCCGGCCTTCTCGTCTGCGGCCTCGGCGAAGAACGCGCTGACGCTGGTGGCGTCCCCGGCCGCGACCCGTTCCCTGACGCGGGTGATGACCTCGTCCGGAACCGTGATCGTGATCCGCTGCATACGATCATCATACCGCCGAGGGGGCGGGGCGAGACGGGGTTCGGTGGAGGCCTTCGGGGGCATGAGCGCCACGCTACGGCCCAGCGCGTTGCGTGTGTGCGGCGTCGGTGTGCCGACTTCGCGGCGCGGGCCGGAGCGTGGCCCCTGTCACGGCTGCCGGCATCGCCCGTTGCTACGTTTGCTGTGGCTCCCCACCCGTGGGGAGTTCCCGGACGAGAGGGCGCGCCGTACCCGGACCGCACGACGGCGCTCGAAAAGGACCTGTCATGGCCTGGATCATGCTCGTGCTCGCCGGTTTCCTGGAGGTCATCTGGGCGATCGCGATGAAGAAGAGCGATGGCTTCACCCGGATCCCCGAGACCGCGGTCTTCCTGGTCGCCGCG
Source organism: Patulibacter ginsengiterrae (assembly GCF_056269115.1). Taxonomy (NCBI): domain Bacteria; kingdom Bacillati; phylum Actinomycetota; class Thermoleophilia; order Solirubrobacterales; family Patulibacteraceae; genus Patulibacter; species Patulibacter ginsengiterrae. The sequence continues at coordinate 185,517 of NZ_JBWDOG010000009.1, forward strand.
ATCGCCAGCTTCGTGCTGCTCTCGCGGGCGCTCCGCGATCTGCCCGTCGGCACCGGCTACGCGGTCTGGACCGGGATCGGCGCGATCGGCGCCGCGATCGTCGGGATGGTCTGGCTGAGCGAGTCCGCCGCGCCGATGCGGCTGGCAAGCATCGGCCTCGTCGGGCTCGGGATCATCGGGCTGGCGCTCAGCTCCACCAGCCACTGACCCGCGCCGGCGCGGGCCGTCGTCCGTCGGCACCGGGCGGGCGCTCGGGTGGACGACGGTGGCTCTGCCGGCCCGGTGGTAGCCGGACGTCCGGGTCCGGAACGAACCCCGCGCGACCCGGCCGTCACGGGCCGGTACCCTCGGAAGGATGGCCGGTTCCGTCTTCGACATCGAGCACGGGCTGGGGCTCCTCGAGCTCCAGCCGCCGTTCGGGAAGCGGGACGTGCAGCAGGCCCGCCGCAAGCTGGCCAAGCGCTGGCATCCGGACCTGGCGCCGCCCGGCAAGCAGTTCGAGCACGAGCGCCACCTCAAGGGCATCAACGAGGCGGCCGACCGGCTCGAGCGGCTGGCCGAGGACTCGCGCGGCGGGAAGGTCACCGCCAACGCGGTCAAGGCCAACGCCGCGGCGGCACGCGCCGCTCGTGCCGAGGCCGGTCGCCGCGCCTACGAGAACGAGCAGTACGCCCGCGAGCGGGCCGAGCACGATCCCTTCGGCAGCCGCACCCCCGACCACTCGGTCGTCCACCGCTACGCCCGCTGCGTGTCGTACCCGGAGTGGGGCGTCGGCAACGTGACCGGCGTCTACTTCACCGGCGAGGGCGACGAGGTCCTCCAGTTCGCGCGGGTCTCGTTCCACCTCGGCGTGCGGACGGTGCCGGCGGGGACGCTCCAGTTCGTCGACTTCTCCAAGCCCGACCCCGGGGCCGAGCGGGTCCAGCGGTTCATGACCGCGGCCCAGCACGCGATGGCCGAGAACGACTTCGCGATCGCCGCCAAGCGGCTGCTCTACGCCCGCGACGCCGATCCGTCGAACGCCTCGGTCCTGCGGATGCTGACCGTCGCGCTGCTCCAGGCGGAGGACCTGCCGGCGGCGGCCCGCGCGGTCCGGGACTGGCTGCGGGTCGAGAACGAGCGTCCGGCGCCGCACCGCTTCGCCGCGCGGATCTACGAGGCCCAGGGAGCGACGATCCAGGCCGAGGAGTCGGCCGGCAAGGTCGTCGCGCTGACGCCCCACGACGGGGCGGCCTGGGCGCGGCTCGGACGGCTGCGGCTGCGGCTGCACGACCGCGCCGGCGCGCTCACGGCGCTGGAGCGAGCGATGGCGCTGGAGCCGACCGTCGAGGGGCTGCTCGACCTCGGGCTCGCCGCCTACCTGGCCGGTGACGTCGGCCGCCAGGTCGACGCCTGCCGCCAGGCGACCGAGTTGATCGCCCAGGACAGCGACCTGGCCCGCGGCCCGCTGGAGGCACGAGCGTGGTCGCGCTACGCCCACGCGCTGGCGCGGACCGATCGCTGGACCGAGGCGCTCGAGGCCTGCGATCGGGCGCTGGAGCTGGCGCCGAAGGACCGCGAGGTCCGCGAGCTGCGGGACCGCCTCCGCGAGCGCACCCCGCGCGAGCTGCAGACCGCGCGCTGAGCTGCTCGGGGTGACGCCCGCCGCGGACGCCCCCCTACGCGGTCGCGGCGTTCGGCTGACGCCGCCAGCGCGCCGTCACGGGGCTACGATCGCGGCGTGACGATCCTCCGTGGCCCGCGTGTCCTCCTGCGTCCCGTGAGCGAGGCGGACGCGGAACCGCTGCGGGCGATCCGCCGCGAGCCGTCGGTCGCCCGCTGGTGGGCGCCGGAGGAGGATCCGGCCTGGCCGCTGGACGACGATCCCGACGTCCGCACCTGGGCGATCGTGGTCGACGAGGAGGTCGTCGGGCTGATCCAGGACTACGCTGAGGACGACCCGGAGTACCGCCACGCCGGCGTCGACCTGTTCCTCGCGACTGCGGCGCAGGACCGCGGGCTCGGCCCCGAGGCGATCCGGCTCGTGCTCCGGCACCTGATCGACGTCGACGGCCACCACCGGGTGGTGATCGATCCCGCCGCGGCCAACGCCCGCGCGATCGCCGCCTACGAGAAGCTCGGCTTCCGGCGGGTCGGGACGATGCGCGGGTACTGGCGGGACCACGTCGAGGGCGTCTGGGCCGACGGCCTGCTGCTCGACCTTCTGGCGGAGGACCTGCTCGACTGACCTCCCTGGGATGCTAGAGCCGTAGCCCCTGTTCGAGCTGGGTGAGGCCCGCGTCGAGCAGCTCGAGGAAGTCCTCGTCGGGGTCGCCCTGGGCGTCGATCATGGTGCTCAGGGCGACACCGAAGATCGCGCCGGCGAGGGTGCGGACGGCGATGTCGTCGGGGCTCCGGCCGGCGCGGGTGGCGAGCGCGGTGCTGAAGACCCGGACGCTGCGGACCGTCTCGTCCATCATCCGGCCGCGCAGCTCGGGGACCGACAGGATCAGGGCATGGCGGGCCCGCTCCGCCTTCCACTCGTCGTCGCTCATCGCCGACCGCAGCTCGCGCATCGCCGCGCGGATCGCGTCGAGCGCGCCCAGCTCGGGGGGCTGGGCGTGGAAGCGCTCGAGCAGGAGGTCGTCGAGGTCGTCCTGCATCACGACCGCGTCCTTCGACGGGAAGTAGCGGAAGAACGTGCTGGGGGAGACGTCCGCGGCCTCGGCGATCTGCTCGACCGTCGTCGCCGCGTAGCCCTGCCGCACGAACAGCTCCAGGCCGCGCTCGCGGATCGTCGCCCGGGTCCGCGCCTTCTTCCGCTCGCGCAGGCCGGCCCGGGCGATGGGCGCCTCAGACGACGATGTCATGCTCCGATTCTGCTCGGTTCGGCGGACCCGCGTCGGACGCGCCGTCGGAGGCCGCCGCCACGCGAGCCTCGGCCTCGGCGTGACCGACCGCGCGGTGGGGCAGGAAGGCCACGGCCAGCAGGACCGCGACGGCGGTGACGCCGCCCGCCACCAGCAGGACGTCGCCGAGGCCGTCGACGAACGAGGCACGGACGGTCTCCAGTAGCGCGGGCGACCCGAGGCGGTCGGCGGCGGCGACGCCGCCCGCGGCGCTGTCGTGGATCGCCGCCGTCGTTCCCCTGTCGATCCCGGAGGGCAGCAGGAGCTGCCCGCGGTAGCCGGCGTTGAGCACGCTCCCGAGCACGGCGACGCCGACCGCCCCGCCGACCTGGCGGACGGCCTGGAGCAGCCCCGAGCCGACCCCGCTGCGGTCGGGCGGCAGGGCACCGATCGCTGCGTCCATCAGGGTCGGCAGGGAGAGCCCGATGCCGAGTCCGGAGAGCGTCAGCCAGCCGGCCGCGAGCCCGTAGCCGCTGCCGACGTCGGTCGTCGCCCCGAGCAGCAGGCCGGCGGCGATCGCCCCCAGGCCGCAGGCGACGACGGTCTTGACGCCGATCCGGACGGCGAGCTTGTCGGCGACGCGGGCCCCGACGATCAGGCCGCCGATCAGCGGCAGCAGCCGCAGTCCGGTGCTCAGCGCGTCGGCGCCCTCGACCGCCTGGAAGTACTGGGGGACGACGAACAGGATCCCGAACATCGCGAACGAGACGACCGTCGCCAGCGCGGCGCTCCAGCCGAAGCTGGCCGACCGGAACAGCCGCAGGTCGACCAGCGGGTGGCCGCCGGGGGTGCGGGTCAGCCGTCGCTGCCAGAGCAGGAAGCCGGCGAGGATCGCCAGGCCGGCGACGAACGCGGTCAGCGCGCGGGCGTCGCCCCAGCCCCGCGAGCCGGCCTCGATCAGGCCGTAGGTCATCGTCGCCAGGCCGAGGCCGGAGGCGAGCACCCCGGGCAGGTCGAGGCTCTGGCGCTCGGGGCTGCGCGACTCGGGGAGGAACCGCGCGACCGCGGCGAGCGCGAGCACGACCACCGGCACGTTGATCAGGAAGATCGACCCCCACCAGAAGTGGTCGAGCAGGAAGCCGCCGAGGATCGGGCCGATCGGGAGGCTGATCGCCGTCGCCATCACCCAGATGCCGAGCGCCCTCGGCCGCTCCTCCGGCGAGAAGACCACGGTCAGGACCGACATCGACAGGGGCATCAGGAACGCGGCGCCGAGTCCGAGCGCGGCGCGGGCGGCGATCAGCGCCCCGGCCGAGGGGGCGGCCGCGCAGGCCGCCGAGGCCGCGCCGAAGACGACCAGCGCGACGAGCAGCAGCCGCTTGCGGCCGTAGCGGTCGCCGAGCAGGCCCGCCGGCAGCAGCATCGCGGCCAGCACCAGCGTGTAGGCGTTGGTGATCCACTGGAGCTGCCCGGTCGAGGCGTTCAGGTCGGTGGCCAGGTCGGGCAGGGCGACGCTGAGGATCGTGCTGTCGAGGCCGACCACGAGCATGCTCAGCGCGAGCGCGGCCAACGTCCACCAGCGGCGGGGATCGTCGTAATTCATGGGAGCAGATCCCAAATAACATTGAACATGAAATGACAGTAGCTCTCAAAATATCGTGCGTCAAGCGAGCGACCGTTGTCCGCCGCGGCCCGTAGCCTCTCCAGGTCGATGCGCCTGATCGTCGCCCGTTGTGAGGTCCGGTACTCCGGCCGTCTCGAAGCCCTGCTGCCCGAGGCGTTGCGGCTCTTGATGATCAAGTCGGACGGCTCGGTGATGGTCCACGCCGACACCGGAGGCTTCAAGCCACAGAACTGGATGACGCCGGAGACCGTGATCGAGCTCGAGCGCGGGGGCGTGCCCGTCCCCGAGGAGTCGGCGGCGACGCCGGCGGATCCCGATCCCGACGCCCCCTACGTGCCGCTGACCCGGATCGTCGTCCGCAAGCGCATGGGCTCGACCGAGGACAAGCTCGACATCCGCGTCGTCGACGTGATCAGCGACATCGTCCACGACATGGGCGAGGCCGCCGCGCTGGAGAAGTCCGGCGTCGAGCGCGAGATCCAGGAGCTGCTGGCCGACGCGCCCCACCACTGCGGCGAGGGCTTCCGGCTGGTCCGGCGCGAGTGGCCGACCGACATCGGCCCGGTCGACCTGATGTGCCGCGACGCCGCGGACGGCTGGGTCGCGGTCGAGATCAAGCGGGTCGGCACGATCGACGCCGTCGAGCAGCTGACCCGCTACCTCGAGCGGATGCGCGACGAGCCCGGGCTCGGCGACGTCCGCGGAGTCCTCGCCGCCCAGCAGATCAAGCCGCAGGCGCGGACGCTGGCCGAGTCCCGCGGGTTGGGCTGGGTCGAGATCGACCTCGCCGTCCTGCGCGGCGAGCGCGAGCCGGCGCTGACGCTGTTCGACCTCTGACCGCGATTCGACGGGCACCCGGGCCGGCGGTACGGTGGCGGCTACGACCGTCGGCGGCGTCCCGTACGTCCCGCTGCCTCGGCCGTCTCCCGCCGTGTCCGACCGACCAGCAGACGCCGCCGATCCGCCGCAGCTCGGCTGGATCGCGCGCGAGGTCGAGGAGGAGCACCCGGAGCTGGCGATGGTGACGGTCGAGCTGCCGTGGGTCGGTCTCCGCCGCAGCCCGCCGTGGGTACGGCACCGGCTCGGTGCGCTCTCGAACCGGGTCCGCGGCGCGCAGGCGCTGCAGACCCGCCAGGAGGACGTGCCGGCGCTGCACCGCGCGTTCTTCCGGCAGATCGGGCTCGATCCCGACCGTGACCGGACGCCGATCGAGCAGGCGATCTTCCTGCGCCTGTGGAAGGGCGGGTTCGTCTCCAACGGGATGCCCGAGGACGCGCTGCTGATCGCGCTGGTCGAGACCGGGGTCGGGGTCTGGGCGGTCGACGCGTCGCTGCTCGACGGCCCGCTCGGGGTCCGCCCGAGCGTCGAGGGCGAGCAGCTCGGCAGCGGCCGGCACGCGAGCGAGCTGCCCACCGGCACGCTGGTGGTCGCCGACGCCGCGCGACCGGTCGCGATGCTGTTCCGGTCGGTCCCGCGTCCGTTCGCGGTCAGCGCGCGGACGAAGCGGGTGGTGCTGTTCGTGCTCCAGGTGCCGGGCGTCTCGCCGGTCCCGGTCCAGGACGCGCTCTGGACCTGTCGCTCGTTGCTCGAGATCGGCTGACGACCGACAGGCCTGCCCGAAGGGGTTGGCGGGCGCACCCGCCGGTGGTAGCGTCGGGC